>CACBYV010000004.1 GCA_902543575.1 uncultured Pelagibacteraceae bacterium | reverse complement strand
CAATATTAAAGATATTAGTAAACTTTCAACTAAATTAAAAAAAATAGTTAATAGAGATTTAAAAAATATAAAAAAAAAGAAAATTTTTAAACAAATAAATTTATCAAATATCCCTATTTTAATGGGTATAGTTAATTTAACTCCAGATAGTTTCTCAGATGGTGGTAAATATAATAAAAAAAATTTAGCGTTAAAACATGTAAATAATTTATTATCAAATGGCGCAAAGATAATAGACATTGGTGGAGAGTCTACAAGACCAGGTGCAAAAGATATTAATCCTAGAAAAGAATGGGATAGAATAAAGTTTATCTTAGAAATTTTAAAAAATAAAAAAAGTTTTGTTTCATTAGATACTAGAAAAAGTTTTGTTATGAAGAATGCCTCTAAAATAAAAGTAGATCTTATAAATGATGTTTCTGGACTAAGTTATGATCCTGAGACTATAAATTATTTAAAAAAAACAAAAAAACCTTTTGTAATTCATCACATGAAAGGAACACCAAAAAATATGCAATTAAAACCATCTTACAATAATGTATTGCTTGATATTTATGATTTCTTTGAAAATAAATTAAAATATTTAAGAAAAGAAGGTATTAAACATAATAATATTATATTAGATCCAGGTATTGGATTTGGAAAAAATTTGAAACATAATATTACTCTTTTAAAGAATATTTCTATTTTTCATTCATTAGGCCTTCCTGTAATGTTGGGATTATCTAGAAAAAGATTTATTAGGGATATTTCAAGAGAAAATGATACTAAAGAAAGGATTGGTGGAACTGTATCTTCATGTATTCAAGCATACCTTCAAGGAGTTCAAATCCTAAGGGTTCATGATATTAAAGAAATTAATCAAGCATTTAAAGTATTTAAAGAATTACAAAACTAAAAATGGTTAAAAAATATTTTGGAACAGATGGAATTAGAGGAAAAGTTAATGGATCTAAAATAAATGGAGAAATGTTTTTCAAATTTGGCTTAGCAGCGGGAACTTACTTTAAAAATTTAAAAAAAAATAAACAAACAGCAATTATCGCAAAAGACACTAGATTATCAGGATATACGCTTGAACCAGCTTTAGTATCTGGATTGGCATCAGCAGGAATGCATATTTATACTTTGGGACCTCTACCAACAAATGGTTTAGCGATGCTAACAAAAAAAATGAGAGCTAATATGGGTATAATGATTACTGCATCTCATAATCCATATCACGACAATGGATTAAAGTTATTTGGACCTGATGGACTTAAATTATCTGATAGAATTGAGAAGAAAATTGAAAAGCTAATTGATTCAAAGATTACTAAAAATCTTTCAAAACCAATAGAATTAGGGAGAGTTAAAAGATTAGAGGATGCTAACGATAGTTATATTAAAATATTAAAACAAAACTTCCCATCCTCATTTAGTTTAAAAGGTATCAAAATTGCTTTAGATTGTGCAAACGGAGCTGGCTACAAAGCTGGTCCAGCTTTATTTAAATCATTAGGTGCTAAAGTATATGACACTGGTACATCTCCCAATGGTTTAAATATAAATCTTAAATCTGGATCTACTTACCCAAGTAAAATTTGTCAAATGACAAAAAAAAATAAAGCTCATATAGGTATTTCATTAGATGGAGATGCTGACAGAATAATTGTCTGTGATGAAAAAGGAAAGATTATTGATGGAGACAAAATTCTTGCAATGTTAGGTGACAGATGGAAAAGAAAAAAAATTTTAAAAGGTGGCGTCATTGGTACATTAATGTCAAATTATGGTTTAGAAAATTTTTTTAAAGACAATGGAATTAAATTTTTAAGATCAGATGTGGGAGATAGATATGTAAAAGAAAAAATGAAAAAAAATAAATTTAATTTAGGGGGTGAACAGTCTGGTCATATAATTCTTGGAAAGTTTGCGACAACTGGTGATGGTTTATTAGTCGCACTAGAAATCCTTTTCTCTTTAAGAAAAACAAAAAAAGCAAGTGAGCTTTTTAACAAATTTAAACCCACCCCTCAAATGTTAGAGAATGTTGAAGTTAAAGATAAATCAATTATTAATACTCCAAAATGCAAAAAAGCAATTAACGAAGCAAATAAAATAATTAAAAACAGAGGTAGAATTTTAGTTAGAAAATCTGGTACTGAAGCAAAAATAAGAATTATGAGCGAGTCAGAGGATTCAAATTTAAATAAACTATGTGTTAATATAATTAAAAAATCTATTCAGTAAATTGAAAATCAAATCTAAAATATTAATTATTGCAGGATCAGACTCCTCTGGAGGAGCGGGCATCCAAGCAGATATTAAATCAGTTACTTCTCTTGGCTCTTTCGCTATGACAGCAATAACAGCAGTTACAGCTCAGAATACTACTGGTGTAATGTCTATAATACCAGTGCGCAGTAAAGAAATTTCTAATCAAATTGAATTTACCTCAAAAGATATCAGGCCAGATTCAGTAAAGATAGGAATGTTGCATTCTACTGAGGTTATAAATTCAGTATTAAAATCAATAAAAAAATCAAAATTAAAAAAAATAATATTAGATCCTGTCATGGTAGCCAAAAGTGGAACAAAGCTTATTGATAATGAAGCTATATTAGTTTTGAAAAAAAAACTAATAAAAAAAGTTGATTTAATAACACCAAACATTCCAGAAGCAGAAATACTAACTAAAATAAGAATAAAATCTATGTTGGATATGAAAAATGCTGCTAAAATATTATTAGATTTAGGTGCAAAAAATGTTTTAATTAAAGGTGGTCATTTAAGTTCTAAAAACTTGACAGATATTTTTGTAAATAAAAAAGAAACTAAAATATTTACAAATAAAAAAATTAAAACAAAAAATACTCATGGAACAGGATGTACGTTATCAAGTGCAATCGCAACATATTATGGATGTGGAAAAACTCTAAAGAAATCTTGTGAGTTAAGTATTAGATATGTAAACAATGCAATTAGGACAAGACCAAACTTTGGAAAAGGAAATGGACCAATTAACCATTTAAATAGTTTTAATATAGAAAAGAAATTTAGATGAATAATGTAGTCGTAGTTGGATCACAGTGGGGAGATGAAGGAAAAGGAAAAATAGTTGACTGGTTATCCAGTGAAGCAGACGTTGTTGTTAGATTCCAAGGAGGACATAACGCAGGTCACACCTTGGTTATAGATGGTGTTACTTATAAATTAAGATTGTTGCCATCTGGAATTGTAAGAAAAAATAAAATTTCAATTATAGGAAATGGAGTTGTTGTAGATCCTTGGGCACTTCTAGATGAAATTAATGAAGCTAAATCTAAAGGTGTAGAAATTAATGAAAGTAATTTGATTTTATCTGAGGCTGCTACACTAATTTTACCATTTCATAGAGAGATGGATGAAATTAGAGAGGACTCTGCTGGTAAATCAAAAATTGGAACAACAAGAAGAGGAATTGGTCCAGCCTATGAAGATAAAGTAGGAAGAAGGTCTATAAGGGTAATGGACCTTGCATCAAAACAAAATCTTGAAAATCGATTATCATTAGTACTTGAACATCATAATGCTATTAGAAAAGGATTGGGTAAACCAATATTTGAAAAAGACAAATTGGTCGAAGATTTGTTAAATATAGCCTCAAATATTTTAAAATATTCAGCACCTGTTTGGAGAAAAATAGATCAATTTAAATCAGAAAATAAAAAAATATTGTTTGAAGGAGCCCAGGGAATATTACTTGATGTTGATCACGGAACATATCCATATGTAACCTCATCTAATACAGTAGCAGCTTCAGCAGCAACAGGATCTGGGTGTGGTCCAAACTCAATAAACTATGTACTAGGAATTACAAAAGCATACACAACAAGGGTAGGCGAAGGACCTTTTCCAACAGAACTAATAAATAATATTGGTAATCATTTAGGTGAAAAGGGACATGAATTTGGTACTGTAACTAGTAGAAAAAGAAGATGTGGATGGTTTGATGGAGTTTTAGTAAGACAAACAATAAAAATCTCAGGCATTGACGGAATAGCATTAACTAAATTAGATGTATTAGATGAACTCGATGAAATAAATCTATGTGTTGCTTATGAATTAAATGGAAATAAAATAGATTATTTCCCCGCTGCCGTTGAAGATCAATTAAATGTCAAACCAGTATATAAAGCATTCAAAGGCTGGAAATCTAAAACCCAAGGTATTAAAAAATTTGATGATTTACCTAATAATGCAAAAATTTATGTAAAAGCTATTGAAGAGTTCATTGAAACAAAAATATCCAGTATTTCAACAAGCCCAGAAAGAAAAGATACTATTCTTTTGGTAGATCCGTTTAACTATTAAAAAATAGCAGTGTTAATTTGCAGGTAATAGATTTTTTGATTTAGCAGAGTTAAGCATATGTTTTTGAAGTTTTTCAAATGCTTTATTTTCAATTTGTCTTATTCTCTCTCTGCTTATTTTGAATTTTTTACTTAAATCTTCTAAAGTTATCGGATCATCTGTTAATCTTCTTGAGTAAAGGATTTCTTTTTCTCTTTCATTTAAAATTTTAATAGAATCTTGAAGAAGGTCTTTTCGTTGCTCCATTTCTTCATTTTGGGCAAATTTCAGTTCTTGATCCATATCATTGTCCACAACCCAATCTTGCCATTCATCCCCGTCTTCACCAATTGGTGCATTTAAAGATTGCTCTTTTCCAGAAAGCCTTCTATTCATAGATACTACTTCTTGTTCACTAACATCTAATCTGTTTGCTATATCTTTTACGTGTTCATCACGTAAGTCACCCTCAGTTCTAGGTGCAATTTGATTTTTTAACTTCTTTAAGTTGAAAAAAAGCTTCTTCTGAGCTGTTGTAGTTCCAATTTTTACTAAGCTCCATGATCTTAGAATATATTCTTGAATAGAAGCTTTAATCCACCACATTGCATAAGTTGCAAGTCTAAAACCTTTTTCTGGTTCAAATTTTTTAACTGCTTGCATTAAACCTACGTTACCTTCTGAAATCATTTCATTAAGTGGCAAACCATAACCTTTGTAACCCATTGCTATTTTAGCAACTAGTCTTAGATGACTTGTAACAAGTTTTTCAGCTGATTTAACATTTCCTGTAGTTTGCCAGTTTTTAGCAAGCATGTATTCTTCTTCTGCATCTAGCATAGGGAATTTTTTTATCTGAGCTAGATATGCAGATAAACCACCTTCATTTGAAAGAGTAGGCAAATTGTATGTATTATTACTCATAGGAAGTATTTATGTAATAGAGAATTTTTTTTTTACAATCGTTTTATTTACTTAATTTTCTTAGTTTTTTCAGGATATCACTTAACTCCTTTGGGATATTTGATGAAAATTCTAATCTTTCCTCTTTCCTAGGATGGTCAAAACCTAGCTGTTTTGCATGCAAAAATTGTCTATCTAGATTTAAAATTTTATTATTAAGATCTTCATCAATGTTTTTAAATTTTTTAAATTTCTTTTTATATTTTTTATCTCCAAGAATATTATTACCTTTGTATGACATATGAACTCTTATTTGATGAGTTCTTCCAGTTTCTAATTTACATTGTATAAAACTAAAAGTTGGAACATTGTCATTCTCAAAAAGCTCTAAAGTTTCGTAATGTGTAATTGCTTTTTTACCTTTGCTAGATGACACTTCCATCATTTGTCTGTTTTTTGAACTTCTAGTTATGAATGTTTCAATTGTTCCTTTTTGAGGTCTTAATTTTCCCCATATTAAAGTTTGATATACTCTTGTTATAGTATGTTCAGAAAATTGAATTGATAATTTTTCATGAGTTGAATTATTTTTTGCAATTACAATTAATCCTGATGTATCTTTATCAATTCTGTGAACTATACCAGGTCTAAGCTCATCTCCTATGTTAGATAAATTTTTACTATCATAATTCATTAATGCGTTAACTATTGTATTATCATAATTACCAGCACCAGGATGCATCGAAATTCCAGAAGGCTTGTCAATTACAATTAAGTCTTCATCTTCATAAATTATATTTAATTTAAAATCATAAGGTTTTAAGCTTTGTTTCTTAGGTTCGATAATTTCAAGTTCAATTTTGTCATTTAATTTAGTTTTAATTGAAGGGTCTTGGACAATTCTTTCATTAATTTTTAATTTACTATCTAGTATTAAATTTTTTACTCTAGTTCTGCTCAAGCTTTTATCATGATTTGCTAATATCATGTCTACCCTCTTGTTATTATCGTCTTCTTTAACAATAAAATTGATGATATTTTTCATAAATTATTATATTAAATAATCATGCGTTCGTAGCTCAACTGGATAGAGCGCCAGATTTCGGCTCTGGAGGTTCAGGGTTCGACTCCTTGCGGGCGCACCACTATTCACCCATATTAATAAGCGTCCCTTTATTTTTTGCGACATTGAACGAATAATAGAATAATACAATCGATAATACAAAGTAAACCCCATTCCACAAGAACGCATTATAGATGCTTTGAATATCTACCGTTTGATTGATCAAAATATTTCTTGCCTCCTCAAAAATATATACCAACGGTAATAAGTAAGCTATTTTCTGAAACACTTCTGGCAATATTTCAATTGGATAATAAATGCATCCAAATGGAGCTAATAAAAACATTGTAGACCATGCTATATTTTCAAAAGAGGGCCCATATCTCAATAGACCAGCCGATACCAGGATGCCAAGTGTTATTCCAAATAAATATAGACTCAAAAATAAAAAGAATAAAAATATCCCTAAATCTAAAATAGAAATACCGAATAATGGAGAGGTTAAAAGCACAGCTGGTATTAAACCTATAAGAGCTCTTATTAAAGCAGTAGCAACAAGTGCAGTTAATATTTCACCAATTTTCATTGGCGCAATAAATAAATTTGTAAAGTTCCTGCTCCAAATTTCTTCAAGAAACAGCATATTAAATCCAATGCTTGTTCTAAAAAGAAAATCATAAAGGATTGCGCATGTTAATATAACTCCTACTGCATTATTATAATATGTAGTATGTGTAGCAAAAAAATTTGAAATAAATCCCCACAAAGTAATTTGAATAGTTGGCCAATAAACAAGATCTAAAACTCTTGGGAAAGATCTAGTTATTAAATAAAAATGTCTTAAAAAAAGACCATACATTCTAGTTAAGCTCATTTTTACTCCTAGATAATTTTAAAAAAACTTCCTCAAGGTTTTTTCTGCCGTGTTTACTTATTAATTCTTCAGGATTTCCTTCATCAATAATAATTCCGTCCTTCATCATTAGAATTGATTTACAAAGCCTAGTGACCTCATTCATATTATGAGAAGCAAGAAGTATGGATATTTTTTTTTCTTTTTTGTAATCTTCCAAAAAGGACCTAACAAAATCACCTACCTCTGGATCCAAAGACGCAGTTGGTTCATCTAATAGCAATACCTTAGGCTCATTGATTAGTGCTTTTGCCAAACTTACTCTATTTTTTTGTCCAGAAGATAATTCTCCTGTAATACTATTAAGCAATCCCTTTAATCTTAATTTTTCTGACAAAAATTCAATTCTCTCATTAATATTATTTATTTTGTATAATTTTCCATAAACGGTTAGGTTTTGTTTAACTGTAAGTTTTTTTGGTAATTCTATATATGGAGATATGAAATTAATTTGTTCTAAGATTTCAATTCTATTTCCCTCCAATTTTTGACCATTTATAAAAATTTCTCCACTAGTTGGTTTTAAAAGCCCCAATAACATCCCTATAGTTGTTGTTTTGCCTGAACCATTTGGACCTAATAGCCCCAAAATTTCATCTTGTTTTATGTTAAAGCTTATCCCTTTGACAGCCTCATTCTTTCCATAATTTTTTTTTATATTTTTAACTTCTACTAAATTTTTCATTTTTTTGATGCTCTAAGAAGTCTATCGTTAATTACTAATCCAAAGTTTCGGTTTGGTATTCTTTGTACAGCTATTTTTTTGTAACCTAGCTTCTTAATTTTTCTCAGTGTTTTATATAAATTTTTAACACTCTCCATTAGATTATTTGTCTTACTTAAGTAAAAATAATTCTTGTTATTCTCTCTTTTCTTCTTAATTAGAATAAATGCCTCATCTTTTTTTATTTTAACTGCGTTTAATCTAATGGGTATACCTGGTGAATAGTGAATTCTTCTTCTTCCTGGAGAATTTATATTGTTTTTACCATGCAATTTAGTTTTTAAATTTATTTTTAATTTTTTTTTTAATATAGAAATATCTAAACCGCCCAATCTTAAAATTTGGGGTTTTTTTACTAAACTTATTATTGTAGATTCAACACCAACTTTTGATCTTCCACCTTCTAGAATAAATTTAATTTTTTCTCCAAATTCATCATATACATCATCTTTTGTCACCGGACTTATCCCTTCAGAGATATTTGCACTTGGTGCTGCTAAAGGATATTTTAAAGATTTTAATAATATTCTAGCGGTTCGGTGACTTGGAAATCTTACACCTAATGTTTTTTTGTTATTAGTAACGTTTTTTGAAATTTTGCTTTCATTTTTTAGTTTTAATATAAAGGTAATTGGTCCAGGGCATAATGAATTATAAAGTTTATAAAACAAAGTATTTGTCTCACAATCTTTTTCCAAATCTTTAATATTATAATAATGAACTATCAAGGGGTTATCAGAAGGCCTTCCTTTTAATTTAAATATTTTTTTAATGCCTATATCAGAATAGGCATTAGCAGCTAATCCATAGACAGTTTCTGTAGGTATTCCAATACATTCGTTATTATTTAAATATTTTACTGCTTTTTTAATATTTGAATCATTAATTTTCATATAATATTACAAACTATTATATGAATGAAAAAATTTTGCCAGATGATATTGAATTAAAATCTTTGAGTGAACTCACAGATATAGCAGATCGTTTAATTAAAAAATTAGAAAATAAAAAAAATTTGGAAGAATCCATTGAAGATTATCAATATTTAATAAAATTAAACAATATAATAGAAAAAAAATTTCAAAAGGACTCAAAAAATATATCTGAAAGTACCAAGCTAAAAATAGAAGAATTAACATCAAAAAAAAATGAAAAAAAAATTAGTTAAAACTATTAATGAAGTAAACAAATTTTTAAAAAATTACTTAGCAAAACAAAAAAAAACAGATCTAATTATACCTATTAAGTATGGTTTATTTCCTGGAGGAAAAAAAATAAGATCTAAGCTTATTTTTGATGTTGGAAAAATTTTTAATATAGAAAAAAAATATCTTTTATATTTAAGTTCAGCTGTTGAATGTATACACGCTTATTCACTAATACATGACGATTTACCGTGTATGGATGATGATGATATTAGAAGAGGTAAACTAACTACACATAAAAAATTTGGAGAATCAACAGCTGTTTTAGCTGGAAACTCTCTTTTGACATTAGCTTTTGAAATTTTATCTGATCCAAAGTTCAATATAAATAACAATAAAAAAATATCCCTAATAAATCTAATATCTCAATCATCAGGTCACCAAGGAATAGCTGGAGGTCAATTTTTGGATTTAAATTATGAAAGAAAAAAAGTTTCTAAACAAAAAGTTATAGATATGGAGATTAAAAAGACTGGAAAATTATTTTCATTCAGCTGTTTGTCTCCAGTTATTTTGACAAATAAAAAAGATCAAATAAAAAAATTCTCAATTATTGGTGAAAAAATTGGTTTACTTTTTCAAATTGCAGATGATTTAATTGATTATAGCAGTACATCAAGAACTGCAGGAAAAAAAACAAATAAAGATTCAAAAAGGGGAAAAGCAACATTAATAAGTTTACTAGGATATAAAAATGCTATTAAATATGCTTCAAAACTAAAAAAAGAAATATTTAATGATTTAGTTAGCTATGGAAATAATGCTAGTGATTTAAAAGAGACAATTGAATTTATATTAAGTAGAAATAAATAAATGCAAAATTACAAATATTTAAATAATATTAATTTTCCTTCAGATATTAAAAAACTCAATAATGAAGAATTAAAAGTTCTATCAGAAGAAGTAAGAAGCGAAATGATTGATGCTGTTTCAAAAACAGGTGGTCATCTAGGTGCGGGCTTAGGTGTTGTAGAATTAACAGTAGCACTTCATCATGTTTTTGACACACCTAAGGACAAATTGATATGGGATGTTGGTCATCAATCATACCCTCATAAAATTTTAACAGGAAGAAAAGATAAAATACGAACTTTAAGACAAGGAAGTGGATTATCTGGTTTTACAAAGCGATCGGAAAGTGAATTTGACCCTTTTGGTGCAGCTCATAGTTCCACTTCTATTTCTGCTGGACTTGGTATTGCAACAGCAAATAAATTATCAAATAAATCAGATCAGGTTATAGCAGTTATTGGTGACGGTGCTATGAGCGCAGGAATGGCATATGAAGCTATGAATAATGCTGGAGACTCAAAAACAAAAATGATCGTAATTTTGAATGACAATGATATGTCAATTGCAAAACCAGTTGGCGCAATGAAATCTTATCTTGCTAAAATTTTTTCAGGTAAGATTTATTTTAGTTTCAGAGAAACTGTTAAAATGATTATTTCATCATTTTCAAAAAGATTTAGCAAAAAGGCTGGAAAGGCAGAAGATTTTTTGAGATCGGCTGTCACAGGCGGTACATTATTTAATTCATTAGGTTTTTATTATGTTGGTCCAATTGATGGTCATGATTTAGATGTACTATTGCCAATTTTAAAAAATGCAAAAGAAAGTAATCATAATGGTCCAATACTAATTCATATAAAAACTCAAAAAGGGAAAGGATATAGTTTTGCTGAAAAATCTGATGATAAGTATCATGGAGTTACAAAATTTGATGTTCAAACTGGAGTTCAACAAAAATCAACAACTAAAACTCCTGCTTTTACAAAGGTATTTGCAAATACACTAATAGAGCATGCAAAGAAAGATAGTAAAATTGTAGGTATAACTGCTGCTATGCCATCTGGGACAGGAATGGACGCATTTAGTAAAGTTTTCCCGGACAGAACTTTTGATGTTGGAATTGCTGAACAACATGCTGTTACTTTTGCTGCAGGTTTAGCAACAGAGGGTTATAAGCCTTATGCAGCAATTTATTCAACATTTTTACAAAGAGCTTATGATCAGGTAGTTCATGACGTTGCAATTCAAAGTTTACCAGTAAGATTTGCAATTGATAGGGCTGGTTTAGTTGGCGCTGATGGAGCCACTCATGCAGGTGCTTTTGATATTACTTATTTATCAACTTTACCTAATTTTATTGTTATGGCAGCAAGTGATGAAGCAGAATTGGTAAGAATGGTCAATACGTCAGTAGATATTAATAATCAACCATGTGCATTTAGATATCCAAGAGGAAATGGAGCAGGTTTAGAATTACCTGATATCAATGAAAAAATAGATATTGGAAAAGGTAGAGTTATAAGAGAAGGTAAGAAAGTTGCCTTAGTAAGTTTTGGTAACAGATTAAAAGAATGTCTATTGGCGGTAGAAGGTTTAAAAAAAATGGGAATTAATCCAACAATTATAGATGCTAGATTTGCAAAACCTCTGGATGAAAATCTTATGTGGCAAGTTGCAACAAATCATGAAGTGCTAATTACGTTGGAAGAAGGCTCTATAGGAGGTTTTGGAGCTCATGTAAATCATTTCTTAAATGAAAAGAATTTATTAGATAATAATATAAAATTTAGATCAATGATTTTGCCTGATAAATTTTTAGACCAAGATAAACCAGAAGAAATGTATAAAGAAGCTGGTCTAGATGCTAAATCTATTGAAGCGAAGGTTTTAGAAACTCTAAATTCTAAAGTTTTAATTAAAAAAACTAATTAATTGCCACATTGAGCTTTATTCATTAAGTAGTGATCAAGAATTACACAATGCATCATTGCTTCGCCAATAGGCACTGCTCTAATACCTACACATGGATCATGTCTCCCTGTGACTGAAATTGAAGTATTTTTTCCAAATTTATTAATTGTTTTTCTTTGAGAAAGAATTGATGAAGTTGGTTTTACTGCAAAAGAAACTATTATTTCTTGACCACTAGAAATACCTCCAAGAATTCCCCCAGCATTATTCGATTTAAATTTTGTTTTCTTTCCTGTTTGGGACATTTCATCAGAATTTTGTTCACCAGAAAGTTGAGCAGAGTTCATTCCTGATCCTATATTTACCCCTTTTACTGCGTTAATACTCATCATTGCTGATGCTAAATCCATATCTAATTTTGAATAAATTGGAGCTCCTAATCCTACAGGAACACCTCTTGCTCTTACTTCTATAATAGCCCCACATGATGAGCCAGCTTTTCTTATCTTAAGTAAATATTTTTCCCATAATTTCAAAACTGTTTTATCAGGACAAAATAAAGGGTTTTTTGCGATGAAACTGTCATTCCATTTTTCTGTGTCACATCCTAGTATTCCTAATTGTGTTACTGCTCCAATTACACTGTACTTTTTCCCAATAATATTTTGCAAAACTTGTTTTGCTATTGCCCCTGCTGCCACTCTTGAAGCAGTCTCTCTCGCTGACTGTCTGCCTCCACCTCTATAATCTCTAATTCCATACTTTTTAAAATATGTATAATCAGCATGACCAGGTCTAAATTTATCTTTAATATTTTTATAATCCCTAGAACGCATATCTTTATTGAAGATAATCATTGAGATAGGTGTACCAGTTGTTTTACCCTCAAATGTTCCTGATAAAATTTCTACTTTATCATCCTCTTTTCTTTGGGTTGTGAATTTAGACTGACCAGGCTTTCTTTTGTTTAATTCTAACTGAATGTCTCTGATATTAAGCTTAATATTCGGAGGACAACCATCAACAACACATCCTATGGCTGGACCATGAGATTCACCCCATGTAGTAAATCGAAAAAATTTTCCAAATGTATTAAAAGACATTATATTATTATATAAATTATTTTGGTTAAATTATGAACGAAAAAAATTCTTTAGGGTTAGATAAATGCTTTCTAGATCTCGATAATCCAATACTATTATTCACTGAATGGTACAACGAGGCAAAGAAAACAGAAATAAATGATCCAAATGCATTAGCTCTAGGCACTATTAACGAAAAAGGTTATCCGAATGTAAGAATGGTATTGCTCAAAGATTATGGAGAGGATGGATTTGTTTTTTACACTAACTTTAATAGTAATAAGGGAAATTCTATAAAGCAGAATCCAAACATTTCGATGTGTTTTCATTGGAAAAGTTTACTCAGACAAATTCGAATAGTTGGTACTGCTGAAAAAGTTTCTGATGAAGAAGCTGATAATTATTATAAATCCAGAAGTTACGGAAGTAGAATTGGTGCATGGGCATCAAATCAGAGTTCAATTTTAAAAGATAGAGAAGAGCTAAACCAATCTATAAAAAAATTTAAAGATCTCTATAAAGATGAAAATAATGTTCCAAGACCTGATCATTGGTCAGGATGGAGGTTAAAACACCACGAAATTGAATTCTGGTTAGATGGTGAAAATAGAATTCACGAAAGATTAAAATATATTAAAGAAAATAATGATTGGAAAAAAATTCTCTTATCACCTTAAAATTTTCTTTTAATACTAAATGAAGTTAAATTTTTGAGTATAGTTTTTTCTTCACAATCTTGAAATATACTTAATGAATTTGATGCTAAACCTATATAGTGCTCCGCTTTTTTGTAACACTCATTAATTATATTATATTTTTTTACCAATGTAAGCACATAGTCAAATTGTTCTTTAGATCTGTTATTTTGTTCAAATATTTTTTTTAAAACTAATTTTTCATCTGAAGATAATTTTTGATTTAATAAAATAATCGGGAGAGTTACCTTGCCCTCAAAGAAATCTTTCCCTATCTCTTTACCAAACATTTTTAATTCTGAGTTATAGTCAAGTGTGTCATCTGCAATCTGGAATGTTAATCCAAGGTTCTTTCCATAGAATTCTAGTGCATCTTTAAATTTATTGTCTTTATCAGTAATTATCGACCCAACTTTTGAAGATGCTGAAAATAAAGCTGCAGTTTTAGAAGAAATTATATTCAAATATGTATCTTCTAACATTTCAGAGTCACCTTTATGTTGTAATTGCAAAACTTCTCCTTGAGCAATAGTTGATGATGTAGAAGATAAAAGTTTTAATACTTCAATACTTCCATCCTCAACCATCATTTCAAAACATCTACTTAATAAATAGTCCCCAACAAGAATTGATGACTGATTGCCCCAAATTTTATTTGTAGTTTTTTTGCCTCTTCTTAAATCTGCGCCGTCAATTACATCATCATGCATAAGAGTTGCCGCGTGTATAAGTTCAACACATGCAGCTAGGTTCACATCTCTAATACCTTTTGTATATCCACACAATTTAGCACACTCCAAAGTAAGCAATGCTCTTAATCTTTTACCTCCACTAGTCATGTGGTAAGTTGTCATTTCTTTAACAAGCTCAACTTTACTATCTAATTTATAAGAAATTTTGTCTTCAACTAAACTTAGTTTTTCATCAACAGAATTTACTAAATCTGTATACGCATTAGTTATTTGCTTTTTTAATTGAACTACTGAACCCATAAATTCAAAATATTACATTAAGTTTATTAATATACTTATCAATTGACGCACCTAATTCTTCAACTATAAGTAGCTTTATAATTAAGTAAAATTTTTATAATCATTTGTATGTTTTCATTTTTTAAAAAAAAAAAAATTGTTAGTCATTTAAGACTTACCGGTGTCATAGGAAATGTTGGAAAGTTTAAACAAGGAATAGAATATTCCTCTCAAGAAGAAATGATAAAAAAAGCTTTTTCAGTAAAAAAAGCAGAGGCTGTAGCAATTTCAATTAATTCACCAGGTGGTTCACCCGTTCAATCACATCTAATATATAAATTTATTAGAGAACAGTCTAAGAAAAACAAAAAAAAAGTAATAGTTTTTGCTGAAGATGTTGCTGCATCTGGAGGCTATCTAATTGCATGTGCAGGTGATGAGATTTATGCTAATGCAAGTTCTATAATCGGATCAATAGGAGTAATTTATTCTTCTTTTGGTTTTAAAGATTTAATTCAAAAAATAGGGGTTCAAAGAAGGGTTTATACAGCTGGAAAAAATAAAAGTACTCTGGACCCCTTTTTAGACGAGAAAGAAGAGGACATTCAAAGATTAAAAAATATTCAACTGGAACTTCACCAAGAATTTATTAATGTTGTAGAGGAAAGTAGATCAACAAAATTAAACAAAACTGATGTTGAGCTTTTTTCTGGAGAATTTTGGTCTGGCAAAACATCTTTAAAACTTGGTTTGATAGATGGAATAGGGAATGCAGAACAAATATTGAGAGAAAAATATGGTGAAGATGTTGAAATTAAAAAATTTGAAAAATCTAAAGGATGGCTTGCCAAAAAACTTTCGTCTTCAGAAGACCATGCGGATAAATTGATAAGTGTTTTAGAAGAAAGATCTATTTGGCAAAAATATGGTTTCTAAAAAAAAAACAAAAAATCCAAAATCATTTATTTCTTTTCAGGATACAATTTTAAATCTTCAAAAGTACTGGTCAAAAAAAGGTTGCATTATTTTACAACCTTATGATTTAGAAGTTGGTGCAGGAACATTTCACCCAGCAACAACTCTAAGATCATTAGGTTCTAAACCATGGAAAACAGCTTACGTTCAACCATCAAGAAGACCAACAGATGGAAGGTATGGAGAAAATCCTAATCGTTTGCAACATTATTATCAATTTCAAGTTTTAATAAAACCTTCACCAAAAGATATTAAAAAAATGTATCTTAATAGTCTTTCATCAGTAGGCATTAAATACGAAGAGCACGATATCAGATTTGTAGAGGATGATTGGGAAAGTCCAACCTTAGGTGCTGCTGGTCTTGGATGGGAAGTATGGTGCGATGGTATGGAAGTTACTCAATTTACTTATTTTCAACAAATGGCAGGTATGGAATGCAATCCAATATCTGTTGAAATTACTTATGGTTTAGAGAGATTATGTATGTTTATTCAAGGTAAAAAAAATGTTTTTAATTTAATTTGGAATGATGAGGGAGTTTTATACAAAGATGTTTTTCATCAAGCTGAAAAAGAATTTTCAGCCTATAATTTTGAGTATGCAAACACAGATAAATTATTTAAAATTTTTGATATGCTCGAAGAAGAAGCAAAATCATTAATTGAAAAGAAAATTTCTCTTCCAGCATATGATCAATGTTTAAAATCAAGTCATGTGTTCAATATTTTAGATGCTAGAGGAGTTATAAGTGTTGCTCAAAGAGCAGAATATATTGCAAGGATAAGAGATCTAACAAGAGAAATTGGAAAAATTTGGGTAGAAACACAAAATTAAAATGTCTGAATTTTTCCTTGAATTATTTAGTGAAGAAATACCTTCCAGATTACAAATCAATGCTAGACATGAATTAACACAAATTTTTAAAAAATTTTTTGATGATAATGAAATTATAGTTAAAGGTAAGATTAATATTTTTTCAACTCCAAATAGGCTCATTGTTCATATAAATAAGATATCTAAAGATGTAATAAAAAAAGCAGAGGAAATTAGAGGTCCTAATATAAATGCTCCAGAAAAGGCTTTGGAAGGATTTTTAAAATCCAATAAAATAAGTAAAGAAAAAGTTTTCAAAAAAAGCACTGAAAAAGGCATATTTTACTTCTACAACAAACCATCGCAAAAAATAAAAACATACGATTTATTAAAAGAAAGTATTGCAAGTTTACTTTTAAAAATTTCATGGAAAAAATCAATGAAATGGGGCAATCATGATTTATATTGGGGAAGACCGTTAAAATCAATATTAGCTATATTTGATAAAAAAATAATTGAATTTAAATTAAACCATTTACATAGTTCGAATAAAACTTTTACAGATAAAGATCTAGAAGATGACGTAAAAAATTTTGATGATTTTAAATCTTATATAAAATTTTTTAAACAAAAAGGAGTAACAATTGATCAAGATAAAAGGAAAGAATTTATAATTAAAGAAATAAACAAGGCAACTAATCAAAAAAAAATTCATATAAAAGTGAATGAAAAACTGTTGGACGAAATAATAAATATTGTTGAAAAACCAAAAATTTTAGTTTGTGAGTTTAATAAGAAATTTTTAGAAATTCCACAAGAAATACTTATTATAACAATGCAGAATCACCAAAAATATTTTCCTACATTTGATAGCAAAAATAAAATAACAAATAATTTTATAGTTGTAGCAGATTGCAATGACAAAAAGGGATTAGTTAAATTAGGAAATCAAAATGTTGTAGATGCAAGGTTGGCAGATGCAGAATTTTTTTGGAATAGAAATAAGTCTCAAAATTTAGTTAAACAGGTGTCTAGATTGAAGCAAATTAATTATTTTAAGGGGTTGGGAAGTTATTTTGATAAAATACAAAGAGTAAGAAAACTTAGCGGAAGAATATCAGATGAACTTTTAATAAGTAAAGAAAAGATAGAAATTGCCTCCTCAATTTGCAAAGTAGATTTGATGTCGGATTTAGTTGGAGAGTTTCCCGAATTACAAGGCGTAATGGGTGGATATTTCGCAAGAGAGCAAGGTTTTGACGAAGAAATAAGTTTAGCTGTTTCAGAGCATTACTTACCAAGTGGAATTGATAGTAAAGTTCCAAAAAAACCATACAGCATAGCATTATCGTTAAGTGACAAAATTGACTCTTTAGTTGGATTTTTTGGAATTAATCTCAAACCAACTAGTTCAAAAGATCCTTATGCTTTAAGAAGAATGGCAATTAGTTTATTAAGGTTAATAATTGAAAATCAAAAAAAAATAAAATTAAGAGATCTAATAAATTATTCAATAAATTTATACAAAGAGCAAAATTACTCTTTTGACTCAAAATTGATAAATTATGAATTGGGAGATTTTATTTTAGATAGATTAAAAAATTATTTAAAAGAAAAAAATATTAGGTCGGATATTATTGAATGCTCCACTAATTCTTATGGAATAGATGATTTACTAAAAATTTTTAATAAATCATTAAATTTGAATAAAAATATTAAAAAAGATTTCGGTCTTGATGTTATTGCAATTTATAAAAGATCTGCAAATATTTTAAATAGCGAAAGTAAATCAAAACTAGAAATTGTTGGTTCTGCCGATCCTGGTCTCTTTAAAAATGATTATGAAAAAAATCTTTATAAAAAAATACATACTATAAGAAAGTATTTTTCAAGCATAGGTAGAGACGAGGATTATGATGAAAGTCTTAAAACACTCTCTAGTGCCAAAATAGAGGTTAATGAGTTTTTTGATAATGTAATAGTTAATGATCAAGAAGAATTAATTAAAAAAAACAGACTAGAACTTTTAAAAATGTTGTGTAAAAGCTTCGATAATTATTTTAACTTTTCAAAAATAGAAGCATAAATGCCAAAATTAGTTTTTAATTTTAAATCTAAAGACACAATAAAAATAAAAAACCCAAAAAATATTTTAGGAGGCAAAGGTGCAAATTTATCAGAAATGGGAAGGATGGGTTTACCTGTCCCACCTGGATTTACGATTTCTACTGAAGTTTGTGATTTATTTTATAAAAATAAAAAGAAATTAAAGCCTAAAATCATAAATGAAATAAATAAAGAATTAAAAAATATTGAAAAAGATTCTGGTAAAAAATTTGGAGATTTGAAAAATCCTTTGTTGTTATCTGTAAGATCTGGCGCGAGAGTATCCATGCCAGGAATGATGGATACTATTTTAAATCTTGGACTAAATGACAAAACTGTGATTGCTTTAGCAAATAAAACATCAAATATGAGATTTGCAAAAGATAGTTATAGAAGATTTATACAAATGTATGCAAATGTTGTTATGGGTGTTGAAAGTTACAATTTTGAAGAATTAATTGAAAATTACAAACTTACAAAAGGTGTTTTGCTAGACACTGATTTGGATGAAGATGATTGGGATGGATTGATCAAAGACTTTAAAAATATTGTAAGAGAAAAAACAAAAAAAAATTTTCCTCAAAATATTAATGAACAATTACTAGGTGCAATTAGTGCAGTCTTTTTGTCATGGGAGAGTAACAGAGCAAAGGTTTACAGAAAATTAAATCATATACCTTCAGAGTGGGGAACTGCAGTAAATGTTCAGTCCATGGTTTTTGGTAATATGGGTGATGATTGTGCGACAGGTGTTGTATTTACACGTAATCCTTCAAATGGAATCAATGAAATCTATGGTGAATATTTGATAAATGCTCAAGGAGAAGATGTTGTTGCGGGAACAAGGACCCCCCAACATATAACCAAGAAAGCTAGAAAAGATGCAAAAGAGACACTTCTTTCAATGGAGGAGTCTATGCCTAGAGTTTACAAAAATCTAAAAAATATTCTTATCAAACTAGAGAAGCATTATAAAGATATGCAGGATGTAGAGTTCACAGTTGAAAATAATAAGTTATGGATGTTGCAAACAAGATCTGGAAAAAGAACTGCAAAATCATCAGTAAAAATTGCTGTCGATATGGCAATGGAAAAACTTATAACAAAAAAAGAAGCAGTGCTAAGAGTACAGCCAAATTCATTAGATACTTTGCTTCATCCAACTTTGGATGAAACAGCATATTTAGAGGTAATAGCCAAAGGCCTTCCAGCTTCGCCAGGAGCAGCTAGTGGAAAAGTAGTATTTACTTCTGATGAAGCTGAGAGATTAAATGGAATGATGCAAAATACAATCCTAGTAAGAGTAGAAACATCACCTGAAGATATTAATGGAATGCATGCAGCTAAAGGAATTCTTACTGCAAGAGGAGGAATGACCAGTCATGCTGCAGTAGTTGCAAGAGGAATGGGCAGACCTTGTGTATCTGGTTCAAGCGAAATAGAAATAGATTACCAAAATAAAATTTTTAAAACGAAAAATAATGAAATTAAAGAAGGTGATTTAATTACTATTGATGGATCAACTGGTAGAATTATAAAAGGAGAGGTTAAAACTGTTAAACCTGAAATTTCAAGAGATTTTTCTAAACTTATGAGCTGGGCTGATAAATTTAGAAAACTAAAAATTAGAACTAATTCTGAAACGCCTCTAGATAGTAAAGCTGCTAGAGAATTTGGAGCTGAAGGAATAGGTCTTTGTAGAACTGAACATATGTTTTTTGATGAAGAGCGAATTTTATCTGTGAGAGAAATGATTTTATCAAAATCAAAAGAAGATAGGGCTAATGCTTTAAAGAAACTACTTCCTTTTCAAAAAAAAGATTTTATTGATATCTTTAAAATTATGAATGGTCTCCCGGTTACAGTTAGATTATTAGATCCACCACTTCATGAATTTTTACCAAAAAATCAAAAAGAAATTAGCGATGTAGCAAATGCTTTAAATATCAAAAGTTCTGAATTAGAGGTTAGAATAACAGAACTGCACGAACAAAATCCAATGCTCGGTCATAGAGGTTGTAGATTGGGTATATCATTTCCAGAGATATACGAGATGCAGTGTACTGCGATTTTTCATGCATTAGTTGAATGTAAAAAACTAAACATAAAATCTATTATTCCAGAGATCATGATACCTTTGGTATCGACTGAAGCAGAAATAAAAATAATGAAAGATTTAGTAATTAAAGTTGCAAAAGAAGTTGAAAACAAAACTAAAACAAAACTAAATTTTTTAGTGGGTACAATGATTGAGCTCCCTAGAGCAGCAATCAAAGCAGATGATATATCTAAACATGCAGAATTCTTTAGTTTTGGTACTAATGATTTAACACAAACAACTTTTGGAATTAGCAGAGATGATAGTGGTAAGTTTTTAAATGATTATATTGATAATAAAATTTTCGATGTTGATCCATTTGTTTCTATAGACGACGGAGTTGGGGATTTGATAGAAATTGCAACAAAAAAAGGTAGAAAAATTAACAAAAAAATTAAACTTGGTATATGCGGTGAACACGGAGGTGACCCTAAAAGTATCGACTTTTGTGCACGCGCTGGTTTAGACTATGTATCCTGTTCACCATATAGAGTGCCTATTGCAAGACTTGCTGCTGCTCAAGCTCAATTAAAAAAATTAAATTAAATTTTATATTTCCAATTTTAAGTCTAATGCATTTATTGAATGAGTCAAAGATCCTACGGAAATTCTATCTACACCAGTAAAGGAAACATTTTTAACATTCTTTAAGTTAATTCCTCCTGATGCTTCAGTTTCATAAAATTTCCTAGACATTTTGACTGCTTTTTTTAAATTTTTTGAACTCATATTATCAAACAAAATTCTATCAAATTTCAGGCCCAATATTTTCTTTAACTGAGATAAATTATCAACCTCTACTGTAATTTTTTTTCTTCCCTTCTTTTTTATGGCTCTTTGAATTAAATTTTCAAAATTTTTTTCAGAACTTATATGGTTGTCTTTTATTAAGTATTCATCACTTAAGTTAAATCTGTGGTTTGTTCCACCACCTAATTTTACAGCATATTTTTGGATTACTCTAAGATTTGGGATCGTTTTTCTTGTGCAGCATATTTTAGTTTTTTTTCTAACTTTTTTTACAAACATATTTGTTTTCGTTGCTATTCCAGAAATATGGGAAACAAAGTTTAATGCTACTCTTTCGCCAGTTAGAATATTTTTTAGGTTACCATCAATAGTCGCAACTACATCGCCTTTTCTTATTCGAGATCCATCTTTTTTTTTATTTTTAAAATTTATTTTTCTATCTACTAATTTAAAGGTCTCTTTAGCAAAATCTATCCCACCTAAAATTCCATTTTGATTACATATCATTTTAACTTTTTTTTTAATGTTTTTTTCAATTAGTTCTGAAGTAATATCGCCTGATGGATATAAGTCCTCATTCAAAGCCAATTTACATGATGATTTTATAAAACTTTTACTTAATTGAATTTTAGACACAGATTTTATCTGCCTATTTCTGCCATTCTCTCTACAGATTTTCTTGCTTTTTCGATTGTCTCACTGTCCATTATTAATTCGTTAGTTTCATTTTCTAAACAATCTAATATTTTAGGCAAAGTTATTCTTTTCATATGAGGACAAAGATTACATGGTCTAATAAATTCAACATTTGGATTATCAATTTGTACATTGTCGCTCATTGAGCATTCAGTAACCATCATGACTTTTTCTGGTTGATTATCTCTTACGTATTTAATCATTCCACTTGTAGAACCTGCAAAATCAGACGCTTGTATAACATCAGGTGGACATTCTGGATGGGCTATTATTTTTATACCTGGATTAGCTTTTCTAATATCATTAATTTCTTGATCATTGAATTGTTCGTGAACTTCACAAGTTCCCTTCCAAGAAATTATTTCTATATCGGTTTGCGATGCTACATATTTAGCTAAAAAATCATCGGGTAAAAATATTACTTTTTTTACTCCTAGTGATTCTACAATTTTTACTGCATTTGCAGATGTACAGCAAACGTCAGTTTCAGCTTTAACATCAGCAGATGTATTTACATACGAGACTACTGGAACACCAGGGTATTTTTTTTTGAGATTTCTTACATCATCGCCTGTTATAGACGAAGAGAGTGAACAACCTGCCTTCATATCTGGTAATAAAACTTTTTTTTCTGGACTCATTAATTTTGCAGTTTCAGCCATAAAATGAACTCCACACATTACAATTATATCTGCTTTTGTTTTTGCAGCCTCTACTGCTAAAGCTAAAGAATCTGCTGAAAAATCTGAAATGCCGTGATAAATTTCTGGTGTTTGATAATTGTGTGCGAGAATTACAGCATTCTTCTCTTTCTTTAATTTATTAATTTTATAAATATAAGGCGCATGTGTTGCCCATTCTATCTCAGGAATTTTTTTTGATACTTTGTTATAAATTGAGCTTGTTGCTTTTTTTATTTCACTAGTAAATTCCATAAAAAAAACTTATCAACTTGAAATAGAATTGTCATTCATTTAATCTGCCGCATAACATGCGGTCATGCTGAAACTGGTAGACAGGCACGGTTGAGGGCCGTGTGGGACTAGCCCATGAGAGTTCGAGTCTCTCTGACCGCACCAAAAACAAATATTTTTTTAGGGGCGTTCTGTTGCCAGGTGCCCCGGACCCCGTAACTTAATTAATAAGTTAATTAAGCTGCAAGTGCGTAACTTTCGTTAGCATTTATAAATTTGCCCTTCACGGCGGAACAATACCGAACGAAAGAATAACTTTTAGTCATCCGTCGATCCTAATTCACCCCCATAAGTTGAAAATGGTGGAGGTGGTGGGTACTGCCCCCACGTCCGTAATGGTTATTACGAAATTCGTTTATCGTCATAGTTGGAAAACCAACATTAATAATATAAAACCAAATTCAATAGATTCAATAAATTATTCATGAAGTTAACTGACGAACAAATAAAAGAAATAAAAGACCAGCAATCTCAGCAAAATTCAACAAAAAGAGTAACAGCCCCGGAACTTGAAAAAATTCTATACGATGCAATTCCAATATTAGACCACGGTTTTATAAGAGTTGTTGACTATATGGGAGATGATACTTCAGTAGTCCAATCAGCTAGAGTTTCTTATGGAAAAGGCACAAAAAAAGTTTCAACAGATGCTGGTTTAATTAAATATTTGATGAGACATTGGCACAGTACTCCTTTTGAAATGTGTGAAATAAAATATCATGTAAAGCTACCTATATTTATAGCAAGGCAATGGATTAGACATAGAACAGCAAATGTAAATGAATACTCTGCAAGATACTCGATTTTAGATAAAGAATTTTATCTACCAGAGCCGCAACATCTTGCCGCTCAATCACAGAGTAATAGACAAGGTAGAGGTGATATTTTAGATGGAGAAAAAGCAAAAAAAGTTTTGAATTTATTAAAAGGAGATGCTGAACAAACTTATAATAATTATGAAACTATGCTTAATGAAAGATATGATGGATCAACTATAGATGAAAATGCCGTAGGTTTAGCAAGAGAGCTTGCTAGAATGAACTTAACATTAAATACTTATACTCAATGGTATTGGAAAACAGATTTACTAAATCTGATGAATTTTTTGAGGCTCAGAGCAGATCATCATGCTCAGTACGAGATTAGAGCTTATGCTGATGCTATGCTTGATACTGTTAAAAAATGGGTACCAATAACTTATGAAGCTTTTATGGATTATAGGGTTGGTGGAACAGAAGTTTCTGCAAAAGGAAAAATTATTATTCAAAAACTTATAAAAGGTGAAAATGTTTCTATCGATGACACAGGTTTATCGAAAAGAGAATGGAACGAACTTATGGAAGCTTTTGATCTTAAAGATAAATTGATTTAATTTTTTCGGCAAACTTAAAATATATTTTTGATACCTCATGGTCTGGCTTGCTTTCTACTATTGGTGAACCTAAATCGCCTTGCTTTCCAACTTCAGGATCAATTGGTATTTCTCCCATAAAATCTTTTTTAAATTCTTCAGCAGTCTTTTTTACGCCACCTTCACCGAATATTGCATATTTTTTTCCATCATCTCCAACGAAATGACTCATATTATCTATAAGTCCTAATATTTTTACTTTAAGTTTATCGAACATCCTTATTCCACGTTTTACATCCTGTAAGGCTATTTCTTGTGGTGTAGATATAATAATTACTCCATCCACATTAATCTCTTGCGCAAAAGTCAATTGCGTATCACCAGTTCCTGGTGGCATATCAACAATTAAAAAATCTAAATTTTCCCACAAAACTTTTTGTGTAAAAGTTTTTATCGCAGAAATAACCATTGGACCTCGCCAAATCATTGGTGTTTGTTCCTCTGTTAAAAATCCTATGGACATACATTGTATTCCATATTTTGAAATAGGCTTTAATTTTTGCCCATCACTTTCAGGCTTTTCATTAATTGAGAATAATTTTGGCAATGATGGTCCATATATATCTGCATCAAGCAAACCAACATTTAAGCCCATTTTTTTTAATGCCAAAGCAAGATTCGAGGCAAATGTCGACTTTCCTACTCCTCCTTTTGCACTTGATATTGCAATTGTAAACTTTGTTCCAATAATTGGGTTCCGTCTGAAGGTTTTTGGCTCAGTTTTTGCCTTTGTTGTGTCACTTAAACCTACTTTTTTTTCACCCATAATTTACCATTATCTTGTTTTTACTAATAAAGACACTATATAGAGTGTCTTATTATGAGCGATTTTAGAAATCAAAGCCCATGGGGATCACCTCCAGGAGGAGGCGGTAGTGGAAATGGTGGATTTAGAAAAGGTCCTACTCCCCCAAATATTGATGAAGTTATAAGTAAATTACAATCAATAATAAATAGATTTTTAGGTGGTGGCAAAGGGGGTGCTAAGCCAATAATAATTGGTCTGATAATTCTTCTAATTGTTTGGACTTTAAGTGGCCTTTATAGAGTTTTACCTGATGAACAAGGAGTTGTATTAAGATTTGGAAAATTTGTTAAAACTACCCAACCTGGATTAAATTATCATCTTCCTTTTCCAATAGAAAATGTACTAACCCCTAAGGTCACAAAAGTTAATCGAATGGATATTGGATTTAGGTCAGAAAGAGATAGCGGATTTTCTTCAGGCGGAGTTGCAGATGTTCCAGAAGAAAGTTTAATGTTAACAGGTGATGAAAACATAGTTAACATAGATTTTTCAGTATTTTGGGTAATTAAAGATGCTGGTAATTTTCTATTCAAAATTCAAGATCCAGAAGGAACAGTTAAAGCAGCTGCTGAAACAGCGATGAGAGAGGTGATTGCACGATCTGATATTCAACCAATTCTGACTGAAGGTAGATCTCTCATAGAAGCTGATACTCAAGAAATAATTCAAGAAATTTTAGATGAATACACAAGTGGAATTCAAATTACACAAGTTCAAACTCAAAAAGCTGATCCACCAGACCAAGTTATTGATGCATTTAGAGATGTACAGGCAGCTAGAGCGGATATGGAAAGATCTAAAAACGAAGCAGAAGCATATGCTAACGATGTAATCCCAAGAGCACGAGGAGAAGCAGCAAAAATTCTTCAAGCAGCAGAAGCTTATAAAAAAGAAGTTGTTGCCAAGGCAGAAGGAGAAGCAAGTAGATTTTTATCAATTTATAATGAGTATGCAAAAGCTAAAAAAGTAACTCAAGAAAGAATGTATCTTGAGACAATGGAAGAAGTTTTAGCTGATATTAATAAAATAATAATCGACAAAAATTCAGGTGAAGGCGTAGTACCATATCTACCATTACAAGAATTAAAGACAGGAACTAATTAAAATGAAAGCTGGAAAATTTTTATTACCAATAATAATACTAATCGCTGCAACAATTTACTTTTCAGTTTTTATAGTAAAAGAGGTTAATCAAGCTATTGTTCTTCAATTTGGTGATCCTAAAAGAATTATATCGAAACCAGGAATTAATTTTAAAATTCCATTCATACAAAACGTTGTATTCTTAGATAAAAGAATTTTAAATCTAGATACACCACCAGAAGAGGTCATTGCATCAGATCAAAAAAGATTAATAGTCGATGCATTTGCAAGGTTTCAAATAATTGATCCTCTTAAATTTTATATATCTGTTGGAAATGAAAGAGTTGCAAGATCAAGACTGGCAACAATTATAAATTCAAGGATAAGAAACGTACTTGGTCAACAAGAATTGCAAACACTTTTATCTGAAGATAGAACAAAACAAATGTCTTTAATTCAAGAAGGTGTAAATAATGAAGCAGAAAATTTTGGTATTAGTATTGTTGATGTAAGAATTAAAAGAGCAGATCTTCCTCAAGCAAACAGTGACGCAATTTTTAGAAGAATGCAAACTGAAAGGGAAAGAGAGGCAAAAGAATTTAGAGCAAAAGGTGCAGAGATGGCAGTAACAATTACCTCAACTGCTGACAAAGAAGTAACCGTTATACTTGCAGATGCACAAAAAAAATCTGAGATTATGAAGGGTGAAGGTGATGGTTTGAAAAACAAGATTTTCGCTGACGCCTTTGGACAAGATCCTGAATTTTTCGCATTTTATAGAGCTATGCAGGCATACCAAAAAGCTTTAATCGGCGGTGAGACTTCAATGATACTTTCACCAGACAGTGAATTTTTTAAATTTTTCGGAAATATTGATCAAAAAGTAGAGTAAATCTCATGAGAGAATTGATCATAGCATTTGGTCTATTCCTTTTTATTGAAGGTATTCTTTACGCCATATTTCCATCAAAAATGAAAAATATGATAATGAAATTAAAAGATGCTACTGATAATCAGTTAAGAACTGGTGGATTAATATTTGCAGTGATTGGTTTTTTTATTATTTGGTACTTAAAAAGATGAGATACATAAAGATTTTACTACTAATATTATTTTCAATTAATATCCAAAATACTTCCAGCGCAGCAAATATGCCTGCGTCTTTTGCAGATCTAGCTGAAAAATTAATGCCGTCAGTAGTAAATATCTCGACTACAACAACAGTAACAACAAGGTCTAATCCATTTCCATTTGAATTTCCTCCTGGATCTCCTTTTGAAGATATGTTCAAAGATTATGGAACTCCTCAAAAAAGACAGACAAGTGCGCTTGGATCAGGTTTTATAATAGATGAAAAAGGAATTGTTATTACAAATAATCACGTGATACAGGGTGCAGAGGATGTTTTTGTTAGAGTTAATGGTGAAAAAAATATAAAGGCAAAAGTAATTGGAGCTGATCCTGGTATGGATTTGGCAGTTCTTCAAATAGAGTCAGATCAGAAATTTACCCCAGTTAAATTTGGAGACTCTGATACTGCAAGAATTGGTGATTGGGTTATTGCAATTGGAAATCCATTTGGCTTAGGTGGAACGGTTACTGCTGGAATAATCTCAGCAAGAAACAGAAGTATTGGTCTTTCAAGGTATGAAGACTACATTCAAACTGATGCATCTATAAACCAAGGTAATTCAGGAGGTCCTTTGTTTAACATGGATGGAGATGTAGTTGGAATTAATACTGCAATATTAGGTCAATCAGGTTCAATTGGAATTGGTTTTGCAATTCCCTCTAATAGTGCTCAAAAAGTAATTAATCAATTAATCGAATTTGGTGAAACTAAAAGAGGATGGCTAGGTGTAAGAATTCAAACAGTCACAAAAGATATTGCAGATGTTGAAAAATTAGATGAACCAAGAGGAGCACTTGTTGCAAGTGTAGCTGAAAATAGTCCATCAGATAAGGGAGGGATTAAAGCTGGAGATATAATTTTAGAATTTGATGGTAAAAAAATTAATGAAATGAGTGAACTTCCCAGAATAGTTGCAGAAACTGAAGTTGGAAAAAAAGTAAAATTAAAAGTTTGGAGAAATAAAAGGGAAATAACTAAGGAAATTATACTTGGAAGATTGGAAACATCTGAAGACTTTAAATCTCAAGGATTAGTAACTGAAAAACCAAAAGAAGACACAATTGATGGCTTAAAAATAAAAGTGAGATTGCTAAATAAAGATGATATTAAAGAAAGAAATCTACCTAAAAATACAACAGGATTAGTTATTACAGAAATCGATAAAGATAGCCCAGTCAATTATCTTCAAGTAAATAACATTATTGTTGAGGCACAAAAGAAAAAAATCAACACCATTGGCGATCTCGATAACATTGTAAAACTAGCCCTAAAAGGTAATGATAAAAGTTTACTTATCGCAATTTACAATAACAATAATCAAAGAAGATATATTGGTGTTAAACTAAACTAATGGACTTAAAGTCCAAAATAATTCTTATTTCAGGACCAACAGCATCTGGAAAATCAAAATTTGCTATACAGCTTGCAAAAAAAATAAATGGTGAAGTTATAAATGCAGATAGTATGCAAATCTTTAAAGAATTAAAAATTCTTACTGCAAGACCAAAGCGAAATGATTTAAAGAATATAAAACATCACTTATATGGATTTAAAAGTGTAAAGGATAATTATTCTACAGGAAATTGGCTTAAGGATGCCAAAAAAAAAATTAATAATATTAAGAAAAACAATAAAATTCCAATTCTTGTTGGTGGAACAGGTTTATATTTTAAAGCACTTATCGATGGTATAGTTAAAATCCCTGATATTCCACCTACCTTTCGAAATAAAATAAGAAAAAAACAATCAAAAATAGGACAAATTAAATTTTATTCTGAACTTATTAAGCTAGACCCACTTTGCAAAAAAAAAATTAGCAAAAACGATTCTCAAAGATCTATAAGAGCCTATGAAGTAAAAAAGTTTACAAATAAATCTTTGTTTGATTGGTATAATGAAACATATTCTGATTTTACTCAAGAAAGTTTCATAAAGTTACATATTGATTATCCCAGAGATAAGTTACTTGAGAGAATTTCATTAAGAACAAATGATATGTTGAGAGATGGGGCAATAAAAGAGGCTAAGAGGTTTTATAAATTACAAATTAAGAAAGATTTATCATCTAATAAAGTTATTGGTCTAAGTGAGATTAAAGAATATTTAGACAAAAGAATAGATCTTACAGAATTGAAAGAAAAAATATCAATAAAAACAAGGCAATATGCCAAGAGACAGTCCACTTGGGCAAGAGGACAAATGTCTGATTGGCAAAAAATAAAATTTAATACTCTTAAATCATTTTTAAAAAAATTTCCTAAATCAGCATAGATTGCTTGACCTATAAGCACAACTTCAGCTAGATTGTCTGAATGTCAAAATTATACTCTGGAGCTGAAATCGTATTTAAGTGTATGGAGGATCAAAATGTTGATCATATCTTTGGTTATCCAGGCGGTGCTGTTCTTCCAATTTATGACGAACTACAAAATTTTAAATCAATCAAACACGTTTTAGTAAGACATGAACAAGGCGCAGGTCATGCTGCAGAAGGATATGCAAGATCATCTGGTAAACCAGGTGTTATTTTAGTAACCTCGGGACCGGGCGCAACAAATGTAGTTACAGCTTTGACAGATGCCTATATGGATTCTATTCCACTAGTTTGTATCTCTGGACAAGTTCCAACTCATTTAATTGGCACAGATGCATTTCAAGAATGTGATACAACTGGAATAACCAGACCTTGCACTAAACATAATTGGTTAGTCAAGGATATAAATGATTTAGCTAGTACAATACATAAAGCTTTTGAGGTAGCAACTACTGGTAGACCAGGGCCAGTTTTGGTCGATATACCAAAAGATATTCAATTTCAAAAAACAAAATATTCAAAACCTAAAAAAGAAAATAAATTAAACGGTAAATCTCACAACCATTTTAATCAAAACAGCATTGATGAATTAATTGAATTAATGAGTAAATCTTCAAAACCTATTTTTTATACTGGTGGAGGAGTAATTAATTCTGGACCAAAGGCTAGTGAACTTTTAAGGGAACTTGTTTACGCAACAGGTTTTCCAATTACATCAACTTTGCAAGGATTAGGATCTTTCCCAGGTGATGATAATCAATTTTTGGGAATGTTGGGTATGCATGGAACTTATGAAGCAAATAATGCAATGCACGATTGTGATTTAATGATTAACATTGGAGCACGTTTCGATGATAGGATAACAGGAAAAATAGATGAATTTTCACCCAAATCAAAAAAAGTTCATATTGATATAGATCCATCTTCTATTAATAAAAATGTTAAGGTTGATTTAGCTATTGTGGGAGATGTAAAAACTGTTCTTTCATCTACTTTAAAAAGTTTAAAACAAAAAAAATCAAAATTTTTAAAATCAAATAAACAAAAAACTTCTAAGTGGTGGGAAAAAATTCAAAAATGGAGGTCGGTTAGATCTTTAGATTATATTGGAAGTGAAGAGACTATAAAACCTCAGTATGCGATTGAAAGATTGTATGAATTGACTAAAGACAAAGACTCATACATTACAACTGAAGTAGGACAGCATCAGATGTGGGCTGCACAACATTATAAATTTAACAAACCAAATCGTTGGATGACATCTGGTGGCTTAGGTACCATGGGATATGGTTTACCAGCAGCAGTGGGTGTACAAGTCGCTCATCCAAAAAAATTAGTTATAGATATTGCAGGTGAGGCATCGGTATTAATGACAATACAGGAAATGTCTACAGCTGTACAATACAACCTTCCAATTAAAATATTTATATTGAATAATCAATACATGGGTATGGTCAGACAATGGCAAGAACTTTTACATGATAAAAACTATTCTGAAAGTTATACTGCTGCTTTACCAGATTTTGTTAAATTAGCTGAAGCATATAACTGTGTTGGTATAAGAGCAAAAACACCAGAAGAGTTAGACGATAAAATTATTGAAATGTTGAATACAGATAGACCTGTAATATTTGATTGTATGGTTGATAAAGTAGAGAATTGTTTTCCAATGATACCATCAGGAAAGCCTCATAATCAGATGATTTTAGGTCCCAAAGATCAAGAAAGTAAGAAAATTACCGGCAAAGGTAAGTCCTTAGTTTAATGCCTAACTCAAAATCAGCGTATAGTTTTTCTAATAAAAAAGAGAAATTTGATACACATATTATAGTTGTTTGGGTAGACAATGAAGCTGGTGTATTGGCTAGAGTAGTCGGTCTATTCTCCGGTAGGGGTTATAATATTGAATCTTTAGCAGTTGCCCAAGTTGATGAAAAATTAAAAATATCAAGGATAACAATTGTAACTACAGGAACACCACAAGTTATTAATCAAATTAAACTTCAATTAAGAAAACTTGTACCTGTTCATAAAGTTGCAGATTTTAAAAGAGAAGATAAAGCAGTCATCTTTAAGGAGATGGCGTTATTTAAAATTGTTGGTCCAAACAATAAATTAGAAAGTGCATTGAAAGCTTGTAAAAAATATAATCCTGTATTACTAGACAAAACAAAAAAATCAAATGTTATTCAAATAACAGCTTTAAGACGTGAAATAGACAAAATGTCAAAGGATTTAAAAAAATTTGGATTGGTGAGTGTTTCAAGAACAGGAGCCGTAGCTATGACAAGAGGTGCAGATATATTTAAATAATTAATTAGGAGAAAAAAAATGAAAATGTTTTATGAAAAAGATACTGATGCAAATTTAATAAAAGATAAAAAAATTGCAATCTTTGGATATGGTAGCCAAGGACACGCTCACGCTTTAAACCTAAAAGATAGCGGGGTAAAAGAAGTTGTTGTAGCTCTTCGAGAAGGGTCTTCAAGTATTAAAAAAGCAGAGTCTAAAGGTTTAAAAGTTATGAACCTTTCGGATGCCGCTGAATGGGCTGATGTTGTGATGATTTTAACTCCAGATGAATTACAGGCAACTATTTATAAAAATCATATTGAGCAACGTGTAAAAGAAGGGACATCTATCGCCTTTGCGCATGGATTAAATGTTCATTATGATTTGATAAAAGCAAGAAAAGATTTAGATGTATTTATGGTGGCCCCAAAAGGACCAGGTCACTTAGTTAGAAGTGAATATGAAAAAGGTGGTGGAGTTCCATGTTTATTTGCTGTCCATCAAAATGGATCAGGCAAAGCTAGAGATCTGGCTATGTCATATGCTTCAGCAATTGGTGGAGGAAGATCTGGTATAATTGAGACAACATTTAAAGATGAAGTAGAGACAGATTTATTTGGAGAACAAACAGTTTTATGTGGAGGTCTTGTTGAATTAATTAAAAATGGATATGAAACTTTAGTTGAAGCAGGATACGAACCAGAAATGGCTTATTTTGAAACAGTTCATGAAGTTAAACTTATTGTAGATTTAATTTATGAAGGTGGAATAGCTAATATGAATTATTCTATATCTAATACTGCTGAATATGGAGAATACGAGTCGGGTCCAAGGATCATAAATAAAGAAGAGACAAAAAAGAGAATGAAAGAAGTTTTAGCTGATATCCAGTCTGGCAAATTTACCAAACAATGGATGGATGAATGTAAAAATGGTCAAAAAAATTTCCTAGCAACAAGAGCAAAACTAGCTGATCATCCAGTCGAAAAAGTTGGTGCCACTCTAAGAGAAATGATGCCTTGGATTGCTAAGAAGAAGCTTGTCGATAGTGATAAGAAATAACTTGATGTTAAAATTGGGTTAATTTTCTCAAATTATTTTGCAATCTGAGCGAGAGCATGTATTATGCTCGGGCTAAAAAATACAATGTCAGATAAAGAAAAATTATACATATTTGATACGACCATGCGAGATGGTGAGCAATCGCCAGGCGCATCTATGAGTGTCGAGGAGAAAATTCAGATATCTAGAGTTTTTGATGAAATGGGAATAGACATTGTTGAAGCGGGTTTTCCAATAGCATCACCAGGAGATTTTGAAGCAGTTTCTGAAATAAGTAAAATAATGAAAAACTCAATTCCATGTGGTCTTTCTAGAGCACTAAAAAAAGATATTGATGCATGCCATGAGTCGTTGAAACATGCTCCAAGATTTAGAATTCATACTTTTATTTCTACAAGTCCTTTACATATGAAACACAAACTTGAAATGACAAATGATCAGGTTCTAGATGCAATAAAAGAAAGTGTAACATATGCAAGAAACTTTACTGATGATGTTGAATGGTCCTGCGAGGATGGAACAAGGACAGATATGGATTTTATGTGTAAAACTGTTGAACTTGCAATTAAATGTGGGGCTAAAACAATTAATATTCCAGATACAGTTGGCTATTCTATCCCTGAGGAATTTGCAAAAACAATTAAACACTTAAAAAATAAAGTTCCAAATATAGATAAAGCAATATTATCTGCACACTGTCACAATGATCTTGGCTTAGCAGTAGCAAATGCATTAGCTGGAGTCTCAGAAGGTGTAAGACAAATAGAATGTACAATTAATGGAATAGGTGAAAGAGCAGGAAATGCTGCATTAGAAGAAGTAGTTATGGCAATTAAAACAAGAAATGATTTGATGCCATATAATACAGGTATTAAAACAGAATTAATTAGCAAAGCCTCTAAAATAGTTTCAAATGCTACTGGTTTTCCAGTTCAATTTAATAAAGCAATAGTTGGGAAAAACGCTTTTGCACATGAGTCGGGAATTCATCAAGATGGAATGCTAAAAAATAGAGAAACTTATGAAATTATGACACCAGAGAGCGTAGGTGTTAAAAAAACCTCGCTTGTTATGGGAAAACATTCAGGAAGACATGCTTTTAAGGATAAATTATCAGACTTAGGTTATTCAGATCTTACAGACGATATTATTCAAGCTGCTTTTGGAAAATTTAAAGTTTTAGCGGATAAAAAGAAACATATATATGATGAAGATATAGTAGCGTTAGTTGATGATAGTTTAATTGTAGATAATAAAATAAATGCGATTAATTTAAAATCTTTAAAAGTATTTGCTGGTACAGGAGAACCACAAAAAGCTGAAATGACATTGGATGTATATGGCGAAATTAAAAATACCACAGAAACAGGAGATGGACCTGTTGATGCAATATTTAAATGTATAAAAAAATTATTTCCTCATGATGTAAAATTATCTCTTTATCAAGTACATGCAGTAACAGAAGGTACGGATGCTCAAGCAACTGTTAGTGTAAAAATTGAAGAAAATGATAGGACCACAGTAGGTCAATCAGCTGACACAGATACTTTAGTAGCATCAGCAAATGCATATTTAAATGCATTGAATAAAATGCTTATAAAACGTGAGAAAAAAGCACCTTCTCAAAATATTAAACATCAAAAAGTGAAAGGAATATAGTTAAATGTCAATGTTTGCCAATTTAAGAAAGTTTTGGAGCCAGGATATGGCTATTGATCTTGGAACAGCTAATACTTTAGTAGTTTTAAAAAGCAAAGGTGTAGTTCTTAATGAACCATCTGTTGTAGCAGTTGTTGATAATAAAGGAAAAAAATCAGTTTTAGCAGTAGGTGATGAAGCTAAAACAATGTTAGGAAGAACACCAGGTAATATTCAAGCAATTAGACCTTTGAGAGATGGTGTTATTGCAGACTTTATTGTTACAGAAGAAATGATTAAACATTTTATAAAGAAAGTTCATAAAAAAACTTTGGCAAACCCTAGAATTTTAATTTGTGTACCAACTGGATCAACACCAGTTGAAAGAAAAGCTATTCAAGATAGTGCACTTGCAGCTGGAGCAAGAAGAGTTCAATTAATTGAGGAACCAATTGCAGCAGCAATTGGGGCGGGTCTACCTATTCAAGAGGCAACTGGATCAATGGTTGTAGATATTGGTGGTGGTACAACAGAAATTGCTGTTATGTCATTAGGAGGTGTAGTTTACTCAGAATCTTTAAGAGTCGCAGGAGATGCCATGGATAATGCGTTAAAAGATTATATGAGAGAAGAATATAATCTGATGATCGGTGATAGCACTGCAGAAAAAATTAAGAAAGATATTGGAACAGCAATTCCAACAAATAATAATACTTATGCAGTCAAAGGTAGAGATTTAAGATCAGGAACCCCTAAAGAGGTAAACATTTCAGAACAAGATACTTCAGAAGCTTTAAACCCGATACTTAAAGAAATTGTATCTGGAATAAAAAAAGCACTAGAAAATACACCCCCAGAATTATCAGCTGATTTAGTTGATATGGGTTTAACAATGACAGGAGGAGGATCACTTTTAAAAAATATAGATAAAAGATTCTCTAAAGAAACTGGATTACCAGTAAATATTGCTGATGATCCATTGTCATGTGTTGCAATAGGAACAGGAAAGGCGTTAGACGATCAAGAAATATTTTCTACTGTATTATCTGAGTATTAAATATTATGTCAACAGAAACGAGTAGAGATGATTTTATTATTGCTATTCGTTCAGCATTTCTAAAAAAAGGAAACAGACAAAAATTTTCATTATTTACTCTTCTAATCATATCTATTCTAGTTTTATCATTAGAGTATTTTAAAACTGGACCCGTTAATCAATTTAGGTCAATCACAAAAGATATAATATTTAGAGGCTCATATGTAGTATCAAGTCCCTTTAAATATGTTAAAGACAAATATTATTTGTTCCAAGATCATATGAGTATGTATGAAGAATTTTCAGTTTTAAGAGATAAGAACCTTGATCTTGATTCACTCAGAAAAGAAGTTGATTTTTACAAATCAGAAAATGCTCTGCTAAAAAAATTAATAGAGGAAAGAGATCTTTTTTCTAAAGAGTATATGTTAACAAAGATTTTATTGGATAAACAAAGTCCATATTTAAAGTCTTTGATAATTAATAAAGGTCAAAAAAATGGAGTTAAATTAGGATCAGCTGTTAAAGATCGATTATATTACATTGGAAAGGTTGTAAATGTTAACTTTTTGAGCTCTAGAGTATTACTCGCTAATGATCTTAATAGCAAAATCCCAATTATTATTGAGCCAAGCGGCATCAATGCAATACTCTCAGGAAATGGGAATGATGAATATGCAGAGCTAGAATACCTACCGAAAGATAATGAAATAAAAGAGAATGAAATTGTATATACCTCAGGTTCAGATGGTACAATTCCTGCATCAATTCCTGTTGGAAAAATAATAATTCAGGATAATAAAAAGTATGTAAAGTTTTTTAGTAACTTAAATCAACTTAATTATGTGCAGGTAAATAAGTAAATGGCCAGAGGAGATATAAAATTTTATCAATTTTTACTAAATAGTTTTCCAATTATTTTATTATTTTTCTTTGCTCTAACAGGTTACTCATTCTCGTTTAACGTATTTAAAATAAATATATCTTTCAATTTTGTTCACTTAATTGTTTTTTATTGGGTGTTGAGAAAACCTGAGATGCTAGGTTATGGGCTTATTTTTTTCGCAGGAGTAATTAACGACGTTGTACAAAACTTACCAATAGGTGTTTCATCAATAAATTATCTTTTACTATGTGTTATTGCTTCTTTTTTTAGGACAAGGACTTTAGTTCCTAATTTAATTTACGATTGGATATTATTTTTTATTGCAATATTAATTGTAAGCTCAATTCATTTTACAGTATTAGCAATTTTCTTTGACAAAAATATTAGTTATGGGACTTTAATGTCAACAGCCTTTTTTTCATTTTTAATTTATCCAGCAGTAGCAAAAATATTTAATCAAATTTATTTACTAGGTTTAAAACAAGAACATGCTGAATAGAGGAAGAAACATAGAAAAAGGTAGAGTTATAACAAGGAGGATGTTTATATTAGCTGCAGCAAAAATATTACTTTTTGCTGGTATATCTTCAAGATTATACAATTTACAAATTTCTGATAGAGAAAAATATGAAATTTTATCTGATAAAAATAGGATCCGTGAATGGAAAACTCCTCCACAGCGAGGGATAATTGTAGATAACTTTAATAAAGTTTTAGCGAGTAACGATAGAGTGTTTCAATTACACTTAATATTAGATGAAATAAATGATTTTGATGTAACAATATTTAAAATCAAAAATATTATTGGATTAGATAAGTTTCAAGTTCAAAAATTATATAAAAAAAAAGAAAGATTAAAACCTTGGGATACACTAGTAGTTTCAGATAATTTAACTTGGGAACAATTCTCAAAAATTAACTTATATTTACACGAATTGGAAGGTGCAAAACCTGTACTATCAACATCTAGATTTTATCCTTACGCAAATGATTTGGTACATATAGTTGGTTATGTTGGTGATGCTAGTCCAAAAGATCTTGAAAAACCTGAGATAAAAGAAAATTTTGTTCCAGGTCTAAAAGTAGGAAAATATGGAATAGAAAGTTCACAAGAAAAAATGTTAATAGGTAACTACGGTATAAAAAGATACGAAGTTAATGCATCTGGAAAAAGAATAAGCCAAATAGACTACATCAAAGAAAGGCAGGGTAATAAAGTAAACTTAACAATAGATATAGAAATTCAAAAATATGCCCAAGAGTTGTTAAAAGGAAAAGCAGGTTCAATATGTGCAATGGACATATTTACTGGAGAAGTTGTTGCAATGGCATCATCACCAACATACGATCCAAACAAATTTACGCATGGAATTAATCAAAAAGATTGGCAAGAAATCAGAAATAATCCTTTAAAACCTTTGATAAATAAGTCTATTGCAGGACTTTATTCTCCTGGATCAACTTTTAAGCCATTAGTTGCCCTTGCAGCTCTTGAGTATGGAATACTAGATCCTAATAAAACAATAAGATGCAAGGGTCATAAGCATCCATATGAACTATACGGAGTAAAATATCATTGTTGGAAAAAAGAAGGTCATGGGTACATGAAGTTGAGAAATGCCATCAAACAATCTTGCGATATATACTTTTATGAAATGGCAAGATTACTTGGTGTAGATAAATTATCTATAATTGCAAAAAGATATGGACTTGGAACCAATGTACTTGGAGATCTTTATAATGATGAAAAGAATGGATTGGTTCCTGATACTAAATGGAAAAGACGTACATTGGAGCAAAGTTGGTATTTGGGAGAAACAGTAATTAATGGAATAGGACAAGGTTATATTCAGACTACGCCACTTCAGCTTTGTTTAATGACGGCACAAATTGCAAATGGAGGATATAAAATAAAACCCCATATCATAAAAGATGACTCTATAAATTATAAGGACGTAATAAATAAAATTAAAATAGATCAATCTAGTTTCCCTTTGCATGAGAGAAATTACTTAGATGATATAAATGTTGAATATTATCAGAGAATGTATCACAAAAAGTCTAATATTAATTTTGTTTTAGATGCAATGTTTGGTTCTACAAATGAACAATATGGAACTTCATATAAATCTCGTTATGATGATCCCAAGTATCAATTTGCAGGAAAAACTGGAACGTCACAGGTCAGAAGAATCACTGATCTTGATAGAGAATTAGATTTAGATACCGAACAAATTGATTACAAAAAAAGAGATCATGCATTATACGTTGCTTTTGCACCTTATAAGGATCCACGATATGCAATAAGTGTTATTATTGAACATGGGGGATCTGGGAGTAAAGCTGCAGCTCCGCTTGCGAGTAAATTAATTAAAAGAATTATAGATAGACACAAATTACGAGAACAATTTAATAATGGAAATACTAGTTTAGCATAATGTTAAGAGAAAGAATACCAGCAAGCAATTATAGTTTTTTGGACAAATTAAAATCAATAGATTATTTATTAATTTTATTAATTTTAGCTATCGGATCAATCAGTGTATTTGCAATTTATTCTACCGAAGGAGGAAAATTTTCTTTTTATACAAAAAATCACATAATTAGATTATCTGTATTTTTTAGTTTATTTTTAGTTTTATCTTTTGTAAGGGTGTCAACTTGGTATAAAAATGCATATTTATTTTATTTAATAGGACTAATTTTATTACTCGTAGTTTTATTTTTTGGAATTTCAGCATCAGGAGCTACTAGGTGGATAAACTTATACTTTCTAAATTTACAACCTTCAGAATTAATGAAGATCGCAGTGATAATATGTTTTGCAAGATATTATCATAGAATTCAAAGTTCAGATATTCAAAGCATCAAGTTTTTAATTCAACCAATTATACTTTTAATAGTTCCTTGTTATCTTGTAATACAACAACCTGATTTAGGAACCTCTATTTTAATTGCAGGAAGTGGTATTGCGATAATCTGGCTGGCAGGATTAAATATTAAATACTTTGTTTACTCAGGACTATTGTTACTGGTCTCATTACCTTTTGCTATATCCATTTTAAAACCTTATCAAAAATCTAGAATTTTAACTTTCTTTAACCCTGATAGAGATCCTTTAGGAGCTGGATATCAAATAATTCAATCTAAAATAGCCATTGGATCTGGTGGCTTTTTTGGAAAAGGATATTTAAAAGGAACTCAAAGCTATCTAGAATTTTTACCTGAAAAACATACCGATTTTATATTTACACTTTTTTCAGAAGAGTTTGGATTTCTTGGTTCAATTATACTTTTATTTTTATACATATTATTAATTTATAGAATAATAAATGTTGGACTAGTCTCAAGGAGCTTCTTTGCAAAATTATACTGTTTTGGTTTTGCTACAGCAATTTTTTTATATGTATTTGTTAACATAGCAATGGTTTTAGGAATGTTACCAATTGTTGGTGCACCATTACCTATAATGTCTTATGGTGGATCATCTTTATTATCTATTATGTTGGGGTTGAGTATTGTTATGAGTTGTAAAATTTATAATCAGGAACAGATATCAGTCTATTAGTTATTTTCCATCTATAGCAACTATTGTTAAATCATCTTTTTGTAAGTGGCCAGCTCCCAAAATATCATCTATCATAGTTTTAAGTCTTTCATTAATTGGAGTTGATTGATATTTTTTTATATAATTTTCAAATCCTTCAGATCCTAACATTTCTCCGCTTGGATTTTTTATCTCAGTAATTCCATCTGTAAAAATATACATTGAGCTTTTTTCAAAAGGAATGGTGTGCTCAGGATATTTCGTTTTAGGCATGATGCCTAATGGTGGGCCTGCTTCTGAAAAATTACTGAAAGTACCATCAGAAGAAAGTATCAACGGAGGTTCATGACCTGCACTTGAGAGAAGTAGCTCTTTTTTATTTGAGTCGTATATTCCAATTAGCATCGTAACAAACATACCTCTTGAAATAGTTTCACATATTTCATTATTTAGCTGAAATAATAAATCTGATGCTGAAAGATTAGTTTTACTTAAGCATCTATAAAGACTGGATGCTTTTGACATCAACAAAGATGACTTAATACCTTTTCCCGATACATCAGCAACCCCAAATCCATATTTTCCATCTCCTAAATCTGAAAAATTATAAAAGTCACCAGAGACAACTTTGGCAGGAATATTGATACCTGAAATAGGAAAGTCTTTCTCTTTGTTTTTAGACAATAAAGATCTTTGAATCTCTCCTACAATTTCTACTTCTTTTTGAATTTTATTTTTTTCAACCATTTCTTTTGCCATTTTTGCATTTCTAATTGCTAGTGCAGCAGGAGCAGAAAGCGTTTCTAAAAGTTTTCTATCATCTTCTATAAATAGTTTATCTTGAGTTTTCTTATTTAAACAATGAATAACTCCAATACACTCATTTGCAGCAATCAAAGGCGAACACAAAACTGAATATGTTGTAAAGTTTGTTTTATTATCTAAGTCAAAATAAAATTCTGCGATTTCTCTTACATCTTTTCTAACGTTTCCTACACGAATACACTTTCTTTGCTGAACAGCTTTACCCATAACACCGTCTTTTAGATCTAATTCATATTCATCCAAATAATCTTGATGAAGTGATGCAATACATTCAAATTTTTTCTTTTGCTCATTTATTAAAAAAATGTTTGCAGCTTCTGCATTCAGTCTTGCAATAATTACCCGCAATGCATTCATAAGAGTGTCATTTAAATCAAGAGATAAAGCAAAGTCTTGATTCATTTTTGTGACAAGCTCTAAATCAACGTTAACTTGTTCAGCTTCTTTTTTAGGTTCGATCGGTTTTTTTGATTTAAATAGAAACATTTATTTAACTAGTATTTTAAGCAATTTTTGGTAAATTTTTCAACAATGGAGATTATAATTAATACACCTAATTTATACATCCATCTTCAGGATGCAGTCTTAATGGTGCAGTATGTAATTGACGGATTAATTCATATTACATCAAACATTAAATTATAATCATATTCTGTGGATTTCATATTTGTACTTGTTCTAGGAGCACTTTGGGGAAGTTTTGCTAATGTTTGCATTCACCGTTTACCTTTAGAAAAAGGAGTTGTGTCTGGAAGATCATTTTGTCCAAAGTGTAATAAATTAATAACCTGGAAGGACAATATTCCAATTATTTCTTTTTTATTCTTGAGGGGTAGGTGTAGAAATTGTAACAAAAAAATTTCTTCGCAATACTTATTAGTAGAGGCGATGAGTGTTTTACTATTTTTAATTATTTACATTCTTTATGGTTTAAGTATCACAACACTACTTTTATTAATTTTAAGTTTAAGTTTTTTAATAATTTTTTTTATCGATTTTAAACATTATATTATTCCAAACGTTTTAACTTTTTCCATGATGTCTCTAGGTTTTATAAAATCTTTTTTACCAAGTTTGCATCCTATGTTTCCTAATTATATAAATTCCTTGATTGGCGGAATATTTGGATATGGAATTATCTGGTCTATAATTTTTTTTTATAAACAAATAAGAAAAAAAGAAGGCATGGGATTAGGAGACGCTAAATTATTATCTGCTATTGGATTTTGGTTTGGATGGTTTTCAATACCTTTTGTGATTTTTCTATCATCAATAATTGCATTATTGTCTGTTGCGCCAAGTTTGATAAATAAATCAAAAAAATTTTCTTCTCAAATTCCATTTGGTCCTTATATTATTCTTGGAACATTGATATATTTGATATTTGAAAGTAATATTAGATCAATAATTTTTTATTAATCATTTAAATTTATGTTTGAAAAAATAATAAGTAATACTTCTAAAATAGTCGTTGGCAATTCTGAGAAAATTAAATTGACATTGGCAGCAATCGTTTCTGAAGGAAGTATATTGATAGAAGATTATCCAGGATCAGGCAAGACAACATTTGCTAAAGCTATTACACAAAGTTTAGGTCTAAATTTTAAAAGAGTTCAGTTTACTTCAGATCTTTTACCAAGTGATATACTTGGATTTAATATTTTTTTAGATGGTAAATTGAATTTCCAGAAAGGTCCAATTTTTACAAATATTGTTCTGGCAGATGAATTAAATAGAGGTAGTCCAAAATCTCAAAGTGCTTTTCTTGAAGCAATGGAAGAAAAAAAAGTTTCAATTGATGGAATAAGTCACTCTCTTCCAGAGCCCTTTTTTGTAATTGCCACACAAAATCCTATGGACTCATCTGGAACAAGTTCTCTTCCAGATTCTCAACTAGATAGATTTATGATTTCCTATTCTTTATCAGATTTAAATGATGACGACAAAATAGAGATGTTAAAGAAAGAAATTAATTTTGATCAACAAAAATCTGAAAATATAGATTGGCAAAAAATTAAAGAAAGAAAAAATATAATAACTGTTAAAGATGAGATTTATAAATATGTTGTAAGTGTAGAGCAAAGAATTCAAAGTCTTGATCAAAAAATTTATGTTTCTGCCAGATGTTTAAAACAAATAATTGATTTGGCTAGGGGTTGGGCAATTATTAATAATAAAGATTATGTAACTCACCAGGATATCAAAGATACAATTCCTTATATTTTAAGGCATAGAATAAGGTTTTTAAATCAAGAGGAAAAAATAGAATTCGTGAATAAAGAGATCCTTGATAAAATTGATATCAGTTAATGTCAATTCAGTCTCTAAATAGATTCAATCAAATAAATTTTAAAAATTTCTTCAAATTAAAAAACAATTCAAAAATATATATCTATCCAAATTTGAATGGCATTGGCCTTTCATTTTTTGTTTTTTTTTGTTTTTTGATTTCAGTATTTTATGAAAATAACTCAGGATTACTTTTATCAATTATTATTTTTTTTATTTTTTTTATATCCATACTTATATCGCATCAAAATATTAATAATTTAAAGATAAGTTCTTTAAATGAATATTATGTTGAGGCCAATAAAAATAATAAATTAACTTTTGTAATGGAAAATTTATCAAAAGAAAAAAAACTTAATATAAATATAAATTATCAAAAACAAAACATAGGAAACTATAATTTCTCTCAAAAAATTAATAATTTAAAATTAAATTATAATAAAAAATTGAGAGGTCTATATTTATTGGATACAATCACTCTAAATTCAATTTATCCATTTGGTGTAATAAAAACAAAAGTAAATCATAACCCCAACTGTGATATAATTGTTTATCCACAAAGTATAAAGCCCAACCAAGAACTTTTAAATGAATTTAATATTCATAAATCAATTGATGCCGATGAATTTGATGGAATAGATGAATTTAAAAATGGAGATAGTTATTCTAAAATAGCTTGGAAAAAATCAACAATAGATAAAAAATATATTAAAATATTTAAAGATAAAGAAAAAACTCAGAAATTAATTTTAGATTTAGACAAATACAACGAATTAGCTTTCGAATTACTGCTTAGTTATTCTGTTTATATTATTCAATATTTTCATCAAAATAAGATAAATCTAACAGTAAAACATCAAGGAAGAATTTTCTTACTTGATGAAAACAAAAAATCATTAAATCAAATTTATAAATACCTAGCTAATGCTAAAAATTAATAAAAATATAAATTTAATTACATATGTTCTATTAGCATTATGTATTTTTAATTTATCAAAAAACTTAATTTTTAATAATTTAATATTTTGGGCGGCATTATTTTTTATCAGTTATCTTTTTTCTAATCTTATTTTTAAATATAAATCTATATTCATAGGAATATTTGCGATTGCAGCTTTATACATTCAACTTGTTTTAAATCAGTATGTGATGTCAGAAGAATATTTTTTAAATTGTTTAGCCGTTTTACTAATCATCAAATTTTCTGAATTATCCAATAAAAATAATAATTTATCATTTAATTTAATTTGTATGATTATTGCTGTTTCAAGTTTGATTAAAGACCAAGGCATTATTAGCTCACTAGTTTCTTTGTCTATAATTATCTTATTAGTAATAAACATGTACCTTATTCAACAGAGAGAACTCTTGGAATTTAGTTTTAAAAATATTTTAAAATATTTAGGATTTGGGCTAAGTATATTTCCTTTTATAATCATATTTTATCTAATATTTCCAAGAGCAGAGGTTAACTTTAGACTATTTGATAATTCAGTAAGTTCTTTGGGTATTCCAGATACAATAAGTTTAGGCTCTTTTAGTCAATTCTCTAATTCTGATGAGGAGATATTTACCTTAATAAACAATGGTTATAAACAAGATGATCTATATTTTAGGGTAAAAATATTTGACTATATGGAGAACAATCAATCTTGGAGACCATCATCTAGCTATTTTTTATTCAGTAAATTTAAAGATAATTTTAAAATCTCTGACAAGACAGATTTAAATAATTCTTACCAAATAATTTTAGAACCTTACAAAAAAAAGTGGATACCTAGTTTAAAGAATTCACAATTAGCAAATGAAAATATTAAAATCTCAAAAGATTTATTTAATCAAACATTTATTAGCAGAGATCTAATAGATAGAAAAAAACAAATTAAATTTCATAACATTAAAACTACTTTTGACTTAGATGAGGATATTAAAAGTTATTATACTTTATTACCTAAAACAGTTTCAAATAAATTAAAACTATGGGTTAAAGAAAATAATAATTCTACAAAAGAGGACTTTATAAATAAAATTTACGCAAAATTTTCTGATGGATCTTATTTTTATAATTTAAGTCCAAAGCAAACATCAATAAATAATTATGAAAATTTCTTTTTTAAAGATAGAGAAGGATATTGTGAATATTATGCAGGAACATTTGTTTTACTTTCAAGGTTAGGCGGCATACCGAGTAGAATTGTAACTGGTTACCATGGTGGAGAACTGAATGAAATTGGTAACTTTTATTTATTTAAACAAAAAGATACTCATGCTTGGGCAGAAGTTTGGTTAGATGATAAGGGCTGGGTGAGAGTAGATCCTACAAGAGCTATTCCGAAAGAAAATATTATTAATAGTTTAAATAATGTTTTTAGCACAGATGACTTTTCTTCAAAAGGTTTGTTCTCATCAAGATTTATGAAAACTTTAAGTTTTTATTTCAATTATGCAGATTTTGTATGGACACAGCATTTACTATCTTATGATGATAAAAAAAGAAAAGATTTCGTCGAAAAAATCTTAAATTTACAATTTTCAAAAATATTTGTTTGGATTTTTGCTCCACTACTAATATATATAATCATAAGATCAATATTGAATATAAATTCAATTAATTTACTCAAATTGAGATTATTTATTATTTTATTAGGAAAAAGAAAAAAATTAAATATTTTAAAATCTGACACTTTGCAACAAATTTACTATAAACTTTCAAGTTACGATAAACATAAATATAAAATATTTTTTAAAGTTTTTGAGGAAGAAGTATATTCTGACAATAAGTTGGGTTTTATAAAAATATTTAAATTAGTTTTTTAATAGAAGATTTCTTTCAGTCTTTAGTTTATTATTTTCTTTTATCAACTGAATAATCATTTCTTTCATTATTATATTCTCTTCAACTGCTCTACCACTTATGTCAGCCAATCTCTCATTTTCTTTAGCTAATTGTAATTGATCAAATAATTTTTCTAGTTCTGGATCAATAGGTAGACCCTCTATTTTTTTGCTAATATTATTTTGAATTACTTTAGTTAATGAAATACTTACTTGGCTGTCTTTAAGTCCATTCTGTTCATTAAATTCTAGATTAAAGTTTAGGCCGAAATTATCAGTATTTTTGCTAATATTTAAACCAGCTTTTACTGCTAAATCATCATCCATATAATGGGCCATATCTTTTCTTTCACCGTCTGCAACAATGTCAATTTTTTCACTCAAAGTTTGATTTAAAGATAGGCCAGTATATGGCTTAAGAACGAAGCCATTTTCAAAAGATTTTGAATACTCAACATTAAATCCACCTGATAATACTTGATCAACAGCATCATCAACTGAAAGATCTCCATCTGTAAAAGATGTTAAGTAAGTTGGAAGTCTTCTTAAACCATATTTACCATCTACTTCAATATTTAAACTTTGACTATCATCAAATTCTATTTCTTTAGATGCTTTATAATTTACAGCAGCAAACTGACCTAGATTTTCTTTTAAAATTGTTTGTTGTGTTTCAGTTTCAAGATCTAAATATTTATTTTGAGTTAATCCAAAAATTGAAACAACAGAAAATTTAAATTTCTCGTAATCAATATCTTTTTTTAAACCAATAGCTAAATTTTCACTATCTAAAGCCTCTCCATTATTAAATTTTGCTTGCTGGCTAGAATAACTTAAAAACGGTGTAAAATTATCATTTTCAATTTTAAAGTCCCCAGTTATCCCTGTTGTTTCATTTTCATAAATATTGTCTCTTTTTTTTACAGAATAATATCCACTAGATTTTTTTTCTTCTGAAACCGAATTAAAAATATCATTTAAATTAGATAAAAATATTTCAGATCTATATTTTTTATTATGGCTATCAATATCTAAATCTTCACCATAAACATATAAGAAACCATTTGTTTCTGAATTATCTGAATCTGGATCGCTATTGCTATCTAATATTTCATAGGTATCGTTTCCACAAAGATTATTTGTGATAACCATATTTGTTTTGTTATGGATTTCTATTTTTTGATCTTTTGAAATACTGCAATCTAATGTCATTGTTGTCGATGAATCATTTAGGTTAATCTCACCAACATATGTACCGTCACCTTTGGTAACTATATTTATACCCGTGTTTGAAGAATTAAGCATTTTTATAGAATCATCAGATCCTGAAATTGTACCATAATTATTTATCGTAATATTAAACATTGGACTTGCACCTTTTCCAATACCAATTCCATCTGCAAGAGAACCTGATGTTGCGCTAATTGTACCATAATTGTTTAAAGTATTATTTACTCTGTTGGTTCCATCATTTTCATACACTAGTCCATATCCTGAATTGGAGCTTGCAGAAATAGTTCCATGATTTGTTATTGTAGAATTATCTACATTTGAAGATTGCATTCCATGATCAACCCCAGAAATAGTCCCTGTATTAGTAACGACGGTACCGTCGGATGCACTTATATTTAAACCTGAATTATCAGCAGTGGCAGTTATTGTTCCAGAATTTGTTATACTTATATTATCCCCGTTTGAAATTACTACAGCGTTATTTCCAGATGTCATTGTTCCGGTATTATTAAAAGTAACATCCGAGCATGTTTTACAATAAAATGCACTTTTATCTGTTGCAGTTATTGTACCATTATTAGTAAAATTGATATCTTCAGATTGTTCAGTATTTACTGCATGTCTGTCGTCACCTTCAATTGTACCTCCCTGATAATTAATAAATTCAAAATCAACTAAATGAAAACCTTTAATCGGACTATCTCCTTCATCTGTTGTTTTAATAATTCCACCATCATAGTTATAGATTTTAATACCTTTGCTCCTGTGAGCACCTGAACTTCCTGAACCTAACCAAACGGTTTCATGTTGAGAGGTAATGGTTCCATGATTATGTAGTGTAAGACCAACACCATTTGACTGACCAGATAAATCTGAATGGCAATTAGTACCATTAAAATGACAATTACCAACGTTTTTTCCATAAATTGCAGTATTACCGTCAGCACTTATTGTTGCCCCTGCATTATTAGTAATTACAACATTTTCTGCATAACTTAATATTACACCATACTTATTATCTGAGTTGATTGTTCCGTTATTTGTAATTGTAGTATTCAAAGATGACTCAGCATTTATGGCGATTTGTTTATTAGTTCCGCTCTCTGTTTGAATTGTTCCATCATTAGTAATTTGAACTCCACTGATATCTTCTAGATCAACTGCCTTATTATCACTGTAAGTAATTGACCCAGCAGAAGTAACTTTTAAAATATCATCATCCGCGCAAGCTAATTGATTTGTCGATGCACTAGCAATGGTTGTTAAACATGGGCCAGCATAACCAACTGAACTAAATAAAAAAAAGAAGACTATACTTAGTAAAATCTTTTTCATTATTTTTAATGATTAATAGTTCTGTCTCCAAGAACTTCTGTAGCTAGAAGTGCCTCCAGCTGCTGCATCAAGCACAACTAAATCTTTCTTCTGTGCATTTGTTGATTGACCTGCAATATTTGCAAATAACTTGTTAGCATAAACTACTATTCTAGATAAAACACCCTGACCTACATACATGCAAGTATCTTTTTTATTCCTAAATGATCCAAGTTTATTTGATACATTTGTTCCACATTCATCATCTACTCCACAAATAAATGCATCACCTAAGCTACATTTATTAACTGATGAGCTAGGTTTATATATTGGAAAATATACTAAACCACTAGATACCGTTGGCTCCGCTGTAACTTTTTGGAAATCATCTAAGGTTATATACCATCCAACATCTTTAGGGGTTTGAGGACATTTAGCTCCCGTAGTATCTTTAGTTGTATTTTTACAATTTGTTAAATCTGATGCTTTAGTTGCAACAGCTACATCTCTGTAAGCTGGGTAATGTGGATCACTAATTCCTAGCATTAAATTATCTGTTCCTTTATTAGTGGATCCAATTCTTTCATAGTCTCCAGTACCAGTATATAACCACAACGAATTTGTTGTTTGACCAATTGTTGCATCCATTGAATGATACATATATCTTCCATTTGTTTGATTAGAGCCTGCAGTAAATAATGTTGTGCTATCATACAACGAAATAGCACTCCCAGCACCGTCATCAGACATATTAGTTAAATTAAACTTCGTAATTTTTCCTTCTAAATCATTTATGTAAACTAAGGCTCCTCTATAATTCACTCCTCTTGCTGTATCAGGTGTAATAACGACTGGTGTACCAGGAGTAGAATTAACAATATCGTTACTTGTTAAATCGTCAATTGGGATAGATTTATGAATTCTTCCTGGGAAACTTGTGTCTTCAAGATTAACTATAGTTAAATTAGAGCCAACTCCTTCGTATTGAGTTCCAAATCCTCCACCCATTACAGCTACATAAATATCATCCTCAATATTTGTATCTCCTGCACCACTGTTAGGTAGTCTTAAAATTCTAGGTGCTGACCATGTTTCACCAAGTTGACTATAATCATATTCTGGTTGTGTCGTTACTCCAGTATTAACAGAACCTGGTCTTAAATATACACCCATATTTGTGCTTGATTTTGATGCATCCCCTGGATCGCCACCATAATACGTTAAATTTCTATTTAATCTGATCTCTGTGCCTTGAAGATTAGTAGTAACACTAAAGCTTGTATAATTTTTATCATCTATTGTAATTCTTAAATCTGATTTTGATAAAGTTACATTAGGTATTGTCCAAACATTGTGTGTTTGACATTTAGTGCTTTGATCTGTCTTACAAGTAAAGTCAGTTGATTGACTTGCACCGACTGCAATGGACTCTGCCATTTGGCTTAATGGCCATGATGTTGGGATGTAATTATATGTATTTATCGTTCCATTATGATCCATTATATGAACTTCACGTCTAGTTTTATCGTTCAAAACTGAGTATAAATGTAACGGTTTCTTAGGATTAGTTACATCTAAAACAGAAAAACCTCCACCACCTCTTCCATACGGCACCATTAAAATAGTATGCCACTGTTTAGAGCTGTCAAATGCACTTTTGAAATACATATCGTGTGCAACCAGCGATCCATCTACACCATAAATTGCATTTGAACCACCAACAGATCTATTTAAATTAACATTAACCATGCTTGGGAAAGATGCAGCTAACAATGGAGGAACGAATGCCCATTCTTCTTCTCCATTTGATGCATTGAATGCATGAAGCATTCCATCATTGGCACCAACATAAATGATTTCATCTCTTTTTACAGAAGCTGCCCATGCATCATATCCTTTAATAGATCTCCAATAAGATTCTTGATTGGAACCAACAAATGCAGTTTCAGCTTCTGGATTTCCAATAACCACCAACTCAGAATGATATATATCTCCCAATGCCTTAGATCTTTTCTCAGTTAAATTACAATCACCATCGTAATCAAAATAGTCTTTACCTCTAATAAAATTGATTAGTCCTTTAATATCATCTTCATTAACACCACTGACAGCATCTTTGACCGAAGAAACATTTTTACATCTTTGTGTATTTGATGGACTATCAGTTTTATTATGATATCCAGCAACTTCATTCCCTGTTGTCTCAAATAGCGTGTTTATTGAACTCCAATTAGTATCAACAAAGTTATTATAATTTGTTCTATAATCTACCCCAGGCACTTGGCTCCAAATTTTTCTAGCACTTGTTCTTTTTTCAAGTTTGTCTGAAGCGTCCCAATTTCCTTTATCATTAAGATCTAAACTTCCATCTGGATTTAATTTTGTTCTTGTTAATTTACCTTGCCATTCTTTATTTTGGATATAATCAAACTGTGCTTGGTATAATGATCCACCTTTTTCTATAGTAGCTGTAATTGCAGGAGCAGTAAAAGATAGTTTAGATGCAATAACCTGTGATATCGCTGCTTTTAATTGTGATTTAAGCGATGCTGTTGTGTTTGCAATTATAACATCATTAGTTCCACCCGCTTGGGCCATTCTTCTGAAATTTCTAATACCATTGCTTGATAACCCTCCACCAAATGCAACGGTAAAAGTTTTAATTTTGTGTTTGTTTAAAAGTTTGACAACTCTACTTTGAGCTCTGCTATGATTGTACCAATCACCATCACCAATAACCAATATATAGCTATTTTGACAGGATAAATTTTTATCAATTGGAGAATAACTACTGCTCAGATAATAATCTTCAGCAATTCTAGCCCAGTCATCTGCATTTGTTCCGCCACCAGGGTTTAAACTTCCAATTATTTGGTTTATCCTTGATGCACCTTGTTTATGAACTCTTACTTTTAAGCATGCTCGAGAATTACAGGGATTAGCTCTTCCTGTTGTAATATTTCCACTCCAAGATCTAAAACCAGCTCCACCTGATGACCAATAAGCATAACCAAAGTTAACTCCTGCAGTTAAAGATGAGTCAGTTACTATTGCTTTTATAGCTTCTTTTGCCCCATCCATTCTAGTTCCAGAGGATCCACCAAATTCTTTTAAAAAACCTAGATCGAGATCAAACGCATGTACTGACATTTTATAATATGTAGTACTTATCACTCTATTATTTGTTTTATCTACTGATACACCCCATGGGTAATACATTCTAATATTTGTTGATGATGACTTACCAGTACAGCATCTTCCTGCTGTCTTTCTAGATTGAATTCTATTTTTAGAAGAATTTAAAGTTATTTTCTCAACTCTGTGAGAGTAATAATTGTTTAAATAAAAAATGTTATCATCAGAGGGATGATTATCCATTCCAAAAGAATAACTTCCACCCCAGTACCATTGTGCTGAATAATTTGTATTTGGGCATCTTGTAGACTGATTTATTGTAAATCTGTACATTCTAGAGTAACTAATGCTGTAAAAGTTATTTCCAGATGCATCTACTGCTGTTGAACCATATCTGGTTTGACCATTTAAATTACCAGACCAAGAACAATTTATATTTGTATTTGTAGATAAATTTCGAACGACCGCATTTCCATATATCCCATTTGCATAAAGAATGCTGTTACCAGTATCAATGGCTATATTTCTTGGATATCTGATATAGTGATTCCAGTCACATGCTCCAGTAGATATATTTACTCTGAAAACTCTGTGATCATAATAAGAGGCTACATACAAATATCCATTATGAATTTTCATATTTAAAGGATAATAACTTCTACAACTACCAGAGCCCACATATGTTCCATTAGATGCAAAAGTTGTATCTACAGTTGCAGTAGAGTAATTGAATTTTTTAATCCCATAGCGCCAGTATTGTCCAATATAAAGATCTCCACTGCTATCAGCTGCTGAAGCGTAAGGATACATAAATCCGGATCCACTGGTCATACGGACACTCATACTTCCAGATTTATCGAGTAAGATTAATATATTTGCTGGAACATCCCCAATCCCTGAACCCGGTGGTATATTTTTTGCATAACTTGAGTTACTTAAAAGTATTAAAGAAAATAAAATTTTAAATAGTAAAATTTTTATCTTATTCATTATTCCTTCTTATCAAACCCTTCTGCTTCTGCTTCAATTTCGTTAAAAAATAAACCTAGTTTTTTATCATATTCCAAATTTGTAATCATAATTTCTTCTTCAATTAAATCATTTGCATCTAACATTCTTTTATAGATGACAATACTTTGTCCGTTTTCCCAAATATTATAGCTGTTGAATATTTCAGGATTTTGACCAGTATCAAAATCTCCATAAACTTTTTTAGCATAATTCATCAATGTTAATTTATTGTTTTCAGTATTATTTCCATCATTAAGAACAATTATTCTTATAGCTGCTAATTTAGCTTGTTCATGTTTATCTCCTAAAAATACATATTCTACTGCAATATTTTCGTTTAAATTATCATTAGGACAAACCTCTGGAGATTGAACAGGCATGTACCACATTCCTTTAAAACCAGGCAGAGGAATTGCAAACTTTTCAAATACTTTTGTGCCTTTCTCACCAATTTTAATCATAAAATCACACGCAGCATTAGCAGGCACTGAAAATAGAAAGAATATTATAAAAAATTGGACTAATCTTTTCATAATTAGTTATAATTAATACATTATACCTTTATTTTTGTCTCAAAATTAATTTATTATTATAAATTATTTTGGAAGAACAATAGTGCTCTCTAGTGCCACAATCATTCTGTCATCATCTTTTTTTATACCACAACCATAAACTCTATAGGCCATTCCATCGTTTCCTTTGTCTGTAGCGCCTTTTTTAACGCTTGATCCGTATCCTCTAAAAGGTGCGGCTCCAATTCTCGATATAAAAAACTCGTAATAATAAGACTGCAATCTCTCAGCTTCAGTTTTTTCCTGGTTTGATGCATTAGTATTAAAACTATCTCTTAAGACTTTTCCAAAATTCCAACTTTCGGATGCAACAACTTTAAGAGTACTTTTGTCTATTTCTGAGAAACTTTGATAACAATTTGTACTAGTATTAAAATAGAAGCTGTCACTTGTTGTATAATTTTTTTTTGTCATTGCGCCGTTCCAAACAGAAGTTTGATTTGCTGGCAAAGCTCTTTTTGAAGTATCTCTTTTATGGTTAGATGTATTCCAAGGTCCTAAAAATTTATTAAGAACATATTTTTCACCCTCAATCAAAGCTGTTTCTGCGACATAGAAAGTTTGCTGGTATTCATCACTCTTATTATTGCTACGGTGATCTCCTGCTGAAATAACAATTAAAGCCCCACCCATTAACGACATTGCTAACATCAAAACTAATGATAATACTAATGCAAATCCTTGTTCGTTTTTTTTCATTATTCTAATCCTAAATTTCTAGCATGAGCCGTTACTACAATAGTATCTCTTAAATATTTATCGGTTTTTGATTTGTCTCTTTTTTTATCAATCATCGCTAATACTTTTCTAACTTTAGATGTTCTAAAAAAATCTTTCGTTGATCTTACTGTCATTGCGATATCAATAGTTTTAATTTTATATAATTTATCTTTGTTGGAATTTGTGGGAGTTGGAGGAGGGCTTATTAAAACCCCAGTTTCATCAATTGGATTAAATATTAAATCAACTATATAATCTACTATCAACTGTGATGGATAAGTTGCATCATTTCCATCAGTTGATGGATTATCCCAACTATTCGAGGTGTTATTCCATTTAACTTTAGTTTTATAAATTGCAAAAGCTTTTATTGGTGGATAACCGCCACCACTTAGTTTAGGTGAAGTTTTATCTGGAATTGTTGAAGCTTTACATTCGTAAGTTACTTTAAATCTTTCATACTGATATTTAGGATTTCTAGTGGCATTATAATTCACACCACCATAGACAATATCTATTTTATCACAGCTTGTATTGAAATTTGAGCTTTTGGTAATGAGAATTGGAGCATGAGCATTAGTTGTTTTAATATTATCTCCAAAATATTTAAAACCAGCGTTTCTAACATCTCTCATAATCATTCCAACAACGTCTCTTCCAGCAGTTGAAATTTTTGCTCGATCAGTAACTTGAGAGTACGTGTTGTTTACTACAGTATAAGATGTGAACATTGCTCCCATCATTATTACTGAAATCAATATCCCAATAAGAATTTCAATTAATGTAACACCAGCAATATTAGATAATTTTTTTTTCATTAATCAATCTGGAAATATAAAAACTTTTTCTTTTTACCACTATTAAGATTGACCTCCATTTTTCCAACAATCCATTTTTCATATATTCCTGTGCCGTTATAATTTCTTGTATTATTGTAAGTGCAATTATTCCCACTGGCATTATTGTTGCAAATATCAAAAACTTTTAGATATTTTATATCTTGTGCTCCTTTACATTTAATTCTCCGCGTCGAGAAACGATCATCCCACTTTTTAAATTTATTTTGAGCAGCATTAGTAAAATTTCCTGTGGTACTCGATCCCGATGAACATGATCCCATTCTCCATGATGAATTTGAGCTAGTCTTATTACTTAATAAGTAATCCATGAATTTGACGTCTTTTGTCGGAGAATTAGACTCTTTTTCTGAAATAAGATCCTCTGCTACCATTGAAACTAAATAATTAGCTTTTGTTCTTTCACCAGACACATCTATAGATTGGACTGAATAGTTTACCATTTGAAAAACAGCAACAAAACCAATTCCTATTATTGCAGTTGAGACAAGTGCCTCAAGCAATGTCATTCCCTTTTCGCATTTTTTAATTTTATTGTCTATTCCAACCACTACCACTCCATTTAAATTTGCTTATGTTACCAAATCTTGTCCACTCTACCAAATATGCGGGTTGTTTCAAACCGTCTGCCTGATTGGTGGGACATTTGCCACTGCCTGATGCATTAGATGTTGAACAAATGATTAAATATTGATTAGTAATCCTACCTTCTACAGTAACATTTACATTTGAATTTAATTTACCTAAAGTTTTGTAATGAGTGCCATCCTGCGAAAAACAAACTGAGCCCTCAGCATTAATATGTGTTGATACATCTTTTGTGGTTTTATCTACCAAATGATTATCCCAATAACCACTATTTGTTAAATTGCAGTCAATTACACTCCCACTATTTAATCTTGTAGATAAAGTTTTAACATTCATACCTTTACTTGTTATTGTTGTATTAGTTGTTCCATTAGGTGTAATTTTTAATTGAACAAAAGGGAAATTGCCTCTTTGTGATAAATTATTAATTGAAGATAACATTGTTGCTGCTGACTCCATTGCAGCACGTATCTCTCTATCTTCTCTCCACTTCATAAAATTTGGATAACCAATAGCTGATACAATTGCTACAATTGTTATAACAACTAGCAATTCTAAAATAGTAAAACCTTTAATGTTCTGATCTTGCTGCACCGGGATCTATCTTCCCAGATTTTGCTAATTCTTCAAGAGATTTTTCCATAGTAATCATTCCTTCTCTAACAGCTGTTTGCATAATACTTGGAATTTGGTGAATTTTTGCTTCTCTTATTAAGTTTTGAATTGGGGCTGTGCATTTCATTATTTCAAATGCGCCAACTCTACCCATCCCATCTCTTGTTTTAAGTAATCTTTGAGTAACAACCATTTTTAAAGATGTAGAAATTTGTGCTCTAATCTGTTCTTGTTGCTCAGGTGGAAATACATCAATTATTCTGTTTATAGTGCTTGGAGCTCCACTAGTGTGTAATGTTCCAAAAACTAAGTGACCTGTTTCAGCAGCAGTTAATGCTAAACTTATAGTTTCAAGGTCTCGCATTTCTCCAACTAAAATTACATCGGGATCTTCTCTTAAAGCAGCTTTCAATGCAGCAGCAAAAGTTTCAGTTTGTTTTCCAACTTCTCGATGTGAAATAATACTTTTAATATCTTTATGAATAAATTCTACTGGATCCTCGACAGTTATAATATTTGCTGTTCGTGTTTTATTAATTTCATTTACAATTGCTGCAAGTGTAGTGGATTTTCCAGATCCAGTTGGGCCTGTGACCAAAACCAAGCCTTTATGAAAATCTACAATATCATATAAAGATTGTGGTAAGTTAAACTGATCCATATCAGGAATTTTACTTTCTACTCTTCTACAAACGCATGCAGGCCCATTTATAGTTTTATAAAAATTTGCCCTAAATCTTAGTCCACTTAATGTAACCGAGGTATCAAGTTCATGTGTTTTATCAAACTTATTAAGCTCATGCTCATTACAATTCATAGACAATAAATCTTTTAAATCTTGAGCTGTTACCTTAACTTCTTCGACTTTTATAATTTCACCTGTTTGCCTATAGGCTAATGGGGAGCCCGATCTAATGTGGAAATCAGATATTTTTTTATTATTTTTTGCAAGCTCTTCTAACTTTTCAAACATATTTATATATTTACTATAAATTATACATAATTTATCAATTAATTTTACTAAATGCCCCAAACTGGATAACTAAGTTTTTATTCTAGTAAAAGTTGAGTATATAGTTAAAATCTAGAAAAAAAATTATGAAAAATCCTTTTGCAAACCTATTCAAAAAGAAAAGTAAGGAACAGGGCAATACACCTCCAGTTCCTCAGGCAGCTGATGGCAAAAAGAAGAAAGAGGGATTTTTTGATAAATTTTTAAAAAAGAGGCTAGGCAAGCAAGCTATAAAAGGAGAAGAGATTTTAGGTGTTGAATTAACATCTAATGAAATAAGATTATCACAAGTTTCAAGTAACAAGGCTAATCAATGGGTATTAGATAGATTTTATGTACATAAATTTGAAGGCTTACCTGAAAATGGAACAGTTTTAGAAAATCCAGATAAAGTCGCTGATGAATTAAAATTAGCCTTACAAAAATCGAAAATTACAACAACAAATGCTGCAATAGCAATTCCAGTCACTAGTGCAATTATAAGAGTAGTTACCGCACCTTTAATGACTGATGAAGAATTAAAAAAAGCAATAGATACAGACTCACTATGGGAAAATTTAGTTCAGTTAACTGATAATTTAAATGATTATTCAATTTTTCATCAAGTAATTAATAGAGACAAAACTGGAAATACTATGGATATTTTATTTGTAGCTTCAAAGCTATCAGACATAAATAGCTACACAGATATTATTAAAAAAGGTGGGCTTAATGCAGTAATTATTGATGTTAAATGTTTTGCACTAAAATCTGCAGTAGATCAAATTAATCAAATTGCAGGATCCATTGAAGATTCTAATTTAACAGCAGTTTTGGAATTTGGTCTAGATGAGAATTATGTAATGATACTATATGAGAACAATCCAATCATAACGGATATTTTTATAAGATCACAGGATAGAAAAACACTCCAAGAAAGTAATAACCAAGAGGAAATGGACGCTTTAGTAAGAAGATACATGACTCAAGTTAAACAAGCTGTGCAGGATTTTGAACAGAAATATGAAAAAAGGATTAGAAACTTAAAAGTAGTATCTAATTTGCAAAATGTAGAAGACTATTTAGGCAGCTTTAGAAAAAATATGGTCAATACAGGATATAATTTATTTGATCCATTTGAAGGAATTAAAATTCCTGCTCAATTAGAAAACGATGTAAAAATTGACAATCGTTCATATTTTTCAACTGTGATGGGATTGGCATTTAGAAAACTTGATGTATTTGGATACTATAAATTTGTAACCGCAGTTAAGAATATAAACTTATTACCTAATAGAGAAAATATGATTGCGCAAAAAAAGGCAAAAGCTTTTTCAAATTTTGCTTTCAAAGGAGTTGTTGGAATTGTTGCAGTTATATACATTGTACTTTTTGGTTTCGCTTTTTGGCAAATAACTGATTTAAATAAAAAAATTGTCGATTACGATGAAATTGTCCAAACTCATGAATTAAAAACTTTAGAGAAAAATAAGTATGCTAAAGAAATTGGAATTATTTTAAAATCTTTGCAACTTAGCAAATCAATTAAGTCAAATAAAACTGTAAGTTTCAGAGTTTTGGCTCAAATTGCATCAGCAGTACCTAAAAGAGTTAAGTTTAAGTCTATAGAATATAATGGGGCAGACCTAGTTATAATCGAAGGATCAGCATTTAGCGATCAAGACATTTTAAAACTCATTAGTAATTTAAATAATAAGAAGCTTATATCGCAAGCATCTTTAGCGAGCATGACATTACCTAATGAACAGCAAAATTCGCAAACTATGAAGGGCTTTAAAATAGCTTGTGTATTGGAGAGCGTTTAATGGATTTAAAAAATATTACAATGGATGATTTAAAACAGAAGCTAGCTTCTGTTGAAAAGAAAACTTTAATTAAATTCGGCTCTGGTTTTGGAGCAATCATATTATTTTTAATTATTTATTACATCATTTTAAATCCGATGGTTAAAGAAAGAAAAGCAAAATATAATGATAAAATTTTAAAGCAAAATGAAATTGCACAATTTGAAAATGAGATAATTACTTTCAAAGCAAGAATTAAAAAAATGAAACCTGACTTTGAAAAAACATCAACTTTATTTCATTCAAAAGCTGAAGTTGAAGATCTATATCAGAGCCTTAGTAAATACGCTGCAGTAAATGGTCTTGTGATTTCTAAAATTGAAAAGAAAAAACCAAAACCAGTCTTAAAAGGCGGGGTCACAGATCAAGCAGAAAATAATCTGACAAAAGAAATGGTCTCGTACTACAAAATTCCAGTAGATTATGAAATTAAGGGAAATTTCTTAGGTTACATTAAGTTTAAAAGAGCAGTGTCTAGACAGAATAAAATGTTAAATTTTGACAAAGAGACTATAAGTGTAGTACAAAACGATTCAACTGGAGCGATAGTTGCAACTGGAGAATTAACAATTGTAGGTTTACCAAATGAATTTTTCTAAAATATTATTCATATTAATATTTCTTTTAATATCGAAAACTTCTTTTGCAGATAATCATGATCAAAAACAAGAAGTGTTAGACGCTGCAAAAGAAATCGCTAAAGAATTACAAGAAGAAGACGAAGTTCCTTTAAATGATCCATTTGCTGGCAATGAAGGAACTAGCTCGATGTCAGGAAATATACCAGAAGAAGAGCAAGAAAATGAATTGAGCTTATATAATTTTAAATTAGTAGGTTTGATTTCAGGTAAAGATCATAGTTATATTTCATTAGTTAATTCTGGAGGAGAAGTTTTAACTCTTACACTTGGACAATATTTAGGGCCAATTCAATTAGTTGATTTAAGATTAACAGAAGCTATCTTTAAAAAAGATGATGGTAAATATATGATTATTGATTTTAATAATCAATTAAGAGAGGCAGATGATTATTAAAAAAATATCTACATATATTGGTTTAGTTTTATTTTTGTTTGTGCTTAACGCATGTCAAAATATGAAAAAATATGACAAGCCTTTTAAACACAATGTTCCTCTTATAAAAAATAAAGATGTTGTAAAATCAGGACAATCAGAAATATCAAAAACTCTTGAAATGGGACCTAAACCAATTGAAGGAGATGGAAAAAAATTAGGCAAAAGAAAAAAAATATCTTCTGAAGCTCAAAGAAATTATTTAATTATTCCAGACGACTACCCATTATTAAAACAAAGAGTAACACTTAAATTTAAGAACTTAGATTATAAAGAAACTATGAAATTAATGGGTAAAATTGGAGAGATTAATGTTTTAGTTGGAGATGAAGTAGCTGGGGCTATATCAGCAGAATTAATTGATGTACCATGGGATAAAGCCTTTCAGGCTTTGTTAGATATGAAAAATTATGCATCTGATGTGGATGTTGCAAGTAATTTAATAAGAGTACACTCACCAGAAACTTTAACCGCTCAAGAAACTTATAAATCTGAAAGGGCACAAGCTGTAAAAAAGAAAGTTGAATTAGAAGACAGTGTTGAACCAATATATTCAGAGATATTTAGACTATATTATATAACACCGAAGCAAGCAAAATCTACAATTGAAGAATTATTTACATCCACTACAGGAGAAAGTTCTTACACGCCAATACAAATAACAGAAGAGGTAACTACAAGATCAATTATAGTAAGAGGTAAGGAAAAAGACTTAGATGTTGTTGATAAAGTTATTAAAGAAATTGATATAAGAACAAAACAAGTTTTAATTGAAGCTTTTATAGTAGAAGCAAATTCAGATTTTGAAAGAGCTTTAGGTGCTAGACTTGGTGGATATTATAATAGAGCTGGAAATATTGCAGGAGGTGTTGCGGGTACAAGTTCAGGAAGTGAGCTTGGAACTGTTCCTGGAGATGGTGCTGGATTAGGTAGTGTTTCAGATACATTGTCTAATTTCCCAGTAACTGGAGCAACAAGTGGAATAGGTATTTTAAGAAGAACAGGCTCTGGAGTTTTAAAAGCAGAGATTACTGCACTAGAAAGCATGGGTATGGGTAAAACAATTTCAAATCCAAAGGTATTTACTTTAGATAATCAAGTTGCAACAGTTACTCAAGGTGAGGAAATCCCTTACCAAACTACATCTGACGGGACTACATCAACTTCTTTTAAAGAAGCGGCTTTAAAATTAGAAGTAACTCCGAGTATCATTGGTGATGGAAATGTTCTACTCACTATTCAAGTGAATAACGATACACCAAATAGAACAGCTTCATCTGACGAACCTCCGATTAATAAAATGGAAATTGTAACTAAATTACTAGTTGCAGATGGAGATATAGTTGTAATTGGTGGTATTAAGAAAAATGTGATTGCAAATAACAAAAATCAAGTTCCTGCAATAGGAAATATGCCTGTGATAGGCAATCTCTTTAAAGGCAAAGCAAACTCTGATAATCTAGATGAGCTTTTAGTATTTATTGCACCAAGAATTTTATAATGATTAATATAAGTAGAGAATCTGAAATAAACTTGATTAATATCTTAATTGACCAAGATATTATTTCTGGAAAAGATTTAGCTGAGATTAAAAAGATATCAGGGGATGGTGAAAAATCTCAGTTAGATGCTGTCTTCGAACTAAACTTGACCGATGAAGAAAAGATTTTAGATCTTCTCGTTAAAGATCAATCTTTAGATGTGATTGATTTATCAAAAGTTGAGGTAACTGATGAGCTAAAAGCAGTACTTCCTTCTAATTATATTAATATGAATTTTATTGCGCCTTTTAAAATTGAAGGCAAAGTTTTGCATATAGCAATCTCAGATATTTCCAAATTAAGTTTGATGAGGAATTTGAGAACTATAACAAAAATGGATATTGAGCTTCATGCAGCTAAAGTTTCAGATATTTCCAGTTTCGTTGATAAACTTTTAGCTGATGGTGAAAGAACTATATCTGACATCAGACAAACAAATGCAGAAAAAACAAAAACTTTTGACTACGATGTTGATGAACAGGCTGAAGTTTTAGAAAAACCACCTGAGGAAGATATTGAAGCTATTGAAAATGAATCTGAGGTTATAAAATTTAGTACAGCTGTAGTAGCAGAAGCAATTAAATCAGGAGTATCTGATATTCATATTGAACCATATAGATTTACTTCAAGAGTTAGATATAGACTTGATGGAATTCTACAAGAACAAGAACATTTCAAAAAATTTCTTCATTCAAATTATGGCGCTGTAGTTACAAGATTTAAAATTATGGGTAAGCTAGATATTGCTGAGAGAAGATTGCCTCAGGATGGAGCAATACCTTTTAAAATTGATGGCAAAGTAGTTGATCTTCGTCTTTCGATTTTACCAACAGCAACTAATGAAAGAATAGTAATGAGGGTTCTTAATAAAGATGCTGGAGATATTAGTTTAGAGCAACTAAATTTTGAAGAAACGGATCTAAAAAATTTAAGAAAAGCAATTCATGGAACACAAGGTTTGGTTCTTGTAACAGGTCCTACTGGATCAGGTAAAACAACAACACTTTATAGTATTCTAAAAGAAGTTTCTAAACCTCACCTAAATATTTTAACTGCGGAAGATCCTGTCGAATATGAATTGGATGGTGTTGGACAAGTTCAAATTAAAGATGATATTGGTTTTAACTTTTCTACTGCCCTGAGATCTTTTTTAAGACAAGACCCAGAAATAATTCTAGTTGGTGAGATGAGGGATAAAGAAACAGTTGATATTGGATTGAAAGCAGCCTTAACAGGTCACTTGGTATTTAGCACACTTCACACTAATGATGCACCAAGTACCATTACAAGGTTACAAAACATGGGAACACCCGATTATTTGATTAGTGCAGCCGTTTCACTTGTTTTGGCACAAAGATTAGCAAGAAAAACCTGCTCAGAGTGTAGAGTGCCAGATGAAGACATAACACCTAAGGCTTTAGCTGATTTGGGATTTACAGTTGAACAGGCTTCAAGGGCAAAAGTTCAAAAGGGTAGTGGCTGTCCTAAATGTAAAGATACTGGCTATAAAGGTAGAATGGGTATTTATGAAATTTTAAATGTTACAAAACCAATTAAAGAGGCAATCCTAAGAAAAGCAACAACCCCTGAGCTTAAAGAAATTGCTTCAAATGAAGGGTTTAGGACAATGCAAGATATGGGAAGAGAATTAATTCTAACAGGTGATCTTAATTTTAGAGAGTATGATAGAGTTCTCTCTATGGAGTAGCAAATGTCAGCCGAAACTTTTTCTTATAAAGGAATATCTGCAGGTAAATATATTGAAGGTGAAATAGAGGCTATAAATCAAGAAGAAGCCTCTTTTAAACTTAAAGAACAAAAAATAATAATTACAAACTTAATCAAAGTTAAAAAGAAAAAAGCCGAAAAAGAAAAGGGCAAAAAAAGTGGCTTTTCTTTTGGTAAGAAAAAAGTCACTCCAGCAGATGTAATGCTTTTCTCTAAGCAATTTGCAACAATGGTAAAAGCAGGTTTGCCAATTTTAAATGTTTTAACGATGCTTAGAGACCAAATAGAACACCCTACTATGAAAGAAATTATTGAAGATATTAGAAAAAGTTTAGAAGGTGGTATAACTCTTTCTAAATGTTTTGAAAAATATCCAAAGATATTTGATAATATTTATATAAATTTGATTAAAGCTGGAGAGGCCAGCGGTAAACTTGATGATTTCCTATTAAAATTAGTAGATTCATTAGAAAAAAGAGAAAAAGTTAAAAAGAAAATTAAAAGTGCATTAACCTATCCAGTAGTTATGTTTACGGTTGCGATAACTGTCATGGTGTTCATGTTAATTAAAGTTGTTCCAGTTTTTGCTGAAATGTATGAGGGAATGGGTGTTGCATTACCTACCCCAACAGCTGTCATTATGAATGCAAGTAATTTTATGAGAGGTGCTGGTGGACTAACACTCGGAATAGTATCAATAATAGGTTTTGTTATATTTAAATATACTACAACTAAAATTCCTACAATTAGATACAAGTGGCACCAACGAGTTTTAAAAATGCCAGTTTTTGGCGATATGATTTTAAAATCATTGATTGCTAGAATTGCATTAATAATGGGTAATCTTAGTGCAGCAGGGGTAAACCTTTTAGAAAGTATAGAAATCGCTAAACAAGTAAGTAATAACGATGTTGTAACTCAAGCATTAGAAAATGTTAAAAAAGGAGTTTTTTCAGGAGACACACTTACAAAATTATTTTTAAAAGAACCAGTTTTTCCACCTACCTTCAGTCAGCTAATTTCTGTTGGTGAGCAAACAGGAAATTTAGATGAAATGTTTACTTCAGTATCTTCTTACTATGAAGAGGAATTTGATACAGCGGTAGACAATATGTCTAGCTTAATTGAACCGATCATGATTGTATTTATGGGAACAATGATTGGTGGATTGATGATCGCCATGTATTCACCAATCTTTAATGTTGGTGCAATTATTGGCGGTTAAGAGTTTAAATTTTTAGTTAAGACTAAATGATTTATCCATGGCTTCTCACCTTCTTTAAAAACTACTGCATCCATTATTTGTTGAATAAAAAAAGTTCCTAATCCACCTGGTTTAATATCATCAATTTTTCTATGTCTTACATTTTTTTCTTCTACGGGTCTTCCTTTGTCAAAAAAACCAATCTCAAGATGTCCTTTTTCTAATGAAATTTTAATCTCCATTTTGTCATCTGTATCTTCACCTTGATATGCATGTTTGACAATATTTTGTGCAGCCTCTGCAATAGCTAAAACTAACTCGTCTTTTAAATCTTGATCAATATTTACTTTTTCAAATACTTCTCTTGAGAATGATCTAACCTGCTTCAAACTCGAAGAACTTACTACAAAATCCCTTTGTTCTTTTATAGATTTGATCGCTACATTCATTAATTAGTCCAAGTTTAAAATTTGTTCTAATTTTGCCATCATAATTACTTTTAAAACTGATTTACTTATCTCTTTCAGAATAACTTTTGTTCCAAGTTCAGTTGCTTTTTGGTGACTTTCAATTAAAACTGATATTCCAGACGAGTCCATGTATTGAACTTCTTTTAAATTAAGATGAACTTCTTTTTTTGCCTCAATTAAAGGCATTATTATCTCTTTTGCTTTTTCAGTTACGTCCATATCTATTTCACCATCTAGGTGAACCGTTGATATGTTGCCCTCTTCTGTAACTTTATATGACATAAATATTAATATTTATTAAATTTCCTTGCTAAATCAACAAAAATGACCCATTTTGAATACTATTACAGTATAGATATTGCCTTTTAAAAGATATAATTTATATGTATACACATATTTTTATTAATTATAGGATCTTAACTTATGAAAAAAAATAATAAAGGTTTCACACTTATAGAATTATTAGTCGTAGTAGCAATTATCGGTATTCTTGCAGCAGTTGGTGTTGTTGCATACTCTGGCTACACATCAGGAGCTAAAAAACAAGCAGCAAAATCAACCCATGCAAACGTTGTTAAATATATTTCTGCTGAATTACAAAAATGTAATTTAGGTGAAAGCACAGCTATGGGGGGTAAATTAACTTGCAGCGGTAAGACAGCAGCTAAAGTTATTACTGCAGCTACAGCAACTGACGGACCCTTCGCTGATTTTAAAAATCCATACGCAACTAGTGCTTTGGCAGTAAGAAGTAGCACTTCAACTGGAACTGGTGGATATGTTAATTTAAATGCAGCTTCGACAACTTCAATTGATGTAAAGACTTGCTTTACAGTAGATTCTGAATGTTCAACTTCAGGGAATGTTTTAGAAAAAACAATTACTGTTGAGTAATTTTTAATCTGAATAAAATTTTATGACTTCCAAAAGCTCAGGGTTCACCCTCATTGAGCTTTTGGTGGTTGTTGCAATTTTGGGAATAATAGCTGCGGTAGGCATTGTTAGCTACAATGGATATGTAAGTTCTGCAAAAAAAAGATCCGCCGAAAATGTTATGCAACAAATCTCATTAGGCCAAACAGAGTACTATTCTGATAATGGTATGTATTATAGAAATAGCACCGGCACATCATGCTCACCAACATCTTCGACTTCAACAGCAATAGAAACTAATTTATTGGGTGGCACGGATAGTATTACTCAAGAAATGGGATATGAGCTTTGTATTGCTAATGATGCAACAAATTTTAAAGTCTTTGCAAAAGAAACTGGTGGAAGTTGTCAAATAACAATGACAGCAATTGGTACTTTTGTAAGAACTAATTGTTAGAGATTTTATGAATTACCAAGAAATTTTAGAAAAAGTAAAAGTAGTCTTTTCTGGAGGTTTACCAAAAAACTTTCAAATTTATTTAACTATAAGTTTAGCTTGGATAATTCTAATTGGTTATTTAACATGGTGGAATGGATTAAAAAGTCCAATGCTAGATAAAAGCTTTAGATGGGACGAATGGTTTTGGTTTGGGATAGTCCCAGCTGTATCTCCTTATATATTCTATTATATTTGGAAGAAAAAAGAATAATAACCTATTTTGAGCATCTATTATCTATGATGTATACTTTTTTATAATAACTTAGAGGAAAAGATGGAGAGTGTTGATCTGGAGTCAGTAAAATCATTTGTTGATACCCTTTGGGTTATAGATTGTGCAATTCTTGTTTTCATTATGCAAGCAGGTTTTATGTGTATGGAAACAGGTCTCTCAAGGCACAAAAATAGCATTAACGTTGCTCTTAAAAATGCTGCTGACTTTGGTCTTGCAGTTGTAATTTTTTGGCTATTTGGTTTCGGTTTAATGTTTGGAAAAAGTTTTAATGGTTATTTTGGAACTGATTTATTCTTTTTTAAAACCGATCAAGCTGAATACATGACTTACTTTGTCTTTCAAGCAATGTTTGTTGCAACAGCAGCAACAATTGTTTCAGGTGCTGTTGCTGAAAGAATGAAATTTAACGGATATTTAATAATTACAATTATAGCTACAGGAATTATATATCCAATTGTTGGACATTGGGCATGGTCATCTAGTTATTTAAATAATATTGATGCTACAAGACAATTACTTGCAGTAACTGGACAAGTTAAAACAACTGGATGGTTGACAGATATTGGATTTGTTGATTTTGCTGGAAGCACAATAGTTCATTCTGTAGGTGGTTGGATTGCTTTATCAGCTGTTTTAATTTTAGGTCCGAGAATAGGAAAATATTCAGATGCAAATAAAGGAAAATTTACAGGCTCAAGTTTCCCTCTGGCAGTTTTGGGAACTTTAATTTTATGGTTTGGATGGTTTGGATTTAATGGTGGAAGTAATGGTGCAATGGATGAAGCTGTTCCTCTAATTTTAATAAATACATTTCTTGCTGCTTCTTTTGGATTACTGACGGGTCTTGGAATTTCATTTGCATTATTTAAAAAACCAGATCCTTATTATGTAATTCTTGGACCACTCGCAGGATTAGTTGCAATCACAGCAGGATGTAATTCTATGACATCAGTGACTTCAATATTCGTTGGAATTATTGGAGCGGTAGTTGCAATTTTTGTAAATGAATTTTTAAATAAATTTGAAATAGATGATGTTGTTGGTGCCGTGCCTGTTCATTTGGCAGCAGGTGTTTGGGGCACTATTGCTGTAGGTTTGTTTAGTGATCTTGAAATTTTAGGAACAGGACTATCTAGACTAGAACAAATTAAAGTACAATTTATTGGAATTGTTTCAATTGGTGTATTTTCATTTTTTGGTTCATATATTTTATTAAAAATTTTAAATTACATTTATCCATTGAGAGTAAGTCCACTGCATGAAGAGCTAGGGCTTAATATTGCAGAACACAATGCAACTTCTGTAGAACATGATTTAATTACAATTTTAGAAAAACAATCTGAGTCTGGTGATTTAACAATCAGAGGCCCTCAAGATCCATTTACCGCTGGGGGCGTAATCGGTCTTTATTATAATAGATTAATGAACAAACTAGAAACCAGTGAAGCCGAAAGGAAAGTGTGGAGAGACAGAATTTCAAATGAAGTAAAACTTGCAGTAAAAGTCCAAGAAAACTTTTTACCAAAAAGAAATTTAGAAAATTACCCAGTGCATGGAATTAATATTGCTGCTAGAGAAGTTTCTGGAGACTTCTTCAGCTTTTATCCTCATAATGATAGTGTTTACTTCATTATTGCAGATGTTGCGGGGAAAGGAATTCATGCTGGAATGGTGATGGCAAAAGCATCAACTTTATTTGAGATTATGTCTAGAGATCAAGTAGATCCAGATGAAATGATGTTTCATATGAATAATGACCTATTTTTAACTAAAACTGGAGGTATGTTTGTTACTAGTATATTGGGAGAATATAATATGAGGACTGATGAATTAAGATGGGTAAATGGTGGTCATCAGCCAGCTATAATTAGATCATCATCCGGAAGTTATGAACAATTTGAGAGTAATTCACCACCTATGGGCGTAATACTTCAAAAGGATAAATCGGTCTATACAACTCACAAAGTTAAGCTAGAAAATAACAGGTTTTATGCATTTACTGATGGTTTATCTGAAAGCTTAAATAGTTCAGGTGAAGAAATAGGAATAGATGGATCATTAAAAATAATAGAGCAGAATTTTAACACAGATTCTAGCAAACAATTATCAGATATATCAAATACGGTAATTAATACTGCTGGCGATAAAAAGCTAAGTGACGACTTAACCTTAATATCTATAGGTAAATAATAATCTAAGTAAAATAAACCCGCGATCAAATATCATATATAATAAGCAAATCTTAGAAAATATATTTACAATGTGGATGAAAAAAATCTAAAAATTGGAATTGTTGGTGCTGGCATACAAGGTGTTTGTAATGCTTTGTTTTTACAAAAAAAAGGTTATCAAGTAACACTTTTTGATAGAGAAGAACCAGGAAGCGCAGCATCATATGGAAATGCTGGTCACTTTTCTCCTTATGCGTCCGTTCCTTTAAACAGACCGGATGTCATAGCAGATGTTCCTTCGATGTTAATAAGCTCGAGAGGTCCTTTGGCTTTAAAATGGAACTATGTACCTAAAATGATCCCTTGGTTTGCAAGATTTATCTTAAATTGTAGGGAAGAAAAAATGATGCATACAGCAAAAAATATGCATCAAATTTTAGATCAATCATTACCAGCTTTTGATGAACTATTTGATGAAATAGATTTAGGCGGGTTAGTTGAAAATAACGGAATTCTTTATGTTTGGACTGATCAAAATATGAAGAGTAGAGAATTGGAAATTAGAATTAGAGATCAGTTAGGAGTAAAACAACAATTAGTTAATAAAAAAGAAATTCATGATTTAGAACCAAACTTAAAACCGTTTTATCATGGTGGTGTATTTTATGATTATGCAAGGCATGCAAGAAATCCAAGAAAAATTTTAATAAAATTATTTGAAAATTTTGTAAATAAAGGTGGAAAATTTTTAAAATTAAATATTCAAGATATAGATTTCGATGAAGAAAAACCAGTTCTTAGAACAGAAACGCAAAGATTTATTTTTGATAAACTAGTCATTGCATGCGGAGCATTTTCAAAAAGATTAACTGATAAATTACATGAAAATATTCCTTTAGATACTGAAAGAGGCTACCATGTTCACTTTAAAGATTACGACCATTTAATTTCAAGACCTATTGTATATGCAAATAGAGGTTTTGGAATGACACCAATGGAACAGGGATTGCGTGTTGTTGGAACAGTAGAATTCGGAGGTTTAGAAAACTCTCCATCTAAATCGAGAATAAAAAACTTAATATTAAATGCAAAGGATATGCTAGATGGTTTACCAGAGCATAAAGATGAGTGGCTTGGTTTTAGACCCACGTTGCCAGATTTTCTCCCAGTTCTAGGTCCTTCAAAAAATTATAAAAATGTTTTTTATTCATTTGGTCATCATCACCTAGGTTGGACACTTGGCGCAATATCAGGAAAAATCATATCTAAAATGATCTCAGGTGAGAATACTAACTTAGATCTACAACCATACAGTTCAATAAGGTTTAGTTAAAAGCACTCTTTTATAGTAGTCTATTTAATGCTTGAAAATAAAAGTAATATTATAATTGCATCGATTTTGCTTTTTTTGGCAGCTTTGTTTTGGTCAGGAAATTTTATTGTTGGAAAAATAGCAGGTTTAAATGAAATACCCCCAATATCATTAAATATATTAAGGTGGTCATTAGCGTTTCTAATTTTACTACCTATTACTTACAAAGAGATGATTGAAAAAAAAGAATTAATTTTTAAAAATATTTATCTTTTATGTTTTCTAGGGATAACAGCAGTCAGTATTTTTAATTCAGCACTTTTTTATTCTTTAAAAACTACACAAGTAATTACGGGTGTGCTCATGATTTCAACTGTTCCAGTTATGATCATTTTATTTTCTATAATTTTAAAAATAGAAAAAACAAATACCTTTCAAGTATTGGGAGTTGTATTTTCTTTGTTGGGTGTATTATTTATAATTTCAAAAGCAGATTTTGAAGTCTTTAAAAATTTAGCTTTTGAAAAAGGAGATTTATTTGCATTATTTGCAATGATATCCTGGTCACTATACTCAGCTCTTTTAAAGAAAAAAAATTATGGATTATCTCCCATAACTTTACTTCAAGTTGTTATTGGTCTTGGTGTAATATTTCTTATTCCAATGTATGCAATAGATTATATTTACATTGGTAATCGAATTACAATTAATACAAATTTCATTCTTGTTTTATCTTATGTTGTTTTGTTGCCTGGTATCATTTCTTTCTTTTTCTGGATAAAAGGTGTTGCTTTAATAGGTGCTAATAGGGCAGGAATTTATTTACATTTAATGCCAATTCTTGCAGCAATTCTTGCAATGATAATATTTGATGAGGTATTATTATTTTATCATTATATCGGTGGAATATTTATTATTTCAGGGATATTACTTTCAAACAAAAAAAATGCATAAAGTAGCTGTACTCGACGATTATCAAAATATTGCAAAAGATTTTATTGATCTTAAAAAATTATCTTCAAAATATGAATTTCAAATTTTTAATCAGCCTTTTGAAAACGAGGATGATGCAATAGAACAACTAAAAGAATTTGAAGTGCTTTTTATAATGAGAGAGAGAACAAAAATAACTAAAAAACTTATAGAACACTTAAAAAAATTAAAATTGATTGTTACTAGCGGAATGAGAAATAAATCAATAGATCTAGACACGGCCAAAAAAAACAAAATTGTAGTTTGTGGGACTGAAATTAACGCCAATCCAACTCCAGAATTAACTTGGGCTTTAATTTTAGGTTTAGCTAGAAATTTTAAAACTGAAATAGACAACATGTACCAAGGATACTGGCAATCAACCATTGGTGTAGAATTAAAAGGTAAAATTTTAGGCTTATTAGGGCTAGGAAGAGTTGGATCTCAAGTTGCAAAAATTGGCAAAGCTTTTGGTATGCAAATTATGGCTTGGAGTGAAAATTTAAACTTAGATAAATGCAAAGAACTTGATGTTTTGCCGTGTAGCAAGGATGACTTAATTCAAAATTCAGACTTTCTATCAATTCATGTCCAAGGTGGAGAAAGATATAGAAACTGCATTACTATTAAAGAATTTGAGAAGATGAAAAAAACCTCCTATTTAATAAACACTTCAAGAGGTGAAATAGTTAAAGAAGATGATTTAATTATAGCATTATCAACAAATATTATTGCAGGCGCGGGTATAGATGTTTATGAAAAAGAACCATTACCCGAAAGTCATAAGCTTAGATTCGTTCAAAATGCTCTTTTGCTTCCACATATTGGTTATGTTACTGCAGAAAATTACACAACTTTTTATAATCAAATGATTGAAAATCTTGATAGTTTCGTATCAGGCAAACCTAAAAGAGTTATAGAATAATAAAAATCTTAGACAATTTTATCAGATAAAATTTTTAATTTTTGTGTATACTATTTTTGATGAGCAAAGAATTTAAAGCTAATCAAAATCAAAAACTAGATAATCAAGAATTAAATGATTGGCTAGACTCTCTAGATGCAGTTGTAGAAAATCATGGTAGAGATGGTGCTAAAATAATTTTAGAGAAACTTGAACAACGGGCAAAAGATTTAAGAGTATTATATTCACCTGTCCCTTATTCACCATATAGAAATACCATATCGCAATATGATCAGGGAATTTACCCTGGTGACTTAGCAATTGAGGAAAAAATAACAGCAATTTTAAGATGGAACGCTCTAACAATGGTAATGAAAGCAAATAAAAATTTTGGAGGCCTTGGAGGACATATTGCAAGTTACGCATCATTTGCTGAAGTATTTGAAACAGGATTTAATCATTTTTTTAAGGGAGGAGACGAAGCAGATTTAATTTTTTATCAATCACAGTGCACAACAGGAATTTATGCAAGATCATTTTTAGAGGGAAGATTAACAAAAAATCATTTAGAAAATTATAGACAAGAACTTAATGAACAGGGTCTTTCATCTTATTGTCATCCATATTTAATGAAAGACTATTGGACATTCACTACAGCATCAATGGGAATAGGTTTGGTTAATGCAATTTATCAAGCTCGTTTCATGAAATATTTAGAAAATAGAAATTTATTGAAAACAAATAAAAGAGTTTGGGGTTTATTTGGGGATGGTGAAATGGATGAACCTGAAAGTTTGGCTGGATTATCTATAGCCTCTAGAGAGAAATTGGACAATTTAACATTTATAATAAATTGTAATCTTCAAAGATTAGATGGACCAGTAAGAGGTAATGGACAAATAATTCAAGAACTGGAGACAATCTTTAAAGCTAATGGCTGGAATGTTATAAAAGTTCTTTGGGGTTCAGAATGGGATAAAATTTTTCAACAAGATAAAGATCACTTGTTATTAAAAAGATTTGCTAAAACTGTAGATGGCAAATATCAAACATTGGGAGCAAGAGATGGAGAATACAATTTAAAGAATTTTTTTGCAGAAGATCCAGAAGTCTTAAAACTAGTCTCTTCATTAACGAAAGAAGAAATAGATGGTTTAAAAAGAGGTGGACACGACTTTAAAAAACTTTATGCAGCTTTTAGTGCAGCAGTCAAAACAAAGGGGAAGCCAACAGTTATACTTGCTAAAACAAAAAAAGGCTACGGTATGGGAAAAGCAGGAGAATCTAAAATGACAAACCATCAACAAAAAGAATTAAATCTTGATGCTTTAAAGGAATTTAGAGATCGTTTCCAACTTGATATCCCAGATAATAAAATAGAAAATTTAGAATTCTACAAACCTTCAGACGACTCAGATGAGATAAAATATTTAAAAAAGAGAAGAGATATACTAGGGGGTCCACTACCAAAAAGAAGTTTTAAAAAAGTAGAACTGAAAACTCCAAGTATAGAGAAGCATTCAAATTTTTTATTTGAAAAAAGTGAAAGAGAATATTCAACCACAACAGGATTAGTAAGATCTTTAGGAAATATAATGAGAGATAAGGATTTTGGAAAAAGAGTTGTACCTATAGTTGCTGATGAAGCCAGGACTTTTGGAATGGCTAACTTATTTTCTCAAATTGGAATTTATTCACCAGATGGTCAATTATATGAACCTGAAGATGCAACTTCAATTTTAAAATATCAAGAGTCAAAAACAGGACAATTATTAGAGGAAGGAATAAATGAAGCTGGCGCAATATCTTCATGGCTAGCAGCAGCCACTTCTTACAGTAATCATAATTTTCCAATGATGCCTTTTTATATTTTTTATTCCATGTTTGGTTTTCAAAGAATAGGAGATATGATTTGGGCAGCAGCAGATCAAATGCCAAGAGGATTTTTAATCGGTGCTACAGCTGGACGAACTACTTTAGCTGGAGAAGGATTACAACATCAAGACGGACAAAGCCACATCATTGCATCTACATTTCCTAATTTAAAATCTTATGATCCTTGTTTTGCAAGTGAGCTTGCAATTATTTTTGATGTGGGAATGAAAAGAATGATGACAGAGTGTAAAGATGAATTTTATTACATTACTGTAAATAACGAAAAATACTCACATCCTAAAATTGATATAAAAAATAAAGATGGAATAATAAAAGGTGGCTATCTTTTCAAAGATCAATCAAATGAAAAAATAAACATAAATTTGTTGGGATCTGGACCAATTTTTAGAGAGTGTATTGAAGCTTCTAAAATACTTAAAGATGAATATGGAATTGGTTCAAGATTATACAGTATAACAAGTTATTCAGAGTTAGAAAAAAATGCTAAATCTGTTCTTAGACAAAACACATTATCTCCTGCAAATAAAAAACAAAATTATTTACAAAAGCTAATTTCTAATGATGACCCTATAATTGCTACTTCAGATTACGTAAGAGCATACTCACAATTAATCTCTAGTCACATAAATAATAAGTTTTTAGCAATGGGGACAGATGGTTTTGGAAGAAGTGATACGCGAAAAAATTTAAGAGAATTTTTTGAAGTAGATAGCAAACATATAGTCGTCAGTTCTTTGTATACACTCTACGAAGATAAGAAAGTCCCATTACAAACACTAGAAAAAGCGATTAGTAAATATAATCTTAACAATAATAAAAATAATCCTTGGGAAATATAGTCCCTACTAATTTTTTATGGAATTACCTGTCGTCAATCATAAAGATTATGAAGCTCAATTAAATGATGACAATAAATTTCCTATAAAAAAATTTGCAAAATTAGCTAAAGCTTTAGTTAAAAATAAAATAGTTAAAAATTTCTACATTCCAGAGCCATGTTCAGTAGAAACTTTAAAAGAGGCACATACAGAAGACTATATAAATAAAATAAAAAATAAAACTTTAGATAAAAACGAGATTAGAAAAATTGGTTTTCCTTTAGTTGACAGCGTAGTTAGAAGGTCTTTTATTGCAACTGGAGGCACAGTGCTTGCTACAAAGCTAGCTTTAAACTATGGCATAGCTTGTAATACTGCAGGAGGTAGTCATCATGCAACATCTAATGAAGGAGCTGGATTTTGTGTTTTTAATGATGTTGCGGTAGCAGCCAAATATTTAACCTCAAGAGGATTAGCAAATAAAATTTTAATTATTGATTTAGATGTTCACCAGGGTAACGGCAATTCTGAAATATTTAAAAATGATAATCAAGTCTTTACATTCAGCATGCATTCGAAAGTTAATTATCCAGCAAAAAAATCAGTAAGTGATCTTGATATTGAATTAGAGGAAAATTTAGAAGATAGAGAATATATTGACATTTTAAAAAATAACCTAAAATATTTGAATGAAGAGGAGTTTGATTTTGTTTTCTATATCGCTGGAGTTGATATTCACTATAATGACAGGTTGGGTAAACTAAAAATTTCTGATAATGGTATATTTGAAAGAGATGAATTAGTTATTGATAACTTTTTCTCAAAAAAAATTCCTATATGTGGAGTATTAGGAGGTGGATACAACGAAGATTTTAACAAACTAGTAGAATTACATTCTAGTTTACATAAAACATGCGCTAAATTTTTATAATGAAAAAAAATTCAAATTTAACTTCAGAACAAGAAAATATTTTATTCAATGAAGCAACCGAACCTCCTGGTTCAAGTGAATTAAACAATGAAAAAAGAGAAGGCTCATATCACTGCGCTAACTGTGATACCGAATTATTTAAATCATCAACAAAATATGAAAGTGGATCAGGATGGCCTTCATTTTATAAATCTCTTCCAGATGTCTTTGAAACTAAAACGGATCACCATATTGGTTATGCTAGGACAGAGTACCATTGTAAGAAATGTGGAGGACATCATGGACATATATTTGATGATGGTCCACAACCAACAGGAAAAAGATACTGCAATAATGGAGTATGCTTAGTTTTTAAGCCAGATAATTAATTGTAATCAAAATAAAAATCGACTAAACCTATATGTATGTATTTATTAAATAAAATAATTTTTATAACTTGTTTATCTCTATTCACAACTTTTGTATACGCAGATACAAGAAATGATATAATAAATAAACTTTCAGACAAAGTTTCATCATTTGTTGAGAATACTTTAGGAGGAGATACAGAATTTTCTTTAGAGTTTCCAGAGGATGATGATGTTGAGTTAGAAATACTAAAATTTAAGGAATTAGATAGTTCTGAAAATCAAAATTCATTTTCACAATTTAGCTTGCACACTCAAGAAGTGAACGATGATACTAGATTTATCCTGAACCTAGGTTACGGCCAAAGATATATATCTTCAGACAAATCAATGATTACAGGAATGAATGCATTTATTGATTATGATACTGAAGGTCATGCAAGAACAAGTTTGGGAGTTGAGGCAAAAGCTCCAATTTTAGAATTAACAGGAAATTACTATCTCGGTCTGTCTGGAGTAGAGACGATAGATGGGACAAAAGAAAAAGTATTAGATGGTTATGAACTAAATTTATCATCTCAGTTGCCATTTATGCCCTGGACAAGACTTAATTTCCAAAATTACGATTTTGAAAAAGATAAAGCATCTGAAAATACTGGTGGAAATCTAGTTTCCTTAGAAATGAATTTATCACCAAGTATACAATTTGAAGCTTCCATAAATTTCATTGATACAACAGGAGTAGATGACGAGAATTCTTTCAAAATTATGTATTACAATCCTCCAAGAAATAAAACATCTCTACAGGATGGGTTTTTATCAGCGAGTGCTTTTGAAAAGGGTGATGTTGAAACTAAAATGAAAGATAAAGTAAAAAGAAGAAATGCAATGACAATAGAAGTTCAAGGAGCAGTAATATTAACTAAGCAATAATTTATGAAAAATTTAATCAAATTTATTTTAATTTTGTTTATCTCGTTTTATTCAGTTAACACATATGCAGCAACAGGAGCCGCAACAGAATATAAAGTTACAATGACAAAACTTGAACTGTGCGAAACTGGAAGTACTACAGCAAATTGTTTAAATGCATTAACTATATCACCATCAGGAACATCTGGTGCTGTAGATATTGCTTCAGTCAGTGCTGGAGCTACAGCTGGATCTTATGGAAATATTGCAAAAGCAAAAATTGGAACATTATATACCTTTATTCAAATTACTATGAGTAGACAATTTTCAATTACTGGAACAGCAGGAAGTTGCGCAACCAAAGCTGGAGAAAGTGGGAGCAAAACTGCCGATGCAAAAGGGCAGACTGGAGGTACACCTGGATCATCAACTTTATATGTTCCAGATGGAAGTAGTTATAATGATCACATGAATGGATCAGTAGACTCATTGGGTGCAACAGTTTCAAATGACGGAGTGATAGGAAGTAGTGACGAGTATTTTCAATACAGAAAAATTATATCAGGAGGTGGATTAAAAGTTAAAGCAGGAGACTTTCCAACAGTAAAAGTAGCATTTGATGTATCAAATGCAGTTGGTGAAGCTACTGGTGGTACATCAGCGTGTACCGCTAATGTTATGTATGCAAATGAACCTGGAATGACAATATCATTCGTTGATTAAAAATTATTCTAAAGAACTTAAAAGCTTTCCAGTTTTCTCTAATTCTCTTAATTCCTGGTAGCCTCCAATATGATAGTCATCAAAAAATATTTGAGGAATAGTTCTTCGTCCATTTGCTCTTTTTGTCATTTCGTCTCTTAGACCTTCTTTTGTTGATATATCTATCTCGTTATAATTAAGATTATTTCTAGATAATAATCTTTTTGCTGCATCACAAAAATTACACATTGGACCAGAGTAAACAGTTATATTTTTCATTAAGCAATATATAAGTAATGTTTCATAAATTACTATAGTAAGTAATCATTTTTATTTATTTTTGACTTAATCTGTTTTCTTGAATATTCAAATTTTTTTCTATGTTTTATACTTTGTGAGTTTGCCCTTTTTCTCCACAGTCTAAATGATGAGGGTTTTAATGATCTCCTCATAATCTTAATAACTTCACCTTCAGTCTTTCCAGTTTTTTTTTCGATTTCTTCAAAAGTAATCCGGTCAGCCCACGCTGCCCATACAACCCAATCTGGACTCTCCAAAGGGGGTTCTGGATTTTTTACTCTGGTTGTGGGTCTGTGACTTTTTTTCATCAAAATTCAACAAATTGCTAAAATTATTTTAATGCAAATATTTAAGTCTATGATATTATCAGTTTTAGATAGTCCTATCTAGCCATCTTTAGCTCCCGGTTTTTTAGGACTATCCTTAAAATGCTTCCCTTAGATTTTATCCTTTTTTTACAGATCATAATTTTTATGTTTATAACTCCTGGCACACCTAGAATTGTAATTATTTCTTACTCAATGAATTATGGTGTTCAAAAATGTGTTTGGACTGCATTAGGAGATGTAACTGCAAACATTATTCAGGCAACTTTAGTAATTTTTGTTATTGGTTCTTTTTTGTCTGACAATCCAACAATATTAAATACTTTAAAATGGTTAGGTATCGCCTATTTAACATATCTCGCTTATGATATTTATAAATCTAGACCTAAAGATATAAATACAAAAGATATTTCCGATAAAAGTTTTTTTTCGTTTTACAAAGATGGATTTTTAGTAGCAGGAACAAGTCCTAAAGCATGGATGTTCTTTCCATTTATATTCCCACAATTTATTGATTTTAATTCTAATTATATTATTCAGTTTATTATTTTAATTACGACTTATGTAGTATTAGATTTTCTATCTTTGGTTGGTTATGCAGTTTTAGCTAATAAATTAATTGTTTGGATAAAAGCCAATCCTAAAATTATAAATACAATTTCTGCTTGTGTAATTATTTTGATTGCAGTAATTATTGCATTTACCCAACAATACTAAGGTATATTGCGCTACTACTCCCACTTGCAATTAAATAATTTTTGTTATTAATTTAACCTTTATTAATTAATTAATTAAAGGGGAATAAATGAAAATAAAAAACATTTTAATTACATTTGTTTCTGCAATAGCATTATTATTTTCAACTTCAGTTGTATCGTTTGCAAAAGTAGTTGGAGATAAAATTATTTTAGGTGCTGCAATCTCTTTAACTGGAAAATACTCATCTAATGGTGTTCATACTCAAAACGGCTACAACATGGCTGTTGATAGAATTAACAGCATGGGCGGAGTAAAAGTTGGAGGGAAAACTTATAAGTTTGACATTATTTATTACGATGATGAATCAAACCCTAAGAGAGCAGCTCAGCTTGCAGAAAGATTAATCTCACAAGATAAAGTAGAGTTCATGCTTGGGCCGTATAGTTCAGGTTTGACAAAAGCGATTGCACCAGTAACAGAAAAATACGGTGTTCCAATGGTTGAGGCTAACGGTGCTTCTAGATCTTTGTTTACAAAAGGTTACAAATATCTATTTGCGGTATTAGCACCAGCAAACTTATATCTTGATGTAGCAATAAGAACAGCTGTTGAATTAAATGGCGGTAAAGGCGTAAGAATTGCACAAGCTTTTGAGCAAGATGCATTCTCGCAAGACGTAAGATTAGGTATTTTAGATGCAGCTAAAGAAACTGGATCTGAAATTATAATCGACGACAAACTTCCAAAAGAGCTTAATGATATGGCTGCTACACTAGTTAAAGTGAAACAAATGAAGCCAGATGTATTGGTTGTTTCAGGTCATACAAAAGGAGCTTTGACAGCTATAAGACAAATTTCAGAAATGAAAGTTGATGTTCCGATGTTGGCAATGACACACTGTGATGCTGCAAAATTATCAAAGCAACATGGTAAAAATTCTCAATATGCATTATGCGCTTCTCAATGGCATAAAACATTAACTTACAAAGATGATTTCTTTAAAGATGGTATGACATATGCAGCAGATTTTGAAAAAGAATTTGGCTATGATCCACCATATCAATCTGCAGAATCTTCAGCTGCACTGTTAGTATTTAAAGATGCTTTTGAAAGAGCTAATACTTTTGATCAGAAAAAAGTAAGAGATGCTCTTGCTGCAACTAACATGCAAACATTCTATGGAAATATTAAATTTGCACCTGGTGGTCAAAATGTTGACAAACCAATGGTACTTTTCCAAGTAATGTGTGATGATGCTGGTAAGTGTGAAAATAAAGTTGTTGCTCCATTAAAATGGGCTTCAGCTGAGTTAATACACCCAGTTCCAAAGTGGTCTGAAAGATAAAAAAAAATAATTAAGCCCCCTAGAAATAGGGGGCTTTTTTTTATAGAAATCAAAATTAAACTATGGATTTTTTAGTCTTCCAATATCCAATGATAACCATTCAAGCATGTCTTGATGGACTTTTACTTGGAATATTATTTGCATTAATCGCTTATGGAATGGCACTGCAATGGGGTGTTATGAATATAATTAACATTGCACAGGGAGACCTTGTTATATTGGGTGGTTACATTGCATATTTTATGTATCTCTATGGAATTCATCCAGCTTGGGGAGTAATTGTCTCTCCTATAATTATGTATTTTGTTGGAATTGCAATTTACAAATTAGTTATAAATAAAGTTGTTGATAGAGATCTCTTCATTTCAATATTAGCAACTTTTGGAATTAGTATTCTTTTCATGCAATTAATGAACTTTGCATTTGGTGCAGATGTTGTATTGGCTAACTCAGGATATGGAACCACAATGTTGTTCGATAATAATGTTGTTTTACCAAACTCTAAAATATTTTCTGCTTTTATCAGTATTGTCTTTGCAATTTGTTTAGTAGTTTATATGAAAAGATCGAAGCTTGGACGTGCAATTAGGGCAACAGCTCAAAATGCAAGAGCTGCAAAGATATTAGGTGTAAATACTGAAAAAGTTTATGCGGCAACATTTGGAATAAATGCAGCATTATGCGGTGTAGCTGGAGCTTTAATTTCAATAACTTTTACAATTCATCCTTATATGGGATTACCATACACCATAAGATCATTTATGATTGTAATTGTTGCCGGATTAGGAAATTTACCTGGAGTAGCTATGTCAGGTATGGGATTAGGAATATTTGAAGAATTTGCAGATTACATTCTTGGTACTGAATTTAGAATTGGTTCAGTATTTTTATTATTAGTTTTAATTTTAGTTTACAGAAGATTTAAACTTTCAAGAAAGAGAGAGTACTTAAAGTGAGAAAAGCTAAAATTAAAGACGATAATGGCAAACTGATAGAAATAGATATTGAAAAGTTTAAAAAACATTTAGATGAATATCATTCAACAGGATCTAGTCTTCATGAAGAAAATGGACATTATTTTACAGTTGATAAAGATTTTAGAGATAAAATAGAGAATTTATATGAACAAAAATAGTTGGATTTTGTATATAGGACTTTTGGTATTTGGTTTAGTTGCACCATTTATTTTTCCGGCTTTTAAAGTTCAATTATCAATTCTGTGTGTATTGATTGTTCTAGCAACTACTTGGAATATCCAAGGTGGTGAAATGGGCTATAATACATTTGGAAATATTTTATTTTATGGCTTGGGAATGTATCTTTGTGCATCCGTTCAAGTTGGTATGTTTTTTCCGTTAGCTGAGTGGACTGAAAGTGGTGGTGAAAAAACTTTCGTTCACACACCTTCACAATTCTTTCAAGGCATGGCAGCTGGTCTGGTAGTTGCAGCCATCGTTCCCACAATTGTTGCAGGATTAATTGGTTATGCAATTTTAGGATTAAGAGGTCATTACTTTGCAATTTGTACATTAGGTTTAGGAGTTGCAGCAGGAGAAATTTCTGGAGGTATTGAAATTATTGGAGCTGGACAGGGCTTTACCACTCCTCCTTTTCCAAACATAGGAGGTCTTGAGGCAAGAGGTGAATTTTTTTATTTTTTAAGTTTTGGAGCACTCGTACTAACTTTCATTGCTGTACGAGCAATTTACACAACAAGGTTTAGATTAATTCTGAATGCAATCAGAGATAATGAAGATAAAGCTGAAGCAATGGGAATTGAGACTATGAAATACAAAATAACTGGATGGATGATCTCAGCTTTCTTTTGTGGTCTTGCAGGTGGAATAATGGGAGGTTTAGTTGGTTATATCGACTCAACTGATGTTGCATTTGATGGAAGAGAAATGGGTGTATTTATGGTTTTAATGGCAATCCTTGGAGGTAAGGGAACTTTATGGGGCCCAATTATTGGTGCAACTTTATTTCACTTTTTTAAAGAAGGTTTTTGGACATTCTTCCTTGGTTGGCAGTATGTTGCATTAGGAGTTTTAATCGTAGTGATAGTAATTTATTTCCCAGAGGGATTAATGGGATGGTTAAGAGAAAAATATCCAGAAAGATTTGGTGAGGTTGTCGATGAAGCTGATCGAAAAGCACAGGTGGAATTAAAATGAGCATCTTAGAAGTCAACAATGTAAGTAAATCATTTGGTGGTGTTAAAGCTAATGTTGATATTTCAATGTCAGTTGAAAAAGGAAAGATAGTTGGTCTTATAGGACCTAATGGATCTGGTAAAACTACTTTATTTAATTCAATTGTTGGTACTTATCCAATAGACAATGGTTCAATTAAGTTTAATGGAAAAGAAGTATCAGAATTACCGGTACCAGTAATTGCAAAACTGGGATTATTAAGAACATTTCAACAAACCAGAATTTATGGAAAATTAAATTGTGTAGACAATATGCTTATCAGTCACAAGGGTAGTGATGAAAGTTTGTTTAAAATTTTCTCAAAAATTCCAAAAGAGCTCACAGAGAAAGCAGAAAACTTACTTAATTTTGTTGGATTGTATCAAAAAAGAAAACTCAGGGCAGGCGACCTATCTTTTGGACAACAAAAGTTATTAGAACTTGCAATGGCACTAATGAATGAGCCAGAAATGCTATTATTAGATGAGCCAACAGCAGGTATAAATCCTACTTTAATTAATGGAATTATTGATAGATTAATCAAAGTTAATCAAGATTTTGGCATAACATTACTTGTTATAGAGCACAATATGAGAGTAATTATGCAATTAGCTGAAGACATATTTTGTCTTGCTCATGGCAAAATGCTTGCAAATGGAACTCCAGAAGAGATTAAAAATGACAAAAGAGTAGTAGATGCATATTTGGGGGCTCAATAATGTCTAATCAATATGAAGTTTTAGGAAAAGCACCTGGTGCAGAAGATTTAAAAAATTTATCTTCAGAGGATATTCATTTAACAATAAAAAATTTGAATGCTGGATATGGTAAAATGGAGATTTTACATAATTTTGATTTATTTGTAAGCAAAGCACAATCATTATGCTTAATTGGTCCCAATGGAGCTGGCAAATCAACAATACTTCATTCAATATATGGATTTACAAATATATTCTCAGGCAAAATAGAAATCGATGGAAAAGAAATAACTAATTTAACTCCAGCTGAAAAATTAAAGTCAGTTGGTATAGCTTATATTCTGCAAGATAATTCTGTTTTTCCAGATATGACTGTTGAAGAAAATTTGTTAATGGGTGGTTTTATCAAAGATAAAACGGAAGAATCATATCAAGAGGCAGAAAAGATTTTAGATAAATATGAAAGATTAAGGAACAGAAGAAATCAACCAGCAAAAGTTTTATCAGGTGGTGAAAGAAGATTATTAGAAATATCTAGAGCTTTAGTTATGAAGCCTTCAGTTCTTTTAGTTGATGAGCCTTCTATTGGATTAGAGCCTAGATATATTGATATGGTATTTGAAATTTTGGGAGACTTACAAAAAAATGAAAAAAAAACAATTATTCTAGTTGAGCAAAACGCCAAAAAAGGTTTAGAGTTTTCTGATATTGGATATGTATTAGTATCCGGCCAAACTGCTATAGCAGGAAGAGGTGATGATTTACTTAAAAATGATGATGTTGGACGTCTATTTCTAGGCGGATGATTAATTCAAAATATTTTTTCAAAGGAATTCTTTGTGCAAAAGAATTCGATAGCCCTGCAATTGCTCTAGGTTTAAGCTTTTTAGCAATAGGTGCATTACTAAAAAATTTAGGTTTTACAATTCAAGAAAGTATTTTTTCTACTTTTTTAACTTATGCATTACCTGGCTCACTTGTGATGGCAGAATCGATTTTGATTGGCGTTTCGTTACTTAATTTATTTTTTGCAGTTTGGTTAGTTAATGCAAGATTGTATCCGATGACTGTATCTTTAATGCCATTGTTAAAGCACCAAAGTCAACCAAGATGGAAGTATTATTTATCCTGTCATTTTGTTGCGGTATCTTCGTGGTTAATTCTTAAAAATAATTATAAAGATATTGAAAAAAAATATAGAGTCGATTTTTGGATAGGAATTGGAACTGCAACTTGGTTGATAGCAATTTTTTCAACTATCTTAGGTTATTACTCTGCTGATTTCTTAAATAGAGAAATGATGATTGGATTAGCTATAATTAATCCAATTTATTTTACTTGCACAATGATAGGAGTGATGAAGTCTATACAATTAAATGTTTCAATAATTTTAGGAGCTATTTTAGGACCTTTATTTTATTTTATTAGTCCTGATTGGTGTGTTTTGATTGGTGGATTTGTAGCTGGAACTGTTGCTTTTGTAATAGGGGAGAAAAATGTCAGCTAATATTGTTTTAATAATAGTTATTACATCCTTAGCAACTTATATCTCAAGGTTTTTAGGAGCTTTTACTTCTGAAATAATAGATGAAAATACTAAAATATATAGGTGGTTTAATTATTTAGCCTATTCGACATTGGCGGCTTTAATTTCTAGAATGATAATATTTCCAGCAGGTGCACTTTCTGACAGTAATTACTTGTCCAGATTTATTGTTGTACTTTTAGCAATAATAATTTTTAAATTAACTAGAAATAATTTAGTTTACCCAACTTTATTCTCTGCTATCATTATGTTTTTATTAAGTAGCTTTACGATATAAATGAAAAAAATTATTTTACTATTGTTCTTAATCTTAATACCAGGTATTTCACAAGCAGCATGTGATGATCCTTTAACTGATGGAGTTGATTATACTAACTGTAGATTTTCAGATGGACAAGATTTGCAAGGTAGTTATTTGCCTAACTCAAACTTATCATTCGCAAGTTTTATACAAGTAAATTTTGATAAAAGCATTATGATGACTTCTAACTTGTCATTTGGAACTTTTCCAGAATCAACATTTGTTAGAGCTAACTTATATGAGTCAACTCTAGTTGGTGGAAATTTCGAAAAAGCTAACTTTACAGGAGCCAATATGACAAGAGTTGATTTTATGGGCTCAACATTGATTGAAGCAAATTTTCAAAATGCAAATTTAATGGAAGCTAATTTTACTTCATCGAATATGACCAATGCTAATTTTGATGGAGCAAATTTAATTGGCGCAACATGGACTAATGGTGAAACATGTGGACCAAATTCAATTGGAGTTTGTAACAAATAATTATAATGGATAGCTTAGATACTATTCAAGGGTTTGATATTTCATTTAGTGATTATTCCAAAAGAATAATCAATATTAAAATTGAAGATGAAATTATAGATAAACTAATATTTCCTTTTAAAAAATTTGATATTACAGCTCTTGAATATAAACCTTTTACTAGATTTACACTTGCAAAATCTTTAGATGATTCAACGGGTGGAAAGCTAGGAAAGTTTATAAACTCTATATTAAGAGATAGAGACACAGGTTGTTTCATTATAGGACCTAAAAATAAATCCAAAAAAATTGATAACAATTTTCTTATTAAACTATCAACAGCTGTAACACACTTACTAGGTAATCCAAATTTTGATTCAATGGCTGGAAAATATTATGCGAGATTTCACGTTAAACATGAGGACAATAGCGACTCATATCTTAGAAAAGCATATACTAATATGGATCTTCATACTGATGGAACTTACGTAAAAGAAAAAACTGATTGGTTATTAATGTTAAAAATGGAGGAAGAAAATGTTCAAGGAGGTGAAACTGCAATGTTACACCTTGATGATTGGGAACATTTAGATAGCTTAACCAATGATAAAGTTGGAAAACAAAACTTTATATGGGGTTCTCCAAAAAGTAAAAATATTGACTATAAAGTAGAACATCCTGTTTTTTCAGAAGACGAAAATGGAAAACCACAAATTTCTTACATAGACCAATTTCCTGAGCCCAAAAATATGGAACAAGGATTATTTCTACAAAAATTATCAGACTCTTTAGAAGGAAGTCAAAAAAAGATTGTAATGCCTTTACCAGTTGGCTTTTCAGTAGTTGCAAATAACTATTTCTGGCTTCATGGTAGAAAACCATTTGTAGAAAATAAAAAATTATCAAGAGAATTACTAAGAATTAGAGGTTCTTTTTTTACTAATTAATTAATTTTAGTGATAATAATCACTTAGTTTATCATGAAAATCGGATTTATTGGTACAGGACATATCTCAAAATCAGTAATCAACGGAATACTGGGGTCAAAATTAAAAATTAATAAAATAATTGTTTCAAAGAGAAATTCAAAAATTTCAAGTGAACTTAAAAGAAAAAGTAAAAAGATAAAAATATCTGCTGATAATCAGGATATTATAAATCAATCAAATTGGGTTTTTTTAGCAGTAACACCAACGATTGGAAAAATTATTCTTCCAAAATTAAAATTTAAAAAAGGTCAAACGATAATAAGTTTTATATCAACTATAAAAATGACTGAATTAAAAAAATATATTAAAGTTAAAACCAAGATTATTAGAGCAATTCCTTTACCTCCAATTTCTCTTAGAAAAGGACCGGTACCAATTTTTCCACCAGATAAACAAGTTAGAAATTTTTTTAATAAGCTTGGCACGTCAGTTGAAATAAAAAATGAAAACCTATCACTAAATTTTTGGTCAACTTCATCAATGATGGCACCATTTTATGAATTACTACAAACTCTGAGTGAATGGTTAGTAAAAAAGGGAATTAATAGAAGCGACTCTCAAAAGTATATTACCTCGTTATTTATTGCTTTATCTGAAGATGCAAAAATTAATTCAAATAAAGATTTAAAAGTCCTTGTTAAAAATTCACAAACCCCAAAAGGTTTAAATGAACAAGCTGTTAAAGAATTAAGAAAACTTGGATTTTATAAATCTCTGAATAGAACAGCAAATAGCGTCTTGAATAGATTAAAAAAAAGTAAGTAAAATGTCTGACAATATCTTACAGGTAAATAATCTTACAAAATTATTCGGAGGACTAGCAGCAGTATCAAATTGCTCATTAAATATTAGATCGGGTTCAATAACTGGAATAATTGGCCCAAACGGTTCAGGGAAAACAACATTATTTAATTTAATAGCTGGAAATTTAAAATCTAATGATGGAGAGGTAATATTTAATGATGAAAATATTACTGATGTACCATCACATGAGTTATTTGGCAGAGGATTATTAAGAACCTTTCAGATTGCACATGAATTTTCAAATTTAACAGTTTTAGAAAACTTAATGATGGTGCCATCAAATCAAAGTGGAGAAAACTTATTAAATGCACTTATTAAACCAGGACTAGTTAAAAAAGAGGAAAAAGTTATTAGAGAAAAAGCTTATGAAGTTGTAGATTTTCTTAATTTAACACATTTAGCAAATGAAAGGGCAGGAAATCTTTCAGGAGGTCAAAAAAAATTATTAGAATTAGGAAGAACCATGATGGTTGATGCAAAATTGGTTTTACTTGATGAAGTGGGAGCGGGAGTTAATCGAACACTTTTAAAAGATCTAGGAACTGCAATATTAAAATTGAATAAAGAAAAAAATTACACTTTTTGTATGATAGAGCATGATATGGATTTTATAAGCAGAATGTGTGATCCAGTAATAGTAATGGCAGATGGTTCAGTTTTATTTGAAGGAACATCTGAAGAAGTCAAAAAAAACGAAAAAGTAATTGAAAGCTATCTTGGAAAGTCAAACTTAACAAAAAAAGAAAATTAATGGCATACTTTGAAGGAGCAAAAATGACTGCAGGTTATGGGGATGGCCCTGATATTATTAGCTCATGTTCCATAACTGCCAATAGGGGAGAGATAGTAGCTATTTTAGGTCCCAATGGTGCTGGCAAATCAACAGCCATGAAAGCGATGCTCGGATTATTAAAATTAAAATCAGGTTCTGTAACTTTGAATGGTGAAGATATTTCAAAAATTAATCCTCAAGATCGAGTAAAAAAGGGTATTTCATTTGTTCCACAAACAAGAAATGTATTTGCTGAGTTGACTGTAAGAGAAAATTTAGAGATTGGTGGCTTTTTGACAGAAGGGAGTTTAGAAAATAAAATTGAGAGTATTTATAGTTTATTTCCAATCTTGAGTGAAAAAAAATCCCAAGTCGTCGGACAATTATCTGGTGGACAACGTCAGCAAGTCGCACTTGGAAGAGCTTTAATGAGTGATCCATCAGTTCTTATGTTAGATGAGCCCACAGCTGGAGTTTCTCCAATTGTAATGGATGAATTGTTTGAACATATAATAAAAGTTAAAAAAACAAATGTTGCCGTTATTATGGTTGAGCAAAACGCAAAGCAAGCATTAAGTATTTCAGATCGAGGCTATGTATTGGTAACAGGTCAAAATAAATTTGAGGGATCCGGTAATGATTTACTTGAGGATCCTGAGGTTCGTAGATCATTTTTGGGAGCATAATGGATTTCTTAAATGCAATAATTGTACTTTTTAATTTCACAGTAATACCAGCGTTAGCTTATGGTTCACAATTAGCTTTAGGTGCTATTTTTGTTACTTTAATTTATGCAGTTTTAAGATTTGCTAATTTTGCAACCGGAGACATGATGTCTTTTGGAACAATGTTTGCAGTTATTCTAACATATTATTTTCAGTCTTTAGGTTTTGGATTAGGTTTTTTACCAACAGCACTTTTAACAATTCCTTTCGCCATACTTATGATGATTTTATATATGTTAATCATAGATAAGTTTGTTTTCAGTTATTACAGGGTAAAAAAAAGTCCTCCAGTTCAGTTTGCAATGGTTAGTGTAGGGGTAATGTTTGTCACTCAAGCCTTAATTAGAATAATCATTGGACCATCTGATAGAAGATTTTTAGATGGTGAAAAATTTATAATTAAAGCAACAGAATTTAAAGAAATGACTGGTCTTGCAGAAGGTATAACTTTAAAATCAACACAAGCAATAACAATAATCGTAACTTTAATTGTTGTTTCAATAATGTTTTGGTTTTTAAATAGAACTAAAACTGGAACAAGTATGAGAGCTTATTCGGACAATGAAGATTTAGCATTATTGTCTGGTATAGATCCTAAGAGAGTTGTTTTGATAACATGGGTCATCGCAGGAATTTTGGCTACTATTGGTGGAGTATTATACGGTTTAGATAAAAGTTATAGACCTTTTGTTTATTTTAATAATATGCTTCCAATATTCGCCGCAGCAATTGTTGGGGGAATCGGAAATCCATTTGGAGCCTTCCTAGGTGGATACGTTATAGCTTTTGCAGAAATATTTGTAACTTACGCATACAAAAGATTTATTTCATATCTATTACCTGAACATCTTGAGCCAGATTCTTTACTCCAGTTATTATCGACAGATTACAAGTTTGCAGTTTCATTCTCAATTTTAGTAATTGTTTTATTAATAAGGCCGTCAGGTATCTTTAAAGGAAAAGTAATATGAGGAATTATAAAAATGTCATCGCCGCATATTCAATCATGATATTTTTAATAATTTTGGTTGGGATATTTCAATCCTGGTCTATAGCATTAACTATTTTAAATTATTGTTTAATTTCTGCAGTTATGACAATTGGGGCGAATATACAATGGGGTTATGCTGGATTAATTAATTTTGGGATAATGGGATATACAGCATTAGGAGGATTAGCTGTAGTTTTAGTTTCGGTTGAACCAGTCAAAAAAGCTTGGCAAGTTGGAGGTTTAAATATTTTAGCTTGTATATGGATAATTGTTGCAATTATCTTTGTAGTTAAATTTATACTTAATAGATTTGATAAGTCTAAATTAAGAAATTACTCAGTAGCTTCTGTAATCTTGGGTGGAATAATTTTATTAAGAGTAACTGCTGCACCAGGGATAGAAGCTATAGAGTCAGTTGATCCAGCAAAGACAGGATTTCTCGGTGGCATGGGATTACCCGTTTTATTTTCCTGGATTTTCGGTGCGCTTTTGGCTGGCGGTTTAGCATTTGTCATAGGAAAGATCGCATTAGGTCTTCGTGCAGATTATTTAGCTATTGCAACATTATTAATAGCAGAAATTATAGTTTCAATTATTAAACATGAGGAATGGTTGGCAAGAGGTGTAAAAAATGTAATAGGATTAAAAAGACCAGCACCATACGAAATAGATCTACAAACTTCAGAATGGTTTATAAATTTAGTTACAAAATTTAATTCATCAAAATTAAATTTGATTAATTCAATCTCTGATAAGCAAGAAGCTCTAAATCAAATGGTTATTGATGCATCCTCAGTTTATGTAAAATTATGTTTTACAGGTTTATTTCTTACTGTTGTTATTATCTTGTTAATTGTGACACAGAAAGCCCTTTATTCACCTTGGGGAAGAAAAATGAGAGCCATAAGAGATAATGAAGAGGCGGCAAGTGCAATGGGTAAAAATATTGTTAAAGAGCATCTTCTTATTTTTATTTTGGGATCTGCAATTGTTGGCTTAGCTGGAGCTATGATGGTTACAAATGACGGTTTGTTTACACCAGGTAGCTACAGACCTATGAGATATACTTTTGTAATTTGGGTTATGGTTATAGTAGGTGGAACAGGAAATAATTTCGGAGCAATATTGGGGGGATTTGTAGTTTGGTTTTTATGGGTCGAAGCTGCTCCAATTGCATTATTTTTAATTAATTTGTTTACATCCCATCTGCCAGAAACTAATGCAGTTAGAGTTCACTTAATTGAAAGTGCTCCATATTTTAGATTCTTGGTTATTGGAATTGGTTTACTTTTAATAATGCGTTATAGACCACAAGGAATTATTCCGGAAAAAATTATTAAACAATAATGTATTATATTTTATTAGGTATTGTTATAGGATTAATATTTTATTTATCTGACAAATATTTATTTTAAAACCCCAGTTAAGAAACTGGGGTTTTAATTTCTAATTATCTTTGCTTTTTGTCTTTAAACTTTCCACCTTTTATTTCTTTTTCAATAAAAGATCCAAAAGCTTCTCCAACATCTGTAAATTCAACAGCTGTAGCACCTTCATAGTTTACCGCTTTACCTTTAGCTAATAAATCAAGTGCTTTCTTTAATTCACCTGGATAAATTTTTGTTCCAGGAGCATTAGCTACTGACATTACATTTTTTTGAACAGTCATTCTGTCAGCTTTTCCACCAGCTTGCATTGCAAGCGTGATCAAGGCTGCCGCGTCATAACTTTCACCTGTGTAAGGACCTGATGAATCAATACCACCAGCACTAGCAACTTCTTTAAATATACCAGCACCTTTACCCATTGATCCAGGTAAAGATCCAAATGATTTATTTAAATCTTTTCCAAATCTGTCAGTAAGAGAGTCACCAATCATTCCATCTGAAAGAACAAAAGTATCAAATGATCCAGAGTCTAATGATCCTTGAATTATACTACCACCAGCTTGATCTAAGTAACCTAAAACAGCAAGAGCATCTCCACCCGCTGCTGCAAGTGTAGCTACTTCTGCACCATAGTCACCTTTACCTTCTTCGTGTGCTGTAACAGCTGTTACTTTAATACCATGAGCTTTAACTGCAGCCACATAAACATCAGCTAAACCTTTTCCGTAGTCATTGTTAGTATGAGTTACAGCTAATGATTTAACTTTTCTGTCCTTTGTAATATCCGCTAAGACTTGTCCTCCTCTAGCATCTGATGGAGCAGTTCTAAAGAAATAACCATTATCATTAAGATCAGTTAATCCTGGAGATGTAGCTGATGGTGAAATCATAACAACACCATTTGGTACGGCAACATTAGTTGCTATTGCACCTGTAACACCAGAACAATCAGCACCCATAATAGCAACAACACCACCTGAAACTAAACCTTCAGCAGCAGTTGTAGCAGCAGCAGAATCAACGCAAGTTGAGTCAGCTCTTTCTACAGATATTTTTTTTCCACCTAATAATGAACCTGAATCTGAAGCTTCTTTAAAAGCAAGTTCAGCAGAGGCAGCCATTGCGGGTGTAAGGGTTTCAATAGGACCAGTAAATCCTAAAATAATACCCATTTTAATTCCATGCCCATCTGAAAAAGCTTTTGAAGTAAAGCTTAAGATAAACACGAATATACCTATCAGTAATTTTTTCATATTTTCCCTTTAATTGTTAACAATTTATATAATCAAAATTAAAACGTATTAGATTTTTTTTTCAATGAGAAAATTTGGAATTATTAATTAAAAATGACTATTGACATCAATGTTTTGTCTTTAAATGTTAAAAACTAAGAGAAAAAGTTGCCAAAAAATTGGTTCTTAAATTACTATCTTTAATGTGACCTAGATCATCTGTCACAATAGATTTGAGACCAATTTTAAAATCATCCGCAAAATTTTTATAATAACTTAATATTATATCTTTTTGTCTACCATTTGGACGGAGCCTAATGGTATGATCTTGATAAGGTATTATGCCGTTTTTATTTGATAGACCTATCAATCTAAATTTCATATCCCCTTTTTCAACTCTATTTGGTTGAGACAAAGTAAAATTCAATTTATCGTTACCAAAGATATTATTTAACTCATAATCGATTTCAAAACTTGCACTTAATACATCTGATGATCCAATAATAAAATTATTATAATTATTTTTTAGTTTCGAAAAACCAAAAGTATTATTAAACGATAGAATACCATTTTTAGAAAAATTTTTTCTTAAATTTAATGCATAAAAATTAGTTATATTTTCATTTTCAAATTCAAATGCTCCACTAGATTTTGAGAGAAGAAAACTATCATTTTCCTTCATTAAACCAGTTGTTAAAGATAATTTCTCGAATAATTTATTGTTTAAATCTAGAGATAGAGCTAAAGTTTCTAAAGGTAAAACAGCATCATGATTTATATTTGTTAGAGGATTAATTTTAGAGTTGTTATAACTTATAAATAGATCATTTCCCTTCAAATACATTTTTTGATTAAGTCCCAATCCATTATTCTCTGTCAAAAAAGGATTCATGTAATAATTATTTTTTGGTAAACTATTTTGTATTGCTACACTGGGATTATCTAAAGTAATACTTGATCCATAATCAAATTGATTTTTTAAATTAAAAAATTCACCCTTGAAATTTTCAAAACTATTATTGATATTAGTTGTAAAATTATTTAATTTTTTAATTTCACTTTCTAAAGTAATGTTAATTTTTTGACTTCCGGAATTTTGATCATCTATAAAATCTTTTAAATACAATTTAAATCCACCATTAAGCGCATCATAAGCATATGTGAATTTATTTTCTAAGCCATTAGATATTGAATTACCCAATGAAGAAGATAATGATAAAGATGTTTGTTGAACAGGATATTTATTCAATTTAGAAAATGGTATTTGTCCTCCTGATGAGCCACCACCACCGCCTCCACTTCCACCCCCACCAAATGATAATGGATTTTTACTAGTTGTAATTGGAGACATAGCTGCATAAAAATCAGGTACGCCGTGACCCCAAGTTGAGTGATAACCATGTTTAATTGATGCACCATGTGTTGTAAACGTAGTTTCGCCTGTCGGTGTAAACCATATATTATTTGCAGATGCTAAAATTCTGTCTACTAATTGTTCAGGAGTATGATTTGGAAAAGCTTGCGCCATTAAAGCAACTCCACCCGAAACCATTGGTGCGGACCAAGATGATCCATAAGAAATTCTTGAGGTATTATAAATACTTGTACCACTGTTAACATAAGTTGCGGCATAAACATCCCAACCATCTACTGATAAACAATATGCAGCTGTAGAGCCGCATGGATTTCCTCTAAGAGTAAACTCTGAACTTGTAGCATCAGACAAATCATCATCACCAGTATATTGAACAACATTTGCTACAAGCCAAGCTTCTCCAAGATCTGAAAATATCTCAGGTAAACCACCCAATGCATTTGCATCAGATTCTGTGGTTGTATTTGCTGCGGCCCAAACTACAACACCACTATCCTCAAAATTATTTAAAGCAGTTACGTAAGTATTTGCATCAGTCAAATCTTGACCAGATGTACTTCCATGCATGAGATTTGCTAAACCTTCAGCAGCTGTCCAACCATTGTTAGTTATAGCAGTTTTTAACTCCGATATATTATAACTACCTCCTGAATCAGAATAACCCCAGCTTTGATTAGAAGCTATTGCCCCTGCGGCTCTAGCAGCATCTAAATCAGCAGCATAGTCATCACCTTCATTACTACCTTGTATATCTGGAATACTAGATAAAACTAAATCAGCATCTGGCGCCACACCAGTTCTTGCATTACTATCCCCAGCTGCAAACATTGCAACACCTTGGCAATGGTTATTACTCGCAGTTGCAGCTCCAAAAGTGCTTTCTCCAGGATCTCCATCATCAAGATTAGTTATAGTCTTATTATTATAAATATCATGAGTGTCGTCACAATGAAAATCTGCAACATGTATTGTTTGTCCAACACCTGTTAGACTTGTAGATCCAGATGAAAAAGAATGAACTTTGTGTATACCCATTTGTTCATAAGCGTGCGTTGCACCACCAGCCTCACTTGCTGTCCATGTCGATGCATTTTTAATTGTATTTTGGCTACTAGTACTACCCTCGCTGTACGCTGTTGAATTACATTTAAGCACGTAGTCATGTATTGTGATTGTTGTTGATGTATTTCCTGTGGTTGTGATCCCTGAGGTACTTGCTGATACTATGACTGTTTCTGATGTCTCATTAGTAGTATCGTTTACTGGTGTTAAAGTTATAGATCCAGATGTAGCGCCAGCAACTATAGTAGATGTTGTTGAAGAAAGATTGAAATCTGTACCATTAGTAGCAGTTCCTGACGTGCTATAGGTGATTGTAATGTTTGAAGAGTGAGCCTTTGTTAAAGACCCTGTTATAGTTATTCCTGATGAGTCACATTCACCCAAACTACTTGCAGAAACTGAAAATGATAAAGTAGCAGGAGAAGAGCTTCCACCACCACCACCACCTCCACCAGCTGCAGCAATACCACCTATTACAGCTAAAACTCCTAACTGAGAGCCACTGGTGGTACGATTAAAAACATTTTTTGGCGCTAAACTACTAAACAAGAGTGGATCAAAGGAATTATAAACATTTAAAAGTAATTCTTGTCGTTTAAATTCTGATAAATAACCTTTTTCAAATGTTAAAAAGTTAATATCTTCCGTTAGTGCGTAAATATCTCTTGGATTGTTTTTGATGTGTCTGTTCAATTTACCAAAATCTTTTCCATCTATATTAAAATTTTGAGCTTTGTTATAATTTTCAGAAAATACAGATGGTTTATTAAATATATTCTCTTCTTGAGCTATTTTTTCTAAATCAGGATTTAAAGTCTCATTTAAGTTTTTTTCAAAATTTTTTAATTTTTCTAAAAAACTTTTTTTTTCAGCTACAACTTCTTGGTTGGGTAGTTCTAACTCAATTATATCATCTATAATACCTGATTTTTTTTCGATTATTTTAAATGAGTCTTTATTTACTTCTATTCCCTGATTTTTGAAACATTCATTGAGTTTATTCTTGTAACCTGTAAAACTATTATATTCATCAACACATGCACTTAATTCTAAATAGTTTTTGAAATTTACTGAAAAAGCACTACTCAAACTTAAAAAATAAAATATTAACGATATAAAAATAATTTTATTTCTCATAAAATATTACCTATTCGGTGTATCAGTTGCTATCATCTGATTTTTTACTTTTTCTCTAAAATATATATAAACACCAGCAGCAATTATTATTGCCGCCCCGGCAAACGTCCGAGTAGTTGGAATAGTTTCGAAAAGAATATATCCAGCGATCATAGCAAAAATTATATAAGAATATTCAAATAATGAAATAATGGATGGTGACGCAATACTATAAGCAGAGAAAACACAAAAAAATGATATTGAAGCAACAATTCCCATAACTAAAACATATGGCCAAGAAGCTGAAGGATTAGTAAACCACTCTCTAACAATAAATTGTAAAGTAGGATCAGAAAAATTATTAAATTTCCCGTCTCCAGTAACAAGATAAATAATTAAACTTACAGCGACAGCAAAAATATAAAGCAAGGTCATTTGAGTATAAATATTATCTTTATCAGAGGTATATTTTGTAATTGTCATAGAGCACGCATAACAAAGTGCACATCCAACAGGCGCTAATTTGAAAAAGTTGAATTCTTCAAGTGTTGGATTAAGTACAATTAATACTCCTATAAAACCTACAACAATTGCACTCCATCTTCTAATTCCAATTTGTTCTTTTAAAAAAAATTTAGCAAACATAGACATAAAGAAAGGACATGAGAAAAACAAAGCACTAACCATCGCCAAAGACATAAAGGTTAAAGAAATATAAAAAAAAGCAAATCCAAAAAAGAAACAAACTACTCTAACTAAAGTTAAAAAGGGATAATGTGTTTTAAGAGAAATTTTTTTTTTTGTTATTAAAAAAAAGGATATGAGAATAGTCGCTTGTATTAAAGTTCTTCCCAAATATAACTCAAATAATGCAATATCTTCAAAAATAAATTTTATTAACGAATCTTGAATGGAAAAAAATGCCATTCCAGTCATAATAAAAAAAATACCCTTCGTATTATCGTTTGTTTGCATATCGCACCTATATCAAAAAAACTTTAACCTTCATAATTAATAAGATACTCTAAAAAGTATTTATGGAAGATTTTAAACCAATTTCTGGTAGCTGTATTTGTGGAGAAATTGAATATACTATTAAATCTAAGCCTTTATTTACACATGCTTGTCATTGTAAAGATTGTAAGAAAATAACCGGATCATCTTTTGTTGTTAATACAAGTATTTTTGAAAATTCATTAGATATCAAAGGTGAACTTTTAGAAAAAAAGTTAATTGCAGGCAGTGGAAAAAGTTGCAAGGTTTACTTTTGCAAAAAGTGTGGCGTTTACATTTATTCTGACTATGAATTCGCTGTTAAAAGGATAAGTATCAGAACAAATACTTTATCTAATCCAGAGCTTTTTCCACCTCAAGCACACATATTTGTTAAAAGTAAAGATCCATGGATAAATATTGTAAACAAAGATATTTGCTATGATGAAATGTATGATCCTAAAATTGCTTGGCCTAAAGAAAGTTTAGATAGATATAAAAAATATCTTGAGACTAATTAAGGATAAAATCAGCTGCTCTTTCTCCTATCATTAAAGTTGGTGCATTTAAATTACCACTTGTAATCTCTGGCATAACAGAAGCATCTGCAACTCTTAAATTTTCCAAACCATGAACTTTCAATTTTTCGTCAACTACCGCCATTTTGTCCACACCCATTTTTAATGTACAGGATGGATGATAAGCTGTTTCGGCTTTTGATCTAATATACTCGGTAATTTGTTCATCATCAGCTGCACTTTCACCAGGTCCTATTTCCTTTCCAGCGTATGGTTTCATTGAATCTTGACTTAAAATTTTCCTGGCTACACGAACACACTTAATTGTTTCTTTTAAATCGTATTCATCTTTTAAATAATTAAATTGAATTTTTGGGTAATCGTATGGATTTGAGCTATTTAATTTAATATGTCCTCTACTTTTAGGTTGATTCAAACTTGCGTGTAATTGATAACCATGTCTGTCAGGATCAACTAATCCATGATCGATTACAAATGCCGGAAAAAAATGAAATTGAATATTTGGATAGCTTTTGTCATCTGAAGATTTGCAGAAACCACCTGCTTCTAAAAATGAAGTAGAACATGGACCACTTTTTGAAAGAAACCATTGAATACCAATTTTAAGCATATTTATTTTATTAACATAAGAATAAAGTGTATCTTTAGTCTTACATTCTTGCTGAATGTAGGTTTCTAAATGATCTTGTAAATTTTGACCCACTCCCTCTAAAGAGTGTACAACATTAATTCCTTTATCTTTTAAATCTTTTTCAGGTCCTACACCTGATAACATTAATAGTTGTGGTGAGTTGATTGAACCGCCACTCAAAACAATTTCTTTGTTTGCATAAACTTTTGTAACTTTATTTTTAATATTTACCTCTATTCCAACTGCTTTTTTTCCTTCAAAAATAATCCTTTCAGCAAAAGAATTGGTAAAAACTTTTAAATTTTTTCTTTTTTTTGCAGGCTCTAGATAATATTTAGAAGCGCTAGCCCTTTGACCTTTATGAATTGTAATATCATACATTCCAAATCCTTCTTGATCTTCTCCGTTCATGTCATTATTTTTTTTATACCCTGCTTCAACAGAAGCGTTAATAAAAGCGCTAAACAATGGATTTTGGTTTTTGGATTGATTTACTGGTAAAATTCCTTTTCCACCTCTAAATTCATTCTCTCCTTCAGACCATGTCTCAATTTTTTTAAAAAACGGTAAAACATTTTCATAAGACCATGATTTCAAGCCAAATGAGGCCCATCTCTCATAGTCGTTTTTGTTTCCTCGAACATAAACCATTCCGTTATGTGCAGAACAACCACCTACCATTTTACCTCTAGGACAAAATAATCTTCTGTTATTTAAATTAGGTTCTGGTTCTGAATAATATTTATAATTATATTTGGGATCGTGCATTGCATATAGAATTGCCAAAGGCATATTAACTTTCCAAATATCACTCGATCCACCTGCCTCAAACAAGGCAACATTGAATTTCCCATTTTCACTTAACCTATTTGCAAGAACACATCCTGCTGTACCAGCTCCAATAATTATGTAGTCAAAATTCATTTACTTTTTAAGTTTATCTGCAAGTACTAATTTATCTGATTTAAAACTATTTTTATTTTCGTTAATAAAATCATCCATAATTTTTATTTTATCTTCTTCAAATTCTGTAACTTTTCTTTTTTCAAGATCAATATAAAGAGATATACTTTCTGTAGTTGCAGCAAGTTTTCCTGTTTTTTTTTCGATCATCTCACATTTTAAATGTAATCTTTTCTTATCATAATCAAAGAAAGTGCAATAAACATCAACTTCTTCATTTTCTTTAACTTCATTGTCGTAAGTTGTTCTTGTTTCAACCACCATTGTACTTCTTTTATTTATTTGTGCTTTAGCTCCGCCCATGTCAAATTTATTAAGCATGGTTTCCCATGCTTCATCAAAAATTAAAACATAATAAGCCATGTTCATATGCTCATTATAATCTGTCCAATCTTTTATTATTTTTCTCGAAGCTAAATGAAATGCCATTTTATTAGCTTTTATTTATTTTATCTGCTACTAACAATTTTCTTTGCATCTCTCTTAAAACAGGTCTTTCTATCAATTTACCATCTATTACAACTAAACCTGTGTTTGCTTTTTTAAATTGATCCATAATTCTTTTAGCTTTACTTATTTCTTCCTCTGTTGGAGTAAAAATTTCATTTAAAATACTTATTTGCTTTGGATGAATAGATCCTTTCCCAGTGAAACCTAAGTTTTTAACAAACTGTGCTTCTTTTTTCATTCCTTCCATATCTTCTAAATTTAAATAAGGAACATCAATAACATCCACTCCTTTACTTGCGCCAGCATGAACTAACTTTGATCTTGCATAAACTAAATTCTCTAATTTGTTTTCCACTCTCAATTCTGCTGCCATATCCTCTCCACCAAAATATAAAGCAACTATTCTATCGCTAGAATGCGCAATATCATAAATACTTTCAAGAGCTTGATTAGTTTCCATTATAACATGAAGATCAGTATCTAAACCACAATCAGTAAGCATGTCATCAATAAATGTAATTTCGTCAGGTGTTTTAACTTTAGGCAACATGATAGCTTTAACCTTTAGTTTATTTGAAGCAATAGCTTCTAAGTCTAAAAGACCATTTTTAGTTCTTTGACAATTTAATCTAACAACTAGTTCGACATCATTTTTTACTTCTAGTGACTTTAATGCTTCAATAGTATTTTTCCTTGCCTCGTCTTTATCTTTCATGGCAATTCCATCTTCTAATTCTATACAAACCATATCAGCTCCTGAAGCCAAGGCTTTTGGAAACATCTCTGGTTGAAGACCTGGTGTAAATATAAAGCTACGTCTAACCCTTAGTTTATTTAAGTCCATTTAATTTTTATTTCTTATAATTGTTAATGATATGTTATTATATTTTACTAGAAATAAAAATGAACAATAAGGTCTTCATCTCATGTGCAGTTACAGGATCTGGTGATACAGCAAGTAAACATCCTGATTTACCTAAAACTCCAGAGCAAATTGCAAAAGCAGCAATAGAGTCTGCTAAAGCTGGTGCTGCAATTGCCCATATCCATGTTAGAGAGGAAGATGGAACTCCAAGTAGAAGACTCGAGCTTTATAAAGAAGTGGTTGACAGAGTGAGATCATCTGAAACTGATGTAATTATTAATCTCACGACAGGCATGGGTGGTGATTTAGATATCGGCCAAGGCAAGAACCCTTTAGACTTTGGTCCAATGACAGACATGGCAAATGTAATGGAAAGAATAGCTAATGCAGAACAATTTCTTCCAGAAATATGCACACTTGATTGTGGAACCTTAAATTTTGGAGATAGTTCAGTTATCACAGTCAACACACCTAACGATTTAAGAAAAGCTGCAAAAAAACTTCAAGAAATAAAAGTTAAACCTGAAATAGAAGCTTTTGATTTAGGAAATATGTGGTTTGGTGCTCAATTATATAAAGAGGGATTATTAAGTGATCCACCTCTTTTTCAAATGTGTTTAGGAATTCCTTGGGGAGCACCGGCAACACCATTAGCTATGCAAGCGATGAAAGATATAATGCCTAAAGAAGGTATATGGTCAGGTTTTGCAATATCTAAAAACGAAATGCCATATGTTGCTCAAACTGTAGTAATGGGAGGTAACCCAAGAGTTGGTTTAGAGGATAATTTATATTTATCCAAAGGTAAATTGGCAACAAATCCTCAATTAGTTGAGAAAGCTATAAGGATCGTCACAGATCTTGGTGTAGAGATTATGTCACCTTCAGAAACAAGAGAAAAATTAAAGCTTGTAAAACACAAGTAATGTCAAAAATTAAAACTGTAGGAATAGTTGGAACTGGTGTCATAGGAACTGGATGGATAATAAGGAATTTAGCTCACAACAAAATTGTTCATGCATATGATCAAAACAAAAATCTCAAAAACTATGTTTTAAAAGAAATAAAAAGAACTTCAAAAAGTATAAAAAAACTTTTTGGAAAAAAAATTTTAATTAAAAATTTAAAATTCTTTAATTCTTTGGAAAAGGCTCTTTCAAATGTAGATTTTGTTCAAGAAAGTGTATTAGAGAATTATAAAGTTAAAACTGATTTAATCCAAAAAATCTCTAAATATGTAAAATCAAATGTAATTATTTCTTCAAGTTCGTCAGGACTTTTGCCCTCTAAAATTTTTTCTAAGTGTAAAAATCCTCAAAGAGGCATAATTGGACATCCATTTAATCCAGCGTATTTATTGCCAGCAGTTGAAATAGTTCCTGGAAAAAAAACTACAAGAAAGTTTCTTTTAGATGCAAACAAATATTACAAATCAATCTCAATGAGGCCAATCATGCTTAAAAAAGAATTACCAGGTTATTTATCGGATAGACTTCAAGAGGCATTGTGGAGAGAGGGTCTACATATTATTAATGAAAATTATGCAACAACACAGGAATTAGATCGTGCAATAGAAGATGGACCAGGTCTTAGATACTCAATAATGGGCACCTTTTTAACCTTTCATCTTGCTGGAGGTAATGCAGGAATGAAACATATGTTAAAGCAATTTGGTCCAGCCTTAAAATTACCTTGGACAAAATTAAAAGCTCCAAAGTTAACAAATAAATTATCTGATAAACTTATATCAGGCACAAAAAAACAAGCTAAAGGTAAATCAATTAATATGCTTTCAAATATTAGGGACCAATATTTAGTTGATGTATTAAAAATCAGAAAAAAATATGAGAATAAAATTAGAAATCGATGAAAGAAAAAATTTTTATAAATAAAACTGGAGGATGTATCTGTGGAAATATAACTTTTAATGTTAAGCTTGATGAAGTCCCTTTAGTTTTCAATTGTCATTGTATTGATTGTAGAAAAAAAATAGGAGGAATAATGACAATTATACTACTTAGAGATGGAGCAATAGATATAGATAAGTCTAAATTAAAAATTTATGAACATGAAGGTGGCAGTGGTAATAAAATTAAAAAACATTTTTGTGGGAAATGTGCTGCTCCTATTTTAACTTATGTAGAAAAGTATAAAAAATACTATTTATATGCAGGTTTACTAGACGATATTAGTTTTTTAAATAAAGCAGAGAACATACATTATAAAGAATCTCATTTTCCATTTATGGAAATAAGCGAAAAAAATATTAAAGTTTAATAACTAATGCATTCTTAAAGTATTGCCGTCTACAGCAATTACTTGTCCTGATATCCTTGGTGCATCATTCGAAATTAAAAAGCTACAAATTCTTCCAATATCCTCTTCATAAACCCAGGTATTCATTGAAGTCATTGAAACAAATTCTTTTTCTATTAATTTTTTTGAAATATTTAAAAACTTCGATTTATCCCTTATCACTCTACCCATTCTATCTCCCTTAATTGTTCCAGGACAAATAGCGTTTACTCTAATTTTAAATTTTCCTAGTTCCATTGCCAGTGTTTTGGTTATACCAACAACTGCCCACTTACTTGCACAGTAAGGAGATCTTAATGGAAATCCAAATATACCTGCAGTTGATGATAAATTTATTATAGCTCCACCTTTATTTTTTTTTAGCAATGGAATTGAATATTTTGAAAAATAAAAATGGCTAATAACGTTTACCTTTAATGTATTTTCCCAATCCTTGCTTTTTAATTTTTCAAGTGTCCCAGTTGGTCCAGCAATTCCAACGTTATTTATTAAAGCATCAATTTTTTTTGTTTTTTTTAATATTTTGTTAAAAAAATTTTTTACTTGGTCTTCATCCGAGGCATCGCACTGAAATACAAATAATTTTTTATTATTGAGCTTGTGCTTCTTGCATTTATTCAGAAAAGTTGGATTGATATCACAAAGATATACTATTGCACCTTTATCTAAAAATATTTTTGCCGAACTCCATCCAATACCCGAACCTCCTGCGGATATGATTATTTTTTTATTTTTTAAGGTTATGCTCATTTTTAATTTTAAAAGATAATTCAAACTAACAAATCTTCCAACTATTAATATGTCAACTAATAATTGAATTGAGCATTAAATTATTTTATATTGATATTGATTATGCACTCAATTTCAAAAATCTCAAAAAATGGGACTTATCTCCAAGTAATTTGGGATGATGGGAAAGAAAGTAAATTTAATTATATGTGGCTGAGAGATAATTGTCCAACAGCACACGATAAAGATTCTAGGCATCGAATGTTTAATATTTTAGATGTATCAGAAAAAATAAACCCAAAAAAATATAATCTTAATAGCGATGGTAAATTAGAAATAGAGTGGAGTGAGGGAAATCATGTAAGCCATTATGATATTAGTTGGCTTAGAGAAAATTGTTACACAATTAAAAATAACGAAGAATACAAATCACCTTATCAATTATGGGATAGTAGTTTAGAAAAAAATATTGATAGTGTATATATAGATCACAATGAAATTATATCTTCTGAAGAGGGATTAGTTAAATGGTTAGAGCTTCTTCATTATAAAGGAATAGCAATAGTTTATAATGCTCCAGTAGAAAAAAATTCAGCGTTCCCTGTTTTAAATAGAATTAGCCACACAAGAGAGACATTTTTTAAAACACCTTTTGAAGTTATAAATATACCAAAACCTAATAACTCAGCTTATACAGCGCATGCACTTCAAAATCATATGGATTTACCATGGTTTGAAAATCCTCCTGGATATCAATTTTTGCATTGTTTAGTTAATTCAGCAAAAGGAGGTGACTCATCAGCAGTAGATGCATTCGCTGTAGCAGAATATTTAAAGAAAAATGATAAAGATACTTTTGATACGCTAACAAAAATACCTTTAAAGTTTAGAGACAAAGATTACACGCAAGAAGCTTATAGAAGCTTTTATGGTACTGCAATAAGTCTAACAAAAGATGGTGATTATAATGATGTTAGATTTAGCACTGCAACCATGGACGCTTTAGATTGTCATCCAGATCAAATGGATAAAGTTTATAAATCTCATCATAAATTTGGAAAACTTTTACACGATGATAAATTTCAAATAAAATTTAGGCTAAGACCAGGAGATATATATACATTCAATAATAGAAGAGTACTTCACGGAAGAACAGAATTTGATCCAAATTCTGGACACAGACACCTACAAGGTTATTACATGGATAGAGATGAAATTGTGGGTAGATTAAATTATCTTAAGAAATAAAAAAAAGGGCTTTGAAAATATCAAAGCCCTTTTTATCTAATTTATTTTAAAGTTATTATGGAAGCCAACTTTTCCATTTATCTGGATTATTGTCTAACCACTCATTAACAACTTCTTTTACATCTCTTTTCTTAATATCAACTTCAACTAACATTTTAGCTTGGTCAATATTTTGTAAAGACATTTTTTCAAAGAACTTCTTAGCATCAGCATGTTCTGCACTAGCAAAAGTAGCTGGGTTACCGTAGTTCATCGTGTAATCTTTAGCCCAACCAGTTGCTGGCCATGCAGCAGTTCCACAATCTTTCCAGTTATTTGCTTCAGTGAAGCTATCACAAGTTTTGTGTTCTGGAAGTTGTACACCAACCATATCATACTCACCAAAGAACCAATGCGGTGACCATAGATAAAGTAGGAATGGCTCTTTACGCATGTAAGCAGCTTTTGCTTCTGCGATAGCAGCAGCTTCTGTTCCAAGTTCATCAGCCTGGAAGTCTATCCCTAAAAGATCAAGTCTTTTTTGGTCATGACAGTTCCAACCTGCAACCGGACATCCAATAAGTCTACCTCTCTTACCACTTTCAATTGTTGCAAATTTTGCTTTGTGTTTATTTAAGTCTTTCCAAGTTTTAATACCTAGTTCTTCAGCAGCATATCTTGGTATCCAGTAGTCTGACATACCGATTATTCCTGCTGTTCCAAGCAAATCTACACTTCCATCACCACTGTATGTCCCAACGACTTTACCTTCGTATATTAAGTCTTCTTTTAACATAACAGTGTCAGCTTCAGCGTAACTTGGCCAACTTTCGCAAGCGAAGTCTAACTCACCTGCAGCGATTGCTTCCCATAAACCAGTTCCTGAAGGAAATACAGTTTGTTTAATTTTGTATCCCATTTCTCTTTCAAGAATTGCTACGGCAACTTCGCAAGTAATTATCCCACCAGTCCAATCTGCTATAGCTGCGTGAAGTCTTTTGGCTGCATTGGCTTGACCAAAGCTTCCAATTAACAGAGCTACAGAAAGAATTAGTGCTGATATCTTTTTTGATAACTTCATTTATTTCCTCTCTTTTTAATTAATTAAAAACACATTTTAGATCAAAATGTATTGGTCTGTAAACCACGCAAATAGTACTATTTGTCTTAGCTTATTAAGCCTAAAGCTTCTCTTTGTTTCTTAGTCCACGCAAGTGTAATTCTATCAATAATAATAGCTAGTAATACTATTCCGATACCAGCTGCTAATCCTCTTCCAGTATCTGATCTTGCAAGACCATTAAATACTTCTAAACCTAAACCCTTACCACCAATAAGTGGTGTAACTATTTGCATAGCAAAAGCCATAATTACAGTCTGATTAAATCCAATAACTAAACTTGGAATAGCTAACGGAAATTTAACTTTATTTAATGTTTGAATAAGTGTTCCGCCAAATGATCTCGATACTTCAGAGTAAGTACCAGAAACCTGTGTTAAACCTAGTGATGTTAATCGAATTATTGGTGGAATTGAATATATTACAGTTGCAAGAACAGCTGACACTGTTCCACCACCAAAAAACATTAGAACAGGAATTAAATAACAGAAATAAGGAAGTGTTTGCATTGCATCCAACACAACGTTTTGAATATTTCTAAATCTTTCATTGTAAGATGCAATTATTCCAAGAGGAACTCCTATAACAAAACACAGCACTACAGACACAAGTACTGAGGATAAAGTTATCATTGATTGTGTCCATATTCCACATGCACCAATAAATAGAAGAAGTACTGCAGTAATTATTGCAAATCTTATTCCAACAGTTACGTAACCTAAAGCAGAAAATACTGCTAATGTATACCACCAAGGTATTTGAGTTAGAAAAACATCTAAAGGTCTTAACAAATTTAAATAAACAAATGCTCTTAAACCTTTTGCAAAAGAAATAAATCCTGGATTTACAGTCAGGCTTTCTACTGCATTTGTAATTGGTTGTCTTATTGATAATTTCCATTCTTTTGGAAATGTTCCTATTTCTAAAAGGTAATGATCTATAAATGCAATTAGAAATAAAACTAAAAAATAAGGAATAACATAATATCTTTTGCTAATAAATTCACCGATGTTTTCAGCTGTAGATTTATTAAAAATTGAAACTAAAACTCTAAATACTATTGCTATAGCAGATGTAACTGTTTGACATATGTTTTTTAAAATCTTATTTCCAAAACTTAACGGCATTTCTAAAATTTTTGCGATTTGATATTTTTCCCAACTTTGTGGAAGTAAATAAAATCTTTGAACATCTGAAGGAAGTCTTTCTACATCTTTACTAAACGCTAAACTAAATCTATCAAACATTATCGCCATAAATAAAATACATAGCCCACCTTCCATTGCCCAACCAACATCCAATCTTCTTATTGCTTGCCAAACTTGGCCACCAATACCTTCGGCACCTATAAAACATGCAAGAACCACTAATGCCAATGCCATCATTATTACTTGGTTAATACCCATCATTATACTTGGTAAAGATAATGGAATTTTAATTTTAAATAACAATTGAAGTTTACTTGAACCAAAGGAAGTTGCAGACTCAATAGTTTGAGCTGGCACTTGTCTTATACCAGTGTTTGTCAATCTTATTATTGGAGGCATTGCATATATCATGGTAGCCAATATTGCTGGCGCGCCTCCTATCCCAAAAAAAAATAATGCTGGGAACAAATATACAAATGCTGGCATTACTTGCATAGTATCTAATACTGGCTTCATGAAATTTTCAAATCTATTACTCTGTGAACACAAGACCCCCAGTATAAATCCAAAAAATACACATAATAAAACTGACAGACCCATCAATGCCACTGTTTGTAAGGATGGTTCCCACATTCCTGTAGCTCCCCAAAAATAAACTACAAAAGAAGAGTAAATTCCCAATCGCAAACCTCCCGCAATTATGCAAGGTATTACAATTATTGCTGCTATTAAAATCCAAGGAGACTCAAGCAAAAAGTCTTCTAAAAAATAGTAAGTTTCTTTTATATAGCTTGCTATAATTTTAGTGACCCATCTGTAATTTTTTTTTAAATAATCTTCTCCATCGTTCACCCAAGCTGTAAATGTAAATTTATCAGTGACTTCTTTAGGAAATTTTGAAGGCCCTTCACTTTGAGTAGATAGCCAGAGTGCTACCAAAAAAACAACTCCAATAATTACATAAGTTATTATGTTTTTCGATTGATTTGATTTATTTATTAAATCAGTTCTAGTAGCCATTTTAGCAAATTAAAATAAATAATTTTACATTTAAAGTAAAATATTGTCTATTTTTGGGGTAATATTATTTATTAAAAATGTCTGTAGAACAAAAAATCACCTGTACAAATATATGGAAGTTATTTGGACCAGACGAAAAAAGAATTATTAAAAACCTTGATAAAAATTTAAGTATTAAGGAAGTTCAAGAAAAGACAGGACACGTTGTTGCTGTAAAAGATGTCAGTTTCTCAATTCAAAAAGGTGAAACATTTGTAGTAATGGGATTATCTGGTAGTGGAAAATCAACACTAGTTAGATGTATTTCGCGATTGATTGAACCAACAGCTGGCATAGTGAAAATGGATGATGTTGAAGTTACAAAAATGAGTGCAAGTGAATTATTAGAATTAAGAAGAAATAAAATGAGCATGGTTTTCCAACATTTTGGTTTATTTCCTCATAGAACAGTCCTAGAAAATATTGGTTATGGATTAGAAGTAAGGGGAACAAAAAAAGATATAAGAACAGAAAAGTCAATGGAAGTTTTAAAAATGGTTGGCTTAGATGGTTGGCATAATAATTATCCAAGAGAATTATCTGGAGGTATGCAGCAAAGGGTAGGACTTGCAAGAGCACTAGCTGTGGATCCTGAAATATTAATTTTTGATGAACCTTTTTCAGCATTGGATCCTTTGATTAGAAGAGAGATGCAAGATGAGCTTTTAAAGATCCAAGAAAAGCTTCAAAAAACTATGGTATTTATAACTCACGACTTTTTAGAGGCAATTAAAATGGGAGACCACATAGCAATTATGAAAGATGGAGAAGTTTCTCAAGTAGGTACACCTGAAGAAATTGTATCTAATCCGAAAGATCAATATGTTAAAGATTTTTGTGAAGATGTTCCTAAATATAAAGTATTAAGTGCAGGCAAAGTCATGAGAACTGAGTGCTGCAATGAAACAAAAAATTTATTTGAGAATGGAAAAGATAATATTTTAGATAATTCTAAAATTGAAAACTTAATAGATAGGCTAATTGATAATGATAAAACTTATCCAGTAGTTTGTAATGAAAGTGGAAAGCTATTAGGTGAGATAGATAGAGTAATAGTAATGAAATCTATGAGATCAAATCAATAAATTTGCTTATTACCTTCTATTGATTTCTTTTTAATATTATCTCTCCATATAATAATCATACCAGCAAAAATAATTACTATTACTCCAGGAAATAGTTGGCTCCATGGAGCTTCATTAAAGAAAATCCAACCAAGAATAAAAGATGACGGTATACCAAGATACTCAAATGAAGCTATTTTACTTGCTGAAATTAAACGGTAAGAATAAATAAACAATATTGCTGCTGTACCACCCAAAACTCCAGTCATTGTCATCAAAATAAAATCTTTAAAATTTTTAATTTCAACATGTCCTGTAGTTACAAAAAATAAAATTAAACCACCAATGACATTAAATATTAATGTGTATAACTGAATTTTTGCAGTTGAATGATTGCCTTGAATGAATTTTAAAATTATGACAGTGAAAGCCCATGCTATAGCGGTTAGAATTGGAAAAATTGAGTACAAACTAAAAATTTCACTTGTTGGTTTCATTATCATAACCACACCAACAAAACCAATTATAACTGCTGACCATCTGTAAATACCAATTTTTTCACTCAATAAAATTATTGATAGTATTACTATGAAGAAAGGTGACGAAAAGGTTAGCGTCATTGCTGTTGCAAATTCCAGATTTACTACTGAGATAAAAATGAATACATTCATAGAAAGAAAACATATTCCCCTCAAGCAACTCAATATCAAAAACTTATTTCCTAAGTTTTTGAATATTGTTGAAAATTCATTTGTGAATAAGATCAATAATAACAAAGGTATAATTGCTGCTACATTTCTAAATAAAGTTAATTGAATTATTGAGTATTCATCACCTAAAAATTTAATAATAACCATGTAAAGATCTATACATAAAATTGCTAAGAGCATTGTAGCAATTGCTAAATATGTTTTTTTTAGATCTGTTTTTTCAGATGAAATTTTCATTTAATAATATTGAAATTAGTATAAGTTTTTAAAATATTATGCAAAATTTTAAGCTTAATGAAGAATTTTTATTAAATAATCAGGATTGGACATTCCCAACTTTTACAGCTTATGGACCTGGAAGATTTAAAGAAATTGGAAAGTTTTGTAAAAATTTTAAAATAAATAATGCATTAATCGTTACTGATAGTGGTAGTGTAAATTTACCATTTATAAGTGATTTACAAAATTTACTTAATGACTCAAAAATCAAATCAGATATTTATTCAAATATATCGCCAAATCCTAGAGATGATGAAATAGATTCTGGATGTAAAAAATTTCGTGAAGGCAATCATGATGCAATAATTGCAATAGGCGGTGGAAGTGCAATGGATGGAGGAAAAGCAATTTCTCTTACAGTTGATAGCGGTGTGCCTTTATGGGATTTTGAATTTGAAAAAGAGCCGCCAAAACTAACTATGGAAAATCCTTTTCCAAAAATAATTACTATTCCAACTACAGCAGGAACAGGTGCTGAAACAGAAGTCACTGCCATGGTCACTCATCTTGAAAAAGGAATGAAATTTTGTTTATGGCATCCAGATGCCCGACCATGTTTAGCTTTAGTAGATCCAGAGCTAACTTTAAAATTACCAGCAAATCTTACTGCTTGGACCGGTATAGATGCAATGATACATGCAATTGAAGGTTATAGTGTTCCTATGTTTCATCCACTTTGTGATGGTTCTGCATTAGAAAGTTTAAATTTAATTTCAAAATCACTTTATGCAGCTGTCGAAGAACCTGATAATCTTTTAGCGAGAGGAGGAATGATTATTGGATCTTATTTGGGTGGAATAGCTTTCTTAAAAGGCCTAGGTTTAGTTCATGCAATTTCGCACATGGTTGGTGCTGAATATAATACACATCATGGATTGACTAATGCAATTATACTTCCTGCAGTCATGAAATATAATTTACCTGGATTAGAAGAAAAAGTAAAAAGAATGTCAGAGGCTATGCAATTTGAAAACCATTCAATTGAAAGTTTTCAAGACAACTTAAATGTAATTCTAGATAGATTAAAAATCCCTAAAGGATTAAATGAATTAGGAGTGCCAGAAGATTGCCAAGAGAGAATAGCAAAGAAATCAATGTTAGACCAAGCTTATGGACAAAATCCTAAAAAGGCATCATTAGATGAGGTCAAGACTTTAGTTTTAGAGAGTATTAGACAAGCAAGATAGGTTTAATTAAGTGCTTGAGAATTTTTCTGTCCATCAAATAGTTTCAAAAATAAAAAAAAGAGAAATTAAAATAGTAGAAGTACTAAATTTCTATTTAGATAGAATAAAAAAATTCAATCCAAAATTAAATGCTATTATTTCACATATAGATGAAACAAAAATTACTGAAGAAGCAAAATTAAAAGATGAAAATTTTAATAGTGATAATGATAAAGATGATATTTATGGTCTTCCAATTGCTGTTAAAGAATTATTTGATATTAAAAATGAGGTAACTTGTTATGGATATAAAGAGTTATTAAAAAATATCCCAAAACAGAACTCTTTATTAGTAGATAATTATAAAAAAAACGCAATTTTAATAGGTAAAACAAATCTCTCTGAATTTGCTGTTGGTTGTCATACTACTAACAGAGTTTATGGAGCCACCTCCAATGTTTATGATTATAGTAAGTCAGCGGGAGGATCTTCTGGTGGTGCAGCAGCAGCTGTTGCAGCAAATTTAATTCCATTTGCAGATGGTACAGATATGATGGGATCTTGTAGAAACCCAGCAGCATTTGCAAATATTTATGGATTAAGACCAACACCTGGTGCGATTGCAGAAGATAGATTTGAAATTAAAAATTTAAAAGATTTTCCTTTAATATCTACAACTGGATGTTTTGCTAGGACTCCCAATGACATGGAATTTTTATTTAACTATATAAAAGGGAAGAATGTAAAGGATAAATTATCTTTCGATCTTAAAGATATAAATAATAAAAAACTTTCAGATTTAAAAATTGGATGGTGCATAGATCTAAACGAACAATATAAGTATGAAGATGGAATTGTAGACTTATGCGAAAATATTTTAAAAAAATTACAGTCAAATAATTTAAGTGTTGAAAATTTAAAAACTGAAATTAACTCAGGAGAATTATGGTATTCTTGGACAACATTAAGAGCTAAAACATTATATGAAAACTTTTTGTTATATAATTTAAAAAATTTAAATGAATTACCTTCCCAAGCATATTGGGAATATAAAAAAGGGAAAAGCATTGAAACAAACGATGTTTTAAAAGCAATAGAAATTAGAAATAAATATATGGATAAAATTCAAAACCTATTTAAACATTATGATTTTTTAGCATTACCTTCGGCTCAATTATTTCCGTTTGAAAAGAACCTAAATAATCCTGAATTTATCAATAATAATAAAATTGACACTTATCATAGATATATGGAAGTCTATACATTATCAAGTTTGCTTGGTTTGCCAACTATATCTATTCCAGTAGGTTTTAATAATAAAGGGCTACCAATGGGAATGCAGATTATAGCAAATGTTAAAGAAGATAATAAAGTAATTAACTTTGCCAATTCTTATGAAGAAATTTTTAACTTTTCAAAATTTAAACCAAAATTAATGCAATAATAATGACCAGACACCCTCATCATTTTAAAATTTCATTTGCATTAGCTATTGCCGCTGGTTCATGGGGAATTTATTGGTTACCTCAAAGAATACTAGAAGATGGAGGTTTGACTGGTGGCTGGGGAACAATATCCCAAATGGCAGTTGGAATATTAATATTATCACCAGTCGCAATTTGGAGAGTTATAAAAGGAAAGTCTATTGGATTGGAATTTCCTCTCACTGGTTTTTTTGTTGGAAGTGGATTTGTTTGTTATGCTCTTAGCTTTCTTCTTACTGATGTAGTTAAAGCATTAATCATGTTTTACATGATACCTGTTTGGACAACAATATTTGAAATTATATTTTTAAAAAAGAAATTTGGTTGGAAGAGGGTAATCACATTAGGTTTAGCATTAGGAGGTTTATGGATTGTATTCAGTCAAGAGAATATAATTCCGTTACCTCAAAATGCAGGGGATTGGTTGGCCCTTGCTGGAGGTGCACTATTTGGTGCTGGTTTAATTAGAATGGAAATAATTAAAACTGATGGCGTCTTTCCAATTATATTCACATTCTTTTTTTATGGAGGTTTAGCCAGTATACCTATTGGGTTATTCTTAGTAGATTATTTAGGACCAGTTCCATCAGTGGAGGTTATCATGTCAATGTCCACTTTTTTATTACTTATTTCGATATTTTATTTTATTCCTACAGGGGTAATAATCTTTTGGGCTCCAAGTAAATTAGGAGCAGGCTTATCATCTATTTTATTTTTAGCTGAAATAATTGTTGGTGTTATTAGTGCTAGTATTTTAACAAATGAACCTTTTGGTTGGAGAGAAACCCTGGGAAGTATTCTGATAATTCTTGGTGGTGTAATTGAAGTTGTATATGTTCCAAAGTCAGAGAAGAAATTAGCATAATGGATATTAATGAATTATTGAAATCAAAAAAAAAAATCTTCTTAGATGGCGGAACAGGTTCAGAAATTCAGAGACTTGGTGGAAAAATGGGACCAGCTTTTTCTGGTTTAGCAAATGTTTTCTCACCAGAAATAGTAATCAAAGTACACGAAAGTCACATAAAGGCTGGATGTGATATGATAACAACCAATACTTTTGGAACTGCAAGACATTGTCTTGAGCCTTCAAATTTAGGAGATCAGACTATAAAAATTAACATTGATACAGTTAAGTTAGCAAGACAAGCAGTCAAAAATTCTGGAAAAAAAATTAAAATTGCTGGAAGTATGTCAACATATTTAGCTTTGGCTGAAAATGAATTTAGACCTGACACAAAATTTGTACCATCATTTGCAAAAGAAGAAAAAAATTATAAAGAACAAGCGAAGGTATTAAAAGAAGAGGGAGTCGAAGTGCTTATTCTTGAAATGCTTTTAGATATTGATCACGCTAAAATTTTGTTAAATGCTGCTTTAGAAACAGGTTTGCCTGTCTGGGTTGGATTAAGTTGCTGCATAAGTAAATTTGATGAAACCGTAGTAGGTAGAAATTTTAGAGCAGAAAAAGAGAGATCTATTATATATGACCCTTTAAAATATCCTGATGAGCCAAAATTCCTTCCTGAAGATAAAATTATTAATTTTGCTGAAATAATTAATTCACTCAAATCTATCGGTGGAGATGTTTATGGCATAATGCATAGTTGGTTTATTGATACAAAAGAAGGAATGAAAGTTTTAAAATCAAATTGGAATGGGCCAATTATGTTCTATCCAGAGATTCATAAATTTGACACTAGTACTATGCAGGCATTAATAACTGAAAATGAAATTGAATTTGTTGATAAGTGTTCTGAGTTAATAGACGATCAGGTAAAAATTATTGGGGGGTGTTGTGGCGTCACAGATAAACATTTAAAATCATTAATAACTAAATTTTCTTAATTTAGTAATCTTTACTAATTATTTGGTCTATCATATTTACCATATCTTTTTTATATTTTTCATTTGTTGCAGATTTGGTCTCTAAGACTGAAAAAAAAGCAGCAACAACTTTTGTTTTCAAATTTATTCCTAAAAATTGGCCCCCATACCCAGAGTGACCAATCCAGTTACCGCATTTCATTAAAGAATTAACATAACAGACAAATTTATCTTTAGATAATTGAATGTATTTGGGTCCCTCACTATTAATAGTTTTACTCAAAAAAGTTTTAGAACCAATATTTTTTCCATTTATACCTTTTCCAAACCTAGAAAAAAGTAAACCCATTCTTAAAAAATCTCTTGTAATTAAACTTCCACCCCCAGACATCCACGGTGTTCCAAATCTATCAGTGCCTATATACAATCCTTCTTCAAATCCTGTTGCTTCAACTGTTTCCAACAGCCATTGTCTTAAACTTTTTTTACTTACTTTTTCTACAATTAACCCAATAACATCGGTATTAGCTGATTTATAATGCGCCAGATCGGTATAATTTTTTAAATCTCTGCTTTTTAAAGATTTAATTGAATTTAAATATTGTTCCTGGCTTTGAATGTTTTTACCTTTAATAGGCAATCTCCATCCTCCCACAGGCTCATGTAAAAATGAAGACGAATAAGCTTTTGTATAATCTTCGCTATATAGATTTACAATGTTCATGTCTAAAACGTCTTTTACTTTTGCATTTGCATAACCACTGCCAATTTTTGGCAAGTAAAATGAAATTTTCTTATTTAAGTTTATTAGTTTTCTGTCTATCAGCTCTCCCACAAATAAATGTATAAACATTTTTGTAATTGACATAATTGTTTGAGGCTGATTTGTAGAAAAGTCCTTTGCATACTGCTCGAATAAAATATCCTGATCTTTACCAACTATTAAAGAGCAAAAAGCTTTATTTTTAGTTACCTTTTTTACAGAAGATAATTTACCAATTTTCTTATTAATTTTTTTTTTTAATTTTAAAACAAAATCTGATCTAAGGTATATTCCATATCTATTAATTTTATATAAATTTCTAAAACCCAACCTCCTTTTATTTGGGAGATTCCATTGAGCTTTATTATCTTTTCTTGTAACTAATTCTGGATTTTTTTCTGAAATAATTTTTTTCAAATTAGTATTTTTTATCCAAACTTAAGAGATTTATTTTTCTCGTAATTTTGATGATAGCCTTCCGCTTTACAATAGTTTTTTTCTTTGGAAATCTTTGTAGTAACTTTTCCATCTAATTTCTCATTCATTTCTTTTAAAATTTTCTCTGCCGTATTTTTTTCATTATCATTATTATAAAATATCTCAGACCGATATTGAATTCCTACATAAGTTCCTTGTCTATTCTTTTGAGTTGAGTCATGGAGTTTAAAAAATAATCTGACCATATCTTCATAGCTTAAAATATTTTCATCATATTGAACTTTGACTACTTCTATGTGACCTGTATCCCCACCACAAACTGCTTTGTAAGTAACATTAGGATCATCACCTCCGCAATAACCACATTCGGTAGATAATATTCCTTTTATACCATCGTATTTAGTTTCGTCCCAAAAACAACCAATACCACCAATAAAAGTTTTCATAATTTTACAATATATTATTACTTCAAAATTGAAACAGCTTTTATCTCTTCAACTCCTATACCACAACAACCACCAACAATTTTTACACCTTTGCTAAACCATTTTTTTGCAACTTCCAAATAATCATTGGGTGAAAAATCATCCACAAACTTCCAATTTGGTTTTTCGTAATAGCCTTTGTTAGGGTATGCACCAATAACTCCATTATAATTTTTTAATGCAGTATCTAAAGCTGCACTCGTTGTTTTAATATCTGAGTGAGCAATTAAAATTGGCCCCTTATGTAATTTACTAAAATTTTTTATCGATTCTTCTAAATCCTCGTAAATTTCAGTTTTATTCTTCACATCATCATAACCAAGTGTAATATTTTTTGTATTCTGATCTATTACACAGGAAATAGAAAGCCAAACAGGTAACTTTATATTTGAAGAACACTCAAGCATAGTCTCCACGATTTCTGCTTGAGATGTCATTGCTTCTAAAATTATTAAATCAACACCCTCATTTGATAAAATTTTAATATGTTCATTAAAAAATGGCTTCATGTTCTTTGTTCCAAGTTTAAGAAAACTTCCATAACTCGAAACACTTCCTGCTAAACAGATGTTCTTTTTTGAATTATTAATTGCTTGTTTTGCAATTTGAACTGCTTGTTTATTAAATAATTCAATTGAGTCTTCATATCCGTGTTTTCTAAGAGAAATTGGAGTTGTAGCATAAGTATTTGTTGTAATAACATCAGCACCTGCATCAATATAATTTTCATGAACTTCTTTTAGAAATTCTGGGCTATCTACCGAACATTTTCCACACCAGAGGTTTTGATCCATTTTAGCTCCTTTTTTTTCAAGCTCAGCACCTATACCTCCATCAAGTAAAATAATTTTTCCCTCATTGATTTTTTCTTGAATTAAATTGTAAGACATTAATTGTTTGTGAAAGCACAAATTTTATTATTATCAAGATCTCGAATATAAGAATAGTAAACTCCAGAACCTTCTGGTCTTTCACCTCCAGCACCTTCACTTTTTCCACCTGCCTTAAGTCCAATCTCATGAAACTTATCAACTATATCCCTAGATGATGTAATAAATGAAACTTGCGTTCCATTTCCATTTGTTGCCTTTTTCATATTGACAGGTTTGGTCACATAAAACTCTATAGTTCCATCGCCATTTTTTTCTGTGTAACCAGCACAAACTTCATCTTTATAATTTCTTTCTAGATTTAAAACTTTTAAGACTTCATCATAAAAAATTATTGCTTTTTCTAAGTTATTGGTTCCTACCATTACATAACCAAGCATTTTAATTTTTCCATTCAGTAATAGTTTTTACCTCTAGATATTCATGCAATCCCCAGGTTCCACCCTCACGTCCATTTCCGGATTGTCTATAGCCACCAAAAGGAGTTCCAGAGTCTGCTGCTTTATGATTTACATACACAATCCCAGATCTTAATTTTTTTGAGACTCTTTTTGCCTTTTCTTTATCCTCAGTTTGTAAATAGTTTCCTAATCCATATTCTGTGTCATTTGTAATTTGGATAGCTTCCTCTTCGTTTTCAAAAGGAATGATTGACAATACTGGTCCAAATATTTCCTCTTTAGCAATTCTCATATTATTATTAACATCAGTGAATACCGTCGGCTTAATAAAATAACCTTTCTTTAAGTCTTCAGGTTTATCAGGACCACCTGCTACTAAAGTAGCACCTTCTTCAATTCCACTATTTATTAAACTCTGAATTTTATCGAATTGAGTTTTTGAAATTACAGGTCCTATGTGATCACCAGCTTTTGAAGCAAGATCAACTTTAATTTTATTTGCTTCATCTGCAGCTTCTTCAACAGCTCTTTTATAAATTGATTTTTCAACAAGCATTCTAGTTGGAGCGTCACAGGATTGACCTGAATTACTCATTACGTTTCTAATGCCATCTCTAACTGCATCAGGATATGCATCAGCAAAAACAATATTTCCACCTTTACCACCAAGTTCAAGACAAACTCTTTTTATAGTTTCAGCAGCATTCTTTGTAATTAATTTTCCAGCTCTAGTAGATCCTGTAAATGAGACCATATCAACATCAGGATGTCCTGAAAGATCAGTTCCAACACCAGGCCCATCACCATTCACCAAATTAAATACTCCAGCTGGGAATCCAGCCTCATCTATCATCTCTGCAAATAGCATTCCTGATAATGGTGCAATTTCAGATGGCTTAAGTACCATTGTACACCCAGTAGCAAAAGCTGGAATTACTTTTAAAGCAATTTGATTTATAGGCCAATTCCAAGGTGTAATTAATCCGCAAACTCCAATTGGCTCATATACAATATGATTAGTAGATCCTTTATCAAAACCTGGTTCGAATTCGAATTCTTTTAATCTTTTTATAAAGTCTTCAATATGACCTGCGCCAGAAGATGTTTGATTAGCTGAACACCAATCTTTAGGACAACCAAGCTCTGTAGTAATAGCATCAGTCATATCATCCCATCTAGAATTATAAATTTTCAATAATTTTTTTAATAAATTTAATCTTTCTTCTTTTGAAGTTTCTTTCCAAGTCTCAAATGCAGATTTTGCTGCTTTGACTGC
>CACBYV010000003.1 GCA_902543575.1 uncultured Pelagibacteraceae bacterium | reverse complement strand
CGCTCTATTTTTTTTTCAAGTAACATTGTTAAAGCAACTGCGACAGCTAAAAAAGTTTTACCGGTTCCAGCTGGTCCTGCAGAAATAACAATATCTGACTCTTTTAAAGCCCTTATATAATTTTTTTGCTTCTCAGATCTAGGAATTACAGATTTTTTTGGAGTTTTTATTATGTACTCTACATTTTCACTTTTATTTGTAACTTTCTCATCAATCATAAATTTATTTACAGATGATTCTATATCCTTTTTTTCTAATGTTCCATTATTTAAAAATTGATCAACAAGAAATTGAATAGCGTTCTTTATTAACTCATTTTTTTCAGGATTATTTTTTAATAAAATTGAATTTCCTCTAGAGTAAATACTAGTATTTGTAATTTTTTCTAATTCTTTTAAATTATTATTAAATTCTCCTAAAACACCTAAAAGTAATTCATTGCTTTGAAATACAATACTTAAAGCATTGTTTTCTGAATATACATATTTTAAATCAGGATTAATTTTTGAACTTGCAAAATTTTTCAAATTATGCTGCTTTCATTTCATCTGTTACTTTACCAAATAAAGAATTTTGATTACTTTTTTCGATATTAACTTTAATTAATTTGCCAATATGGCTTTCATTGCCATCAAAAATTACTGAATTTAAAAATTTATTTCGTCCGAAATATTTGTTTTGGTTTTTGAGTTTATTTTCCACAAGTACCTCTAATGTTTTGCCTTCTAAAGATTTATTCAATTCTATTTGATTGCTAAATAATTTTTCTTGAATAGTTATCAGCCTATTTTTAAGTTTATCTTTATCAGTAATTTCTAACTCTGCAGCCTTTGTTCCTGGTCTTGGACTAAAAATAAAAGAGAATGAATTTATAAATTTAATTTTATTAACTAAATTTATTGTCTCTTTAAAATCATCCTCTGTTTCTCCAGGGTATCCAATTATAAAGTCACTAGAAAATTTTATATCAGGATTAATTTTAATTAATTTTTTATAAATATTTAAATAATAATTTACAGTATGCTTTCTGTTCATCATTTTTAATATTCTGTCTGAACCACTTTGAATTGGTAAATGAACAAATGGCATTAATTTTTTTGAATTTTTGTAACATTCAATAAGATCATCTGTCATGTCTATTGGATGAGAAGTGGTATACCTAATTCTACTTATCTCATTATATTTGCTGAGTGTGCTAATAAGATCTGACAGTCGATATTCTTTGGATCCATCTATATAAGAATATGCATTTACGTTTTGGCCAAGAAAAGTTATTTCTCTAGATCCATTTTTTATCAATCTCTCAGCTTCATCAATAATGCTTTTGAATGGTCGGGAATATTCTGGTCCTCTAGTATAAGGAACAACACAAAAGTGACAGAACTTATCACAACCCTCTTGAATTGTTAAAAAAGATGAAACGCTTGTATTGTTATTTTTGATATTATCGAAGTACCTGAACTTAGAAACTGAGTCAAATTCAGTTTCTTCAACTTTATTTTCTTCCTCAAAGTTCTTTAAAAGATTGTTTATTTTTTGATAAGATTGTGGACCTACAACTAGATCTATATATTTTTCTCTATTAAGCATCTCTGTATTTTCAGCTTGTGCTACACAACCTGCAACTACCATTATTGGTTTTTTTTTATCTTTGTATAATTTTTTAACTCTTCCAATTTCATGATAAACTTTATCTTTAGCTTTATCTCTAATATGACAAGTATTTAAAATATAACAATCAGCTTCATCCTGATTTTCAGTTTTATTATAACCTATGGCCCTAACAGCATCGTATATCCTTTTGGAGTCATACTCATTCATTTGACAACCAAATGTCTTTATAAAAACCTTTTTTCGCATTAATTACTTTTTTTTGATTCCGTATAGTTCTAATTTATGATCAACAAGCTTATAACCATATTTATCAGCGATTTTTTTTTGCAATTCTTCGATCTCTTCGTCAACAAATTCTATTATATCTCCAGTTTTTATATCAATTAAATGATTATGATCATCATTTAATTCATATCTTGCCTTTCCAGATTTAAAATCATGCTTTGTTAATATACCTGCTTCTTCAAAAAGTTTGACTGTTCTATAAACCGTCGCAATACTTATTTTAGAGTCTATTTGAGAAACTCTGTTATATAACTCATCTACATCTGGATGATCAGATTCTCCATATGTTTTTTTTGATTCTGAAATAACTCTTGCGATAATTCTTCTTTGATCGGTGAGCTTGACACCATTTTTTTGGCATTTTTCTTCAATAGTTTCTAGCATACTTCATTTTAACTCGAGTACAGGGGTTTAATCAAATTAATATTTGTAAATTCTTTTTTATCAATTTTAATTAATTGGTCTACGCCTTTATCAATTAAATGTTCATTCAAAAATCCATATAAATCAATATTTTTTGCAAAAGCAATACCTTTGGCAATTGCTATTGAATTTCTAATACTTGAAACTTTGCCGGGACCTTGATTAACAAATATTTGAGTTACTTTATCTAAATTTGAATTATGTTTATTTAAGAAATTCAGAATTAATATCATTATTTTATCAAAATTTTCTCTACTGTTTATATGAGTGGTAGTATAAGATTCTAAGTCGGTTATGAGTGAAAATAAAATTTTATCATCTGCAGCATTAATAATTAAAGTATTCATTTTTTTTATTATTTTTTTAAACGTTAAAGCTGAAGTAGTAAATAAAAAATATTATGAAGATGAGCAGGGTATTTTAGCAATTATGTATCATAGATTTGAAGAAAATAAGTATCCATCAACAAATATAAGATTAGAAATATTTAAAAAACATATTAATTTAATAAAAGAAAACAATTTAAATTTTTATAATCCTGGTGAATTTTCAATAAGTTTTAACAAGGTTAAGAAACAAAAAAAAATTTTATTAACTATTGACGATGCATTTACGTCTTTTTATGAAAATGCTTGGCCAATCTTAAAAGAGGAGAAAATTCCCTTTATTTTATTCGTCTCAACAGAGGCGGTTGGGAATAGAGGATATATGAGTTGGGACCAGATAAAAGAAGTAGAAAAAGAGAACTTTGCATACATTGGTAATCATTCACATTCACATGATTACTTAACTAAATTTACTTTTCAGAAGTTTGTAGAGGATATTGAGGGATCAATTAAAATTTTTAGAAATAAATTAGGTTATAATCCAATTTTTTTTTCTTATCCTTTTGGCGAATATAATTTAGAGCAGAAAAATTATATTTCAAAAAATTTTGAATTTGCATTTGGCCAACATTCAGGTGTTATTGATTTAAACAAAGATAGATATGAATTACCAAGATTTCCCATAAACGAAAAATATGGAGAAATGAAAAGATTTAAAGAAGTAATATCTTATTTGCCACTTCAGTATAAAATTATTAAACCTGAAAACAAATTTATGAATGATGGTGAAAACCCACCAAAAATGACGATAGAATTTTTCGAAGATCAAAAAAATTTAAAAAATATTAATTGCTTTTCAAATGAAGGCTCAAAATGGAGAAAAACTAAAATTGTCTTAATTGAAAATATATTAAATATTAATTTTTCAGAAAAATTTATTGAAAGAAGAGGGAGAATTAACTGTTCTTTAAAAGATGAAAATGGATGGAGATTTTCAGGTTTCCAATTTGTTCAAAATTAAATTAATTTTTTAGTCTTATTGCTTGTGGGCATTACATTTACATCATCAAAATCCGTGAGAGAATTTTGCTTTATAATTTTTTTTAATACATCAATATATTGTTGTCCAGTCTCTGCGTATTTATCTAAATAATTTACCAACTTTAAACTGTCTAATTTTTCATCGTTGTCTCTTTGAATTGCTCTTTCTTTTCTAAATTCGATATAGCTACTATGAGTATTTAAGTTTCGCTGATATGCTCTGACTGATGCTTTAAGGACTGCAAACCTTGCTACTTTGTGTTTTGCATCTTTATCTACACCTGCTGGCCTGATTCCTTCTCCATTCCAAGTCCATTGCCCAAATAAAGCATTACCCTCTTGAGCAAATCTAGATGTTCCCCATCCAGTTTCTTTGGCAGCTTGAGCAAGTGCTAAAGAAACAGGTATTTCATCCATTCTAACTTTCAAGGAATAAAAATCACCATCACTTAAACCATATTGTTTAAATTTTTCTTTTAACCAATTCTTTTCTTTTTGCGTGTTGATATTCTTGCCTAATATTCTAAATAATTCCTTTCTATCAAGTCGAATTTTAGCGTTCTCTTCTACAATTAACGGTAAAACTATTTGAATAAATAATCTCTTTCTTTTTTTTGTGCTATCAATGCTTTTAATTTCTTTTGGAAGATGGTCAATTTTATTACCTATGTTTACTAATTTTGTCTCTCTAACTTTTTCAAGATTATAATTTGTATCTTTGAATAGTTGCTCAATTGTCCTTGCATCAAATCTTATTGAATTTTGCCCCTCATCATCTGTACTGAAAAAGTCAATATCGGCAAAAATATTTTTTAAACTAAGATTTTTTGTCTTAGTTTCAGCTTGTCCGTCAAGAATTTTTTTTCTCTTTTCTAGTTCTTGATCAAAATTTATTCCAGCATTTGAGATAATAGATCTTTCGAAATTTAAATTTTTATCTAAAAAATTTTTTAGAGTTGGTAAAGTAAAAAATGAGAAAATTACTAAAAGACTAATTGCTGAAAATCTAAATATATTATTTTTATTTTGCTTTAGTTTAATATTTTTATTTTTTGTACGTTTAACCATTAATTTGAATATAATTATTATTAATTAATTATACAGCTAAAACTTCTTTAACTTCAGGAATATAATGACAAAGCAAGTTTTCTACACCTTTTTTTAAAGTGAGAGTTGAAGATGGACAACCTGAACAACTGCCTTTTAACAAAACTTTAACTTTTCCATCCTTGAATTCTTTGAACTTTATATCTCCTCCATCTCTTGCAACAGCAGGTCTGATTTTAGAATCTAGAATACTTATTATTTTTTTTTCAATCTCTGAATAATTTTCGTTTCGCGCCTCTTCATTTATTTTATCTATAATGCAGGTGTTGCCATTTGCATAATGCTCATTAACATAAGATATAACAATGTGCTGAATGTCTTCCCATTTTTTATTCTCTTCTTTATTTATTGAAAAGAAATCTTCCCCTAAAAATACTCCAATTACCCCATTTATCTGTAGTAAGTTCTTTATCAATAAATTATTTGTATCTTCTTGATTTAAGACTTCTAAAGGACCATTATTAGATACCTTCCTGCCAGGTAAAAACTTCAATGAGTTTGGGTTTGGTGTATTTTCAGTTTGTATAAACATACCTCTTATATAGTGTTTATTTCAAAATATTAAATGATTAAAAACCAACTATTTCTTTTATTTTTTTAACTTTTTTAGAGGAAATATCCTGCGCTTTTTCTGCACCATCAACTAAAATTTGATCTATATATTTTTTATCTGACAACAATTTTTGAATTTCTTTTGATATAGGTGACAGTTTAGTAACAATTATTTCAGAAAGTTTACTTTTTAAATCAGAAAAATTTTTTCCCTCAAATTCATTTAATGTTTGAGCAATATTTTGATTGCTTAAGCTAGAGTAAATACCGATTAAATTTTCTGCTTCAGGCCTACCTTTAAGTCCATCTTCATTTCCAGGCAGATTATCATTATCTGTTTTTGCTTTTTTTATTTTGTTAATAATTTGATCCTCTGTGTCTGTTAAGTTGATCCTACTTCCTTCAGAAATGTCTGACTTACTCATTTTTTTAGTGCCATCTTTCAAACTCATTATTCTTGAAAAATGTTTTTGTATAAGAGGCTCAGGAGGTCTTAAGAGATCTGGACATTTATATTCGTTATTAAATTTTTGAGCTATATCTCTACAGAGTTCTAGATGCTGTTTTTGATCATCTCCTACTGGCACATGAGTAGCATCATATAAAAGAATATCAGAGGCCATTAGAACTGGATAAATATATAGACCTACACTAGCTTTTTCCTTGTCTTTTCCAGCTTTCTCTTTAAATTGTGTCATACGATTGAGCCAACCCATTCTGGCAACACATCCTAAAATCCAGGAACCCTCAGAATGTGCGGGAACTAAAGATTGATTAAATATTATACTATTTTTTGGATCAATGCCGCTTGCGATAAATGCTGCCGCTGTCTCTCTAATATTATTTTTTAACTCTATTGGATCTTGCATTACTGTAATGGCATGAAGATCAACAACACAAAAAATACAGTTGTTATCTTTGTCGTTTTGCAAATCAACAAAATTCTTTATTGCGCCTATATAATTTCCTAGATGTAAATTTCCCGTTGGTTGAACTCCAGAAAAAATTTTTTTAGACATAATTTAATAGTTTAATTTAATATCAGATATTTTAAAGGCCTTAATGAGTATTGAAATCAGCAAATAAAAAGCAAAAGTTAAAAGAACTAATAATATAATTGCTAAAAATTTATAACTATTTGAAAATATAAAATAATTGCCAAAATAATTTATTAATATTTTAAATAAACCCAAACAAATTAAATTTGAAATTGATATTTTAAAAAGTTGTACAAAAAAAGAGTTTTTAAAATTAAAATAACTTTTATTTAGGGTAAATACCATTAGTAAGAAACCATTCAACCATGAAGAAATAGTTGTTGCTATAGGAATTATAATAAAACCTACTTTACTAAATAAAGATAGGCTAATAACAATATTCAAAATTACAGAAATCAATGAAAAATAAAAGGGTGTTTTTGTATCATTTCTGGCAAATATAAAACTTGAAAATATTTTTATCATTGAGAATGCAGGTAGACCTAATGCAAAGTAAAATAATGCAAGAGCTGAATTTTTAACACTTTCTTCATTAAAAGATCCATAACCAAAAAGTGCAGAAACAATTTCTTCAGAAGCAAAAATTAATGCTAAGGTAGCAGGAAGACTTAAAAATAAACTCAACTCCAAAGACTTATTTTGTAAAATTTCCAATTTTATTTTATTTTTACTCTTAACATGTCTGCTTAGGTTAGGTAAAATAATTATACCGATTGCAATCCCTGCTATTGCTAAGTTTATCTGGTATATTCTATCTGCATAATACAAATATGAAACAGCACTTGCTTGGAAAGAGGCAATTATTGTACCAACTAATATGTTAATTTGAGTAACGCCAGACGAAAATATACTCGGCAGGAGTTTTTTAAAAAAAAATTTTATTTTATTATCTATTTGAAAATTGAATTTAAAACTTGGATAAAAATATTTTCTAGTAAAAATAATTAAAAATATAAACTGTATAATTCCGGCAAAAGTTACAGCATAACTTAGATAGTAAACTAAATCTGTATCATTTTTTATAATAAGGAAACAAATTATTAATATTACATTTAAAATAAGAGGGGCAGCGGCAGCGGCTGCAAATTTGTTATGAGAATTTAAAATTGCTGAAAAAAAAGATGCTATACTTATAAAAAATAAAAATGGAAAAGTAATTCTGGTTAAATCAACAGCTAATTTAAACTTTTCATCTAAATTTGAGAAGCCTGGAGCGATCAATTTTATAAAGCTTGGCATAAAAATCTCGACTAGTATTGTTAGACTTAAAAGTGCCAAGACCAATAAATTAAATACTGAGTTTGCAAATTTCTGAGCTTTTTTTTTACTAGACAAAAGTTCTGAAGTGTAAGATGGAACAAATGCTGCATTAAAGGTACCTTCTGCAAATAATCTTCTAAAGGTATTTGGTATTCTAAATGCTACGAAAAATGCATCAGCAATTGGTCCCGAACCAAGATAAATAGCTATAAAAAAGTCTCTAATGTATCCTAAAATTCTGCTTAAAATAACAAACAGACTAAATGTGCCTGTTGACTTAATTAAATTCATAAATCATATTAGTATCTTAATCCTTTTTATATCTAACAATTAATGAAAAAAAACAAAATTGAACATTATTCTGATAAAGAAGCTTTAGATTTTCATACTAATGATAAATCTGGCAAAATAGAGATCGTTTCATCTAAGCCTGTAACTACAAAAAGAGACTTGGCCCTAGCTTATTCTCCTGGTGTTGCGGCTCCTGTTAAAGCAATAGCAGACAATCCTGAGTTAGCATATGAATATACTACTAAAGGGAACCTGGTTGCAGTCATTAGCAATGGATCAGCAATATTAGGGCTAGGAAATTTGGGTGCTATAGCATCAAAACCAGTAATGGAAGGTAAAGCTGTTCTATTTAAAAGATTTGCAGATATTGACTCGATAGATTTAGAAATAGACACAGAAGATACAAAAGAAATAATTAATTCAATAAAACATATCGCAAAAAGTTTTGGTGGTATAAATCTTGAAGATATTGCAGCTCCAAACTGTTTTATAATTGAAGAAGAATTAAAAAAAATTCTAGATATTCCTGTGTTTCATGACGATCAACATGGGACGGCAATCATAACAACAGCTGCACTAATCAACGCAGTTGATATTGCAAAAAAAAACTTAAAAAAAATTAAAATAGTGATTAATGGTGCAGGTGCTGCAGCTATGGCATGCGCGAAATTATTTAGAAGCACTGGTATTCCAAAAAACAATATCAAAATGTTGGATACAAAAGGCGTAATAAATAAAAATAGAAAAGATATTAATTCTTGGAAAAAAGAATTTGCAGTAGAAACAAAAGATAAAAGTTTAGACGATGCGATGAAAAATGCAGATGTATTTTTAGGCTTATCCGCAGCAGGTGTTGTAAAAAAAAGTATGGTTAAAAAAATGTCTAAAAATCCAATTATATTTGCATGTGCAAATCCAGATCCTGAAATTAAACCAGAAGATATAGAAGAAGTAAGAAATGATGCAATTATAGCAACAGGTAGATCCGATTATCCAAACCAAGTAAATAATTTAATAGGGTTTCCTTACATATTTAGGGGAGCATTAGATGTTAGAGCAAAAACTATTAATGAAGAAATGAAAGTTGCGGCAGCTAATGCTATTGCTTCGCTTGCAAGAGAATTTGTGCCTGATGAGGTAGCGGCTGCAATGGGTGGTGAAAGACCTAATTATGGAAAAAAATATATTATTCCATCTACTTTTGACCCAAGGTTAATAAGTGTAATACCAGTAGCAGTCGCAAAAGCTGCGATAAAATCTGGTGTTGCTAGAAAAAAAATAGAAAATTTTGATCAATATTCTGAACAGCTAAAACAAAGGCTTGATCCATCTGTAACAATTATGCAAGGAATAAATAGCCAAATTAAAAAAACAAACAAAAAGGTTGTATTTGCGGATGGTGAAGATGAAAATACACTGAAGGCTGCAATAGCATTTAAAAATAGTGGACTAGGAACGCCTATTTTGGTTGCTAAAGAAAAAGTGGTTAAAGAAAAGCTTAGAGAGATTGGTTACGGAGAAAACTTTGATATTGAGATTGTGAACTCCACTTTGAGCGACAAACGAAAAAAATATGTGAATTACCTATTTAAAAAACTTCAAAGAACAGAAGGATTGCTTGAAAGAGATTGCGATAAAATGGTTAGAAATGACAGAGTTATATGGGGTTCTTGCATGGTTGCATGCGGTGATGCTGATGCAATGGTAACTGGAAATTCAAGAAGGTATGGACAATCTCTTGATAAAGTAAAAAAAGTCATAGATCCTAGACCTGGAGAAATCATGTTTGGATTGAACATGATTGTAAATAAAGGCAAAACGGTTTTTATTGCAGACACAAGTGTTCACGAATATCCAACATCTGAACAGCTTTCTGAAATAGCTATTTCTGCGTCTAGAGTGGCAAAATTATTTGGTTTTGAGCCAAAAGTTGCTTTTCTTTCACACTCTACCTTTGGCCAACCAATTACAGCTAGAACTAAACATATTAGAGATGCTGTGGAAATTTTAAAAAATAAAAAGGTTAACTTTAAATTTGATGGAGATATGCAGCCTGATGTAGCCTTAAGTGACGAATATAAAGACCTTTATCCATTCTCTGAAATTGTTGGTAATGCAAATATATTGATTATGCCTGGACAACATAGTGCTGCTATAACTTATAAAATAATGAAAACTTTAGGCGGTGCAAAAGTAATTGGACCACTGTTAATCGGTTTAGGTCAGGCAATTGAAATTGCTCCACTAAGATCATCAACATCTGACATATTAAATTTAGCATCTGTTGCAGCATATTCATCGGGAGTAATTAATTACAAAAAACCAAATTAGTTTTTTATTACTCTCAAGTCCTCAACTAAAAAAATACTTGTAACTACATCTTCCACATCAAGGACTTCCTTAGCCTCGTTTATAACTTCAGCTCTTTCTTCTTCATTTTGTGAAATTCCATAAACATAAATTATTTTCTTATAAGTATCTATATCATAATTTGCGGACTTTATTTTTTTATTTGCTATCATTGCAGTTCTTAATTGAGAAGTTATCAGCACATCTTTAGCTGTTTGTTTAAAGTTAAAATTTTCTTTTATTTTTAGATCATTTTTGACTGATCTAGCTCCTTTTATTTCCCAACCTAATTTTGTGATTTTAAGTTTTTCTTCAATCGTGTCCACTTTACCTGTTATAAATATTCTACCATCTAAGACTTTGGTCTTTACTTTTAAAAGATAACCACTATCCATTAATATTAATTTAGCCCTCAAATTTTTTTGCATTAAAGAATCGTCTATTTGTGTACCAATAGTTCTTGGGTCCATTGCAACTGAAACTCCTGTTCCCAAAACTCCAGTTGATGAATAACCAACGCATCCTGAAATTAAAACAAAACTTATAATTAATATTAAATTTCTAAATCTCATTCTTTTTTTCTAAACAATAATCATAAACAATTTTTTTTGATATATTATTCTCCTTACTAATTTTTGATGTAATATCTTTAATAGACATTTTTTTTAAAAGTTTGATTATTTTTTTTTTAACCGATTCTTCAATTACTTGTAACCTCTTTTCTAAATTTGAATTTTCTGATATAACTACGGTAATCTCACCTTTTTCTAATATACTAATATTTTTGAGGTTTTTAACCTTATCTCTAATATATTCTTCATGGAATTTTGTCATTTCTCTAGTGATTAAAATATCTCTGTCATTAAAATATTTTTGGACTTGAACTATTATTTTTTTTATTTTTTTGGGTGAAATAAAAAAAACAATTGAGCAATTTAAATTAGAGATCTTTTTAAAGAGTTGATCGATTTGTAACTTTTTATCAGGCAAAAACCCACAAAAAAAGAAATTATTTGAAAAACCACTTATAGAAACAGCTGCAGCTACAGCGGAAGATCCTGGAACTGGAAATATATCAATTTTATTTTTGATGCATTCTTTGATTAAAACTCCACCGGGATCTGAAATTGTTGGAGTACCTGCATCTGAAATGATAGAAATTATTTTATTTTCCTTTAATAAATTTAATACATTTTTAATATTTTTTTTTTCATTAAATTTATGATTAGATAGTAATTTTGTGTTTATATTGAACCTAGATAATATCTTACTTGAAACTCTCGTGTCTTCTGACAAAATTACATCCGATTTATTAAGTATGTGTACGGCCCTAAAAGTAATATCGCCTAAATTTCCTATAGGCGTAGAAACACAATATAGCCCAGGTTTTAAACTATCATTTAATTTAAAATTATACATTTAATGACAATGAGAAAATTATATATCATAGTTTTAAAAGTTTTTCTTATAATCGTTTCCTCACATCTTGAAGCAATTTCAGATGAGAAAATTAAAATAGGTTTAATTGTACCTTTATCAGGCGAATATTCATATATTGGTAATTCAATTCTTAAATCTACAAGAATGGCTTTAAATAAAATTAATGATGATAGACTAACAGTAATACCTAAAGATACTAAAGCAAACCCAATAGATGCATTGAAAGTATCAAATGAGCTCTACAATAATGGTGTAAACATAATTATAGGACCAGTATTCAATGAAAGTAATAAATATTTAGATGAATTAAATGAAGTAATATTCTTATCTTTTACAAATAAAATTAAAAATAATCCAAAAAATGTAATTTCTGCAGGTGTAAATGCAATATCACAAATAAATACAATTAAAAAATACTTAAGTGAAAGTAATTTAAAAAGTACAATTTTTTTAATTCCTGAAACAGATTATAAAAGAGAAATTGAAGAAGCTATTGATAAATCTAATTTAATATTAAAAGAAAAATTTATTTATAGCAAAGACCCGACATTACTAACAAAGCAAATTGAAGATTTAACAAGATATCAACAAAGAAAACGGAATTTAGAAAACGAAATTAAAAGGATAGAAGCCTCAAATACTTTTAATAAAAAGAAAAAAATGGATGAATTAAAAAAAAAAGATACTTTAGGTTTTATTAATTTTGATTCAGTAATAATCGCTGATTTTAGTGAAAGTTTAAAAAGTGTTGCCACGTCATTATTATATACCGATGTATCGTCTGAAAGAATAAAATACATTACATTGAATCAATGGTTTGACGAAAGTCTTTTAAAGGAAACTTCATTACATCCAATATATTTTCCATCAATAAATAAAGACAATTTTGAAATATTTCAAAAAGAATACATTCAAAACTTCAAGAATACACCAAATCAAATTTCTTTTTTAAGTTATGATCTAATAGGTTTGATATATTACCTGTTAATAAATAATGATTTTAAGACAAATGAAAACTTATTTATTAAGAAAAATAAATTTAAAGGAAAAATAGGTATCTTTGAAATAAATAAAAAAATAATCACCCATCAATTAAACTTTTATGAAGTAGAAAAAAATAATTTTAAAGAAATTTTCTAATTTTTTTAAAAGCCTTTGAACGATGATCGTTCTTAAATTTTAATTTTTGATTCATTTGGCCGAATGTTAATCTTTTATTTTCAGGAATAAAAATTGGATCATAACCAAAACCTTTATTTCCAATTTTATTTTTAGAAATTTTGCCATTGATAATTCCTAAAGATTGAATTGGATTTTTTTTTAATCCATATATAGTTAATGCACAAATAAATCTTGCTTTAATCTGTTTTGACTTCCAGTTTTTATCTAACTTCGATAACTTTTTATATACTTTGGATATTGCTAAATTGAAATCACCTTTCTTTCCACCCCATCTTGCTGAATAAATACCTGGTTGATTATTTAGTTGTTCAATTTCAAGCCCAGAGTCATCAGCTATACAAATTTTTTTTGTTTTTTTTGAAAAATATTTAGCTTTTATTAAAGAATTTTTCAGGAAAGTGTCACCGTTTTCTTTTGGGCTTTTAAGACCATAGTCCTTGGGAGATGTAATAACGTAGTATTTAGGTAATAAATCTTTGATTTCTTTTATTTTTCCCTCATTATTTGAACCTACTACGATTTCTTTAATTTTTTTTTTTGACATCTAGAATTTTATAAATTTCTTACCATATAGATATTAATGGAAAACGAAGAATTACAAAATAAAGAAAATAAAAATTTAAAAGATGAAAATTCAGAGCCAAGTAAAGATAAACAGGGTTCAGAGGAAACCGAAAAAATAGAGGAAGGGGAACAACTTTCACCTGAAGATGAAATTTCAAGTCTTAAAGATAAAGTTGCTAGAACATTTGCTGAAATGGAAAATCAAAGGAGAAGATTTGAAAAAGAGAAGGATGAAGCTTTTGAATATGGTGGATTCTCATTTGCAAAAGAAACTCTTAATCTTCTAGATAATTTAGAGAGATCAAAACAAACGCTGGAAAGTGACGAAACTATAAAAGATAAAGATGCGCTAAAAAAATTGATAGAGCATATAGATATTATTAATAAGGATATGATTTCGATTTTCAAAAAGAATAATATTGAACCAATTAAAGCAATTAACGAAAAACTAGATCCAAATTTACATCAGGCTATGATGGAAGTCGAAGATGATACCAAAGATCAAGGCACAATAGTTCAAGAAATTCAAAAAGGTTTTATGATGAAGGACAGGTTGCTGAGACCTTCATTGGTAGCTGTATCTAAAAAAAAAATTGATGACAAACAGAATAAGCAAAAAAACCAAGAAAATGTAGAAAAAGAGGCAAAAAATTAATTATTTATAATGGTTGCAGTTGTAAAATTAACACTTATATGAGCATCAAATAGGACAAATTATGAGTAAAGTTATAGGAATTGATTTAGGAACAACGAACTCTTGTGTGGCCGTTATGGAAGGTACGCAAGCAAAAGTTTTAGAAAATGCTGAAGGAGCAAGAACAACACCATCTGTTGTTGCATTTACAGATGAAGGTGAAAAATTAATAGGTCAACCCGCAAAAAGACAAGCAGTTACGAATCCTGAAAATACAATATTTGCAGTTAAAAGATTAATAGGAAGAAATTTTGATGATCCAACAGTTAAAAAAGATGTAGAAACTGCTCCATTTAAAATAGTTAATTCCGATAAAGGAGACGCATGGATTGAGGCAAAAGGTCAAAAATATTCTCCATCCCAAATTTCAGCTTTTACACTTCAAAAGATGAAAGAGACTGCTGAAAAATATTTGGGTTCAGAAGTAAAACAAGCAGTTATTACTGTTCCAGCATATTTTAATGATGCTCAAAGACAAGCAACAAAAGATGCAGGCAAAATAGCAGGTCTTGAAGTTTTAAGAATTATAAATGAGCCAACTGCAGCATCTTTGGCTTACGGTTTAGATAAAAAAGCAAATAAGAAAATAGCAGTCTATGATTTAGGTGGAGGAACATTTGATGTTTCAATCCTTGAACTAGGTGACGGAGTGTTTGAAGTAAAATCAACCAACGGTGATACTTTTTTAGGTGGAGAAGATTTTGATAATGCAATAGTTGATTATCTCTTGTCAGAATTCAAAAAAGAAAATGGTATTGATTTAAAATCTGACAAATTAGCACTGCAAAGACTTAAGGAAGCTGCTGAAAAAGCTAAAATAGAATTATCATCAGCAACTCAAACTGAAATAAATTTGCCATTTATAACTGCAGACAAAACTGGGCCAAAACATATTAACTTAAAAATGACAAGAGCTAAGCTTGAGGCTTTAGTGGAAGATTTAATTTCAAGAACTATTCCACCATGTAAAACTGCATTAAAAGATGCAGGGTTGTCTGCAAGCGAAGTTGATGAAATAGTGCTTGTTGGTGGTATGACTAGAATGCCTAAAGTTATAGAAGAAGTAAAAAATTTCTTTGGAAAAGATCCCAACAAATCTGTAAACCCTGATGAAGTTGTCGCTATGGGTGCAGCGATTCAAGCAGGAGTATTACAAGGTGATGTAAAAGATGTACTACTTCTGGATGTAACTCCTTTGTCTTTAGGGATAGAAACATTGGGTGGTGTATCTACAAAATTGATAGATAAAAATACAACAATACCAACCAAAAAAAGCCAAGTATTTTCTACTGCAGAGGATAATCAACCAGCAGTCTCAATCAGAGTTCTTCAAGGTGAAAGAGAGATGGCTTCAGATAATAAGGTATTAGGAAACTTCGAGTTAGTTGGAATAGCTCCTGCGCCAAGAGGAGTTCCGCAAATTGAAGTGACATTTGATATTGATGCAAATGGTATTGTAAATGTCTCAGCTAAAGACAAAGGAACTGGTAAAGAGCAAAAAATTCAAATCCAGGCATCTGGAGGATTAAGTGATGAAGAAATTAATCAAATGGTAAAAGATGCAGAGTCAAACAAAGAAGAAGATAAAAAGAAAAGAGAAGCCGTTGATGCAAGAAATCAAGCGGATACATTAATGCACTCAACTGAAAAAAACTTAAAAGAGCACGGAAGCAAAGTTTCAGATGCAGATAAAAAAGCTATCGAGGATGCATCAGCAAATCTAAGAAATTCTCTTAAAGGAACTGATGTTGAGGAAATCAAGAAAAAAACACAAGATTTGGTTCAGGCATCTATGAAATTAGGTGAAGCGATCTATAAATCACAACAAGGTGCAAAACCTGAAGACGCTCCAAAAGACGCAAAGAAAGAAGATAAGAAAGACGATAACGTTGTTGATGCAGATTTTGAAGAAGTAAAAGACGAAAATAAAGAAAAAAGCGCCTAATAAAACAACTGTTTGTCTATAACATGTTATGGCAAAAAGAGATTATTACGAAGTTTTAGGTGTAAATAAAAGTGCTTCTGCAGACCAAATAAAATCAGCTTACAGAAAACTCGCAGTTAAATTTCATCCAGATAAAAATAAAGGCGATAAAGGTGCTGAAGAAAAATTTAAAGAAGCATCTGAGGCTTATCATGTTCTTTCAAATTCGGAGAGAAAGCAAAATTATGACAATTTTGGTCATGCAGCTTTTGAGAACGGCGGAGGCGGAAGAGGGGGATTTGGAAATTTTGATTTCTCAAATCATTTCTCTGACATATTTGAAGATTTTTTTGGAGAAGGTTTTGGAGGGAGTCGTAGGTCAAGAAGATCAAACAACAGAGGCTCGGACTTAAGATATGATTTAACTATTTCTTTAGAAGAATCGTTTTCTGGTAAGAAACAGGATATAAAGTTCTCCACATCTGAGAAATGTGATACTTGTAGTGGATCAGGTTCAAAACCCGGGCATCAAGCTGGAGCTTGCTCAATGTGTGGTGGTCATGGACAAGTAAGGTCTAGCCAAGGTTTTTTTACAGTTCAGCAAACTTGTCCTCAATGCGCTGGTGCGGGAGAAGAAATTACTCATCCTTGTGTAAGTTGTAATGGACAAGGAAAAAAACAGGCTTCAAAAAGATTATCTGTTACAATTCCAAAAGGTGTGGATGATGGAACTAGAATAAGACTTTCTGGAAAAGGTGAAGCTGGATCAAGAGGAGGTGGTAGTGGAGATTTGTATTTATTTATTAATGTTCACTCTCACGAATTATTTAAAAGGGCTGATGAAAATTTATTTTTTGAATGTCCAGTCTCTATCGCAGATGCTGCTTTAGGTACTTCAATTGAGATTCCAACGATCGACGGTGGTAAAGCTAAAATTAAGATTCCTGCTGGAACACAAAGTGGTAAGCAATTTAGACTAAGAGGCAAAGGAATGCCTTATATGAGGGGTAATGATTTTGGTGATTTATACGTTCAAGTAAATACGGAAGTTCCAGTATCATTAAATAAAGAGCAAAAAGAATTACTTGAAAAATTTAGAGAAATTGAAAACGAAAAATCTAATCCAAGCATAAAAAAGTTCTTTCAAAAAGCTAAAAGTTTCTGGAAAAACTAATCAATAGTGCTAATCTAAATCATTATAATGGGTAAAATTAATCTAGCCATAACAGGATGTATGGGAAGAATGGGTCAACAACTCATTAAATCTGCTATTAAAGACAAATCTACCAAATTGGTTGCTCTTACAGAAAATAGAGCGATTAATAAGAAAATTAGTGGAATCAAACCTGAATTAAATACTGAAATGGCTCTTAGTAAAGCGAATGTAATAATAGATTTCACAATTCCAAAGTGTACATTCGAGGTTTTAAATATAGCTGCAAAGTTAAAAAAGAGAGTAGTTATTGGAACAACAGGTTTTAATAAGAAAGAGGAAGATTTAATAAAAAAGTTTTCAAAAAAAATACCAATTTTAAAAGCTGGAAATATGAGCCTTGGAATTAATTTACTCATGTACTTAACTGAGATTACATCGGCTTCACTTAATAGTAATTATCTAAGTAAAGTTTTCGAAATTCATCACAAACACAAAAAAGATTATCCATCAGGTACTGCACTAATGCTTGGAAAAGGAATTGCTGTAGGAAAAAATAAGAACTTTTATAAGATAATGGGAAGAAAATTTTTAAACAAAAAAAAATTTCCATATGGAAAAAAAATTAATTTTAATTCAATTAGAAAAGGTGAAATTATTGGCGAACACGAAGTTACTTTTTCAAATGGGAAAGAAATTATAAAACTAAACCACGAAGCTTTTGACAGAGCTTTATATTCAGATGGAGCAATAACTGCAGCAAAATGGTTAATTAAAAAAAAACCAGGCCTTTATTCAATGAGAAATCTTCTGAATTTTAAATAATGAATGAAGTTCAAAGGGCAAAAATAGTTTTAAAAATACTAAATAAAACTTATCCAAGAACACCCATACCTTTAAAACATAGAAACATTTTTACACTTTTAATATCTGTTTTACTTTCGGCTCAATGTACAGACGTAAATGTTAATAATGTTACAAAAAATATTTATCCAAAATACAATAAACCAGAGCATTTTGTTAAACTTGGAAGAAAAAAAATAGAAAATTTAATAAGAAGCATTGGGATTTTTAGAATTAAAGCAAAGAGTGTTTATAATTTGTCAAAGACTTTAGTTGAAAAATATAATGGTAAAGTTCCAAAAACATTTGAAGAGTTAGAGGAGTTGCCTGGGGTAGGACACAAAACAGCAAGTGTAGTTATGTCCCAAGGTTTCGGATATCCAGCATTTCCAATTGATACTCACATACATAGACTTGCTCAGCGATGGGGTTTAACTAATGGAAAAAATGTTATTCAAACAGAAGAAGATTTAAAGCGTTTATTTCCAAAAAAATATTGGAATAAACTTCATCTTCAAATAATTTATTATGGTAGAGAATATTGTAGAGCAAGAGAGTGTTACGGTATTTCTTGTAAAATTTGTACTTCTTGTTATCCTAAAAGAAAAAGACCAATTAAAACAAAAAAAGCCTGATATGAAAATTTTAGGAATAGGAAATGCAATTGTAGATGTTATTTGTAAGGTTGATGAAAAATTTCTTAACCAAAATGGTTTAACTAAAGGAACTATGAAACTTATCTTCGAAAACGAGGAGTTTCAATCAATGTTAGCAAATCTAGATATTGAAAAAACTATATCAGGTGGGTCGGTCGCAAATTCTATAGTTGGATTATCACAATTAGGCAATAAAGCTGGTTTTATAGGGAAAGTGAGTGATGACAAATTAGGAAGTAAATACGAGGATGGATTAAAATCGGAAAATGTAGAATATTTTTACTCAAAAAAAAAGGAAGAATTGCCAACTGGTACATGTTTAATTTTAGTGACCCCGGACTCAGAGAGGACGATGTGTACATATTTAGGTACCGCAGGAAAAATAAATGAGAATGATGTAAATGGTGATGTTGTAAAACAATCTGAAATGATATTTTTAGAAGGCTATTTGTGGGATGAAGGTGAACCAAAAAAAGCATTTGAAAAAGCTATCAATAGTGCAAACAAAGTCGCAATGTCGCTATCGGATCAGTTTTGTGTAGATAGACACAAGCCACATTTTTTAGATTTGGTAAAAAATAAATTAGATATTACATTTGCTAACGAGCAAGAAATAATGTCATTAATCGATGCCAAAGATTTTAAAGATGTGGTTGATTTTGGGAAAAATTTAAAAAAATTAATGGTTATTACACGAGGAGAAAAAGGAGCTATATCAATTAATGGTGATGAAATTATTGAAAATGGCATCGAAGAAAATTTAAATATTAAAGATCTTACAGGTGCAGGAGATTTATTTGCAGCAGGTTTTTTACATGGAAATTTAAATAACCTAAGTACATCTGAAAGTCTCAATAAAGGAAGAGAAATGTCATCAAAAGTTATACAACAAATTGGTGCTAGATTATAAATATGTTTGATGACGAAAAAAAAATTTTAAAATTATTTCCACTACCTATATTTCACTATAAAGTCAAAGATCATAAAAAACATAACGAAAACTTATCAAAGTATATTTATAATCTTTACGAAAATGATAAAAACGGTCTGAAAAGATCAAATCAAGGAGGTTGGCACTCTAAACCTTTTGATTTAAAAAAAAAAGATGATGCACCTTTCCATTTTTTTATGGATATACAAAAATATGTGGCTGATGTTTTTAAAGAGTATGGTTGGTTTTATACTCCAGGAAAAGTTAATCTTACTGAAATGTGGGCTATAATTAACAAAAAAAATGATTTTAATACAGAACATACCCATCCAAACAATTATTTAAGTGCTGCTTATTATGTTAAAGCACCAGAGAATTGTGGGTCATTTAACATTTCAAATCCCAATCAAATAGCAAGGGAAAGAATTGCTATAAGTGATAAAAGAACAGAGTTTAATCGAATCAGCGCACAAATTAAACCTGTTGAAGGAGATTTGTTACTTTTCCCGGCTTATCTTCCACATTCAGTAGGTATAAACACATCTGATGATGATAGAATAGTTATAAGCTTTAACGTCGATATATTAAAATAATTATTTTTTTTTTCTTTTAAAACTACCCTTACCTTTTTTTGGTTTTACCATTTTAGGTTGGTATTTTTTAGAAAATAAGTCTTTAGCGATAAAATTTTTTTTTGATTTCACAATTAATTTAATTTTTTTAGCCAAAACTGATACATATCATAGAAAGAATCTGGGTATTTTTGTTCAAATTTTTGCCAATTGTCTAGTAGTATATTTTTTTTGTCATCAGGAAAATTTATCGAATACTTTTTTTTTATATATGGGTTAGAAAAACCCAAAAATTCTAATTTAAGATCATTTAATATTTTTTTTATACTAGGTATTGAAAACCTATGTTCTTTAACATGGAAAATTAAATCTCTTACATTTGAAGTAGAGAAGAAATCATAATTCATTGAAATTTTTTTAAATAAAGAATTGTCTGAATTATTTTTTACTTTTTCTCTAATATATCTTATGCTTTCTAGACTATTGTTTATTCCTTCTTTTTTTATTAGATCTCTTATTTTTACTACATCCCCCCTTGCCAATTCGCTATATAAGCCTAGTTTTATTACTCCATTTGATTTTAATAAATTTATTAATATTTCAAGCCCTTCAATAGGTTTTTCCATATGATGCAAAACACCAACACATTCAATAATGTCAAATTTTGTGTTTAAATTTTTAAGACTTAAAATATCCCCTTTCAAAAAGTTAATCTTTTCATAACCTATTTTTTCAATCATTCTTTTTGCATAAGCTATGCTTGATAAACTAAGGTCGATCGCCGATATATTAGCATTTTCGTAATATATTGTATGAGCTAAATGTTTTCCTGTTCCACACCCTGCAATTAAAACATCTGGATTACTAAAATTATTTATGAAATCTTTTTTATTTGGAAATATTTCTTTTTTAAACTTATCAGAAAAATTAGCAATTTTAATCGATTTTGCATACCGCCATCTTGGATAGGGGTTTTGTTCATACTGTTCTCTGACTTTTAATGAAGTTTGATTTGAGATTTTTTCGATTGATTTGATAGTTTTTTTTAGATCATTTTCTTTTAGTGGTTCGATTATTTGTAAATTAACCATTTCAATAAATAATATGTTTTTTGATCTATATTTTAATAAACTATTTGAAAGAGTTTGAAATTCATTTAACGGCTTATAGCAAGCAAATATGGCTACTTCTAATTCATCTAATGAATTATTATTTATTATTTTATTTTCTAATTTCAATAAAGCTTTTTTTTCTTCATTTGTTTCAAAAAATAAGTACTCATTGAAAAAACATTGTTGAGAAAGTGAAATAATAAAATTTAAGTAATTTTTTAATATTTTTTTTTTTTTATCACTTAAATCTAAGAGAATTTCTCTTCTTATTTTGGTAAGAAAATTTTCTAAGAAAATATCTCTAAATAAACATTTTTGTAACATTAAGTTAAAATATTCATCAGTTAAATTTTGTTTTATATTATCGTTATCAAGTAATAATTCTTGAGATTTATATATTCTTTCTACTTTTTCTTTGTCTTGTTGAAAATAAATAAATAATTTTGCATTATTAAAAATATCATCGTGATTAATGTTATTTTGTTTTAAAAAAAATAAAAAAATATTTTTGATCTCTTTTGGATATTTTTTTATTAGACTATGTAAATTTGTGGTTTTAATTAATTCTAAAAAAAGATTTCTTGTTTCTAAATCATTTGGATCAACTTTCATAGCTTTTATAAAGTATAAAAAGCTTTGTTCAATCTTCTCATCATTTTGATATATAATGGCGATACTAATTATTGATTTTAAATCATTTGGTTTTAAAGATATTATCTTTTTTAAACTATTAATTGCCTCGTCCAGTTTCCCAACATTTTTAAAAGCTAAACTCAAGTTAAAGTAAGCATCTATAAATTTTGGATCAATTTTTATAGCTTTTTGGAAATAGTCTATTGATTTCTCTATATTTCCTAATTCAAAAAAAATATTACCTAAATTATTATTTAGACCAGCATTTTCTGGATTCATTTTCAAAGCTCTAAGAAACATTTTACAAGATAAATCTAATTTCTTGGTTTGGGCGTAAATCAAACCTAAATAGCAAATTGTTTCGTAATGGTTTGGTTTTACTTCTAATATTTCTTTATAAAGTTTTTCTGCATCTATAAAATTTTTTGCTTTAAAATTTTCAAGAGCTGCAAAAATTTTTTTATTAACAGTGTTATAATCAGGAGTCATTTATATAATAACCTAATTTTGAACTCAGTATAAAATTTTCATCATTTAAATTTTTGTGAATTTTTTTTCTCAATCTATACACATGAGTTTCTACAGTATGTGTTTCTAAATTTGTATTATAACCCCAAACTTTTTTTTGAAGATTTTTTATCGACACTGGCTTTATTGATAATCTTAAAAAATTTATAATAGTTGTTTCTTTCTCCGTTAAACTAACATTCTTGTTACTTTTAGTTAGTCTTCTTGAATTGTAATTGAATATATACTTTCCAATTTTTATGTCTTTTTGAACTTCAATTTTTTTTTTAAGAAATGAAATATTTAAAATATCTAGAAGTCGTCCGTATTCTATTGGGAATTTATCGATTTTTACTTGATTGTGTATATTTAAGTTAACAGTAGAAATAATAAGATCATTGATATGATTTTTTTTTTTTAAATCATTTTCACTTAAATTTTTAACTTCGAATTGTAAAGTATGTTTTAATTCATTTAATATGTTAAAAAGAACTGGGCAATTATGTATTAATAAATACTGTTTGTTCATAATGTTATAGAATATGACAATTGTTATAAAAAATAAACAAAGTCTTTTTTTTGATGATTTCAAATTTTATTGTTGTGTTGGCAAAAAAGGCTTAACTAGAAATAAATTTGAAGGTGATAAAAAAACTCCAAAAGGGATTTACACACTTGGAAATCTATACTATCGGGCAGATAGAGTAAAGAAACCTGAAACTTCCTTAAAATGTATTAAAATTAAAAAAAATATGGGTTGGTGTAATGATATTAATAATAAATTTTATAACAAAGAAATTAAAATAAAAAAAAGAGTTAAATATGAAAAATTATTTAGAAATGACTATAAATATGATTATTTTATACCCATAAAGTATAATTGGCATAAGCCAGAAAAAAATAAAGGGAGCGCAATCTTTATCCACATAACAAAAAATTATAAACCTACAGCTGGATGCGTAGCTCTTTTAGTAAAAGATTTTTTAATTTTAGCAAAATTAATTAAAAAAAACACAAAAATTAATATTGTTTAATATCTATTTCCAAATATGCTAGATCCAATTCTTATAAAAGAAGCTTCAAAATCTAAGGCGTTTAAATAATCTGAAGACATTCCCATGCTTAATTCATTGAAACTGTACTTTTTTTTTAATTCTAACATTTTTTTAAAGTAAATTTTTGTGTCTCCATGTAAGGGAGGTATACACATTAAACCAATTATATTTAGTTCTAATTTCTTACAATAATTATAGAATTCAAATAGATCATTTGCATTTATACCTGATTTTTGATCTTCATTTCCTATATTAACTTGAATAAATATTTTTAAGTTTTTATTATCGAATGATGCAATTTTTTTTGCAAGTTTTTCATTATCTAAAGAGTGAATATAATCAAATAATTTTACTGCAAACTTAACCTTGTTAGTTTGTAATTTTCCAATTAAGTGGAGTTTAATTTTGTCATTTTTTTTTTTTATTTCTTCCCACTTTTCTAAAGCTTCTTGAACTTTATTTTCACCAAAATGCATATGACCATGTTTAATTAAATGACTTATATGATCAATTTTGAAAGTTTTAGATACTGCGATTATGTTAGGAATATTTTTAAGATTATTATCACTTACTTTTTGCTTAACTTTTGTCTCAATATTAAGTAAATTTTTAATTGTCTCATGCATAAGTTTAAGAAATACTATTTTATAAATAAGTTTAATAAAAATAATATTGATAATTTAGAGAATAATACAGCGATTATTTATAGAAATTACAAAAAAAAAGATCACTTAAAAGAAATAAAAAAAATCAAAAAATATTGTAAAAATAATGGAATTAAATTTTACTTATCTAATGATATCAAACTGTCGTTAGATCTTAAATTAGATGGGGCATACATACCTTCATTTAACAATAGTTATCATCATTTATCGTACAAATTTAAAAAAAATTTTAATCTAATTGGTTCTGCACACAATTTAAGGCAAATCAGGGTTAAAGAGAGGCAAAAAGTGAAGCATATATTTTTATCCTCTTTATTTAAAAAAAATAAAAATTATTTAGGAATTAATAGATTTAACAATTTGAGCAAACTTACAAAAAGAAAGTTAATAGCTTTAGGGGGTATTTCAATTGAAAATTTAAAAAAGCTAAAGCTTGTTAAATGTCATGGATTTGGTGGAATTGGATATTTTTCAAAAAAAAAAGGCCCTATTTCTAGGGCCTTTTAAATATAAGATATTTTTAAACTTAGAAGTTAAACGTTAGTCCTAAGCTGTATTTTTCTCTTTGATTAGCATCAGTTGCGCTGTTCTGGATATTATCACCATCATGAACTGCTGCACCAATACTTAGAGATCCCATTGTGTATGATATACCAATGGCTGCAGTTTCTTGATCTGGGTTTGTAGTTCCAACTGCTTCAATTTCATGAGAACCGTAAGATACAGTTAAGTCATCGTTTACTTGGTAAGATATACCAATACCAGTTGACTCGTAGTCTGTTCCAGACTCCATGTCATTTTCTGACAGCTGTATACCAACAGTGATTCCACCAATTGCATACTTAGCATACATTGTGTGTTCATCACCTTTTGTACCAGTAGTTACTTCAACGTCTTGTTGTGCATAACCAAGTGTTAAACCTTCCATACCAGTAAACTCTACACCGTATGAAGTAGATGAAACGTCTGTTACAGCATTAGCTGCGTTTACGTATGATATAGTTCCAGTTAAACCTGATTCATGTGCGTATGAGTATACAAACATGTTATCTCCGCCTGCACCACCAATTACATTAGTTTCTGCATTTGTTAAGATATCCCATGGCTCTTCCCAAGCTGCTGGCATTACGTCGTCTTTAGCACCAAGAGCTGAGCTTCCACCATGACCGTGGAAAGTTAAACTTCCAGCATCACCTAAATCAAAAGCGATTGAGTGACTGTCGTATACATCTCCACCACCTGTGTCATCGTTATCGATTTCAAAAGATAGTGTTACTCCAATGTCATTTACATCTCCTGATGCTGACATAGTAATCGAGTCACCCATTGTCCAACCTTGACCTTGAGTAGCTTTTGAGTCACCACCTGTGTATGACATACCAGCTGAACCTGTAGCTGTTAATGTTGCTGCTGATACTGAGCTAGCAACTAGGGAACCAGCAAGTGCTGTTAACCCTATTTTTTTCATATTGTTCATATTAGTACTCCTTAATTATAGTTTAATATTAAACAGGACTTTTTTATCAAAAAACCTAACAAACACTTGGGTTTTAGTTTATTTAGTCAAATTTAATTTAAATGTGTTGCAAATTTACATCACAAAAAGTCTTCAAAAATATGAGTTTTTTTAAGAATTAGATATTATTATAAAGATTTATAATTTAACTAGATTCATAGTAAACAAAATAAAAATGAACATTCGAATCATAACTCTTTTTTTAATTTTTTTACTTCTGAATGCCTGTAATGGAAAAGTACCAGGCGCAGATGCAAGAAAAATTCCACCAAATGCAAAAGATAGAGTGAAGAAAAATATTGAAGAAGGAAGAGGATTTACGATGATGGGCTCCATAGAGACTAACAAAACAGGCGAATTTGATTTTGCAAGTTCGAACGAACTTTGGCGCGCATCATTAGATACTTTAGAATTCATGCCTTTAGCGCTTGCTAACTATAGTGGTGGAATAATTGTTACTGACTGGTATAGCGATGGTTCAGCTGAAAACGAGTCTGTTAAAATCTCAATAAGATTTCTAAGTAATGAAGTAAGATCTGATGCTTTAGCAATAAAAGTTTTTTACAAAAATTGTTCAATGCAAAATAATTGTAAAGTAACAGACAGATCTAGTCAATTATCGGCAGAGCTTACGAAAAAAATTTTATCTACCGCAGCTATTTATAAAAAAGAAGGTTTGAAGAAAAAAAAATATAGAAACGAAGCGCTTAGAACCGACGAACAAGATCAATAAAATCTTTTATTGTGGAAAGATATAATTTTAAAAAAGTTGAAGATAAATGGCAGGAGTTCTGGTCTAAAAATAATACATTTTTAACAAAAATTGATAAGCAAAAAAAAAAATTTTATTGCTTGGAAATGTTTCCTTACCCATCGGGCAAAATTCATATGGGGCATGTTAGGAACTATACAATTGGTGATGTTTTATCACGATATAAAACTTTAAAAGGTTTTAATGTATTGCATCCTATGGGATGGGATGCATTTGGAATGCCTGCAGAGAATGCAGCGAGAGATAATAATTTGGATCCTAAAGAATGGACAAATAAAAATATTGAAACAATGAAAAATCAGCTGAAAAAGTTAGGACTTTCGATTGATTGGAGTAGGGAAATATCTACTTGCTCTGAAGAATATTACAAACATCAGCAAATTTTTTTTTTAGAGTTATTGAAAAAAAAACTTGTTTACAGAAAAGAAAACTATGTAAATTGGGATCCAGTTGATGAAACAGTCCTTGCAAACGAGCAAGTAATTGATGGCAAAGGATGGAGGTCAGGTGCAATTGTTGAAAGAAAAAAATTAAACCAATGGTTTTTTAATATATCTAAATTTTCACAAGATTTACTAGATGGGCTCGAAAGCTTAGAAACTTGGCCAAATAAAGTTAAAACAATGCAAAAAAATTGGATTGGAAAATCTGTTGGTTGTGAAATTGAGTTCGATGTTAAGGGTGATTTACCAGTTAAAAAAATTAAATGCTTTACAACTAGACCAGATACCTTATTTGGTTTTTCATTTCTTGCTCTCTCAATTGACCACGAAATATCCAAGTATTTTCTTGATAATAAAGCCTTTTTGAAATTTAAAGATGAATGTTCTAAAACAGGAACTACTGAAGAAGCTATAGCTGTTGGAGAAAAAATTGGATTTAAGACAAATTTAGAAGCAATAAATCCTTTAAATCCTAAACAAAAAGTTCCAGTTTATTTTGCAAATTTTGTTTTAATGGATTACGGTTTTGGAGCAGTGTTTGGGTGTCCAGCTCACGATCAGAGGGACTTCGATTTTGCAAAAAAATATAATTTGGAAATTAAGACTGTCGTTAGACCTTTTGATCAGGATGAAACTTTTCAAGTTTCAGATGAAGCATATCCAGGACCAGGGATATTGATAAATTCTGATTTCTTAAACGGATTTAAAGCTCCAGAAAACTCTGTTTTAGAGACTATTAAAATACTTGCGGAAAGAAATTTGGGACAGAAAAAAATTAATTATAGATTAAAGGACTGGGGAGTTTCGCGTCAAAGATATTGGGGATGTCCAATACCTATAGCTTATGATGAGGATGGAAAAGCTCACGCGATACCTAGATCAATGTTACCAGTAAAACTTCCAGATAATATAGATCTTAGTGTTAAAGGTAACCCCTTAGACAGTCAAAAAGACTGGAAGGAAATAATTATTGACGGGAAAAAAATGACAAGGGAAACAGATACACTTGATACTTTTGTTTGTTCTTCTTGGTATTATTTAAGATTTTGTTCTCCAGATGAAAATGATTATGGATTTAAAAAAGAAGATATAGACTATTGGATGCCAGTCGATCAATATATCGGAGGTGTGGAACACGCAATTTTACATTTGCTGTATTCACGTTTTTTTATGAGAGCTTTAAATTATGAAGATAAAAATTTCGATATTCAAGAGCCTTTTCAAAGTTTATTTACACAGGGCATGGTATGCCATGAAACTTATAAAGATGAAAAAAATAATTGGCTAAGTCCTGATGAAGTAGAAAATATTAATGGTAAAATTGTAGAAAGAAAAAATAAAGATAAAATTGTCAAAGTAGGGCCTTCAGAATCAATGTCAAAATCAAAAAAAAATGTGATAGATCCTGAATTCATTGTTAAAAATTATGGCGCGGATGCAGTTAGATTATTTATATTGTCAGACAGTCCACCTGAAAAAGATGTTCAATGGTCTGAGCAAGGAATGACATCTTCTTATAAATTTATTCAAAAACTTTGGACCTTGCATAAAGAATTAAAAAATAAAATTTCAAAAGAAGATTCCCAAGAAGATGGAGAAGAAATTGAAAAATTTACAAACCAAATAATAGCAAAAATTACATCAAATCTAGAAAAGTTTAATTATAATGTAATTATTGCTAACATGTATGAAACTTATAATTTTTTAACAAATTATATAAAATTAAACAAAAATTTAAAAAATTTAGAAAAAAATTATGTAAAAATTCTGTTGTGTTTTTCACCTGTGATACCTCATTTTGCCAATGAGTGTTTAGAAGATATTGGATTTAAAGATAACTTTAAATGGCCAGAGTTTAATGAAGCACTTCTAGAAGAAGAAAAAATCAATATAGTAATACAGATAAACGGTAAAAAAAGGTCAGTTTTAAATACAAATAAAGGTTTAGAACAGGAAGATCTTATCGAGATCACAAAAAAAGATAAAAATATATCAAAATATCTGGATAATAAGAAAATTAATAAAATTATATTTATAAAAAATAAATTAGTTAATATTTTAATAAATGAATAAATTTTTTAAATTTCTAATTTTAATTTTAATACTTCAGGCATGTACATATGAACCTATTTATCTTAATAAAAATTATAATTTTCGATTTTCAAATATCAATTTATTAGGTGATGAACAAATTAATAATATAATAAAAAATTTTTTAATTTATAATACAAATGGGGAAAAAATTTACAGCGTAAAATTAAAGACATCTAAAAAAAGAGAAATTGTTACATCTGATTCAAAGGGTGATCCGAAAATTTATAAAATTATAATAAACTTAAAATATCAGCTATACCAAAATGAAAAGGAAATTAAGCAGGACCAAATCTCTAAACAGGTAACATATAAGAGTATAAAAGATAAATTTGAACTCTCACAATATGAAGATAATATAATAAAAAATTTATCTGAAAATATTTCTAAAGAAATTCTTTTAGCTGTCAAAATTATAAGCCAATGATCATAAAATCATATGAAATAAATAAAATTAATTTAAACAAATCTAATATTATTCTCTTATATGGAAAAAATGAAGGTCTACAAAATGAAATAATCGAAAAAAAATTTATATATAGTTTTAAAGGAGAAATAAATAAATATGATGAAGTCGAATTTATAGGAAATTATGAAACAATATATTCAGAATTATTAAATAAATCACTATTTAATGAAAAAAAATTAATATTAATATCAAGAGTAGGTGAGAGAGTTTTAAAGTACATTGAGGAATTAAGTGATAAAGATACAAAAGATTTTATATTAGTATTAAAAACCTCAAATTTAGAAAAAAAATCAAAATTAAGAACTTTTTTTGAAAAAAGTAAAAGGTTAATTGCAATCCCTTTTTATGAGGATGACGCGAGAACTTTAACTAATATTATTTATGATTATTTAAATAAACATAATATAAAGCTTTCAAGAGAGTCTATTAATTTATTAATTAGTAGAGCGGGTGGAAACAGGGAAAATTTAAAGAACGAATTAAGCAAAATTTTACAATATTCTTATACAAATAATGAAGTTAATCTGGAGACTGTTAAGAAACTATCTAATTTGGCAGAAAATTACAGCGTGAGTGAATTAGCTGATAATTATCTTAGTAAAAATAAAAAAAATATAGTTAGGATTCTAAATGAAAATAACTATTCAGATGATGACTGTATTTTAATTTTAAGAACGATTTTAAATAAATCTAAAAGATTGTTAGATATATTGGAAATTTATAAAAAGAGTAAAAATCTTGATGATGTTATTTCTAAAACAAAACCACCAATTTTTTGGAAAGATAAAGAAGTTGTAAAAAAGCAAGTAAATCTATGGCAATTAAGGGATTTGAGGACTAAAATGTATCAAATAAATGAGGTGGAGCTATTGGTAAAAAGTAATTCTAAAAATTCTCTAAATTTAGTCTCTGATTTTATTGTAAATTATTAATAATTTTTCTTTATAACCTCAATTAGCCTATCAAGCTGATCTATTCCTTTATACTCAATTGATAATGTTCCAGAATTATTTTTTTTGTTATTTAAGATAACTCTCATGCCAATTTTTTCAGATAAATTGTTTTCTGTTGCGATTATATTTGTGTCCTTTGATTTGAAAGGTTTGTTAGATCTATTTTTAAAAAGTCTTACTAAACTCTCTAATTGCCTAACAGAAAGTTTTTTTTTTATTATTTTATCTGTTAATAAAAGTGCATTTTCAAGACCAACCAAAACTTTAGCGTGACCTTGAGAAATTTTATTATCTCTTATCAAGTCCAGTATCTTTTCTGGAAGAGACAGTAAACGTATAGAGTTTGAGATATGTGATCTACTTTTTCCAATAAACTTAGAAACTTTTTCGTGATCATATCCAAAGTTTTGAATGAGATTATTGTAACTTTCAGCCTCCTCTACAGGATTTAGATCTTTTCTCTGAACGTTTTCTATAATTGCTAATTCTAACGATTTTAGATTATCTGCCTCAATAATAACTACGGGCACCTCATGAAGGCCAGCTGATTGAGCTGCTTGCCATCTTCTTTCACCCGCTATTAATTCAAATTTATCATCTTGATCATATGATTTTCTAACAATTAATGGTTGGATTATGCCTCTTTCTTTAATCGAATTTTTTAATTCTTCTAAAGCCTCTTTTTCAAATAATTTTCTAGGTTGATTTTTATTTGGAACTATAGAACTTATAGAAATTTTATCTTTAGATGATTTTATATCATTATCACCAATCAGTGATGACAGACCTCTTCCTAAGCCCTTCTTGCTTTTAAAAGGATTTATCATGCAGCACTCTCCACTTGTTTATCTTGTTCTAAAAATTCATCTGTAAATTTAAAGTAAGCCTTACTTCCAGGACATATTTTGTCATATATTAGGACAGGTATGCCATGGGATGGCGCCTCGGACAATCTAACATTTCTTGGCACAGCAGTTGAGTAAACTTTTTCCTTAAAATAGTTCCTTGCCTCTATCTCCACTTGACCTGAAAGCTTATTTCTTTTGTCAAACATTGTTAGCAGTATACCTCTAATTTCTAATGATGGATTTAAATTAGATTTTATCCTTTCTATAGTCTTCATAAGTTGAGTAAGTCCTTCCAATGCAAAAAATTCTGTCTGCAGCGGAACGACTAAAGAGTCGGAGGCCACTAATGCCATAATTGTAAGTAAACTTAGGGATGGAGGGCAGTCAATTATTATGTAATCATACAACGCTCTAGAATCATTTAAAATCAATCCTAATTCGTCTTTTAATTTAAAGGCTCTTCGACTATCCCCAGCCGTTTCGACCTCAAGACCTGATAAATCAACATTTGAAGTTATTACATTTAGATTTTCAAAGCTTGAAGGCTGTATAACCTCTGAAATTTTCTTATTTCCATTAAGAACACTGTAAATAGTTTTCTCTGAATTAGTTGTGTTGGATAATCCAAGGCCAGTTGATGCATTACCCTGTGGATCTAAGTCTATTACCAAAATTTTTTTTCCTTTCATTGATAATCCTGCTGCTAGATTAATTACTGTTGTAGTCTTACCTACTCCTCCTTTTTGATTTATGACTGAAATTATTTTTTTATCCATTATTTTAATATATATTTTTCATTTTTATAATTTTTCTAAGTCCGTCATTAATTGTTGTGTCTCATTAAAAATTTTTTAAAGAAAATATTTTTATTAAACATTTTTTTTTTTTAGATTTGAAATTTTTACTATTAAAGATTGGTTACTTGTTAAACTTTTTTTTTTTTCATAATCAAAATTCCAATTCTCACGCGCATTATCAATAACTGTCTTTCCAGTCTTACCTAAAAATAAAATAATATACTTGAATTTTTTAAAATTATTTTTTGCTATTTGAAAAATTATTGGCAAAGGTTTGAATGCTCTTGAAATTATAACATCCGTTGTTAAATCTTTCTCCCCAAAAATATTTTTTCGATGAATTTCTGAATTTAGACTAAATTTATCTGCCATTTCACTTAAGAAAAGACATTTGTGATAGCTCTTTTCATAGAAAATTAGCTTAAATAAAGGTTTTTTTGGTTTCATCAAAATGCCTAAAACTATACCAGGTAAACCAGCACCAGACCCTAGATCTGTACAAATTTTTATATCATTTTTATCAATAAAATCAATAATTTGCGCACTATCTTCTATATGCCTTTGTTTTATCGAATTTTCAGTGCTTTTACTGATCAAATTTATTCTTTTATTTCTTGAAATTATTGCATTTGAATAGTCTTCTAACTCCTTTAATGTTTCACGTGAAACATTTGTGGATTTAGCACTATATAATTTTAAAATATTCGAATCAATCAAGCTATATGCTTAATAGACTTTCTTTTAAGATGAGACAACAAAATATATACAGCAGCAGGAGTAATTCCATCTATTCTTAATGCTTGTCCCATTGTTTTAGGTCTTATTTTTTTAAATTTTGATTTTACTTCGTTTGAAAGTCCAGAAAAACTATCATAATTTAGGTTTTCTGGAATTAATAAATTTTCATCTCTTTTAAATGCTAAAATATCTGCTTTTTGCTTCTTTAAATAACCTTTATAATGTGAATTTATCTCTAATTGTTCATCAATTTCACGTGAAAAATATGGTATATCTGGCCATATTTCTCTTATTTTACTCATATTAACAGATTTTTGTCCTAATAGCTGATTTGCTGATCGACTCACACCATCTTTTGCAATATTTATTGCAAATTTAGAGGCTTTTGATGGTGAAATCATCAATTTATCCATTTTAGAATGAATTATTGATAAATTACTAAATTTATCTTTATAAATTTTCTTTCTTTGATCTAACACTAGTCCTATATCAATTCCTTTTTTTGTAAGTCTAACATCTGCGTTGTCAGATCTTAATGAGAGTCTATATTCGGCCCTTGATGTAAACATTCTATATGGCTCTGCAACACCTTTTGTTACAAGATCATCTATCATAACTCCTATATAAGCTTCAGACCTATCTAAAATAAGCGGCTCTTCTTCTTTAAAGGCTAGTGCAGCATTAGTTCCAGCGATAAGGCCTTGGGCTGCGGCTTCTTCATATCCAGTAGTTCCATTTATCTGGCCGGCTAGATAAAGGTTTTTAATTTTCTTAGTCTCCAAAGTTAAAAAAAGCTCTCTTGGATCTATAAAATCATACTCTATGGCATATCCTGGTCTTAAAATTTTAACATTTTCTAAACCATTGATTTTACTACATATTTCTTGTTGTACGTCAGCAGGTAATGATGTCGAAATTCCATTTGGATAAATTGTATGATCATTTAAACCTTCTGGCTCTAAAAAAATTTGATGTCTTTGTTTATCTGCAAATTTTTTAATTTTATCCTCTATAGAGGGGCAATATCTTGGACCTACTCCTTTTATGGTTCCAGAGTACATAGCGCTTCGTTTTATATTTTTAGAAATAATTTTATGAACTGCTCGATTGGTATACGTCATTCTACATGAAATCTGTTTATTGTATTTTTTTCTTGTAAGGAAAGAAAAAAAGTATGGTTCATCATCAGCTTGCTGCTCTTCTAAATTTTCAAAATTTATTGTTCGAGAATCAAGTCTAGGCGGAGTTCCAGTTTTTAGTCTTCCTATTTTAAAATTATACTTTTCTAACTGTTCACTTAAACCTGTTGAAGGTTTCTCATCAAACCGACCGGCTGGTATTTTATCTTCACCAATATGTATCAAACCATTTAAAAAAGTGCCAGTTGTTAAAATTATTTTAGACGATTTAATTTCTTTACCTGATTGTGTTAAAAAACCAATTATACTATTATTTTTAAAATGAAACCTAATTACAGGATCGCTAAAAATGCTTAAATTACAGTAGTTTACAAGTTTTTCTTGCATAAATTTTTTATATAATGATCTATCACTTTGAGTTCTGGGTCCTCTGACTGCAGGCCCCCTGCTTCTATTTAGTAATCTAAATTGGATACCTGATTTATCTGCTACTTCTCCCATCACGCCATCTAATGCATCTATTTCTCTGACTAGATGTCCTTTTCCTAATCCACCAATTGCTGGATTACAAGACATCTCTCCTATTGTATTAAATTTGTGTGTAAACAAGGCGGTGTTAACACCCAACCTGGCAGAAGCAGCTGCCGCTTCACACCCAGCATGACCCCCTCCTATTACCACTACATCAAATGTTAACTCGTTTTTCATATTTGTAATTTATTATTGATCCTAAAATTTACAAGAAAACACTTAAATTTGTTTAAAAAGTGATTAATTCCAACGTTTATTTACCAATGCAAAAATCATTGAAAATTGATCCCAATATCTCCTCAACGTCGACCTTTCCAACGATAGTTCCAAGATATCTTGTTGCTAATCTTAAGTCTTCTGCCGCTTTATCAAAATCTTCTAAGGAATTTTTTTCTTCAAAATTTGTTAAATGCTCCACACACTTTTCAAGATTAGTCCTGTGTCGTTGTCTTGTAATATATATATCATCTTGAAGAATAAATTTATTTTTTAAATTTTCTTTGATCAAACTTGTAAGTTTATCTAAATTTTTTTCATTTTTTAATGAAATTAAAATCGGTTCATAATTTTTTATTTCTTCTGCAATATTATCAATACCTAATTCCATCTTATTAATTACCAAAATAGAGTTTTTTGGTCGAAATTTCTTTAAAAAGTGAGAAAAATCAACACTTTTAGGCTCAATAACTATTAAATTTAAATCAGCGTTTTCTGCTCTTTCTAAAGCTAATTTAATACCCTTTTTTTCAATTTCGTCTTTTGAGTCTCTTATTCCAGCTGTATCAGAAATTACAACAGGATAACCATTTAAATTTAGGTGTGCCTCAATAACATCTCTTGTTGTTCCTGCAATTTCAGAAACAATTGCAATATCCCTTTTTGATAGATAATTTAACAAAGAAGATTTTCCAGCATTTGTGGGACCAATAATTGCAATTTTAAAACCTTCTCTTATTCTTTCTCCAACTTTTTGATCATTCAATATTTTATCTATCTCATTTTTGATACTTTTGGTTTCTGATCGAATATTTTTTAAAATATTATCTGGCAAATCTTCATCAGGAAAATCGATTTTGGCTTCAATGTTTGACAATATTTTTAATAATCTTTCCCTAAGTGAATTAAATTTATCTGAGCTTTTGCCAGACATAATTTTTATAGCTTGTTTTCTTTGGATTTCAGTTTCTGATGAAATTAAGTCAGAGATGCTTTCAGCTTTAAGTAAATTTATTTTTCCATTTTGGAATGCAATCTTAGTAAATTCACCTGGCTCGGCTAGTCTACAACCTTCAATTTTTGATAAAGACAAATTTATAGCTTCAATTACAGCTTTGCTTCCGTGGACATGAAATTCAGCCATATCTTCACCTGTGTAACTCTCAGGACCCGGAAACCATAATAAAATTCCCTGATCTATCAAATCCTTTGTTTTAGGATGTATAAACTTTCTTACTACTGCAACTTTGGGGCTTGGGATCGGTGAAATAGTCATATTTTTCAACACATTTTTTGTATTTGGACCTGAAACTCTAATTACAGCAATACCAGACAATCCTGGCCCTGATGAAAGTGCGAAAATAGTCATTTTGTTATAGCTACAATATGAATTTAATATAGAAATAATTCAATGATTATTTGGCTAGCATCTTATCCAAAAAGTGGAAACACATGGGTTAGGGCATTCTTGTCAGCATATTACTATTCTAGTGATGGAAAATTTACTTTTGAATTGCTAAAAAAAATTAAACAGTTTCCTAGCAAAGAATTTTTTGACCAGAAATTGTTAAGTGTTGATGAAGCATCTCAAAATTGGTTGATTGCTCAAAAAAAAATTAAAGATAGAAAAAAAATTTGCTTTCTTAAAACCCACAATGTAAATGGCGCATTCAAAGGAAATAGTTTTACAACAACTGAATTTACAGCAGGAGCAATTTATATTGTCAGAGATCCAAGAAATGTTTTAAGCTCAATGATGAATCATTATTCTTTAAATGAAAGTGATGCATTAAAAATGATAAATAGTATTTACCGTAATTTAAAAGATGAAAATGATGAAAATAATTACGCAAGTTATTCTTTTATAAGTTCTTGGTCTAATAATTATAATTCATGGAAGCTTTCTAAAAATATTAATACCTTATTTATAAAGTATGAGGATTTAGAAAATGATAAATATAAAACATTTTCAAAGATTGTTAATTTTACAAATAATATAATAAAGAAAGAAAGAAATATTGATGAGGATAAATTTAAACTCTCTATAGAAACTACAAATTTTGAAGTATTACAAAAGAAAGAGGAATATGAGGGATTTGATGAGGCGGTTTATTCCTCAAAAGAAGGAAAAATGAAACCATTTTTTAATTTAGGAAGAAAAAATAATTACAAAAATCTTCTCAAACCTGAGACATCAAAAGTCATAGAAGGTTTGTTTGAAAAGGAGATGAAAGAATTGGGTTACATTTAAACTATGCAGGTTTATTCATAGAATTAAAGAATTCTGAGTTATTCTTTGTGTCTTTAAGCTTAGAATTAATAAATTCAATTGCATCCATTGATCCCATTGGGGCAATAATTCTTCTTAAAACATTCATTTTTTGAAGATCATTTTTTTCAAATATTAGTTCTTCTCTTCTAGTTCCTGATTTTGTTATGTCGATTGCAGGAAATATTCTCTTTTCTGAAATTTTTCTATCTAATATTGTTTCGCTATTTCCAGTTCCTTTAAATTCTTCAAATATAACCTCATCCATTCTACTACCAGTGTCTATTAATGCTGTTGCAATTATAGTTAACGATCCACCTTCTTCAATATTTCTTGCAGCTCCAAAAAATCTTTTTGGTCTTTGAAGAGCATTTGCGTCAACACCTCCCGTTAATACCTTACCAGAACTAGGCACAACTGCATTATAAGCTCTACCAAGCCTTGTTATTGAATCAAGAAGAATTACAACATCTTTTTTATGTTCTGTTAAACGTTTTGCTTTTTCAATTACCATCTCGGCAACTGCCACATGTCTTTGTGCAGGTTCATCAAAAGTTGAACTAATTACTTCTCCCTTCACTGTTCTTTGCATATCAGTTACTTCTTCTGGTCTCTCATCAATAAGTAGCACCATAAGATAACACTCAGGGTGATTTGCTGTAATTGAATTTGCTATACTTTGTAGAATCATAGTTTTACCTGCTTTTGGAGGTGAAATAATTAAAGATCTTTGGCCTTTTCCAATAGGACTTACCAAATCTATTAATCTTGGGGTTAGATCTATTTTTTTTTCAACTTTATTGGTTTCTACTTCCATAACCAATTGTTTGTTTGGATACAGAGGTGTCAAGTTATCAAAAGCAATTTTATGTTTAAATTTGTCAGTTTCTTCAAAATTAATTTTGCTGACTTGTAATAGTGCAAAATATCTTTCTCCTTCTTTTGGTGCTCTAATTGGTCCTTCGACAGTATCTCCTGTTCTTAGTCCAAATCTTCTTATCTGATTTGGGCTAACATAAATATCATCTGCACCAGGTAAATAATTTGATTCTATTGCTCTAAGAAAACCAAAACCATCCTGTAATAGTTGAAGAACACCACCACCTGTAATTTCTTCTCCTTTTTCTGCTAATTTCTTTAATATTGCAAAGTATATTTCTTGTCTTCTTAAGGTGCTAGCATTTTCTATACCTAGATTTTCAGCTTCTGTGATCAGCTTTTCAGAGCTTTTTTCTTTTAGTTCTTGAATATTCATATGAGTTGGGGGGTTAGTTTGTGATATAATTAATATAGTAGTGTGTTCATAAGATTTCAACCCTATAAAGGCTTAAATATTACAACAAATACAATCAAAATAAGCAATATTGTGGGTATTTCATTGATATACCTATAAAATTTATGAGATCTCTTATTTTGGTTAATATTAAACTGATTAAGAATTTTGCCTAAGTAAAAATGGTAAAGAGTAAGTAATAATACAAATACAATTTTAAGCACCATCCAAGTTTGACCCAATTGTTCAAACCCTACAGAGTGAATTAAGAGTAAGCCAAATAACCATGATAGAGACATAGCTGGTGTCATTATGTAAAAATATAGTTTTCTTTCCATAACTTTAAATATTTCTGAAGTTTTAATCTCATCAATATTTTGAGAGTGGTAGACAAAAATTCTTGGGAGATATAACAAGCCAGCCATCCAAGAAATAACCGATATTAGATGTAGTGATTTAAAAAGAAAATAATAGTTCATTAATCAAATGCTTTGTTTAATCAGATTATTTAATAAATTGATATGATCATCGCTATCATTTAAACATGGGATCATATCAAAATTTTCACCTCCAGAGTCAATGAAGCTTTCTTTGCCTTGGATTAATATTTCTTCTAAAGTTTCTACACAGTCCGAAGAAAAGCCCGGGCAAATTGCAAGAACATTTTTTACACCTTCTTTAGGTAAGTTTTCTAAAGTTTTATCAGTATACGGTTGGAGCCATTCTTGGGGACCAAACCTCGATTGAAAGGTAGTTTTAATCTTAATTGAATTAAATTTTTCTGATATTAGCCTAGTAGTTTTATGACAATAACAGTGGTATGGATCCCCTTTATCAAAATATTTTTTTGGAATGCCATGATAAGATGCTAAAATTAAATCTGGTTTCCAATTTATTTCACTTATTTTTTTATTGATAGAATTAACCAATGCATCGATATATAATGGATTTGATTCATAATGGGGTATTATCTTTAAAGATGGCTGCCACCTCATATTCATTAAAGATCTATAAACTTCATCACAAACTGTAGCTGTAGTAGCAGCAGCATATTGAGGATATAGTGGTAAAATTACTAAATTATCGCATCCCTCTTTGTGTAACTTGCTAATTTTACTTTTAATGCTTGGGTTTCCATATCTCATTGCAAAATCTATAACCAGGTTTTCACTACTTAAGGAAGCAGATACCTTTTCGGTTTGTTTTATAGTGTAATAGAGTAGTGGTGACATATTTTCCTTCTTCATCCAAATCTCTTTGTAAGCCTTTGCCGTTTTAGAGGGTCTAAAAGTAAGAATAAAAAGATTTAGAATTATTTGCCATATAATAGGATTAACTTCGATCACTCTGTTATCAGATAGAAACTCTTTTAAATATTTTCTAATATCAAGCCAACTTGTGGAATCGGGTGTGCCTAGATTAATTAACAATATACCTGTTTTCCCAAATTTAACAGGTGGGTGTTCTTGATTCATTTATAACCCCTTACTATTTCTATTAATTCATAAACCATTTCAACTTTTGTTTCAGGTAAGATTCCATGTCCTAAATTAAATACATAAGGGTGGTCTTTGAATATTTCTAAATACTTCTGTGTTTCTCTTTTCAAAATTTCTTTATCGGTCAGAAGTAATTTTGGATCTAATCCACCTTGAATTGGTATGTCTAATAATTTTACTATGTTTTCAGCATCTACATTATAATCGATATTTATCATGGTTGGTTTTACTAATTTAGAAAATTTTGCATAATCTGATATACCTCTTGGAAAACATATAACTGGTACACCAAGCTTTTTAACATGATTAACTAATGACAGGGTTGGATTGTACAAAAACTTGTCAAAATCTTTCTTTATAAGACCAGCCCAACTGTCAAAAATTTGAATGATTGTGGCCCCAGCATTTATTTGGTTTTCTATGTGGATTTTAATAAATGTATCCAATAATTTTAATATCTCATCTGTAAGAATTTTATCTTTAAGAAAATCATCAGGTAAACCATTCTTAGGAGAAACTTTATTCAACATATAAACTAATAATGTCCACGGAGCTCCAACAAAACCTATTAAATCTTTATTGTTCAGGTCTTTACTTTTTTTTAGATTTGATAATAATTTATATATTGGCAATAAATTATTTTTAAAGTCATTTTCAGTAGTTTTTTGAATGTCAGTCATTCTAAAATTTCCTAAATTAGGACCTAAGTTTTTTTTAAACTCTACAGACTGCCCCATACCATATGGGACCATTAATATATCTGAAAAGATTATTGCAGCGTCAAAATTAAATCTTTTTATAGGTTGTAACGTTATCTCCTCTGATAAATGAGGGTTCAAACACAATTCAATAAAATTAGGATTTTTTTTTCTAATTTCTCTAAACTCTGGCAGATATCTTCCGGCTTGTCTCATTAACCATATAGGATTAATTTTAGTACTTTTATTTATCAAGCATTCTTTTATTGGTGTCATTTATAATAAGATAATTATATTTAATTGTATTATTAGTATGTAATGTGGATAACGTAAATTACTCAATTTAAACATTTTATTAACTATTTATACATCACGCTTTGTAAAAAGTCCTTTAAACACTGGTCTATTTTATTATTTTATAAAGCTTTAAAATTGTTAATAAGATATTCACATTAAATTTTAATGTTAATTAAATGATCGAAAAAAAAATTATTTTAGAATTTTGTCTTATTCAACAAATTCTTTTAATTTTAAATTAATTTATAAACATATTATACATGAAAAATAAACATCAAATATTCTTAATTTCTGACTCAACAGGAGAAACATTAGATAGAATATTTATGGCTCTCAAAGCGCAATTTAATAATTTCGAATATGAATTAAACCAATTTTCATTTACTAGAACTGAGACCCAAATATCTACTATTCTTAAAGATGCAAAAAAACAAGGGAGTCCAATTATATTGTATACCGTAGTTAATAGTAAACTTGCAAAGTTTCTAGCTGAAGAATCAAATAAAGTTGGCATACCGTGCTTTGGGGTATTAGGGGATTTAATTTTAAATTTTTCAAAAATTTTAAATCAAAAAGCCACACACAAACCTAGTGGTCAACATGTTCTAGATGAAGAATACTATAAAAGGATTGAAGCAATCCAATTTACTATGAACCATGATGATGGAAATCAAACTGAAAATATACTTGAGTCCGATATTGTTCTGGTTGGAGTTAGCAGAACGAGCAAAACTCCAACTTCTATATATCTAGCAAATAGAGGTTTAAAAACATCTAATATACCATTAGTTAATGAAATGAGTATTCCGCAGGATGTAATAAGTGCAACAAATTTGTGCATTGTTGGATTAGTAACAGAAGCTGAACGATTATTTGATATTAGACGGAATAGACTAAATTCATTGAAAGAAAATGAGGCATCCGATTATACCAATTTAGAAAAAATAAAAAGTGAAGTAGAGGAGTCAAAAAAAATATTCAAAAAAAATAAGTGGCCAACTATTGATGTAACAAGGAAATCTGTTGAGGAGACTGCTGCTTCTATTATTAAAATATTTGAGATAAAAAATAAAAATGAATAAAATAATTTTAGCTTCTAAAAGCAAAGTAAGAAGAGAAATATTATCTAAATATAACATCGATTGCATCGTTGAACACTCCAATGTTGATGAAGAACCAGTTAAAAAAAGTCTTTTAAACGAAGGCGCATCACCCGAGGTTATATCTAAGAATTTGGCAGAATTAAAAGCTAATAAAGTTAGTCAAAAAATAAATAACTACTTAGTACTCGGCGCTGATAGTGTAATTGATTTAAATGGTGAATTGATCTCTAAACCTGAAAGTAGAAATCAGGCTCTCAGCATACTAAAAAAATTAAATGGTAAAGTGCATCAATTGATAAGCTCAGTTTGTATATCAAAAAATGGGTCTATGATATGGAACTATACAGATAAGGCAAATTTAACAATGAAAGAATTTTCAGATAATGAATTAAAAAAATATTTAGAAAAATTAACAGATGAAGCCTTGTATTCATATAATGTGTACCAAATAGAGGGTGAAGGAAAGAAACTGTTTTCTAAAATTGATGGAGATGAAAATACTATAATGGGACTTCCTGTTGATAAAATTAAACAATATGTTGAGAGCTTGTAATGAAAAAATATTTAGTTATTGGTAATCCCATAGATCATTCCTTATCACCGAAACTTCAAAATTATTGGATAAAATTAAACAAAATTGAGGCAATTTATGGCAAATTGCAAGCGCATGATCAAGATTTGAAAGAATTGTGTAACAATATTAAAAATGGCCAGCTAGATGGGCTTAACGTTACAGTTCCTTTTAAGAAAAAAATCATTCCCTTTTTAGATGTTCTCAGCGGTCATGCGTTAAGAACCCAATCTGTCAATACTGTTTGTTTGAATAATGGAAATTTAACAGGATACAATACTGATATAGATGGATTTGAGCTTAGTATTAAAAACTTGAATTACGATGTGGTCAACAAAAAAATTGTTATTTTAGGAGCCGGTGGAGTTGTGCCCTCAATAATATATGCTTTAAAAAGGATGAATGCATCACAAATTTATTTAAGCAATAGAACAAAAGAGAAAGCGGAAATATTAAAAAATATATTTGAAGAAATAGAAGTTTTTGAGTGGGGCAAACTTCCTGAGTGTGATATGATTATAAATGCCACTAGCTTGGGATTAAAAAAAAATGACAAGTTCGAAATTAATTTTTCAAAGATAGGCAAAGATAAATTTTTCTTTGATGTTATATATAATCCTTTCAATACAGAATTTGCTGAAGCTGGTAACAAACCAGGAAATATATTCGAAAATGGTTTGCATATGTTCTTATTTCAAGCTCAGAAAGCATTTAGTATTTGGCATAATATTGAACCAAAGATTGATCAAGAAGTAATAAAATTTTTGAAAGGAAAAAATTCGTGAGACTTAACAAAAAAACAGCAATAATAACAGGTTCAGCCTCTGGTTTTGGGGAGGGTATTGCAAAAAAGTTTACAGATGAAGGAGCAAATTTAATAATGGTAGATATAAATTCTAAATTATTAAAGAAAGTTTCAAAAAAATTATCACAAGATTATTTTGTTGCTGATGTATCTAGTGCTAAAGACTTTAATTCTCTATTAAAATATGCGAGCAGAAAATTCAATTCTGTTGATATATTTGTAAATAATGCTGGAATAACACATAAACCCAAAGCCATGGAAACTGTTACTGAAACAGAGTTTGATAATGTATTTAATGTAAATGCAAAATCTGTTTATTTTTCTGGAAAATATTTTGTACCGAAAATGAAAAAAATAAAGAAGGGAGTAATTTTAAATGTTGCTTCAACAGCTGGGTTATCCCCAAGACCAAAATTAAATTGGTATAATGCAAGCAAAGGTTGGATGATTACAGCAACAAAAGCTATGGCTATAGAATTGGCTCCATACAATGTCAGAGTTAATGCAATTGCTCCAGTTGCTGGAAAAACACCTTTATTAAAATCTTTTATGGGAGGTAATTCAAAAAAAAAAAAACAAGCATTCTTGTCCACTATCCCAATTGGAAGATTCTCAACCCCACTGGACATGGGAAACGCTGCATGTTTTCTATGTTCGGATGAGGCGAGCATGATCACAGGAGCAGTTTTAGAAGTTGATGGTGGAAGATGTATATAATTTTTTATGATTAAATTAGGAATTATAGGTGGGATTGGGTCTGGAAAGTCTTTTATTGCAAAGTTATTTAAATCTCCAGTATTTAATGCAGATAAAGAAGTAAATTATTTATATAAAAACAGCAAAAATTGCTTCAAAAAATTAAAAAATCAAATTCCAAAATTTGTTAAATCTTTTCCAATATCAAAAAAAGAACTTATAGCAGCAATAGACCATAACAGTGCAAATTTAAAAAAAATATCATTAATCATACATCCATTGGTAAGAAAAAAAATGAATACCTTTTTAAAAGAAAATAAAAAAAATAAAATCGTAATTCTTGATGTCCCTTTACTTGTAGAAAATAAACTTTATGAAAAAGATTACATTTTAGTATTTGTTGATTCAAAAAAAAGTAAAGTTTTAAATAGACTTAAAAAAAGGCAAAATTATAATGCAAATATTTTAAAGAAACTTAGAGAAAATCAGGTTATGTTGTCAAAGAAAAGAAAATTAGCAAAATATATTGTCGACAATAATTATAGTCCCAATGTAATGAAAAAAAAAATTAGCGCTTTAAAAAAAACAATTTTAAATGAAAGAAATAATACTTGATACTGAAACAACAGGCTTATCGGTTAAAGATGGACACAGAATTGTCGAAATAGGCTGTATAGAATTAGACAATTTAATTCCAACCAAAAATATTTTTCACTCCTATTTAAATCCTGAGAGAAAAGTATCTGAAACTGCCTTAAAGGTCCACGGACATACCGATGAATTTTTATCAACTAAAAAAAAATTTATTGAAATAGCAGATGATTTTTTAGAATTTATCGAGGGTAAAAAAATTGTTATTCATAATGCCGATTTTGATATTAGCCACTTAAATAATGAACTCTCCCTGATTAATAGAAAACATATTAAAATGGAAAATGTGGTAGATACATTAGAAATAGCAAGAAACAAGTTTCCTGGCTCAGGTATTAGTCTAGATGCGCTTTGTAAAAGATTTAGGATTGATAATTCAAAAAGAGTTAAACATACAGCAATACTTGATTGTGAATTGTTGTTTAAAGTTTACATAAATTTAATAGGCCAAAAAGAACCATCTTTTGAATTTTTGAGTCAACAATATAATGAAAGCTCTATTAATAAAACATCTAACAATTATTCAAAAATTATTATCAAACCATCTGACAAAGAATTATTTGAACACAAAAACTTTATTAAAAAAGAATTAAAAAAAAATTTTTATTAATTAAACTTTTGATTGTATAGTTTTTCAAAATCAACTTTTTTCTCCAAAACCATATTTGGAAAACCTGCATCTCTAATAACACTTAAAAGTATTTTTTCTAAACCTGGGTAAATTTCATTTTGAACTTCAATAAGAATGATTTTTTCTAAATCTTCTTTTTTTAAATTTTTATCTATTATTTTTATAACGCTTGCATATGAAATCTCAAAATATGACTTTCTCTTATTATTGTTTGGGTCCTTATAATGTAATTTTGTAATTACCTCTATCAAGTCATTTTTCATAGCTTTTGTATTAACGTTAATACCAAGAGAGTACTTTGTAATATATTCTTTACTAAAAATAAAAGTCTGCGCGTCAGGAATTTCTACTGAAAGATCTTTAATATAATTTAAAACAATTTCATATTTTTTTGTCATCATCTTCACCTAAGTCTTCGTATTCTCCATCGATATAATTTTTAGCTTCTTTTTCTTTGTGCTGTTTTTTTTTTACTAATTTTCCCAAAATTAATCGTCTTGTTATTGGTATAACCAATAAAATTCCAACTAAATCTGTTGCAAAACCAGGAAATATTAAAAGTAAAGCTGCAAAAGCCAATGTTGCGCCAGAGATTAACTCATAAACTGGCATTTCATTTTTAATTAACTGACTTATACCTGATTTTAGAGTGTTAAACCCTTCATACCTTGCATAAGCAACTCCTCCCACTGCAGTAATTAGTATCAGTAAAACGGTGTTAAATGCTCCTATTTGAGAACCAATTTTGATGAATAGGTAAATTTCAATAAGAGGAATACCGATAATCAAAAATAATACTGTGTTCATTTGTCTATATTTAATTAGCAGGTTGAAATTATCAACATAGTAAATATTATACTAATATGAGTTATAGCTTTGAATACATCGATATTATACTTCTTGCAATGATTGCAGGGTTTATTTTTTTAAGATTACGAGGAATTTTAGGTAAAAAAACTGGATTTGAAGAAGATATAGACTCTAGTTTTGCCCACGAAGCGCCACCAGCTAAACCTACCATTGATTTAAATGCCAGCACGTTTGACGAAAACGCAAAAAAAGAATTCGTTAAAGGTGCTAAGATTGCTTATGAAACAATAATTACAAATTTTGCCAATGGAAAGTTAAATGACATCAAATCATTACTTGATAAAAATGTTTACCTACAATTTGAGGAAGCTATTAAAAATAGAGATGAAAAAAAGTTTTCTTCAGAAACAACATTTATTGGAATTAACTCAGCCGAAGTCAAAGGACATCAACAAAATAAAAATATGTTGGAAGTTACAGTAGAATTTGTAAGTGAAATTATTTCTTGTGTTAAAGATAAAGATAACAAAGTTGTTTCTGGTGATCCTGAAAAAATTAAAAAAGTTTTAGATACTTGGAAATTTTCTAAAGATAGTCGATCTTCAAATCCTAATTGGCTTTTAATTGATACCCAAGCTTGATAAATAAGCTATCAGATAAAGACAAAAAAGACTGGCAAGATTTCTTAGATAGTTCCGAAAAACTTCAGAGCAAAGATGTAGATAAATTAAAAAATCAAATAATTCTGGAAAAATCAATTGATCTTCATGGATATACTTTAGAAGAAGCTAATAAAATAATTTCTGAATTTATTGAGACCTGTTATTTAAACAAAGTAAAGAAAGTAAATGTTATTACGGGCAAGGGTATGAGATCAAAAAATTTGGAAGATCCTTATCAATCTAAAGACCTAAGTATATTAAAATATTCAGTGCCTGAATATATAAAAAATAACAATGAATTAATGAATAAAATAATTAAAATTGACTTTGATTCAGTTAATAGTCCTTCAAAAGGAAATTTTGATATATATTTGAAAACTATAAAATAAACTTAGAAAGATCAGTATCTTTTACTAATTCACCAATATTATCTTTTATATATTTACCGTCTACTGTAATTTTTTCTCCAGCCCTATCTGTTGCTGTAAAACTAATTTCATCTAAAACTCTCTCGATAATTGTATGTAGTCTTCTTGCACCTATGTTTTCAACAGAGGAATTGACTTCACTAGCTATATTAGCAATAGTATTTATTCCATCTTCTGTAAATTCTAAGTCTACATTTTCTGTTTTTAAAAGTGCTTTGTATTGTTTTATTAAGCTATTATCTGGTTCTTTTAATATCCTTATAAAATCGTCACTATTTAGTGCGTCTAGCTCAACTCTTATCGGCAGTCTACCTTGCAACTCAGGTAAAAGATCCGATGGTTTTGCTAATTGAAAAGCACCTGAAGCAATAAATAATATATGATCTGTCTTAACTGGTCCATATTTAGTACTAACAGTTGTTCCTTCTATTAATGGCAATAAATCTCTTTGAACTCCTTCTCTTGAAACATCACCGCCAACTCTATCTGTTCTTGCAGAAATTTTATCAATTTCGTCTAAAAAAACGATACCATTATTTTCTGTTGAATCTTTAGCTGATTTTATAATTTTATCTTGTTCAATAAGTTTATCTGACTCTTCATTAATTAAAATATCATGAGATTCCTTGACTGACATTTTCTTTTTCTTAGGCTTTTGCCCCATAGATTTTCCAAGCATGTCAGATATATTTATCATTCCAACATTTGCACCAGGCATCCCAGGAATCTCAAATGATGGCATCTGATTAGACTCACTAACAGCTATTTCAATTTCATTATCATCTAAATCCCCATCTCTCAGTCTTTTTCTAAAACTTTCTCTTGTTGCGACACTTGCTTTGTTGCCAACAAGTGCATCCAAAACCCTGTCTTCAGCTAATTTTTGTGCTTGAGCATGAACTTCTTTTCTTTTCTTAACCTTTTCCATTGCAATTGCGATTTCTAATAAATCTCTTACAATTTGTTCTACATCACGTCCCACATATCCTACTTCTGTAAACCTTGTAGCTTCAACTTTTACAAATGGTGCTTCTGCTAATTTTGAAAGTCTTCTTGAAATTTCTGTTTTACCAACACCAGTTGGTCCAATCATTAAAATGTTTTTTGGAAGAACTTCATCTTTCATATCATCTTCTAATGCTTGTCTTCTCCATCTATTTCTTAAAGCGATCGCTACAGCTCTTTTGGCTTTGTTTTGCCCTACAACAAATCTATCTAATTCTGAAACAATTTCTCTTGGTGATAATGAGTTCGCAATTGTAGTTTTCTCTTTTGCAACTTTACCTTTTGGAAACGATGTAACATTTGATTTTTCCATTATATTTTCTCCATACTCAAATTGTCATTAGTAAATACACAAATATCAGAAGCAACTTTAATTGATTTTTTCGCAATTTCCTCTGCAGACATATCAGTATCCATTAATACTTTTGCAGCTGCTAAAGCATAATTTCCACCTGAACCAATCCCTATTACATCACCTTCTGGCTCTAAAACATCCCCAGTTCCTGAAATTATAAAACTTTTTTCTTTATCACCTATTGCCATCAAGGCTTCTAATCTTCTTAAATATTTATCAGTACGCCAATCCTTTGCTAATTCTACAGCAGCTCTTGTCAGATTACCCGCATGTTTTTCAAGCTTTGACTCTAATCTTTCAAACAATGTTAAGGCATCTGCTGTTGATCCTGCAAAACCTGCGATCACATTTCTTTTCTCAATTTTACGAACTTTGTTAGCAGTTTTCTTTATTACGGTATTACCCATGCTAACCTGACCATCACTGGCCACAACTACGTCATTATTTTTTCTTACAAGCACTATCGTTGTCATAGACTATAAATGGATATGAATTTAAATAGTTCAAGTCCAGGTTTAGTATTATTGATATAATCAAAAATACCTATATACCTAATTTAAATTATGAAAAGAAAAGCAAAAATTGCTAGAAAAACAAAAGAAACCAATATCAGTGTTGACCTTAATATTGATGGAAAAGGTAAGTACAAAGTTGACACAGGAATAGGTTTTTTAGATCACATGCTCGAGCAGTTATCTAAACACTCATCAATGGATTTAACTGTTAAAGCCAAAGGTGACACACATATTGATCTTCACCACACAACTGAAGACACTGGGATTGCTATAGGAGAATGCTTAAAGAAAGCATCAAAAAAATTTGTAGGCATTAAAAGATATGCCCACATACTTTTACCAATGGATGAAACATTAACAAGAGTTGCAATTGATGTTTCAAACAGACCTTATTTGATTTGGAATGTAAAATTAAAAGTTGAAAAACTTGGTGAGATGGACACAGAATTATTTAAAGAATGGTTCCAAGCATTCTCACAAGCAGCAGGAATTACTTTGCATGTTGAAAATATTTATGGTGATAATAGTCACCACATCATAGAGTCTTGCTATAAAGGCCTAGCAAGGACTTTAAGAGCTGCATTGGAATTAGATCCAAGGAATAAAAGTACAATTCCTTCTACTAAAGGCTCTTTATAAGATTAATGGACGTCACAATTGTTGACTATAAATCGGGAAATATTAGCTCTGTAATTAACTCCTTTAACGAAGTTGCTAAAGGTAAAGTTAATATCGAGGTAACCTCAGATTTAAATAAAATTAAATCAAGTGATAAGGTGGTTTTACCAGGGCAGGGTTCATTTAAGAGCTGCATTGACGGTTTAAATAGTATAAATGGTTTGATTGATACTTTAAGTGAATTTGCTTTAAATAGTAAAAAACCTCTTTTAGGAATTTGTGTAGGTCTTCAAATGTTTGCAGATGTTGGATACGAAGAAGTTGAGACTAAAGGACTAGGTTGGATATCAGGCAAAGTATCTAAAATTGATAATCAAAATGGAAAATATAAACTACCTCATATTGGCTGGAACCAAATAAATATTGTTAAAGATAGTAAAATTTTTAAAAATATTGAGAGCAATTCTCATATGTATTTTGTTCACAGTTATGAATTTATTCCAAATGATAATTCAGTCACAGCCGCGACAACAGATTATGCATCAAATATAGTTTGTGCAGTAGAAAAACAAAATATATTTGGAACTCAATTTCACCCAGAAAAAAGTGATAAGTTAGGACTTAAAATAATTGATAATTTTATAAATTTGTAAAATGAAAAATTATTTATTAATAATATTCTTTCTGTTATTTGCATGCCAGAACCCAAATAATTTAAAAAAAAATAAGAAAGACAATTTAAACAATATGAATATATCTACTGAAGCTAAGGTAAAGTTAAAATGAAAATTTTTCCTGCGATAGATATCAAAGATAAAAAGTGCGTTAGATTAATCAAAGGAGATTTTGAAAATAAAACAGAATATGAAATATCTCCTGTGGAGCAAGCTGGAAAATATAAAGACAATGGATTTAAAAATTTACATATAGTCGATTTGGATGGTGCATTAACCGGGGAGCCGATTAATATTGATATTATTGAAGATATTGTTGGTAAATTTGACCTTAAAATAGAAATAGGAGGAGGTGTCAGAAATTTTGAAACCATTCAAAAATACATTGATGCCGGTGTTGAAAAAGTAATTTTGGGAAGTGCTGCCATTAAAAATAGAAGATTTTTAGAAGAAGCTTGTAAAAAATTTTCAAACCAAATTGCATTAGGTTTAGATGCTAAAGATGGTCATCTTGCGATCTCAGGCTGGACAGAGGAGTCTGATAAATTAACAACAGAATATTTAAAAAAAGTTAATGATTATGGCGTAAGCAGAATTATTTACACAGATATTAATAGAGACGGAACTAAAAAGAGTCCTAACTTTGAAGAAACTCAAAAGGTTGCTGAGATTTCAAATTGTCCAGTAGTTATATCTGGTGGCGTTTCTTCTATTAATGACATTAAAAAAGCTAAAAATTTAAATAATATCGAAGGTGTGATAGTTGGAAAAGCTATATACGATGGAGATATAAAGTTAGATGAACTTGCAAAAGAAATAGATGCTTAAAAATAGAATTATACCTTGTTTAGACGTTAAAAATGGTCGTGTTGTCAAAGGTATAAACTTTGTAGATCTAAAAGATGCAGGGGATCCTGTTGAGCAAGCGAAAATTTATAGCGATGGTGGAGCTGATGAGATTTGCTTTCTAGATATTACTGCTTCAAATGAAAATAGAGATACCATTTATGAAGTGGTAGAGAAAACTTCAAAGAAATGTTTCGTACCTTTAACGGTTGGTGGTGGTGTTAGAAGTATTGATGATATTAATAAATTACTTAATTGTGGGGCTGATAAAGTATCTATAAATACAGCTGCTGTTCAAAATTCAAAAGTAGTTGAAGATAGTTCTAGAAAATTTGGATCACAATGCATTGTTGTTGCAATTGATGCAAAAAGAAAAGATCATGGGTGGGAAATCTTTACTCATGGAGGAAGAAATCCAACTGGCATAAATGCTTTAGAATTTGCATCTAAAATGGAGAAATGTGGGGCAGGAGAGCTTCTTGTGACATCAATGGATAAAGATGGAACGCAATCTGGATATGATATTGAATTAATGCAAAAGATATCTTCTATGGTCAATATTCCAGTTATTGCCTCAGGTGGAGTTGGGACTTTGGATCATTTAGTAGATGGAATAAAATCAGGTGCTAGTGCCGTTTTAGCTGCATCTATATTCCATTATGGTACTTATTCAGTAAACGAAGCTAAGCAATATTTGGCTTCAAAAGATATACCTGTTAGGATTTAGAATGTTAAAGATTTTAGAAGATCTCGTAAACCTTGCAAGAGAGCGAAAAAGTAATCCTGTTGAAGGCTCATACACTAATAAGCTTCTAGAAGATAAATCTTTAGCAAAAGAAAAAGTTTTAGAAGAAATTAATGAACTCATAGAAGCTGTAGAGCAAGACTCTAATAAAATCCATGAAGCAGCAGATGTTCTATATCACTTAATCATGTATCTTGAAAAAAGTGGAATAAAAATTGAAGAAGTAATGGAAGAATTGAAGAGCAGAAAAAAATAATTTACAACTTGCTTGGTAACCAGGTTGAGAATATTGGAAATAGTATCATTAGTATTCCATAAATTATTCCAACGATTGTAAATAGAGGAACTTCTTTAAAAGCTTTGGCTGGATTTTCTTTGATCACACCTGCAGCTGTATAAATACCAACGCATACGGGGGGTGTGATCATTCCTATTCCTGCAAAAGCAACAAACACCACATAAAGATGAAGTAAACTTTGATTGAAAGATAATGTGATTGCTGCAAAAATTGGCACCGTTAAATAAAATACTGGAACAATTTCGATGAAAGTTCCAAGAATTAAACATATAGCTCCTAGCATTATCCAAAATAGATTTACGCTCACACCTTTATCTGTGAAGAATGTTATAATTTTTTGTGGAGCTTGAGTGTAAGTTAAAACCACACTTAAAAATGTTGCAGTTGCTATAATTGCAAAAATTACAGCGGTTATGATTGCAGTTTCCTTTAAACAGCTCATTAAAGATGAAAAAGTAAGTTCACGGTAAATTAAAAATCCAATTAGTACTGCATATACTCCTGCAACAGCTGCTGATTCAGATGGAGTTAGTATACCAGCATAAATTCCACCTAAAATTATCACTGGAGTGATCAATGCTGGTAAAGCAGCGATGAAAGAACTTACTCTTTCCTTAAAAGAAGCCTTCTCATCTGTTCTAATATGCCTGCATTTAAACAAAACTAGAAGGACCATCAAAACTAAGAGAACTAATCCTGGAATAACACCTGCAGCAAAGGTTTTAGAAACTGGGACATTAGTTAGAGCACTAAATAATATGGCTGCATTGGATGGAGGTATCAATGCCTCTAATAGAGCTGCAGAGGCTGCTAGGACAACAACGAATGGAGTTGGATAACCTTGTTCAATCATCTTTGGCATCATGATTGTGCCAACTGCAGTGATTGCAGCAAGTATGGATCCACAAAAAGCTGCGAAGAAACCCATAGCAATAACCATCGCAACACCTAATCCGCCTGGCCAATGTCCAACTAGTGTTGTAGTAAATTTTACTAATCTTGATGCTGCCCCACCTTTTAACATAGCCATTCCAGTAAAAATAAATAATGGAACAGCTATTAGAACATGTTTTGTTAATGCACCAAATGAAACTTGAATCAAAACCGACCAAGGTAAATTCAATCCAGCAATTGCAGCTAAAGAACTTCCTAAACCAAACACTAAAAAAATAGGTACAGAAATAACCAATGTTATAAGAGAAATAATAAAAGCTAGTCCAAACATTTACTCTTTCCCTGAAAGCTTTTTTAAATTATCCAAAATAAGTTCTAATGAAGTTAATGCTAAAATTAAAAAACCAACTGGAAATGCTAAAAACATCCACCAGATAGGAATATTAATTTCTAATTCCATCATCTGTCCTAAATTGTAGTACATTCTAGTTGCATCAACTCCTGCCTTAAAGAATATGCACGCAGAAATTAAAGCTATTAAATTTACGATTGTTCCAATAATATTTTTTGATTTATCAGATAAATAATGACTTAAAAAATCTACTTTAATATGTTGTCCTTGCTTTAATAAAGGACCAAGTAATGGAAAAACAAGCCAACTCACCATTACGGGAGGTAATTCAATAAACCACGCAAATCCTGTACCTGTGATAAATCTTGTTGTGGCACTTAAAGCTAAAGCTGCCACCATTAAAAAGACGATGAACATTGCGAGCGAAATTGCAGCTTTTGCTAGCAAATTGTTGATAGCTCGCAATGCCCTCATAATCTTTATAGAAAAAGTTTAACTTCTTCTAATTGCTCTTTGCATATGCTTGTGCTGCCTCTAAAGCATCAGCATCAATCATTTTAGCCATTGCTGGCATTACTTCATCTTTCATAAGCTTATCAAACTTAGCTTTTTCAGCTCCTGAAAGTGTAGTAACAACCCCACCTCTTTCTTGGAATTTTTTAAGAGTACTTTCTCCAGTATCCATAATTAAGTCAGTTGATCTTTTTCCAATTTCTTTTCCAACATCCTTTATGATTTTTTGTAAGTCTGGAGATAAACTATTAAACCAAGTTGAGTTTGCCATAATATATGCATCAGCATAATATTGATAAGGTTTTTGAGCGTATTTTAAAAACTCCCACCAACTATATGCTTCAATACTTCCTGGAGGACTATTTATTGTGTCAATCATGCCAGTTTGTAAAGAAGTGTAAACTTCACCGGTAGGTAAAGACACTCTATTTGCTCCTAAAGCATCCCACATTGGTTCTTCACTTTTTAAAAGTCTTCTAGCCTTCAGACCTTTCATAGCATCGATACCAGTTAATTCTTTTGCGCTTGAAAAAGTCATTACTGGTCCAACCGGGTTATACATTACTAATGTTGAATTAGTTTTTTTTGTTAACTCACCCCAAATTTCTTTTCCTTTTGGTGAGTTTTGGAAAAAACCTCTTTGTTGTTCCCATGAATTAAATAGCCCTGGAAATGAAGCAACATTAAAGTTTTTATTGATTGGTGGAAAACTTACTACTCCGACAATTCCCCCAAGTTCAACTGCACCAGAAGTTACTGCACCCATTACTTCTCTAATTCCAAATAATTGTTTAGATGGATAAACTTCTATTTTTAATTTTCCTTTTGCTCTTTTATTAACTTCATCTGCGAAAATTTGTGCATGTTTAGCACTATGGTGCTTCGGGCTCCAGTGAACAGATAAGCGTCCAACTATCTCTGAAAAAGCAGCTGTTGAAGTAAGAACAAATGAAAAAATAAATGTTAAGCTAATAATAGCTTTGTAAATTGATTTAAATTTATTCATTTTTCCTCTCTTTTTTAAAAATTGATCTTATTAGTTGCATATATTTTAACAATGCAAAATTTTAAAAAATTTAATAGAATATTTTTCAAAATGAAGCGCAATGGGTTCACATTAATCGAATTACTTGTTGTAGTAGCAATTATTGGCATCTTAGCTGCAGTTGGTGTTGTTGCTTATAGTGGATACACCTCTGGTGCAAAAAAATCTGCAGCAAAGTCTAATCACAATGCAATTGTTAAATATATTATGAGTGAAACAATGAAATGTTCATTGGGTGAATCTAAAGCAATGAACGGCGAATTAGATTGTTCAAAACAAAGCTTGGCTAATTGGAAAGATTTTGTTGCAAAAGCAACTGAAAAAGCATTAGTGGATTTTAAGAACCCATATGATAGTTCAAAAACTTCTGTAACCCATGGAGGAGGTGTTTCCAATGATACAGATGTTGGATATAATAGGATGAGATCACCAGGGACTACAATTCAAGTTTTAACTTGTGTCACTACTCCTTGCACAGGAACTATGTGCACTGTGCCAAACCATCTTTGTAGCAAAGATATAACAATAAATTAATGAAACAAAAAGGTTTCACATTAATTGAATTGCTTGTTGTAGTAGCAATAATTGGAATTTTAGCTGCAGTTGGTGTAGTTGCTTACAGTGGCTATACTAAAGGAGCTAAAATAAAAACAGCTAAACAAAACCTTAAAACTCTATCTAGTTGGCTAGCTGCAGAGTCAACAAAAGTTTGTTCAGCCTATCAAGGAAATTACAATAATGGCATGTATTTAAATAATGATAGTAGTAATTTTAGGTATTTTATAAAATGCTCAGATGATGGTACGGCATTGGCATATGCGGCAAGCCATTTCTTTTATAACAATGGAGACTTTAAAAATCCTTACAATGGGAATAATGCAATTGCATCAAAAGCGGTTACAAGCTCATTTAATATTACTAGAGGGGGTACTAAAACTCTCTCTAACACTTATGTTCAGAAAGGTGAAATTATGTTTTTTAATTTAGGTGGTGAAAATAAAACAGCAATATTATCAAATATAGGTGACAATAATGGCAATGATAAGAATGAATGGGTCTTTGTTGACTCGCCTATAAATTATTAAGTATTATTTAAATAATTAATAAATGTTAAAGTTGTCTTTGATTATTGCTGCAATAATATTTAGCATACTTACTTGGGCTACTGCTAATGTATGCAGTTATAATTACGTTATCAAAAAAAAAAGTAATATTATTGAAGAATTGAGTAAAGAGATTGATATTTCATTAGGAAATACGAGAGTTTATTATTTTAGAGAATTGAATTGTAAAAAAGCTGATTTAAGTTTTGATATGATTAGAATGATGGAAAATATTGAAGTTATATCTGTAATGTTTTATCAATACTTTACAACGGATATAACTGGAAAACCTTTGGGAGATAAATAATAATCTATGAAATATGATGAGAATAATATATTTGCAAAAATCTTAAGAGGTGAAATACCTTGTAATAAAATTTACGAAGATGACTTTGTACTATCATTTTATGACATCAATCCTCAAAAAAAAATTCATGCATTAGTAATTCCAAAAGGAAAATATATTGACTTAGACGATTTCAGTTCGAATGCATCCAATGAAGAAATAATTGGCTTAATGAAAGGTGTTACTACTGTTGCAAAAAAATTAGGCATCTCATCCATTGATGGTAAAGGCTATAGAGCTCTCGCTAATATAAGTGATTTTGGTGGCCAAGAAGTCCCACATCTGCATTTTCATTTATTTGGTGGAGAAAAAGTTGGAAAAATGGTTTCGTGATAACTACAGTTGACAGAAAATATTTAGAGATAGATTCACCAGATAAAATTAATTTATCTGAAAAGCCTCAAAATTCATGCAAGATAGAGAAAAAAAATCCACCAGATTTTCAAATCAATAAATTTTTTTATAAGCAGATTGGAAAAAGTTATCGTTGGATTGATAGATTAGTTTGGAATGACACTAAATGGATGGATTATACCAACAATTCAAATTTAGAGACTTACATACTTAGTGAAAACGATGATTTAATTGGTTTTTTTGAACTTTTATTTCATCCAGAATCGCAAAAATGTGAAGTGGCCTATTTTGGTATCCTTGATCAATTCATAGGAAAAAAATATGGCGCATATCTACTGTCTGAAGCATTAAAGTTAGGATTTAGAAAAAATACTAAAAAAGTTTGGTTGCATACTTGTTCGCTTGACCACAAACATGCACTTAAAAATTATTTAGGAAGAGGAATGAAAATTTTTAAATCTGAAACTATTAATTTGGATATTAGTTAATATAATTTTGAACTCTAAATATTCTTTCATTAATCATTATATTTGTTTCCACATCAGACAACTTGGTTTCAACTTTGTTAAGATAAATGTCAGTTGTAGTCCAACCTTTTATTTCATAACTATTTTTATCAAAAAAAATATTTAACAAATTATTGTTATGTACAATTTTAAAAGAGAAAGTTTCATCATTCTCTTCAATTGTTTTCACCTGATCTATTTTATCTAGTAGAAATTTTTTGTCTAAAATTAAATCAAGAGGAGTATCTTTAAGTTGGTATCTTAAATAATTTTTAATTTTTTTACTATTTATCACGAGTGATCTTCCGTTAGATACTAAAATTTTATTATAAATATCATCATACTTACATAAAATTTTTTTTGAGTAAGAAATTATACATTCTCCCTGTTCAGTTTTTTTTCCGATTTTTTGAATAAATTTAAAAGACATATTATCAGTATGTTCTAATTTATTTTTTATTAGTTGCTTTGATGATGCAAAAATATTTAATGGGTAAAAAAATATCAAAATAAAAATTATATACTTCACTATTTTAAAACTTCCCTTTTGCCTACATGGTTAGCTTTACTAACTTCACCATTTGCTTCCATTTGATCAATAATTCTTGCAGCTCTATTATATCCAATTTGTAATTTTCTTTGTAAAAATGAGGTAGATGCTTTTCTTTCTGATTTAATTATTTCTAATGCTTCATTATACAATTCATCAGTATCAGAATTATCTTTATTTTTTTCACCTATTTCTCTCTCGTCAGCAAAACTCAAAATTTCATCAACATAATCTGGCTCTGCCTGATTTCTTAAAAAGTTATTTACTTTATCTATCTCTATTTCAGATACGTAAGGTGCATGTATTCTAGTTATTCTGTTTGCTGAAGACATATATAACATATCTCCTTTCCCTAGAAGTTGCTCTGCTCCTTGCTCACCCAAAATTGTTCTACTATCAATTTTAGAGGTTACCTGGAATGAAATACGAGTAGGAAAATTAGCCTTTATTGTTCCAGTTATTACATCAACGCTTGGTCTTTGAGTAGCCATTATTATATGAATTCCAGCCGCTCTAGCCATTTGTGATAATTTTTGAATATAGTTTTCAATTTCTTTACCAGCCACAAGCATAAGATCTGACATTTCATCAACAATTACAACAATATAAGGCATCTTAACTTTATGCTTTTCGTTATATCCATCAATGTTCCTTACACCCACTTTCGTCATTAACCTGTATCTGTTTTCCATTTCTTTGACTACCCAACCTAAAACAGATGCTGCTTTTTTTGCTTCAGTGATAACTGGACACAATAAATGGGGGATCCCCTCATAAGTTGAAAGCTCTAGCATTTTTGGATCAATCAAAATGAACTTACAGATCTCAGGAGTATGTTTATAAATAAGTGATAGGATAATTGTATTAATACATACTGATTTCCCTGATCCAGTTGTGCCAGCTATTAATAAATGAGGCATCACACTTAAATCACTAGTTATCGGTTCTCCAGATATATTTTTTCCAAGAGCAATTGGTAGCTTTATTTCTCTTTTTTTAAAATTCTTATCTGAAATTATTTCTCTTAAAAAAACATTTTCCCTGGACAACTTGGGTAGTTCAATACCAACAGTATTACTCCCAGGAATTGTAGCAATTCTTGCTGATTCGGAACTTGTATTTCTAGCAATGTCCTCTGATAGATTAATAATTTTAGAAACCTTAACTCCAGCCGCAGGTTCAAATTCGTTTAGAGAAACAACTGGCCCATGACTTATTTTTTTTATTTTTCCCTCAACACCAAAATCAAGAAGTATTTTCTCTAATCCTTCAGCATCAATTTTAATATCTTCCTTTTTAGAGGAAATTTTTTCTGGTTTTTTTAAAAAATCGATTAAAGGTAATTTAATTTTTATATCGTTTAAAATTGATTTATTGCTAGTAAATAAATCTTCTTGAACAGGACGTTCCTTAGCTTTTTCAACTATAGGACTTTCTTTAATTATATTTTCTTGATTAATAGAATAATTTCTTTTTGAAAAAAATATTTTTTTCGTTAATGTAAAAAAATTTAAGATATGTGAAATTTTGAAATTACTACTTAAAAGAAAAAATAATAAAATAAAAAATATTAAAAAATAGTAACTTAATGTTTTGTTAATTTTTAAAAAGTCTGCAATTAAAGACTCAGACATTAAATCACCAACAAAGCCATTATTGCCATTTATTATTAACCAATAAGTTTCCTTATGGAAAATACCAAAGAAAAATGCAGCAACAATAATGTAAAGAATTATGAAAAAGATATTTTCTATAATAACAACAAATTTTTTGTTAATTGTTATTGATAGCCCAGTAAATAGAAGAGAAAAAGGAACTAGGAGCGATATTATACCAATTGATTGAAAAAATATATCAGCAATAAAACTCCCCCTAAACCCAAGCAAATTTTTTATCTCCTGATTTTCTGGAAATATAAAATTTGGATCCTCTGGTGAATAGCTTACTAAAGATATAAAAAGTAATATCGAGACAACTACCAGAAAAATACCAACTAATTCTGCTAATCTCTTTATAATAAAATCGCTTATTTTATTGATATAATTTTTAAATATCATGAATCAAAACTGCTTTTGTCACTTTGTATCATTTAATTTTTATTGTTAAAATTATTTTGTTATGAAAATTTGTCTTATAGGCCAAAATTTAACAAATTTGATTCTTGCCAATGTTTTTGAGGAAAAAAAACTCAATGTTGACATATATTTAAATAAAAAGTTTCAAAACATAAATACAAATAGAACAATAGCTTTATCAAGCGAAAATTTTGATTATTTAAAATTTTATACAAAATCGAGCATTATACCTTGGAAAAGTAAAGAAATTAAAATTTTCACAGAAGGTTCACAATCCAAAGAGATAATTAACTTTAATAAAAAAAATAAAGAGGTTTTTAATTTAGTATCTTATTCAAAATTAAATGAAATTTTTTTTAAAAAAATAAATAAATCAAAATTTATAAAATTATATTATTCAGATACTACTGATTCACTTATTCTCAATAAAATTAAAAAATATGACCTAGTTATTAATAGTGAAAACAAAAATTTTATTTCAAATAAATTTTTTACAAACAAAATAAAAAAAAATTATAGAAGTAGAGCATATACATTTCTAATAAATCATAATCGTAAAGATAATGATATTGCTATTCAAGTTTTTACAAAATTTGGACCTTTGGCATTTCTACCATTATCAAATACAAAAACTTCAATAGTTTTTTCTTATAAGGGAACGAAAATAGATGATAAAAAAATAATTGATATATTTAAAAAGTATAATTCTTTCTATTCAAATACTAAAATTAATAAAATTGAAAATTTTAGTCTGAGTTTTGAAATGCTTAGAAATTATACTTACAATAATATCCTAGCTTTTGGTGATTTAATACACCGCATACATCCCCTTGCCGGGCAAGGATTTAACATGACGATTAGGGATATCAAAATAATCTCAAAATTAGTTAATGATAGAATATCTTTAGGCCTTCCAATTGATATGTCCGTTGCAGAAGATTTCCAGAATTCTACAAAACATCTTAATTATCTTTATGGAAAAGCAGTTGATGGCATATATGAATTTTTTAGATTAGATAGTAATATTAACAATTCAATTTCAAAACCAGTTTTTAAAATTTTAAATAAAAATTCTATTTTTAAAAAGTATTCTAATATTTTATCGGATAAAGGATTAGATTTATAAATTACTGAAGAGTAGTATTTTCAAATTCATCTTTAATATAATTATTTAGAATTTGTTCCATTTTTTCTTTTCTTACATTTATATCAAGACTTTCTAATAATATTTGTTTTTCTTCTAACGAGAAGGGTGATGCCATTGATAGATCATTAAGAGTTTGGCTAAGATCTTTTTTTTCTAAGTCTTTTAAGCTCACAATATACCCTTGTTTTTTGAAAAATGTTCTCATGTTCTTCATAATTAAGCTTAAGTCTGAAAAGTTAACTTCATTACTTTTTTGAATTATATCTTTTGAAAAATAGTCATATTCAACATTGCATTCACGGTACATTTTGTCGGTATTTAACTCTGAGTTAATTTTGTATCTACAAATCCCATTCAAAATAATAAGTATTCTACCGTCTTCTGTTTCGTTGAAACTTGTTATTTTTCCAATACATCCTATTTCGTATAAGTCAGGTTTTTTCAAAGACCCTGTTTTTTTTGGCTGTATCATTCCAATCATTCTGTGCTTTTTCATGCTATCATTTACCATTTGTAAATATCGAGGCTCAAAAATATTCAGTGGAACGGTCGTGCCAGGAAACATTATAAAATTTGATAGGGGGAAAATTGGTATAGTTTTTGGTAATTCTTCAAGTTTCATAGTTTGATTATAATTATTCTTTTTAAAGTTACAACTGAACAGAATTGATTCGATAGTCGCATTTAATTATTTAATCGCTTGCTAAATTCCAAAAAAGCTTCTAGTTTTGGAATGTAATAATAAGCGGGCATAGCTCAGTGGTAGAGCGTCTCGTTGCCAACGAGAAGGTCGTGGGTTCAAGTCCCATTGCCCGCTCCATTAAAGGAAATATGTTATGAGTGATTTAGCAAGTAAAAAATGTATACCTTGCGAAGGTAACATTCCACCATTTAACACAGAAGAAATTCATAAGTATTTAAAACAAGTTGATGGATGGGAAGTCATTGAAGATAAGATCGATGGATTTCATTTAATAAAAAATTTTAAGTTTGATGATTTTTTACAAAGTCAAGAATTTGTAAATAAAGTTGGTGAAATTGCTGAAACGGAAGGACACCATCCTGATCTTTGGTTTGGATGGGGTTACGCAAGAATTAAAATATTTACCCATGCAATTAAAGGTCTTGCTGAGAGTGATTTTATTTTAGCTGCTAAAATAGATAAGATAAATTGATTAGTGATTGAAGTGTCTTGTCTTAGAAAATACTAAAATAGTATTTGTTTTGTTAGCAAATTTAATAATTTCTTTATCATTTTTTGAACCTGAAGGTTGAATCACAGCTGAAATTCCTGCTTGCACCAATTTTTCTATACCATCCACAAATGGGAAAAATGCATCAGAAGCTGCTAAAATTTCGTCTTCTTCGCTTATTTTCTGAAATTTTTTCATTTTATCAATAGCTATTCTGCAACTATCCAATCTACTTGGTTGACCGGAGCCTATACCTATAGTTTTGTAACTTTTTGTAATTACTATAGCATTCGATTTTACACTTCTGCATATATTAAATGCAAAAATAAGTTTTTTTAAAGTTTTATTCGTAGGTTTTAATTTTGATACGACCCTAAAATCTTTCTCGGAAAAACGCCGAGTATCTGGATCTTGAACTAAAATCGAATTAAATTTATTTAAAAAGTTAAATTTAAAATTTTTTTCAACTTTACTAGAATCAATTAACCTTAGGTTTTTTTTCTTTTTTAAAAGCTTAACTGATTTTTCATCAAATCCATTTGCAACTATTACCTCAAAAAATATTTTATTTATTTCTTTAGCCAAACTAATATTTAATTTAAAATTACATGATACAATACCACCATAGGCACTTATTGGGTCACTCTCTAAAGCCTCTTTAAAACATTTGATTTTATTTGGGTTAATGGAAACTCCACAGGGATTAGCATGTTTAATTATTGCTACACCTTTATTTTTTGGTAAACTTTTCGATATACTTAGAGCCGAATAAAGATCGTTATAATTGTTGTAACTTAGTTGTTTTCCACTAATTTGAATAATTTCCTGTCTGTTATTTTGCGAATATATTGCTGCTTTTTGATGAGGATTTTCCCCATACCTTGTCTCCTCAACTAAATTACCAGAAAAAATTTTCTTAATTGGAAAAAGATTTTCAGACTTCTGATTAAAATAATTAAAAATTTTTGACTCATAATATGCAGTTTCCATAAATGCTTCTTCTGCCAATTTTTCCCTAAATTTTAAACTAGTTGACCCTTTATTTTTATATAATTCATTCGTTAATTCTTTATATTGTTTTGGATTACTTAGTATTACAACATCATTATAATTTTTTGCGGCTGATCTAACCATTGTTGGTCCTCCAATATCTATATTTTCAATAATATTTTTGTGGCCAGAATTACCTAACAAAACTTTTTCAAACGGATAAAAATTTATAACAACCAAATCTATATTTTCATATTTGTTAATTTTCATTTCTTTTTGATGTTTTTTATTCTGCCTAATATTTAAAATTCCAGAATGAATTTTTGGATGTAATGTTTTTACTCTTCCATCTAGCAGCTCTTTTGAATTTGTAAATTTAGATACCTCTAAGCTTTTAAAACCCATGCTTTTAATTTTTTTGTATGTGCCACCTGAGCTTATTATTTTAATTTTATATTTTTTTAGTAAATTTAATAATGGCCATAAACTGGATTTATCTGACAATGAAATTAAAGCAGTCTTGATTTTTATTGTATTTTTTCGAACACCCATTTAATTTCCTGAGTTATATCCTTTATTTTTCCTGATAAACATATGTTTTGGTTTTCACTAGTTATATTTTTATTACCGAAATATATACCCGATTCAATATTTATAATCTCGCAGTTAGTTGAAAATTTCCATCCAGAATTCTCAATTTCAATTAGTATAGTTTTGTTATCTAGGGTTTTTGTTAATTTAATACCTGGTTCCATATGAAATCTGATATCAAATTTTTTTGGTTCCAACTTGTTTTTTGAAATTATTTTATCAGTTCCTATCAATTTATTTTTTTCAACGAAATATTCTAAAGATCTTTCATATAAAACTCCAAATTTTTTTAAAAAACCATTATGAGATGCTTTGATTAACCAATAGTTTTTTTCATTAACAATATTTTTATCACTAATTTTCAAACCATTTTCTAATGTTTTATAATTTCCGTTGTTTCTAAATGAACAACTTGAATGATTATCAATTATAAGTACTGAATGAGCGGCAGTAGATTTTGATATTAGATTTAATTTGTTTTTATGATCTTGAAAGTAACCAGAATTCGTAATAAGTTTTTTGTCTTTATGAATGAATTCAAATGAAAGTGCTCCACTTTGATAGCTATATGAAAATGATCTTTGGGGTGAATTTCCAACATCCATTGCAAGAATGCAATTTTTGTTTTTCAAAATAGCATATCCCCCTACCTCATTATTTGAATTTTCGAACTTATATTTATAAAGTGAAAGATATTTATTAAATTCTTTTAAATCATTTTGATGATTACCATTGAATAGTAAACTTTGTTCAATTTTAGAAAAAACAGAATAAGATTTTCCTAGGTAGAAAATTATTTCATCAAGGTACTCAGGTATATCATTAAAAGACTCTTTTAATAATTCTCTAACAAGAACAAAATATTTTAAATAAAAATTTAATTGTCTAATACTTCTTGTTTTTGGAAAATACTCATCGTCAAAAGAATTAATAATAATTTTTCTTAGCAATTCTAATCCATAATTTAAAAATTTTTCATTTTCATATGATAATCCTGTAATTATTACTGCTGTACAGCCTAATAATTTATCATCAACAGATTGAGATTTACTTATTTCATTTATCAAATGATTAATTTGTTTGTTTATAGATAAATTGAATTTATTTTTATATTTAGCATCACTTTGATCGTATGTTAATTTAGAGTTTGCTACCCAAGATATTATCCTCTTTGATAAAATATCTATCTGCCATGTTAATGAATTATAATTTTGATTTTTTTCAATCCATTTAATAATTATTGACTGAGTGATACTTGGTGAAGATTTCAAATCAATACTAAACAACCAATAAAAATTATTAAGTTTATTTAGATTATTTCCACTTAATAATTTATTCTCCCAAATATTATCTTTATCTAATTCTTCAATTTTAATTCTTTTTTTATCATATTTAACTAAACAACTTAGAATGCTTAGACTTGGTTTATAAGTTATATTGCTTATTATAATTTTTGAAATTTTATTATTATAAAAACTTGATTTTAAGTATAAATTTCTTATTTGATTTCTAGATGAGTATAAAAATTCATTTATTAAAATTAAAGAATTTTTTAAATACATCTTACATTGATTTTAGAGTTTCTATATTTTTTTTTATATCACCGTTGTTTTCTTTGAATATTGTTGTTCCAGAAACCAATATGTTTGCTCCTGCTAATATAACCTCTTTTGAATTAGAGAAATTTATTCCACCATCAACTTCAATATCAAATTTTAAGTTATTATCTTTTTTTATTTGATAAAGTCTTTTAATTTTTTCAATAACCGCTGGAATAAATTTTTGACCACCAAAGCCTGGGTATACACTCATAATCAATACTAAATCAATTTCTTTTAAAATTTTTTCTATAACATCTATTTCTGTATTTGGATTTAAAGATATTCCTACTTTTTTCTTTAGTTGTTTTATTAGTTGAATTGACTCAATTAAATTATCTGTTGCTTCAGGGTGAATTGTTATTATATCAGATCCTGCTTCAGCAAAATTTTTTATATATTTATGAACTGGTGAGATCATTAAATGGACATCAAAAGGTAAATTTGTATAATTTCTAAGTGTTTTTATCACTGGAGGACCAATTGTAATGTTGGGAACAAAGTGTCCATCCATTACATCGACATGAATTAAGTCAGCACCACTTTCCTCTAATCTTTTAATCTCCTTACCCAATTGGCTAAAATCTGCTGAGAGTATTGAAGGCGAAATTTGTATATTTTTCATTAATAAATAAAAACTAGTACTATCAATTTTTGAATATATTTGAATTATTATTTACCAAATATTTTGTAAATTTCTGCAGCTATTTCGCTTTCTAATGGAAACGATAACATTCCCATTACAGAATAGCCCATTAAATATGGCATTAAATAAAATCGAAACATGTAAAAAAACCACGCAACATAAAGTGGAACTAATGGACCTATAATGAAACTGGGAGTTATGAATTTAAAAATTTTAATAATTGGATTTGTGTATTTAACAAATACTTTCATAAAAAAAAATTCAGAATCTTCTTTTTGAAAAATATTCATGGCAGATCTTCCAATTAATGTCCACATGATGATACCCAAAACGTAGTCTATTACTAAAATATATAATGGCATTTATTTGAAATAATGGGGGCGAATATCGCCCCCAAAAAGTTTAATTTAGTGTTGCTTACCAAGTATTGTCTTACCTGATGGAACACGAACTTCGTCTACCATTTGCTGTGTAGCTTTATCTGGTTCTTCAGTCATTAAACTTACTACAACCATTACAACTAAACAGACCGATGCTCCGATTATACCGAAACGTAAATGGTCAATACCTAACCAAGGTGCATTACCCATAAACTTAGGATACACATAAATTAGATAAGCTGTTCCTGATGCAAGACCTGCTATCATACCTGCTATTGCTCCTTGTCTCGTTGCTCTTTTCCACCATACACCAAGTATTAATGGGAAGAACAATCCTGACATTGCAAAGTCAAATGCCCAAGCAACTGCACCAAGGATACTAGTAATCCTCATCGATGCAATGTATGCTCCAGCGGCACCAATAACTATTAAAAGTGCTCTAGCAACTAATAATCTTTTTCTTACATCCGCTTTTGGATCAATGATTTTGTAATAGATATCATGTGATAAAGCGTTTGCGATAGCAAGAATTAGACCATCAGCTGTTGACATCGCAGCAGCCATTCCTCCTGCAGCAACTAGTCCAGAGATTACGTATGGTAATCCAGCAACTTCTGGAGTTGCTAGTACAACTACGTCACCTCTCATAAACCATTCATTTAACTGAAGAATACCATCTCCGTTAAAGTCTGCTATGAAGGCTTGTTTTACATTAATCCAAGCATTTACCCACTCAATTTGCATAATTTCAGCAATTGGTTTTCCAATAATACCTGTTGGTAAGTTTGGATCTATTAGTGAGATTTTGGATAATGTTGCAAGCATTGGCGCTGAAGTATAAAGCAATGCAATAAAGAATAGTGACCATGCCACTGATTTTCTTGCAGCTTTAACACTTGGAGTAGTGAAGTATCTCATTAAAATGTGAGGTAAAGAAGCTGTTCCTACCATCATACATAGTGCTAATGAAATAAATTTCCATGCAGCCATTCCACCTTCTGGCACACCTGCGTGTGATACAGCGATAGATTTTAGACCACCTGGTACACCTGCAGCTTTAATGTCTGCAGCAGCATTTTTAACTAATCCAAATTGCGATTCAAGTGCACCTAATCTAGCTACTTCCTCACCTAACATGAAGTGTGGAAAGAAACCAAATCCTGATTTGTTACTAATCCAGAATACTGGAATTAGATAAGCAATAATCAATACTATGTATTGAGCAACCTGTGTCCAAGTTACCGCTCTCATTCCGCCTAGCATTGAACAAAGTAAAATACTTACTAGTCCAACCCAAACTCCTAATTCAAATGGAATACTTAGTGCTCTAGATGCAATTGTTCCTGTTGCGTTAATTTGAGCTGTTACATATGTGAAAGATGCCAATGTTAAAACAACTACGGCACAGAACCTTGCGAAGTTTCCGCCGTATCTTGTTCCAATGAAATCTGGCACAGTATAACATCCAAATTTTCTTAAGTATGGTGCTAAAAGTGATGATACTAAAACGTATCCCCCAGTCCATCCGACTAAGAAAGCCATATAAGTATAACCACCAAAGTAAATACCACCAGCCATTGCAACGAATGATGCACCTGACATCCAGTCAGCTGCAGTTGCCATTCCGTTAAATACTGTTGGCACCTGTCTTCCAGCAACATAATAAGCATCGACCTGAACAGTTCTAGATAAATACCCAATCAAGGCATATATACATACTGTAAAGGCGACAAACAAAATACCAATTGTTTTTGCGGTCATACCTGCTTGCTCTGCTATTGCCATCAATATGATGAATACAATGAAGCCCCCAGTATATGTTCCGTAAATTTTTGGTAGGTTGTCAATAAAATTGCCTTTAAACATTAATCATCCTCCTTTTCGGTAAAACCAAACTCTTCATCGATTTTTTCCTGTCTATTTGCAAACCAAAAAATTAGGACCACAAATGCAATGATGGAACCTTGCGCACACATGTAATACGCTAATGGATATCCCATAAAACTTGAAGTGTTTAGGTCAGAACCAAACATGAAGATCAGATAACCGAAAACAAACCAAATAATTAATGTAATTATCATTAATCCTTTGGTTTTTTCCCAGTGCTTTTCTTTGTTTGACATTATTTTAATCCTCCCTATAGGTTAAAGATATAATTCATACTCATTTAAAGTAATAATTAAAGAGTAAAAAATGGCATATATTTATAGTAAAAGTGGTAATATTAGACCTAAATGGGCATTAAATACAAATTAAAGCTCAAAGATTTGAAATTTGAGTATTTAAAGGAATATTTCATTCCATTCTTAAAATATTTCAAAAAAACAAAAAAAATCGAAAATTATTCTGATTTAAAAGAATTTATTCAAAAAAAATCTGCATGGGTAAGCCAAGTAACTTTATATGGATATCTTAAAACAAGAATGGGAGCAAAATATGTATTGATGTTTGAGGATGAGATATTTTTAGGTTCAATTAACAAAGCTAAATGGAATATTTACTCAACTGCTTTACAAGATTTAACTTTTTATACCATCTCTTTTTTAAAAAATATCAGAAATCAACATGACATCGAAAAAGCAAATGAAATCTATTTTCAAATTTTGGATAATGAACTTCAAAAAAATGAAATGCCAAATGAAATATATGAAAATGCAAAAAAAAAATTTCTTGAGAGATATGAAAAAATTAATTGGAATGAATATCATGAGTCATTACCCTTTAATACTAGTGCTTTGTCTTTATATGAATGGTCACCTATAGCTGAAGAACTAAAATCTTTAGACAAAAAAATAGTTTTGAACTCTATGATCTTGAAATGGGATAATGTTAAAAAGGAATTTATTGAATTAATAAATTTTTAAGTATTTTTTCTATTTTCAACTAAACTTTTTACTACACTTGGATCTGCCAAGGTGGTCGTGTCACCTAATTGATCATGTTCATTTGCTGCAATTTTTCGAAGAATTCTTCTCATAATTTTACCCGATCTAGTCTTTGGAAGCCCAGGTGAAAATTGTATTAAATCTGGTGTAGCTATTGGGCCTATTTGTTTTCTAACCCAAAGCTTTAAATCTCTCTCTAAATCTAAAGTCGATTTTTCTCCCATATTTAAAGTTACATAACAATACAAACCATTACCTTTAATATCATGAGGGTATCCAACAACAGCAGCCTCAGCAACTTTTGGATGAGCTACAAAAGCACTTTCTATCTCTGCAGTTCCTAAATTATGTCCTGATACTATTATCACATCATCAACTCTTCCTGTTATCCAGTAGTATCCATCTTTATCTCTTCTACATCCATCTCCTGTAAAATATTTTCCATCAAATTGAGAAAAATAAGTATCAATAAATCTTTGATGATCACCATAAACCGTCCGCATTTGACCAGGCCAAGATTGTGCAATACATAATCGACCCTCAGCTTCTCCTTTTAAAACTTTTCCTTCTTTATTTACTATTACAGGTCTTATTCCGTAAAATGGTTTTGTTGCTGAACCTGGTTTTAAATTTATAGCACCTGTTTGAGGACTGATTAATATTCCACCCGTTTCCGTTTGCCACCAAGTATCAACAATCGGACAATTAGAATCTCCAACAGTTTTATAATACCATTCCCAAGCTTCTGGATTGATTGGTTCACCCACGGTTCCTAATAATTTCAGTGATTTTCTTGATGTTTTTTTAACAGGCTTATCACCTTCTCTCATTAAAGCTCTTATTGCTGTTGGAGCTGTGTAAAAAATATTCACTTTATATTTATCAACAATCTGCCACCATCTTGAACTATCAGGATAAGTTGGAATTCCCTCAAACATTATTGTTGTTGCTCCATTTGATAATGGTCCATAAATAATATAGCTATGACCAGTTACCCAACCAATATCAGCTGTACACCAATAAATATCTTTAGGTTTGTAATTAAAAATATATTGATGGGTCATTGATGCGTAAACCATATATCCACCGGTTGTATGCATTACCCCTTTTGGTTTTCCTGTAGATCCTGAAGTATATAAAATAAATAAAGGATCTTCTGCATCCATTTCTTCAGGTTCACATTTATTTGAAACTTTTTTTGTTAACTCATGGTACCAAACATCTCTTCGTTCATCCCAATTAATTCTATTACCTGTTCTTTTGACCACTACACATTTTTTTACATTTGGACAGTTTACCAAAGCTTCATCAGCAATTGATTTTAAAGGTATTATTTTTCCACCTCTTACCCCTTCATCTGCGGTAATTAGATAATCAGATTCACAATCGTTTATTCTTCCAGAAATACTATCTGGAGAAAATCCTCCAAAAATTATTGAATGCACTGCTCCTATTCTTGCGCAAGCCAACATAGTATACGCAAGTTCTGGTATCATAGTTAAATAAATTGTTACTCTGTCACCTTTTTTAACTCCTAATTCTTTAAGACCATTTGCAGCTTTAGAAACTTCTTTGTGTAATTCTTTATAAGAAATTTTCTTTTGAACTTTTGGATCATCACCAACCCATATAATTGCAGTTTTATCTTTATTTTTTTTTAAGTGTCTATCAATACAATTTGCTGATGCATTAAGAGTACCGTCATAAAACCATTTTATCTTAACTTCTGATTTACTATATTTGACATCTTTAATTTTTGTATACGGCTTTATCCAATTAATTCTTTTTCCTTCTTTTTTCCAAAATCCATCGTTATCTTTTATTGAAGCTTTATATTTTTTTTCGTACTGAGATTTATTTACTAGAGCTTTGCTAATCCAGTCTTTCTTTGTTTTATATATAAGCTCTTTGTCTTGTTTTGGAGCTATAGATTTTATCTTAGATTTCTTTTTAGAGATTATTTTTTTCTTTTTTTTTTTAGCTTTTTTTTTGGGCATGTGTTATAAATTTTTTAGATACTACTCATCTTCAAAATAATTTTCCAGCATTTAGTTTCAATTGGCATAACAGACAGTCTACTTTGTTTTATTAGTGCAATATCTTTTAAATCTTTATTTTTTTTAATGTTTTCAAGAGAAACTGGTGTTTTGAGTTTACTTTTATATCTAACTTTTACTGCTACAAATCGCTTTTCCTTATCTGTTGGGTCAATAAATGCTGTTTTAATTACTTCAACAATTCCAACGATTTCTTTGCCAATATTTGAATGGTAAAAAAAACAAAGATCACCCTTTTCCATTTTTTTCAAATTGTTTGCTGCTTGATAATTTCTTACTCCATCCCAATTTGCACCTTTAACTCCTGCACGAATTTGATGATTAATTGACCAAACGTTTGGTTCTGATTTAAGAAGCCAATATTGCATAATTGAGTATAATTTTAATATTATTAACTTTTTAGTAATTATTAGTATTATTAATTTTAAATCAAATAATTTATGAATAATTTATTAAAAAGTGCAATTGATTATTACCAAAATAAAAAATTTATCAAAGCAGAAAAAATTTGTAAGATTATTTTAGATAAGGATTCAAATAATTTTGATGCAATAAATTTACTTGCAGCAATAAGTTTTCAAAATAAACGTTTTAGTAAATCTATAGAGCTATTTAAAAAGGCCTGTAAAATTAATCCAAATAGGGCTGATTTATACAATAATTTAGCGATAGCTTTATTGCAGGAAAAAAAATTAAAAGAGGCTATAAAATTTTGGGACGAAGCTACAAAACTTAACCCGAATTTTTTTCAGGCTTATTTTGGTAAAGGTAATGCATTCAGTGATTTAAAAGATTATCCTAATGCAATAACTAATTTTAATAAGGCTATAGAGATAAAAAAAGACTATAAAGAGGCTTACAATAATCTTGGTAGTCTCTATGCAAAACTGAAAGATTATGAAAACGCTTCAATAATTTTTAAAAAAGCTATCCTTATCAAACCAGTGCATTTCAACGAATATAACAATTTAGGTAATGTTTATTATGAATTAAAAAAATATAATGATGCAATAGAGAATTATGATTTTGCTTTAAAGATAAATTCTGATTTCGCCTTAACTTATTATAATAAAGCTAAAGCGTTACAAAAAATTAATCTTACAGAACTTTCTATAACTAATTATAAAAAAGCTATAAGCCTTAATGAAAATTTTTCAGAAGCCTATAAAAATTTAGGAAATATATATATGGATTTAAAGACATTAGATAAGTCAATTTATAATCATGAAAAAGCCTTAAGAATTCAACCGAATATTAAATTTTTGTTAGGTACTATATTTCAATCTAGATGTGGATTGTGTGATTGGACGAATTTTGATGATAAAAAAAAAAATTTAGAAAGAGAAATTTTAGATGGAAAAAAATCTTCCACACCGTTCTCAACACTCTTAATATATGATTCCCCATACTTACAAATGAAAGCATCAAATACTTACATTGAAAGTGAATTTCAAATATCAAAATTTTTTAAAAAAAATAAAGTTCGAAATAAAAAAATTCGAGTAGCCTATTATTCTTCCGATTTTCATAATCATGCTACTATGTATTTAATGGCCAATATGTTTGAACTTCATGATAAATCAAAATTTGAGATTTATGCATTTTCTTTTGGTCCAGATGATAATTCGAAAATAAGAAAAAGAGTAATAAAATCTTTTGACAAGTTTATTGACGTAAAAGAAAAAACAACCCAAGAAATTGTTAAAATATCAAGAGAAGCAAATATAGATATTGCTATAGATTTAAAAGGTTTTACTAAAGATAATAGATTTGAACTTTTTATTGAGAGATGCGCTCCAATACAAATTAGTTACTTAGGTTTCCCTGGTACAACTGGATCTGGTTGTATTGATTATTTAATTGCGGATAGGATGATAATTCCAGATCAAAATAAAAAACATTATTCAGAAAAAATTATATACCTGCCTAATACATATCAAGTTAATGATTCTACTATAAACATCTCAGAAAAAAAATTTTCAAGAAAAGAATTTGGATTACCTGAAAATAGTTTTGTTTATTGTTGTTTTAATAACACATATAAAATTCTTCCTGAAATGTTTCATAGTTGGATTAAAATTTTAGATAAAGTTCCAAACAGTGTCTTATGGCTATTAGTTGATAATGATATTGTAAAAAATAATCTAAAAAAAACATTGGTTTTAAAAGGAATTGATCAAGATCGTTTATTATTCACCAATAGAATGACGCATTCTGAACATCTTGCCAGATTAAAACTGGCAGACTTATTTTTAGACACGTACCCTTGCAATGCACATACAACAGCAAGCGATTCTCTTAGATCGTGTCTTCCTATCATTACACTTAGGGGAAATTCTTTTGCAAGTCGTGTAACTTCAAGCTTATTATCATCTGTTGGTTTAGATAAACTTATCACAGATACTAAAGAAGAATATGAAGAATTAGCTATAAAAATTGCAACTAAAAATGATTATTTTGATAAGATAAAAAAAGAATTAAAAAATAATATTAAAACCAAGCCCTTATTAAATACCAAACTGTTTACAAAAAATTTAGAGAAAGCATATTTTAATGTCTACGAAAAATACATTAATAATAATAAACCAGAAACTATTGAGATTAATTAATTTAATTGATTTATAGTTTTACTCCAGCACCTTTCAAAAATTTCGCATTTATATCCAGTGGCATTCTTGGATCTGCTTGTAAATCTAATTTATTAAATTGATTTTTTTTAAACCTTTCTAGCCCCACCATTGCTATCATAGCTGCATTATCTCCACACAGTTTAATATCGGGATAAATTGCTCTAAAATTATTTTTCTCACTTACTTCATTTAATTTATTTCTAATTCCTCTATTAGCTGCAACACCTCCAGCAATTACAAAATTATATTTTACCCCTTCATTTATTTTTTTAAATTCTTCAAAGGCTTTTTTTGTTTTCACATACAGTATTTCTTCTATTGTTTTTTGAAAAGATGCAGCTAAATCAAACTTCTCTTTTTCCGTATTTATTTCTTTCGAAATTTTCAAAATAGCAGTTTTCAACCCAGCGAATGATAGATTGCAACCACCTTTATTTATAATTGGTTTAGGTAGCTTAAATTTATATGGATCTCCCTTCTCGGCAAATTTTTCAAGTTTAGGACCACCAGGAAATTCTATTCCTAAAATTTTAGCAGTCTTATCATATGCCTCTCCAAGGGCATCATCAATTGTTGTTCCTAATCTTCTATATTTTCCTAATCCATTTACAATTAGATATTGGCTATGACCGCCTGAAATTAAAAGAAGCAGATAAGGGTATTCTAAATTTTGTTGAAGTTTTGGGCTTAAAGCATGACCCTCTAGATGATTAACACCAATAAATGGAACATTTAAAGATGATGCAAGCGATTTTGCAAAATTTAAACCAACACTAAGACATATTATTAATCCAGGTCCAGATGTTGCTGCAACAGCGGATACTTCATTAAGGCTTATACCACTTTCCTCTAAAGCCTTTTTTGCAATTAAATTAATTTTTTCAACATGTGACCTTGCTGCTAATTCTGGAACAACTCCCCCAAATTCTTTATGAATGTCAAATTGGCTTGAAACTATATTTGATAAAATTTCTGGTATACCACTTTCGTTATCTTGAATAATTGAAACCGATGTTTCATCACAACTTGTCTCAATTCCTAATATTATTGGGTTTTTATTCATAAATTATTTTTTATAATTAATACAATTAATCTATAAGAATGTAATAAAAATAACTTTTATGAAAAGAGCTAATCTTATAATTGGGACACGTGGAAGTAAGTTAGCAATGATTTACGCAGAAAATGTAAAAAAAGAACTAAAAAAACATTATTCTAAAAAGATTGAATTAAAAAAAATTGTAACAACAGGAGATCAAAAGCAAGACGAGAGATTATCTGAAATAGGAGGCAAAGGATTATTTTCAAAACAAATTGAAAAAGATTTATTAAATAAAAATATAGATATTGCAGTACATGCCTTCAAAGATATGCCTACTGAAGAAACAAAAAATCTTATAACTAATAATTTTTTAAAAAGAAATTCTCCTAATGAAATTTTAATAAGTAAAAATAATATAAAATTTGAAGATTTAGAGCCAAACTCAATTATTGGCACATCATCATATAGACGAGAATATCAACTTAAGAAAAAAAGACCTAACTTAAAATATAAACTTATCAGAGGAAATGTTGATACTAGAGTTCAAAAGTTAGAAAAAGGAGAATATGATGCCATAATTCTCTCAAAGGCAGGACTAGATGCTTTAAATTTACAACATAAAATTTCACAAGAATTCAGTGTTGATGAACTTATACCTTGTGCAGGCCAAGGGATTATAGCAATTCAATGCAGAGAAGACGATAATGAAATTAAAAAATTACTTGAAAACATTAATCATGAAGAAACAAGAACTGTCGCAAAAGCGGAAAGAGAGGTCTTAAAAGTTCTTGAAGGAGATTGCGATACTGCAGTTGGCGTATTTGCAAAATCAGATGGTAAAAAAGTAGATTTATTAACCGAATTATTTTCTGTAGACGGAAAACAAAGATATTTTATAAAAAAAAGTCTTCAAAAAGATAATATAGAGTCCACTAGTAGAATGGTGGGAGAAGAGCTTAAATTACAATCAAAAGGTTCTTATAAAAATTAAAATGCATATTTTATTAACCAGACCATTAGATGATAGTAAAGAATTAATTTTAAAATTTACTTCGATGAAACACAAAGTTTCGCATTTACCCTTGTTACAAATAAAAAAAATAGAAACACAAGAAATAGATTTTAGCCATTTCAAAGGTGTCATTTTCACTAGTGCTAATTCTTTAAAAAATTTAAATATTTCAAAAATAGATAAAAAAATAATTTGTTTTTGCGTTGGTCTTGCAACAGAAAGAAAGGCAAAAGAAGTAGGCTTTCAAAATATTTTCTGTGCTGACGGTAACGTGAATAATTTAAAAGAATTAATTTTACAAAATTTTGACCCAAAGATTGGGCCAATGGCCTACATTAGTGGGGAAATTGTTTCCTATAATCTTGATAAAGATTTAATTTCAGAAAATTATGTTATCAAGAGAATTATAAATTATACAACAATACCAAATGAAAATTTAAGTGATGACTTTTTAAGAGATATCAAATCTTCTGTGCCCGAAATTGTTTACATATATTCTGAAAATAGTGCGAAGACATTTTTTACGTTAATAAAAAAATATAATTTAGATAATATTTGGATGGAAACTAACCTAATGTGTATGGGTGAAAAAGCATCTTCAGCATTGAATGACATAAAATGGAAAAAAATTTTTCTTTTTAACCCTGGTGAAGAAGAGTTTTTGCTATATAAAATTTAAAAATGGACGTTTTAAATAAACTAAATGAGTTATTTTTATCTGTATGGAAGCAGGGAATTCTTGGGGTAGATTTCTTTCAGATAATAGTAGGTCTTGGAATATTCGTATTATTTTTAATATTTAGAGGTCTAATTAGCAAACTTGTAATAAAAAAATTAGAATTAATTTCAAAAAGAACAACTAATAAATTAGATGACACGTTTGTAAAATCCATGGAAGGTCCTGCTAGGTTTCTTCCAATTGTTCTCGGTGTCTTTTTTGCCAGTTACTATATGTCATTCGATAATGAGACTAGAGGTTTCATAGATAACGTTAACAGAACTTTAATAACAATTTTAATATTTTGGATTATACATCAGATAATTGAGCCAATATCATATATTTTAAGTGGATTAGATAAAGTCTTAACAAAAGAATTAATAGGCTGGATTATAAAATCTCTCAAAATTTTAATTTTTATTTTAGGTGCAGCTGCTGTTCTTGAGTTATGGGGAATTAAAATTGGGCCAATAATTGCCGGGTTAGGTTTATTTGGAGTAGCAGTAGCGTTAGGCGCTCAGGATTTATTCAAAAATTTAATATCTGGAATTTTAGTATTAGTTGAAAAAAGATTTAGAATTGGTGATTGGATTAAAGTTGAGGGAGTTATTGAAGGAGTTGTTGAGAATATTGGATTTAGATCAACCGTTATAAGAAAATTTGATAAGTCACTGGCAATTATTCCCAATTTTCAATTTGCAGAAAATGCAGTGATTAATAACACAAGGAAGACCAACTGGGCTATTAGTTGGATAATAACTCTTCAATATGACACTACAATTGATCAATTAAAAACCATAAGAGATGAGATTGAAGATCACATAAATAAAGGTGATGATTATGATCAATCTGTAGGAGTCGCCGTAAGAATAGATAAGTTTTCAGATAGCTCAATTGATATGTATGTAAGATGTTTTACAAAAACAAATAGTTGGACTAATTATTTACAAGTAAAAGAAAATTTGGCACTTGAAATAAAAAAAATTGTTGAAGGTAAGGGAGCTGCATTTGCATTCCCAAGTCAGTCTATTTATGTTGAAAAAAAATGATTGCTATATTTTATTTAGCTCTTCAAATTTTAAAACTTTATTCATATGTTGTAATTGCCAATGTAGTTATAAGTTGGTTGGTTGCTTTTAATGTACTAAATACAAGCAATCGGTTTGTATATTTAATATTAGATTTCACTTATAAAATGACAGAACCGATTTTAATGAGAATAAGAAGATTTTTACCTAACCTTGGTGCTTTTGATATTTCTCCTATCGTACTTCTTTTGTTGATATGGTTCATAGAAATGTGTATGAAACTCTACATTGCACCACTAATATTTTAATAAATGATTTTAATTGATGGAAAAAAAGCTGCTGCTGATTTAAGAGAAGAGCTCAAGAAAGAAGTCTTATCTTTAAAAGATAAGCATAATAAAGTACCAGGTTTAACAGTCATATTGATTGGTGATTTAGCACCTAGTCAAATTTATGTTAGAAATAAAGAGAAATCTGCCAATGAAGTGGGCCTTAAATCAGAGGTGATTAGATACCCTGACAATGTTGAAGAAAGTGAAGTTTTAAAAAAAATCGATGAACTTAATAATGACGATTCTGTTTCAGGAATTTTAGTTCAGCTCCCACTTCCTAAACATATTGATAAACAAAAAGTTATAGAGGCAATTATGCCAGAGAAGGATGTAGATGGATTTCATCCCATGAATGTTGGTAATCTGTCGTCAGGTTATGAAAGTTCTATTCCGTGCACTCCTTTAGGTTGTTATTTATTAATAAAAAAAATTGAACCAAACCTTAATGGAAAAAAGGCTGTAATTGTTGGAAGATCAAATTTAAATGGTAAGCCAATGACACAGTTGTTGTTGAAAGAAAATTGTACAGTTACAATTACTCATTCAAAAACAAATGATCTTAAAGGAGAATGTTTAAAAGGAGACATTATAGTCGCTGCTGTTGGGATCCCCGAGCTTGTAAAAGGTGATTGGGTAAAAAAAGATGCAATTGTGATTGACGTTGGTATTAATAAAACTGAAAACGGCCTAGTTGGCGATGTGGCATTTGATGAAGTATCAAAAGTTGCAAAAGCTTTAACTCCAGTTCCAGGTGGAGTCGGACCCATGACTATTGCATGTTTACTTAAAAATACAATTGAGTGTTTTAAGAGAGCAAATAAATAAAATTTATTACTGATTTCTAATTAAAGGATAAACTTTAGGACTTAAGTATTTAAGATTAGTTAGCATAATTAAAATCAAGGTCACAGTTCCTATAGAGGCGCCAAGGTAAATTAAAACTTTAAAATCAAATTGCCAAACTAATTCAAAAATATTCTCCATAATAAACTTTGATCCAATTACTGCAAAAAAAATTGCAATTAATATTACCGACATAAAAATAATTATAAATTCTATCAAAGATGAAAATATAATTTCTTTTTTTGAAAAACCTAAAATTTTAAATACAAGATTTTGGTACTCTTTTACTTTTCCTTGGACCATTATAGCACTTGAGATAACAATCAATCCAATGACAATTGTTACACCAGAAATTAGGGTTACAGCTATGAAGACTTTATTTAAAACTGATGTTACTTTATTTAAGTAATCAGCAATTTTTATCATAGACAAACTCGGTAATACTTCTAACATTTTGGTTTCATCAAAATTATCTGGATTTTTAAATTTAGCAGTTGCCAAATATTCATGAGGAATTTTTTTTGCAAATTGTGGATTAAATAACATGGCAAAATTAATACTTAGATCACGATAATCAACTTCTCTAAAATTAACTATTTCTCCATCAATTTCTCGACCATAAATGTTTAAAGTAAAAATATCTCCCAACTCAATATTAAAATCTTTAGCCACTTTTGCATCAAGTGATATCTGAAGTTGGTTAGGTTTAGATAAATCCCACCATTCTCCTTTCAAAATTGGGTTATCTTTAGGAATATTTTCAACCCAAGAAGATCTTCTTTCACTTCCAATTACCCAATAACTATCATTATCTGGTTTAATATAGCTATTTGGATTCACACCATTAATTTTTACTATTCCGGAAGAAACCATAGGTACTATTTCAATGTCCGCATCAGGGTCCATTTTGTAAACACCTTGTTCAAATTTTTTCTTTTCACCCTTTTGAATTCCAACAAAAAAATAATCAGGTGCAATATCTGGAATAGATCTTGCAATTTCTCTCTTAAAATTTGTTCCAACCAAAGCTAAAGTTAATAATAAAGTTACACCTAAGCCTAAAGACATGATTGTGATAGGAGTGATACTTTTTGTTTGAGTTATATTTTTAATCGATACTTTTAAAGAGATATTTGAAATAAAATTAAACTTTTTTAGTAAATAAATTATAATCTTTGAAAGTAAAAAAAATACAATTAGACATATAAAAAAAGCCAGAAAATAACCCAAGCTATAAGAAGGTCTTTCAGATCCCAGCGTAAACAATAAAACTAAAAATGATAACAAGATAAAACTTAAAATAACTGACTTTTTTGAGTAATAAAATTGTAGGTTTTGGAATACATTTCTAAATAGGTTTGATGCTTTAACTTGATCAATTGAACTTATTGTTGGTATTGAAAAAATTATAAGAACTAACAAACCTACAATAAATATTTTTATAAAATTAATTAAAGAGAATTTTGGATAAACATTTAATCCCAACCCATCAGATAAATATTTGTCTGCAATTGGTACAATTAAAAAACTTGAGCCATAAGAAATTACAGTAATAATAAATAATAATATAAATAATTGAAGATAATAAAGTGTTTTTATATTCCCTGAATAAAATCCTACAGCTTTTCTTACAGCTATAGACATATTGTTCTGGTTTATAAATGACAACAATGTATTAGCGATACCTATTCCAGCAATTAACATTGCACTAATTGAAACTAAAGAGAGAAATTGGGAAAAATTATTAATTATCCTTTTTAAGCCACTTGCTGAATTTTCCGGAAATCTAAGTTTTACTTTTTGGTCATCTTTAAAAATATCTTTGATCTTACTTTCTATTTTTTCTGGATCATCACTTGGATTAAATTTTACTTTATATTCATAATTTAAAAAACTACCTATTCCATTTAGTTTTAGTATCTCCAAAGTTTGTTTTCCTGCTAATGCCCAATCTCCAAAAGCTACAAACCCACTGACATCAGGTACAGATTTTATAATTCCAACAACTATGAAACTTTGATCTTGTACCTTAACTTTGTCATTTATTTTTATCTTTAAAGTTTTTGATAAACTTTCATTAATCAAAATTGTCTTTGGTTCCTTTTGCATTCTTTCATAAGCATCTTCTGGCTCATAAACAACTTCACCGTAAAGTGGATATTTTTCATCAACTGTTTTAATCCTTGTAAATAATGATTTATTTTTTTCTCTGCCTGTCGTAGAAAGCATTGTACTGAACTCTATCATTTGTGAAACAGTTGAAAATTCCTTTACTTTATTGACTAAATTAAGATCCCCCTGATTACGGTTATAATCGATTTCGAGATCTCCACCCAAAAGAACTTTTGCATTATCATTAAGCTCTTTTTTTAAACTATCTTCGATTGTAAAGATGGCACTTAAAATAAAAAGACTGATAAACAGCGTTACAATAATGCTTGAAATTTTTTTATAATTTCTGCTTAAATCCTTTAAAGCATACTTGAATATTAAACTTAACTCCGAAGAATTATTTAATTTTTCCATCTTTGATTTTAATTTTTCGTTTTGCTTTGTCTGCTAATTTTGGATCATGTGTGACCATTATTAAAGAAGACCCTTCTTCTTTGACGTATTTAAATAAAATTTCAGAGATCATTATTGAGTTTTCGGTATCTAGATTACCAGTTGGTTCATCAGCTAAAATCAAATCTGGTTTCATTGCAATAGCTCTTGCAATCGCCACACGTTGTTGCTCTCCGCCAGATAATTGACTTGGAAGATTATTGAATCTATGTTTTAGACCAAATCGATCTAATAAACTTTTTGCTTCTTTCTCTGGATTTTTAAATTCATTAAGTTCAAGTGTTAAAGCTACATTTTCAACAGCTGTATAATTTGGAATTAAATAGAAAGATTGAAATATAATTCCTATATTTTGCTTTCTAATTTCAGATACTTCGTCTTCATTAAGATTTGTTATTTCCCTGTCTTGAAATATAATTTTCCCTGAGGTTGGACGTTCTAGTCCACCAATAAGCATAATCAAGCTTGTTTTTCCTGACCCACTTTCTCCAACCACAGATACAGTTTCTTTTTTTTTTATAGTTAAATCAATATTTTTTAAAACATTGATATTGTCCTTCCCAGTTTGGTATTTGAGATTTATTTTTTTTAATTTAAGAAGTGTGTTCATGAATAAAAGTTTATTTATAAAAATATTGTTATTCTTTCTAGTGCACATAAATGCAAGTGCAATAGAAAAGGTTATATTATTCGGCGATAGTTTAATGGCGGGTTATGGTCTACCTAAAGAGCAACACTTATCTTTGGTTTTAGAAAGTAATCTCGTTAGGAGTGGTTTAAATATTAAGGTAATAAATGGAAGTGTGTCAGGTAGTACTTCTTCTGGTGGATTGAATAGAGCAGAATGGAGTTTATCAGAACCCGGTATTGACCTAATCATCCTTGGTCTTGGAGCAAATGATATGCTTAGAGGAATTCAACCAGACGAAACCGAGAGAAATTTAGAAGAAATAATTAAAATCGCTAAAAGTAAAAAAATAAAAATTATAATAGCTGGGATGGTTGCGCCAACAACTCATGGAACTAAGTATAAAACAAATTTTGATGCTATTTATCCTAAATTGTCAAAAAAATATAATTTACCCTTAATTCCATTTTTGCTAGAGGGTGTTGCTCTTGATCCAAATCTAAATCAACAGGATGGCATACATCCTAACAAAGCTGGAACAATAGTTATAAGTAATACAATTCAAGATATTATTTCAAAAAATTATTAATCGGATATGAAAAAAAAATATCATCATTTAGCAAATGGCACATTTCGTAATCCTGAAGGATCAAAGGTGATTGATATGAATTTCAATTGGTCGTTTAAGGTCTTTAACCAAGAAAAAAAAAAATTAGATATGACTTTTCCTGAAAGTAATATCATTAAAAAAGAAAAAGTTTTATTGGATTTAAATAATTTCCAAAAAGAAGATTATGTAGCGTGGATAGGTCATGCAACATTTTTATTAAAATTAGGGGGAATAACAATAATAACAGATCCAGTTTTTTCAAAAAATGCAGGACCTTTATTTTTTGGGCCAAAGAGATTTACCGAACCAGCATTAAAACTTAATGAGATACCAAGAACAGATATTTTTTTACTAACTCACAATCACTACGATCATCAAGATATGAAAACAATAATGAGATTTCCTTATAAAGAATCTAAAGTCCTGTTACCTTTAGGACTAAAAAAATATTTTAAAATTAATAGATTTAAAGATGTAAATGAAATGGATTGGTATGATCAAATAAGAATAAATCAGAATTTAAATATTACTTTTTTGCCATCAGTCCACTGGTCAAAAAGGAGTTTAACGGATACTAACAAAACTTTATGGGGCAGCTATTTGATTGAATACAAAGGAAAAAAAATATTATTTTCATGTGATACTGGTGTTGGAAAAATATATAAAGAATTGGGAGATAAGTATGGTCCAATTGATTTAACATTTATTAACATTGGCGCATATAATTTTTATCCTATGGCTTCAATTAAAGATTCTTCTGCTTACCACACTAACCCTGAAGAAGCCCTTGGACTTGCTAAAGATTTAAAAAGCAAAAAAGTAATTGGAATGCATTGGGGAACTTTTGTCTTATCACTTGAACCAATATTAGAGCCCCCTTTAAGGTTTAAGCAAAATGCAGAAAAATTTGGATTTAAAAAAGATGATGCAATTATTTTTAAAATTGGTGAATTTAAATTATTTAAAGAGCTTTTTGATACTAACTAGAATTTTCCATCAACCACAATCCATCTTGATTTAAAAAATATAGTTTACCATTTATAGGATGAATTTGTATGTCTCTGATTCTTCCAATTTTATCTTTAAATATTATTTCCTCTTTTACGTTTGATAAATCATTAAACTCTAATTTTCTTAAAGACTTATCTTTAAGAGAAGTAATTAATGCATGACCATTCCAATCTTTAAATTCATTACCTTTATAAATTGTGATTGCGCTTGTGGCTATTGATGGAACCCAATATTGAATAGCTTTTGTAAAGCCAGGTTTCCATTTTGGCCCTATTGGTATACCTGAATAATTTGTGCCACCCCATCCAAGAATTTTCCAACCATAATTTTCACCTTTCTTTGCTTCACCAAACCAATCGCCTCCTTTTGCACCATGATTGCTCATATAAATTTTTCCATCAAAAGGTGATAAAGCTAAACCTTGAGGATTTCTTACACCAATTTGATATATTTCAGGTAGCCAGTCTGATTTCCCCTCAAAACGAGGATTGTCTTTTGGAATGCCACCATCTAGATAAATTCTAATTATACTTCCTGGATGTTTATTTCCATCTTGAGCAATCATTCCCCCGCCTCTTTCACCTGCAGAAGCAAATAAATAGTCGTCTTTAATTGCAAGTCTTGAACCAAAATGATAGGGCGAGTCGATTGGTGGATTGGCTTGAAAAATATTTTTAAAATTTAATTTGTTTTTATTAAATTTTGCACGTGCAATTGAAGTACTAGTCTTCCAATTATTTCTATTTTCTGTGTATGAGATGTAAATGTAATCTTCATGATACAGAATATCCAATAATCCTCCCTGTCCATATTCTACAAAATTTAAGTTATGATCAATTTCATTTATCTCCCTTGTAGAAATGTTTACAAATTTTATTTTGCCACCTTTCTCGGTAACAATCATTTCATTTTCATTAACGAACGACGAACCCCAAGGTGCTTCTAATTCAATAATTTTATTAAAATTTAAATTTTTACTAAATGAATTAGTTGAGAATAGTATTAATGATAAAAGAAATAATAATTTCTTCACTCTATGAAAGTTTTGATCTACCACCATCGACAGCAATAATTTGTCCTGTAACCCAAGAACTGTCTTCAGTTATTAGAAATTTTGCAAGCGAAGCCGAGTCTTTACCCTCTCCAAGTCTTTTTAATGGATGAGCTTTTGCTATACCATCAGCTAAAACTTTATTTTTAAGCATTGGCTCTGCAATTTTTGAATTAGTTAAACTTGGAGCAATGCAATTTACTCTTATATTAGGAGCAAATTCAGCTGCTAAAGAAACAGTTAATCCTTCCACAGCTGCTTTAGTTGAAGCTATAATTGCATGATTTGTAAATCCCCTTTGAGCAGCAACAGTTGAAAACAAAACAATCGATCCTTTATTTTTTTTTAAACTTTCTTGATAACCTTTAATTAAATCTACTGCAGAATATAAATTTAGTTTCATACATTTTGTAAAATCTTGTTCTGAAACCATTCTTAAAGGTTTTAAATCAATTGAACCAACACAATAAGCTATACCTTTGATATCATCTATTTCGGACTTAATCTTTTCAACAAAACCATTTTCTAAAACATCAGAGACTGTATATTTACAATTTAGTTTTTCAGACAAAGATTTTGTTCTTTCTTCATCCCTACCAATTAAATGTACTTCTTTGCCGGCTGCGTATAACTGTTCGGCTAAATTAGATCCGATAGATCCTGTCGCACCTACTACTAAATATTTTTCTGACATAAATTTTTAAAGGGTTATATATAGTTAATGAAATTATTTTTTCTACTTGGAAATCAGCTTTTCTCAGAGAAATATCTAGAAAAGTACAGAAAAGACCACTTTTTCTTTATGGCTGAAGATTATCAGCTTTGTACGTATGAAAAGCATCATAAACAAAAGATATTATTGTTCTTATCTTGCATGCGATCTCACGCAGATAGACTAAAAAAAAATAAATTTAAATTAGAATATTCTTCGATCGAGGATAAATCTTTTAAGCTGGATTACACAGAAAAATTAAAAAAAATAATTAAAACAAAAAAAATTAAAGAAATTTCAAGTTTTGAAATTGAGGATAAGTTTTTTGAAAATAAAATTACCAATTTTTTAAAAAAGGAAAAAATTAAATGGAATATTATTCAAACACCAATGTTTTTAAATTCTAGAGAAAAATTTAAAAACTATTTATCGAAATCAAAAAAACCTTTTATGGCAGTTTTTTATAAAGAGACTAGAAGAGATTTGGATATACTCATGAAAAAAGATGGTAATCCAGAAGGAGGCAAATGGAGTTTTGACGAAGAAAATCGAAATAAACTTCCAAAAAATATATCTATACCCAAATTTCCTAAAATTAATGAGACTGTTCATACGAGAAAACTAAAAATTTTAATTGATAAAAATTTTAAAAGTCACCCAGGTAATACGAAAGACTTTTGGTTTGCTACGGAATATGATGATGTAATTAAATTATTAAATTTTTTTATTAAAGAAAAATCAAATTTATTTGGGGATTATGAAGATGCAGTTGATCAGAAAGACAATATATTATTTCATAGTGCTTTAAGTCCTTACATCAATTTAGGTCTTATAACTCCAGAATTTATAATTAAAAAAGTTTTAGATTTTCACAACAAAAATAAAATAAGATTAAATTCCTTAGAGGGTTATATTCGTCAAGTAATCGGGTGGAGAGAATTTATGAGGGGAATATATCAAAGCTATTCAAAAGAAATGGAAACTAGAAATTTTTTTAAACAAAATAGAAAAATGAAAAACTCATGGTACGAAGGAACAACAGGATTACCACCTCTAGATTATGCTATTAAAAATGCAGTGAATTATGGTTGGTCACATCATATTGAAAGGTTAATGATCTTATCAAACATAATGAATTTATGTGAAGTTAAGCCAACGTATGTTTACAAATGGTTTATGGAAATGTTTGTGGATTCCTCTGACTGGGTAATGGTCCCGAATGTTTATGGAATGGGGCTTTTCAGTGATGGAGGAATCTTTGCAACAAAACCATATATTTGCGGCTCCGCTTATTTCATGAAAATGATGGATTTTAAAAAAGGAGAATGGTGCAATACCATGGATGGTCTTTATTGGAGATTCATAAATAGAAATAGAGCCTTCTTTTTAAAAAATCCTAGACTTTCTATGATGGTTAGAATTTTCGATAAAATGAAACCTGATAGAAAAAAATTAATTTTAGCTGAGGCAGAAAAATTTATTAAACAAAATACTGCATAGTGAGAAAAGAAAATTTACCCACAAAAATTTGCCCTGCATGTAAGAGACCTTTTACTTGGAGAAAAAAATGGAAACTAAACTGGGATAAAGTGAAATATTGTTCTAAGAAATGTTCAAAAAATAACTAATTAACAACAAGAGCAGCTTTTCTTTTTCTCTATTTTTTTTGTTTCAATCACTTCTTCTTTAGGGGCTGATTGCTCAAGAATTTTTGCTGCTTCAGCTTCTTTCTCTTTTAATATTTTATTTTCAATGTATGCGTAAAGAGAGTTGAAACCTAATTTTGAAGCTTTCTTTTCTTCGTAATTCCTTCTGCCTTTAAGATTTTCAATAATTTCAAGAACTTGCGGGTTATTCATATTATTGTTATCTCATAATTTTGATAATTTACAATAGTTCTTTAAAAAATTCTTTAATTATAGTTGGTATATACTTTTTGAAATTAAAAAAACCTTTATTGCAATATTTCCAAGAACTTCGATCTAAATTACGATAAAGAAATTTTATATTATTTATTCCTTGAGAAGTTAAAAAATCTAAGTTTTCTCCAACACAAGGATATAAAACATAACTATTCTCAATTGTTTTAAGGTTATCAATATCAATAATTTCACATTCCAAAGATTTTTCATCCAACCTTCTTTTTTGATCCTGAATTATATTAGTCTTAAATTTCACTGTTTTTTCACTAAGTTTAATATTCCTACTGCCGTTATTATTATTAACTAAATAAATTTTTTTAAATTTATGGTCTTTAAAATCAGTCAACTCAAAAGAAAGATTATTATCAAAAATAATTAAATTTTGCTCATCCAAACTTACTGGATTACTAAAATCTTTTAAGAGAGCCTTGTATATTTTCTCGCTAACTTTAGGTGGTGCATTTTCATTTAAATTAATGTTATTAAATCTGTTATTAGTAAATTTTTTTATATTCCATTCACTTGCCAAATAATGCTTACCTTGTGTTTGTATCCCAGCAACCCATCTCCATCCTAATGTATTAGATGCTGCATCTCCATCATAGAGATGTTTCATAAAAAATTCAGCTCCTAATTGCCAAGGTAAATTTAAAGTAAAAATCCAGATACTGGCAAACCACATTCTTGTATGATTATGAAGGTAATTAAATTTTTTTAATTCTTTAACCCATTCATTAAAACATTCTATATTTGTATTTCCATCAATGGCATTTAAATAATCTTTATTATCTTTGTATTTTTCTCTTATAATTTTTAGTTCTATTATGTAATCTGTCCATACATTAGGTCTTAATTCTAACCATCCTTTCCAATAAGTACGCCACAAAACCTCCTGAATAAATTTTTCATTTTTAGAAAATGAAAATTTCTTTAAGGCTTTATCTATAACTTCTAACTCATTTAATATTCCATGAGATATATATGGAGAAATACAGGATATATTTGATCTTTTATCTGGACCAAAATCAAAATTTCTCAATCTTGAATATTCAGAAAGATTATTTTCAACAAAATTATCTAGTTTATTAATGGCTTGCGCCCGACTTGGTTCAAAATTCATATTATTTTATTTTAATTTTTTCTTGTGAAAATTAATAAATCTTTCAACATTTGATTTATTAAAAGTTTTATTTTCCTCAAATGAAACTTTTTTCATAGAATAAGCTGAACTTTTAGTTATTCTTGAATGAATAATAACATTCCCTTTATATAACCTCAATTTAACTGATCCATTAACTTTACTTCTCTTAAGATCTACAATTCTTTGTAATTTAAATCTCTCTTTAGAAAACCAATATCCATTGTAAATCAGTTCCGCATATCTAGGCATAATTTTTTCTTTTTTATGCATTGTATCTTTATCAAGTGTAACAGACTCTATAGCCCTATGAGCGTGCATTAATAAAGTTCCGCCTGGTGTTTCATATACACCTCTTGATTTTATACCGATAAATCTATTTTCTACTAGATCAACTCTTCCAACAGCATTTTTTCCAGCAATGTCGTTTAATTTTCCAAGCAATTTAGACGGAGATAATTTTTTCCCATTCACTGCAATTGGATCTCCACTTTTAAAGTCTATTTTTACAATTAAAGATTTATTAGGTGCTTTTTCTGGAGATAACGTTCTTTGAAAGATAAAGTTAGGTGCAGAGTTTTTTGGATTTTCTAACACCTTTCCTTCTGTTGATGTATGAAAAATATTATCGTCTACCGAAAAAGGTGGCGCTCCTTTCTTGTCTTTAGGTATTTCAATTTTATTTTTTTTTGCATAATTAATTAGATCTGATCTAGATTTCAGTTTCCAAATTCTCCAAGGCGCAATAACTTTTATTTTAGGACCAAAATAATGATAACCTAACTCAAATCTTACTTGATCATTTCCTTTTCCTGTTGATCCATGAGACACAGCATAGGCATTAAATTTTTTAGCAATTCTAATTTGATCTTTGGCTATTAAAGGTCTGGCAATTGAGGTTCCAAGCAAATAAACACCTTCATATATTGCATGGCCCCTAATCATTGGATAAACATAATCTTTTACAAAAATATCTTTTAGATCTTGAATAATAATATTTTTTACGCCAAGTTTTTTTGCGTTTCTGAAAATTTTATTTCTATCTATTTCTTGACCAATGTCTGCAGTATAACAAATTACTTCTGCATCATAATTTTTCTGTAACCATTTTAATATGATTGATGTGTCCAAACCTCCAGAATAGGCAAGAACTATCTTTTTCTTTGATTTCATTATTTAACTACAGCTTTTTTTAGCCGCGTTATATGCTTTAGTGAAGCCCATCAAAGAATAATGATCAATTGTTTGAGATCCAGATTTATTATATCCAGTAACCATTAATCTTGAGGCCTTTTTCATTCTGCTAACAACTTTTTTTTCAATTTTATTACTTGAAATCCATGCAAAATTATCTTGAGCTATATCAAATTTATATTTTGATTTACCAGAGCTAGCTGTAATTGAATTTTGACTGTTGTATTCATAGCCTGAGGTTGTGCTTACTTCGTCTTTAATTTTTTCAGATGGTCTAAAAGTTACAAATAATCTTGCATCTCTATCATTTTTTTTAGGAGATTGAAGAACAGGTTTAGATTGAGCAAAACATACTTTACTATCCCCATTAGTAACAACAATTGCATCCCAGTCTTTAAATGTTCCTATCTTATTTAATTCTTCTGAATAAGAAGTTGATCCTAATAAGAGAATAAAAAAAATTATTTTAAAAATTATGGACATGGATTTGGATATTTTTTTTGAATTTCATTAATTTCATTAATTATTTCTTTATCAAGATTCACTTTTACACTTTCTATGTTTGTTTTCAACTGCTCCATTGTTGTTGCACCAATAATAACGCTAGACATGAAATCCTGTATCTCACAAAATTTTATACACATTTGACTCATATCAATGTTGTATTTTTCACTAATATTAAAATACTCATCAACAGCTTCGTTAGTATTTGGTTTTCGATATCTTGTCCAAAAATCCCAATCTCTTTCCATCCGAGATCCTTTTGGAAATTGCTTATTTCTATATTTACCACTTAAAAAACCACTGGCTAAAGGAGAATAAGATAAACAGCCAATATTTTCTCTTATAGACACCTCGGCTAATCCAACTTCATATGACCTATTTAATAAACTATAGGGATTTTGTATGGACATCATTCTTGGCAAACTCTTTTCCTTTGAGAGTTTGAGATAATTCATAACACCCCAAGGAGTTTCATTAGATAAACCTACATGTCTAATTTTACCTTGCTCAATATACTTTTGTAATTCAACCAACACGTCTTCGAATTTATTCCATTCATTTTCTTTATGCACATAACCAAGTCTTCCAAAATTGTTTACATTTCTTTCTGGCCAATGAAGTTGATATAAATCTATATAATCAGTTTTAAGTCTTTTAAGACTGTTATGAAGTGCAGTTTCGAGATTCTTCCCTACAAAACTATTTTCACCATTTCTAATATAATCTCTTGCAGGACCACAAACTTTAGTTGCAAGTATCACATCTTTTCTTTTTTTTGTTTTTTCAAACCAATTTCCAATGATCGTCTCTGTATGACCAAAAGTTTCAGCTTTAGGAGGTACCGCATAAAGTTCTGCTGTATCCCAAAAATTAACCCCATTTTCTAGTGAGAAATCCATTTGTTCGAAGGCCTCTTCTTGGCTATTTTGTTCACCCCAAGTCATGGTGCCGAGACAAATTGTGCTAATATCTATATCAGTTGTTCCTAATTTTTTATAATTCATTAAATATTAAGTATTTGTTACCTATATTTTGACTGCTTGAAAAATTTTAAAATTATTACTATATATTTAATTATGGAATTCAATAGAGACAATATCTTAAATAGATCAACGACAGCAAAAAAAGCTGTTGTGATGGATGAAGGCCTTAGAGCCTACATGCTTAAAGTTTACAACTACATGGCAACTGGAGTTTTGTTAACGGGAATCATTGCATTGCTATCTTTTAAAATGTCAGTAGTTACAGATGCAAGCGGATCAATAGTTGCTTTAACTGAGTTCGGAAATGCAATTTATCTATCAGGATTGAAATGGGTGGTTATGTTAGCTCCTCTCGGAATTGTTTTTTATATGAGTTTTGGGATAAATAAAATGAGTTCTTCAAAAGCTCAAACTACTTTTTGGATTTTTGCAGCCTTGATGGGTTTGTCACTATCATCAATTTTATTAGTTTACACAGGTCTTAGTGTGACGAGAGTATTTTTCATATCTTCAGCAACATTTGGAGCTATGAGTATATATGGTTACACAACTAAAAGAGACCTCACAAAATTTGGATCATTCTTAATGATGGGTTTGATCGGTATTATAATCGCATCTTTAGTAAATATTTTCTTAAAATCTTCAATGATGTACTTTGCTATTTCAATCATTGGAGTTCTTATATTTGTTGGATTAACTGCATACGATACACAAAAAATTAAGAATATGTACGCAGCATCAGATTCAGGTGAAGTAATTGGCAAGAAAGCTGTTATGGGAGCTTTAACATTATACTTAGATTTTATAAATTTATTTATAATGCTTTTAAGATTGTTCGGTCAAAGAAGATAATCAAAAACTATAGTTTTTTCCAATTTGTTTTTTTTAGAAGTATTTCTAAATCATAAGCATTATTTAAAATTTTACCATTTCTATCAGTTATTAAATATTTCAAATTCTTATTAGAAGGTTTAAAATTTTTACAAATGTTGTAGATAGCTTTTTCTGCTGCATTTTTAAAAATACTAAAACTTACTCTTTTACTTGATATTGAGAGGCCATAGTCTTTCCAAGATCCTTCAGATACCATTTTAGCATATAGGTCTAATATAATTTTTAGTTCTTTTTTTTCAAAAAAATACCTTTGGTTTTGTTCTTTGTTTGAATTATTTATTACTAATTTTAAATTACTCATTTAATTTGTGTTTATTAATCAACCCAACTTGTGATGCTGTAAAGATGAATGTAATTGGTAGCATTCCCCAAACTTTAAAGTTAACCCAAAATTCCTCTGTTTGAGTTCTCCAAACAATTTCATTTAATATAGCTAAAAAAATAAAAAAATAAGTCCATCTGTTATTCAAAATTTTCCAACCTTCATCAGACATTGGCAGTGTTTTTCCAAGTATTAATTTTAAAACTGGTTCATTGGTGAAGTATTTTCCAAAGAATAAAGCTAAGGCAAATAAAATATTTATAATAGTGGGTTTCATATAAATAAAAATTGGATTATCAAAATAAATTGTTAAACCTCCAAATAGAGTAATTAAAATTCCTCCTAACAAAGGAACCATCGGAACTTTTTTTTCCAGTATCCAAACCAAGAGAACGGAAATTATTGTTGCGACAATTAGAGGTGGTATTGCAACTTTTAAATTTTTATCACTGTTATAATAAAAGAAGAAAAAAATAGCTAAAGGCCCAACGTCTGTAATGAATTTTAGAAGTGATTTATTCACTGCTACATATTAACAGATTAATAAAACATTTATATTTTTTTTATTGATTTTTTTCATCAAATATCCATATTTAATATCGTGAGTACTCAAAAAGCTAAATTTTCAATTGGAGACGTTGTAAAACATAGACACTTCGATTTTAGAGGTGTGATTTACGATGTTGACTTTGAATTTAATAACTCAGAGGAGTGGTATCAGTCAATTCCAAAAAACGTGAGACCTAGAAAGGATCAGCCATTTTATCATTTACTAGCAGAGAATGACGAAATTACTTACGAGGCTTATGTGTCTGAGCAAAATCTATTATTTGATGACTCTGAAGAGCCTATAAAACACCCTCTAATTAACGAAATTTTTTCAGGTAAGCGTGGATCAAGCTACTTCAAGCCTTCAAATTAACTAATAGCCAATATTTAAACACAATTGTCCCAAATCTCTGTCATATCTGTTTGTTATAAAATATTTAATTCTGATCAAGAGTACTGTTTTTCCTCTATCTCCCTCTGTATTCTTGGTCAGAAAATTTTGAACAATTTTAATCTAAAATTTATATGTTATAAAAAATTATGATTAATTATTTCAATCCAAATAATACTTTAAAGATAATTAATAAAATACAAAAGTTTGTATTTGCGCTATTTATAATTGTATTGTTACTTGGATTAGTTGAAGCTTTAGTTCTTTCTCCCGAGGATTATAAGCAGAGTGACTCAGTTAGGATTATGTATGTCCATGTTCCATCAGCTTGGATATCACTCGGAATATTTTCATTTATTTCCATTCTTTCTTTTGGAGTTTTTGTTTTTAAAAATAAAAATTTCTCTTTAATAACAAAAAGTTTAGCACCTTCTGGTTTTGTTTTTAGCATAATAGCTTTAGTTACAGGATCAATTTGGGGAAAACCAACCTGGGGAACTTGGTGGGCTTGGGATGCAAGAATAACTTCAATGCTTTTACTTTCAATTTTTTATTTATTGTTCATTACTTCTTGGAAGATTACGACAGACACTAGTAAAGCAGAAAAAATTAGCTCAATAATAGCAATTATTGGTCTTATAAATATTCCAGTTATAAAATTTTCAGTAGAATGGTGGAATACTTTACACCAACCTGCGTCAGTAAAAATTTTGGAAGAAACAACAATTCATTCTTCAATGTTGACACCATTAGCTATAATGACTGCGGCATTTGCTCTATTTTCACTTTTGATATTTTTAATGAAATATAATACAGAACTGTTAAAGATTAAAAATAAAGGCCTTAATAGATTATGATTAGTGAACTACTAAATATGAATGGATACGGTGTATACGTTTGGTCATCATTTATATTTACTCTATTTTCTTTTAGCTTCTTGTACGCGGTAGTAAAATTAAATTTAATTAAAGAGAAAAAGAAATTTGAGGAAAATTATAAATCACTAGATGAAAAGAAACTTGCATCAGTAGCTAAGCAAAAAACGTACAGAGAGATATTAGCAAACACTTCCACATCTAAAGTTTAACTAAAATTCACATGTACGGAAAAAAAGTTAAATTTAGAGCCCTTTTTATTTTTTTAATTTTAATTTCATTAGTTCTTACAATTTTTTTGGTGGTTAAATCTCTTGAGGAAAACGTAGTATATTTTAAGTCTCCAACAGACATTAAAAATCTTAATGAAATCAAAAATGCTCAAAAAATTAGAGTTGGTGGAATGGTGAAAAAAAATTCTATTAAAATAAACGATAAAGAAATTTTTTTCGTAATTACGGATTTCAAAAATGAATTATTAGTCAACTTTAATGGATCTGTACCTAATCTGTTTGAAGAGGGTAAGGGTGTAGTTGCTGAAGGTTTCTTAAAGGATAAAAGTTTTCTAAATGCTGACAAGATTTTAGCAAAACATGATGAAAATTATATGCCTCCTGAAGTCAGCGAAGCTATGAAAAACAATTAATTTGTATGTCTAATTATTTAGGAAATTATTCTTTATATATTGCTTTAATTGCATCTGTTTATTTAATTTTTAAGTCATACTTGGATGCAAATTCAGAAAATAAATATTTAGATAAAAACTTTATTTTAATTACTTCAATACAAACTATAATGATTACGGTAAGTTTTTTTAGTCTAGTTGCAGCTTTTGTAATTTCAGATTTTAGTAATGAAACTGTTTTCAACAATTCTCATACTTTAAAACCTTTATTTTATAAAGTATCAGGCACATGGGGAAATCATGAGGGAAGTTTATTATTGTGGTTATTAGTTCTTTCAATTTTTCTATTTATTTTTTTATTAAATTCAAGATCACAAGATACTAAATACAAACTTCTAACGATACTATTTCAACAAATTATTATTTCAGGTTTTCTAGTTTTTATTTTATTAACTTCCAACCCATTCAAAATGTTATATCCAATTCCTAGCGAGGGATTAGGTTTGAACCCTATTTTACAAGACCCTGCTTTAGCTATTCATCCTCCAATTTTATATTTAGGTTATGTTGGAACATCTATTATCTTTTCAGCTTCACTTGCCTCAATGATTATCGGAAATATTGGAGATAAGTGGGCAAGACATATTAAAAAATGGGTTTTGGTATCTTGGGTATTTTTAACAATTGGTATTTTGCTTGGATCTATATGGGCATATTATGAGCTGGGCTGGGGAGGTTTTTGGTTTTGGGATCCTGTAGAAAATGTTTCATTAATGCCATGGTTTTGCTTAACAGCGCTACTGCATACTGTAATTGTATTACAGAAAAGAAATTCGTTTAAAGAGTGGACTATTATTTTGTCAATTACAACTTTCTCACTGAGTATGAGTGGCACTTTTCTTGTTAGGTCTGGAATTTTAAATTCAATTCACACTTTTGCAAACGATCCATCAAGAGGGCTATATATATTAAGTTTTCTCTTTATCCTAATATTGATGTCTATATTAATTTTCTTTTTTAATCAGAATAAAATTTCAAACGCAGCCAAAGAGAATTTTATTTTAAGTAAAGAGACTGCAATATTAGTGAATAACTGGTTTATGATGTTTTTTTTATCTGTTGTTCTTGTTGGTACAATTTATCCAATTTTTCTTGAAGTTTTAAATGGTTCAAAAATTTCTGTTGGTCCGCCTTTTTATCATAATCTTTTAATACCCTTCTTAATTCCTTTTTTAATATTCATGAGCTTTGGCCCGAGTTTGAAATGGATTAAAGATAAATTAAAAAAGTTTAACTATAATATTTTAATTATTTTTTTAGTTTCACTACTTATTTCATATGTCATTTTAACAAAAACCGAAAATTCGTTTCTGTTGTCTATTCCCCTGATAGTTTTGAGCATCTATCTTTTATTAGTAACAATTAAGGATTTTTTTGTTAGTAAATCCACGATTAGCCAAAAAATTTCACATTTTGGTTTTAGTTTATTAATTACTAGTATCTTATTGAATGGCCTTTTTTCTAATGAATTCAATTCAAATATGAAAGTAGGAGATGAAAGAATATTCAATGAAAAAGTTGTAAAATTAAAAGAAGTTAATGTTACAGATGTGGACAATTATAAATCTCTTAAAGCTAGTTTTGAAGTTACAAATAAAAATTCCTCTTTTGCTTTATACCCAGAAGTTAGGATTTACCAACATCCTTTAACTATTACGAGTGAAGCGGATATTAAGACAACATTATTTTCAGATAATTTTTTAGTTTTTAATATTCTAAAAGACGATGGATATTATAATGTAAGATATCAATATAAACCCTTAATGATTTGGATATGGATCTCAACTATATTTATTGGTTTTGGTGGTTTATTAAGTGTCATTAGAAAAGATGAGCAAAAATATTAAATTTTTAGGATTACTACTAACATTAATAATAATTTTTATAATCTTGCTCAAGGGATTGAAGGTATCGAGAGATTACTCTAACGAGAAATTAAAAAGTAAAATAGATTTTTCACTTAATGCAAAAAAACTATTTTCTGATGAAATAATTAATATTTCAGACTTATTTGATAAAAATAGTCCTTCTGTAGTAAATATTTGGGCATCTTGGTGTGCACCATGTAGAGAAGAGCATCAGTTTTTAATGAAATTGAAAGATATGAACATAAATATAATTGGAATTAATTATAAAGACAGTCCAAAAAATGCGAAAAATTTTTTAAGCTCACTTGGAAATCCTTATTCAGAAGTTATTACTGATAATGATGGAACAAAGTCAATAGAATTTGGAGCAATTGGTGTTCCTGAAACTTTTATTATAAGTGGTAAAACAAATGAGATAATAAAAAAGTATATTGGTCCATTGACAAGCGAAAATTTAATAGAAATAAAAAATTTATTAAAAAAAAATGCTTAAAATTTTAAAATTAATATTGCTGCTATATTTTAGTTTTAATTTTTCCTATGCTAATGAAATAAATACCAAAGTAGATCAAATTACAAAAAACTTAAGGTGTTTGATATGCCAGGGTCAATCTGTTTACGACTCTCAGTCCGATTTTGCTGTTAGTATGAAGCTTGTTGTAAAAAATAAGATTGATGAAGGTAAAGAAGAAGAAGAAATATATGATTATTTAAAAAATAAATATGGAGAATGGATTGTTTATGATCCAGAATTAAATCAAAATACAATTTTACTTTGGTTAATACCTTTGATTTTATTCATTTTTGGTGGTCTTTTAATTGTTAGAAAAGTATCTATAAAGTAACAGAATTTTTATGAAATTATTTATTAAACTTTTAACGCTAATAATAATTACTACTACTTACAGTCATAGCGAACAAAATAATAATAACTCAGGCACATATTATAAAATTGGTGTTTTTGATCATGTACACGAAACAGATATGCTAGCTATTAACAAAAAAAAAATAACTGAAAATAAAATTAGTGTAAATATTCTAGGAGAATTAACTCAAGTTTACGATTTAATGTTATTTTATGATTCAGATGAGTCATTAACTTTAGATAATCAAAGTAATAAAAAAAATAGAGAAGAATATGCTTTTTATGTTTCAACAGGACTTCAGAAGGAGTTTAATCCAAGTAAAGGATTTTTTATTGTACCAAGTTTTAGTATTGGTTTATATAATGAATTTGATCAAGGAAAAGACATGGGGTCTCCGCTAGAGTTTAAAAGCGAAATAGAGTTTAATTTTGCAACTAAAAATAATATTATGTTTGGTGTTACATTTAATCATATTTCAAATGCTAATATAGGAAGTAAAAATCCAGGTTCTGATTCAATTTTTGTCGGATTTAAAAGTGAAACAAATTAATTTATAATTTTAGTTATGAGATTAAAAGACTGTCATAATTTTTACGATTTTAGAAAGTTAGCAAAACAAAAGCTTCCATCACCAATATTTCATTATATTGATGGAGCTGCAGATGATGAAATAACTTATGCAAGAAATAGTAGCGCATTTAATGACGTTGACTTAGTTCCAAATGTCTTAAGAGGTGTTGAAAATGTGGATTTGTCGACAACTATTTTTGGAAAAAAACTAGATTTACCTTTTTATTGTTCCCCAACAGCTCTGCAAAGGCTATTCCACTACGAAGGAGAAAGAGCGGTTGGAAAAGCTGCAAAGAAGTTCAATACGATGTTTGGTGTTTCGGCATTGGCTACAGTTAGTGTTGAAGAAATTTCATCTTTAATAGATACCCCAAAAATGTTTCAATTTTATTTCCATAAAGACAGAGGTTTAAACGACTCATGTTTAGAACGAGCAAAAGCAGCAAAATTTGACGTTATGGCTTTAACCGTTGATACGATAACAGGAGGAAATCGTGAAAGAGATTTAAGGACTGGATTTACATCACCTCCAAAATTAACACTTTCGAGTTTGTTTAGTTTTGCCACAAAACCAATGTGGGGAATAAATTATTTAACCAAAGGAAAATTTGAACTTCCACATCTTCAAGATTTCGTTAAAGAAGGCACTGACACAAATACCTCAATAGGTAATTACTTTTCTACTATGTTGGATCAATCTATGAACTGGGACGATGCTGAAAAATTGTGCTCTCAGTGGGGTGGCCATTTTGCACTTAAGGGAGTCATGAGTGTTGAAGATGCTAAAAGAGCAGTTGATATCGGATGCACTGGTATAATGGTATCAAATCATGGAGGAAGACAACTTGATGGATCTAGATCACCATTCGATCAATTAGCTGAAATAGTTGATGCGGTTGGTGATAAGTTAGATGTTATTTGTGAAGGTGGATTTCAAAGAGGTACTCATATGTTAAAAGCTTTATCTATGGGTGCAAAAGCATGTGCTGGTGGAAGATTATATCTTTATGCTTTAGCTGCAGCAGGTCAAGAAGGTGTTGAGAGAGCACTTAACTTATATAAAACTGAATTAGTAAGAGACATGAAATTAATGGGCTGCACAAAGATCAGTGATCTTAATCGAAATAATTTAAAATTCCGAAATGCATGAGTTTGAAGAATTGTTACAATTTTGAGGATTTTAGAAAGTTAGCTAAAAAAAGATTACCAGCTCCGATTTTTCATTACATTGATGGTGGTGCAGACGATGAAACCACTTTAAAAAGAAATACAAATTCATTTGATGATTGTGACTTAATCCCCAATATTCTTAGAAGTGTAGGAGAACCAGATCTATCAACCACAGTTTTTGGTAGAAAAATAGATATGCCAATTTTTTTATCTCCAACTGCTATGCAAAGTTTATATCATCCTGATGGAGATAAAGCTTCAGCTAGAGCTGCAGAAAAATTTGGTACCATGTATAGCATGTCGACAATGGCATCATTTTCCATTGAAGAAATTGCTAATATATCAAGTGGACCAAAATTATTTCAACTTTATATCCATAAAGATAAATCATTTACTGATGATTTGATTGATAGGTGTAAAAGAGCAAACTTTGATGGTTTATGCTTAACCGTTGATACTTTGGTTGCAGGAAATAGAGAAAGAGATCACAGAACTGGTTTTACAACTCCTCCTAAATTCACATTAGAAAGTATAATGAATTTCGCGTTGAGACCAGGATGGTTATTCAGATATTTTACGAATAAGAAATTTGAACTTGCAAATATTAAACACAAAACTGACAAGGGAACTAACATTACAAAATCTGTAATAGACTATGTTAATGAACAGTATGATCCACAAATGAATTGGGAAGATGCAGAATACTGTATAAAAAAGTGGGACGGACCTTTTGCCTTGAAGGGTGTAATGTCTGTAGAGGATGCAAATAGAGCAGTTGATATTGGTTGTACAGCAATAATAATATCAAATCATGGAGGAAGACAACTTGATGGATCTAGAACTCCTTTTGATCAACTAAAGGCTATTTCAGATGCTGTGGGTGACAAGGTTGAGATAATTTTAGATGGAGGTGTTAGACGGGGAACTCATGTTCTCAAGGCTTTAGCTGCAGGTGCAACTGCTTGTAGTTTTGGTAAAGCTTTTTTGTTCAGTTTAGGAGCGGGTGGACAGCAAGGAGTAGAGAGGCTGCTTCAAAATATGCACGATGAAATTAGAAGAAATATGATCCTTATGGGCTGCAAAAGTGTAAAAGAGTTAGATAGATCAAAGATAATTTACCGTAATTAAATACTTTTTATAAATAATTTTTATTATTATTTTCACTTTAAATAAATAGACATGAAGTTGCTTTTCAGTTAGTTTGTCGACGAAAAATTATGATTGAATTAGCAAAAGCATTAGATCGTTTAGGAACTGAAAGTGCATTTTCTGTTTTAGCAGAAGCAAAAAAATTAGAAGCACAAGGCAAACCTATGATTCATTTAGGTCTAGGACAACCTGACTTTAAAACTCCAAAACATGTAGTTGAAGCTGCAAAAAAAGCTCTAGATGATGGTCATCATGGTTATGTTTTATCAAATGGAATTCCAGAGTGTCGAGAAGCTGTCGCAAGATGGGTCAAGAGACTTTATAATGCTGATATTGATCCAAATAGAGTTTTAATAATGCCAGGCGGTAAACCTACAATGTATTATGCAATTACTTGTTATGGTGAACCAGGTGTTGAAATAATTCATCCAACTCCAGCTTTTCCAATTTATGAGTCAATGATTAATTATTCTGGAGCAAAAGCTGTTCCATATGATTTAACTGAGGATAAAGATTTAAAATTTGATCCAGACAAAATTCTGTCTTTAATAACTGACAAAACTAGACTTTTAATTCTAATAAATCCAAACAACCCAACTGGAAGCTTTGTTGAAAAACCTGCAATTGACTACTTAGCAAAAGAATTAGAAAAACATCCGCAGGTCACAATTTTAAGTGATGAAATTTATAGTAGACAAATTTTTGACTATAAGGAAATGCCAACTTTCTTTAACTATCCTAATTTAAGAGACAGATTAATTGTTCTTGAGGGTTGGAGTAAAGCATATTCTATGACTGGATGGAGACTTGGTTGGAGTTACTGGCCAGAGCATTTGGTTGAACATGTAAACAAACTTTTGATTAATAGTGTATCATGTGTAAATGCAGCAGCCCAATATGCTGGTATAGCCGCATTAGATGGTCCAGAAGATTCTATTAAAGATATGTTAGACAAATTTACATTAAGAAGAAATTTAATTCACAAAGGATTAAATGATTTACCAGGAGTTGAGTGTAGTTTGCCGGGAGGAGCTTTTTATGCTTTTCCGAATATAAAAGGTACTGGTATGAATGGATCTGAGTTTTGCAAAAAAGCTATGCATGAAGCAGGAGTAGCAATTGTTCCTGGTACTGCATTCGGTAAAACTTGTAATGATTACGTTAGATTTAGTTTTGCCGCATCTAGAGATAATATAATGCAAGCCTTAGAAAATATAGGCAAGATGCTTTCTAAATAAACTGTATTTTTAACTAATATTTTTGTATTATTAAAGAATGAACGAAACTGTCCAAGCAGAATTAAAAAAGATATTTAACGGGAGATTTTCTACTTCTGAGTCTACTCGTGCAAATTATGCAAGAGGGGAAGATACTTATAATCCAATATTATCGAAGGCAGTTGTATTTCCGGAAACTAATGAAGAAGTTTCAAAAATTCTAAAAATTTGTAACGAGCATAAAATTCCTGTTGTCCCGTTTGGAACTGGCACATCTCTTGAAGGTCATGTTGTTGGAAATCAAAATGGTATTACAATTTCTCTAGAAAAAATGAATAAAGTTTTAAGCGTAAATGCTGAGGACTTTGATTGCAGAGTACAAGCAAATGTAACAAGAAAGCAATTAAATGAATATTTAAGAGAAGATGGTGTATTTTTTCCAATAGACCCTGGTGCAGATGCTGCACTCGGTGGAATGGCATCTACATCAGCTTCAGGAACTATGGCAGTTAAATATGGAACAATGAGAACAGTCATTTCTGGTTTAACAGTTGTTTTACCTAATGGAGATATAATTAAAACCGGTGCAAGAACTAAAAAAACTTCTGCGGGATATAACTTAACTAATTTGTTTATTGGATCTGAGGGAACTTTAGGAATTATCACAGAAGTTCAATTAAGATTATCACCAATACCTGAGAGCATAATGAGTGCAGTTTGCTATTTTCCAGATTTAGACTCAGCAGTAAAGACCGCGCAAGAAGTTATTCAGTATGGTGTTCCAATTGCAAGAATTGAAATGTTAAACAAAGATCAAATGGAAATTAGCATAAAATATTCAAAGTTAGAAAACATCAAAGCATCACCAACCTTATTCTTTGAATTCCATGGTAGTGAACTATCAAATAACGAGTCTATAAAAATTGTTGAAGAATTATCAAAAAATAATGGTGGAAGTGATTTTCAATGGGCATCTTCTCCGGAAGAACAAAAAATATTATGGAAAGCAAGACATGATGTTTACTATTCAGTAAAAGCTTTAGGTCATGATATGAAAGTGTATTCTACTGATGTTTGTGTACCAATTTCCAAGTTAGTTGAGTGCATTTCATGGGCGGAAAAAGAAGTAAAAAAATTAGGTCTAACTGCACCGATGGTTGGTCATGTTGGAGATGGAAATTTTCACTCCATAATATTGTATGATCCTGATGATGAAGAAAAACAAAAAAAAATTAGACAGTATAGCGATGATCTAATTAACAAAGCTTTAGAGTTAGAGGGAACAATTACAGGAGAACATGGAATTGGTCTTCAAAAAAAACATTACTTATTAAGAGAGCACCCAGACAATTTGCCAGTGATGAAAGCTATTAAAAGAAGCATTGATGTAAACAACATCATGAATCCTGGTAAGGTTTTTGATCTAAATTAATCCAAAATAAAATGAAAAAAATTTTAATCACAAGAAGGCTTTTAAGATCTTGTGAGGATAAAGCTAAAGAATTATTTGATGCTAACCTTAATTTAAATGATGAACTCTACTCTCAAAAGAAGCTTATAGAGATGAGTACAGGCTGTGATGGTATTTTATCGGCTTTGACAGATAAGCTCGATGTAGAAACAATTAATCAATTACCCGAGAGTGTAAAAATTATATCAAATTTTGCTGTAGGTTTTGGAAATATAGATTTAGAAGCTGCAAAGAAAAGAGGGATTGCAGTAACAAACACGCCAGATGTTTTAACTGATGCTACTGCAGAAATTGGGGTTTTGTTGATATTAGGTGCATGCAGAAGAGCATCTGAAGGAATTGAAAAAGCTAGAGAAGGTGGCTGGGTTTGGTCAGCAGATATGTTGATTGGTAAACAATTAACGGGCACTAGACTTGGAATACTTGGCATGGGTAGAATTGGTCAAAAAATAGCTAAAATAGCTAAATCTTTAGGTATGATAATTCATTATCACAATCGTTCAAAATTAAGCGAAGAAAAAGAACAAGGCGCAACTTACCACGATAACTTAAATGATTTGATGAAAGTCTCTGATGTCCTTTCGGTATGTTGTCCTGCATCTAAAGAGACAATAAATTTAATCAATAAAGATACACTAGAACTATTACCAAAAGGTGCAGTCGTGACCAATGTTGCAAGAGGAGATATTATTGAAGATGAAGCTTTAATAGATGCTTTGGAAAGAAGAAAAGTTTATGCAGTTGGGCTAGATGTATACAAAAATGAACCAAATTTAAATCCTGGATATCTTAAACACAAAAGTGCTTTTATTCTTCCTCATTTGGGCAGCGCAACTAAAGAAACTAGAACCGCAATGGCTAATCTAGCTATAGATAATATTGATGAGTTTTTCAAAACAGGCGGATGCAAAAATAAAGTTAATTAACAATCTCAAGTTGTAATTGGTAATTAAAATTATTCTAACTTTCTAGACATATTTTTTATTTCAATTTAAAATTTGTTTATAAAAAAAAAAATTAGAGAGGAAAATAATGAAAGCACAGGTTTTACATAAGTACGACCCAGAAATGAAAGCGGATGTTTGGGTCACAGGTGAAGAGTTACCAAATCCTAAAATTGAGAAAGCAAGTGATGTCATTGTTAAAATTGGAGCTGCAGGTGTTTGTAGAACTGATTTGCATATAATTGAAGGAGTTTGGAAGCACATTACAGATCAAAATAACGATCTGTTGCCGATGGTAATGGGACATGAGAACGCTGGATGGATAGAGGAAGTTGGTAAAGATGTTACGGGATTTAAAAAAGGTGATGCAGTAATTTTACACCCTAAAGTTTCTGGCACAGGAGGAACATGCTTAGATTGTAGAAGAGGAAACGATATGCATGCTGAAGATCCAATTTTTGCAGGTTTGAATGTAAAACACGGGGGATATTCAGAATTACTTCAAACTAGCGTAAGAAATCTAATAAAAATTCCAAAAGTTTTAGGTCCAATAGACGTTGCGCCATTTTCAGACGCAGGTTTAACTGCTTACAGAGTTGTAAAAAAAGCTACTAGACACCTTCTGCCAGGTGAAAATTGTGTAATCATAGGTGCTGGTGGATTAGGACATATAGCAATTCAATGTATGAAAGCAATGTGTGCTGCAAATATTATTGTTGTTGAAAAAGCAAAAGCACCTTTAGAACATGCAATGGAACTAGGAGCTGACCATGGGGTTTTAATAGATGGTAATGAAATTGAAAAAGTAAAAGAACTTACAAAAGGAAAAGGTGCAGAGGCTGTTATAGATTTTGTTGGTGAAAAAGGTTCTACGCCAATGGGAATTAAAATGACCAAAGCAACTGGGACTTTCTATATTGTAGGTTACGGAGAAGAAATAAGAGTTTTGGCGATTGATATGATCGATCAAGAAAAAAGTATAGTTGGAAGCTTAGTAGGTACATGGGCTGAATTATATGAATTAATGGAACTAGCAGATAAAGGTTTAGTAAAACTTTCAATGAAAGAATACAAACTTGAAGAAGCTAATAAAGCACTACATGATTTAAATGATGGTAAGATTAAAGGTCGTGCAGTGTTAGTTCCATAATTAACAACAAAGAGAGGAAAAAAGATGAAGACAATAAAAACTTGCGTAACCGCTCTAATATCAGCTTTGTTGGTATTTAGTCCTGTTGCGTATGCTGATAAGTGGAGTGATCAGTTTCCACATATCAAAGCAACTGGGGATATTCCTGGTGATTGTTCTTACGAGTCTATGTCTAAGAAAAACTATAAAGGCAAGACGCTTAAGATTAATACACATGCTGTACCAGTCATGGGAGAGCCAACAGCTCTACATGCTGAGCAGTTCGCTAAACTTACTGGAGCAAAAGTTGATGTTACTCATACACCAGCAGGTGACTTATATGCGAAAGCAATGGTACCATTTCAAGCTGGACAAGCTCCATATGACATCGTTTTTGGATTTTCAAACTTCATTAACGATTGGAGAAGATACCTAGAGCCAGTTCCAAAGAAATACGTTGAAATGAAACAAATGAAAGACGTTACTCCGTCTCACATTGGTGTAGCATCTTGGGATGGTGTTATGTATCAGTTTCCGGTTGATGGAGACAGACATTATCTAAAATATAGAAAAGATGTAATTGATAATCCTGAGTACCAAAAACAATATAAGGAAGCTACTGGTAAAGAGTTAAAGGTACCAACAACTTGGAAAGAATATGGAGAAATGGCCGCTTATTTCAATGGATGGGATTGGGATGGTGATGGCGAGAAAGAATATGGATCAGCAGAAGTTATGAAAAAAGATGACCTAATGTATGCTGCTTTCTATTCAAGATCTGCTGCTTACTCTAAAAATCCAAAAACACCAGGTGGTTTTTTCTTTGATTTAGAAACTATGAAACCACTAATTAACAATCCAGGTTTTGTTGAAGCATTAACAGATTGGGTTGAGGCAACTAAATATGTTCCTCCAGGAGGAATAAATTTTGGTTTAGGTGATGAAATTGGATCATTTGGTGGAGGACAAACTTTGTTTAGTTTTTCATGGGATGATGCATTTGTTGCTGCTATGCAACCAGATAGTCCAATAAACAATAAAGTTGGTGCTGCACAGTTACCAGGAGCAATGAAAGTTTGGAATAGAAAAACTAACTCTTGGGATGAAGGCTTTAACCAAGCTCCTTTCTTCGTATGGGGATGGGCAGTTGGAGTAGCTAAGAAAAGTAAAGAGAAAGAAATGGCTTTCGATTACCTATGTTTCTTCGCTAACGAAGCTAACCACCAAGCAGATATTGGAATTGGTAGATTTGGTGTAAACCCATTTAGAAATGACGACTTTAAAGTTGATGTATGGACACAAATTGGTTGGGATAAAGATATTGCTCAATCATATGTTGATACTCTTGCACAAATGGAACAAAGTAAAAATAGAGTATTTCCATTAAGAGTTCCTGGAACTTTTGAGTTTAATGCTGCATTGGCTACTGCTGCTGCAAAAGCATTAGCTGGTCAATTATCTCCACAAGCTGCTTTAGACGAAGCTGCTAAACAGTGGGAAGATATACTTAACAGAGTAGGAAAAGATAACGTAAGAAAAGCCTATGCTGTTGGTGTAGCAATGGAAGATAATAAGCAATAATTTTGTAAAACTTGTGGCCGTTTTTTAACGGCCACATTTTAAAATAATCCAAAAAAAAAATTATGAATTTTAAACACAAGTTTGTTTTTTTATTCCCAGGATTGTTTGTACTTATTGGAATTTTAATTTTTCCAATTATTTTTACAATTAGATTAAGTCTTTCTGGATGGAATAGTTATACACCAGAAATGAACTTTATAGGTATTACGAATTATATAAGGTTATTTACTGATGATCCGAGGTTTTGGGAGTCTTTTTTTAGGCTAAGTTTTTTATCGGTTACCACAGTTATTCTTCAATATGTTATCGGATTTGCTCTAGCGATGATGGTTTGGAGAGAAATAAAATTTAAAAGATTTTTTAGAGTAATTTTTCTTGTACCAATGATGACAACTCCAGTAATAATGACAGTTATTTGGAGAACATTTTTTCATGAGTCGCTAGGTCCTGTAAATGATTTGTTAGGTGGATTAGGAGTAAAACCTATTTTATGGTTGAGTGATCCAGTTATTGCAAAGTTTACAGTTATAATTGTTGAAGTTTGGCAATGGACACCGTTTATGTTTTTACTATTACTTGCTGGACTTTTGTCACTTCCAAAAGAACCCTTTTTGGCAGCCGCTATAGATGGAGCAAGTCCATTTAGAAAATTTGTTTATGTAACTTTTCCTTTGATGGCACCAATATCAATTGGAGCAATAATAATAAGACTTATCGAGGCTTCAAAAATAATGGATACAGTATTTGTTTTGACATCAGGAGGTCCAGGTACTGCAACTGAGACGTCAAGTTTTTATATTTATATTAAAGGATTAAGAGAATTTCAGATGGGTTATGCAGCGACCTTATCTTTCACTTATCTTGTTATAATGATTATCAGTTTAACAATAATAGCTAAAGTTTTAACCAAATTAATGATCAAAGAATAACTATGAGCAAACTTTACACTTTTCTTAAATATTTCTTTATTACATTTTGGACTGTATTTGTTGTTGCGCCATTTCTGTGGGCCGTATCAACATCTTTTAAAGACTTCCAATCTGTAAATAGTAAAGTAACTTATATTCCTTGGTTAGATTTCGAACCAACATTGGAGGGTTGGAGAGTTTTAATTAAGTCTCCTGCGAAAGGTGGAGTAGATATTGTTGAGCCTTATTTTAATAGTATTTTTGTAACCTGTACTGCTAGTTTAATAAGTATTGTTCTTGGAACACTTGCTGCTTATGCACTATCAAGATTTACTTTTAAAGCAGGATTTGTAAGAAACAACGATATTACTTTTTTCTTCATTTCACAAAGAATTATGCCTCCAATTGTATTATCAATTCCTTTCTTTATTTTTCTAAGCACAATAGGATTGCTTGATAGTTTATTAGGTCTAGTAGTTGTATACATCGTTTTATTAATGCCAATTGCTGTTTGGATTATGGTAGATTTTTTTAATAGAGTTCCAAAGGAATTAGATGAGACTGCATTAATCGATGGGTGTAATCCCTATCAAGCTTTCTATAAAGTTGTTTTACCAAATTCAATACCTGGTTTAATTGTTGCAGGAATGTTTTGTATTATTTTTGGATGGATAGATTTCTTTTTTGCGTTTATTTTAACATTTACTGAAGTACAATTGTTACCTGTAAAAGTCGTTGCACTTAATTCATCAATAACACCATGGTGGAGCCTTTCGGCATCTGCTTTGGTTTCAGTTGCACCATTAATAATCGTTGCATTTATAGTTGAGAGATATCTATCAAAAGGAAATTTATCAGGAGCATTAAAATAATGAATTTAATTGGAGAGAAAATTTCTTATAGACCTGATGAGCAATTTCATTTAAACGATGTCTCGTTTAATTTTAAAAAAGGTAATTTGTATACCATTTTAGGTAGAACTTTATCTGGCAAAACGACTCTTTTAAAAACAATTGCAGGATTATTAAATCCAGATCAAGGCTCAATTTCTTTTGAGGAAAAAGACTTTATTAAAATACCTGTTTGGGAAAGAAATGTTGCTATGGTTTATCAACAATTTATTAATTACCCTCACTTAAATGTTTATGAAAACATAACTTTTCCATTAGAACAGAGAAAACTAAGTCCTGAGCAAATAAAAAAAGATGTAGATGAAGCTCTAAAAACTGTTGGATTAGTTGGATTTGAAAATAGAAAAATTCAGGAATTATCTGGCGGACAGCAACAAAGGGTTGCACTTGCAAGATCACTTGCAAAAAAAGCAAAAATTTTGTTGCTAGACGAACCGTTAGTTAATTTAGATTACAAACTTAGAGAACAATTAAGAGAAGAATTTAAAAGAATTTTCTCAGAAGGACTGTCCCAAGATACAATTTTAATTTACTCAACAACAGATCCTCAAGAAGTAATGGAACTAAATGGAGAAGTAATTGTTTTAGATGAAGGGAAGGTATTACAAAAAGGGCCTGCCAAAGAGATTTTTGAAAATCCATCTAATTTAAAAGTTGCAGAAATATCAAATGATCCACCAATGAATGTTCTGAAGGGTTCAAAAAATTCAAAAAATCTGAACTTTGAGAATATTTCTTTAGAAATTCCAAATCATTTTAAGAATTTAGAAGATAAAGATTATAACTTTGGAATTAGAGCTTCAGAAATAAAACTTGATGAAAATGGTGAAGAATTTGAGATAGAATTAGCAGAGATTAGTGGTTCAGAAACATTGCTTCACTTAAAAAGAGGAAATTCAAAAATAATTGCTTTAATCGAGGAAGTAATGAATTTTAAAATTCATGAGAAAGTAAAAATAAATTTTAATGCAAATAAATTTTATGCTTTTGCAGAAGATGAAAAATTAGTTTCATCGCCATATGGAGGAACAAATGGCTAAAATTGATTTATCTAATATTTCTCATACTTATAATCCTTTAGATCCAAAACCAACATATGCTCTTAATCCGTTTTCAATGACTTGGGAAAATGGCAAGCGGTACGCAATCTTGGGACCTTCTGGGTGTGGAAAAACCACAATGTTAAACATTGTTTCTGGATTAGTGAGACCATCCAAAGGTGAAATATTATTCGATGAAACACCTGTGACCGATTTAAAAACAGAAGATAGAAATATTGCCCAAGTTTTCCAATTCCCAGTAATTTACAATACAATGACTGTTTATGATAATTTAGCTTTCCCGCTAAGATGCAGGGAGTTTACAAAAGAAAAAATTGAAGAAAGAGTAAAAGCGGTTTCAGATACTTTAAACTTATCTTCATTTTTAAACTCACCAGCAAGAAAATTGACGGCTGATCAAAAACAGCTTATCTCTTTAGGAAGAGGGTTGGTTCGAGAAGACGTTGCAGCTGTTTTAATGGACGAGCCTCTTACGGTTATAGACCCAGATTTAAAATTTAGACTTCGAAGAAACTTAAAAGAAATCAATGAACAATATAAAACAACATTGGTTTATGTAACTCATGATCAAAACGAAGCTATGACTTTTGCAGAAAATATAATTGTTATGGATCAAGGTGAAATCGTGCAAGTTGGATTGCCAAAAGATTTATTTGAAAAACCTAAAACAACTTTTGTCGGTTATTTTATTGGCTCTCCTGCGATGAATATTTTTCATTCAACTGTATCTTCTGATCATGAAGTAAAAATTAATGACGCCACTATTAAGACAAATTCAAATTTAGGAAATTTAAAAGATAAAAATGTTAAACTGGGAATAAGATCCGAGTTTATAGAATTGGCTGAAAAAGAAAAAAGTAATACAGTTAAAATTAAACTCACAAGAGTTGAGGACTTTGGTAATTTTAAGCTCCTTACAGGAAAAATGGGTGATTTAGTAATTAAATCAAAAGTAGAAAGAGAAAAACCCATTCCAGATGGAGAGTTAAATTTATATTTTCCACCAGAGAAATGTTGCGTTTATTCTGATGAAAAATTAGTTTAAGGGATAAATGAAACTCCTAAATTTATCAGCACAACAACTTTTAAAAAAACTTAAAAATAAACAATTAACTTCCGTTGAACTTTGTAAAGCATATATCAATCAAAAAAAAAAATATGATAAGAATATTCAAGCTTGGGAATATTTTAATGAAAAAAAACTCCTAAGTGATGCGAAAAAATCTGACAATCAGAGAAAAAAATTGAAATCTTTAGGGGCTTTGCATGGTCTGCCAGTAGCACTTAAAGATATTATTTCAACATCTGAAATGCCAACAAAATATGGTGCAAGAATAAAATTAAAAAAAAAGAATAATTTAGATGCTAAAATTGTTGAGCTCTTAAAAAGGGCTGGAGCAATAATTATGGGTAAAACTGTAACTTGTGAATTAGCTTTTTTATCACCATCAAAAACTAAAAACCCACACGATTATTCAAGAACACCAGGAGGTTCATCTAGTGGCTCTGCAGCCGTTATTGCATCTGATATGGCGCCATTATCAATTGGAACTCAAACGGGTGGATCTGTAATTAGGCCAGCCTCTTATTGCGGAGTTGTTGGTTATAAACCTACTTATGGATTAATTTCTAGAAATGGTGTTTTGCAAACATCATATAATTTGGATCAAGTCGGAGTATTTGGAAAAACAATTAGTGATGTAGAACTTTTATCGAAAGTTTTGTTTGCTAGAGACGATGCAGATGAAACAACAACAAGCATTAATTTTCTTAATAAAAAAATTAAAATAAAAAAATCAAAATTTGTTTTTTATAAAACCAAACGCTGGAGAAATGTTGACAGCATTTCAAAAAAATCATTTAACAAATTTATTTTAAATAATAAAAAAATAGTAAAGGTTGAGACTGCTCCCAAATATTTTGAAAATATGATTGATTGTCATACAATCATATATGAGACAGAGATGGCTCAAAATTTCCATCATTATTACAAAACTTCAAAAGGAAAACTTTCTATAGAAATTAAGAAAGCAATTATTAATGGACTAAAATATTCTGCAAAAGACTATGCTTTAGCTTTAGATGCGATGAGAACATATTCAAAAAACTTAGATAGTATATTTGAAAGGTTTGATGCAATTATAACGCCAAGCAGTTGTGGAATCGCAGACAAAGGATTTAAGACAACTGGTAGTCCAGAATTTAATAAGATTTGGTCTCTAGCACATGTTCCCTGCATTTCACTGCCAATTTTAAAAGGCGAAAAAAATTTACCTTTAGGATTGCAAATTATAGGCAAACAATTTGAAGATCTAAGCATGTTAAAGCATGCCAAAATATTCAAGAAATAGTGATAATTCATAAACATTTACAATCATAGATTGTAATTAAGTGAAAAATCTTCAGTTTTTTAAAATGACTCTAAGATGCATATATGCTTTAAATGCATCAGTTAATTAACTTAAAGAGGAGAAATAATGATTAAAGAAAAAAAACTATTGAAGGGTAAAACTCCTTCAAGACGTAAATTCTTTAAGGCTGCTGCTGCGACTGGTGTTGCTGCTGTAGCTGCATCATCTTTAGCTGCTCCAGCCGTTGCCAAAGAAAGAATTGAAGCTTCTATGGTAGCTACATGGGGAAGAGATTTCCCAGGTTTAGGAACTGGTGCGCAAAGATTTGCTCAAAGAATTACAGACATGAGTGATGGAAGAATTCAAGTCACTTACTATGCAGCAAACGAAAGGGTTAAAGCGTTTGACTCATTTGATGAAGTTGCTTCAGGTAACTCGCAAATGTATCACGCTGCTGACTACTACTGGGTTAAAAAAGATCCAGCTTGGGGTTACTTTACAGCTGTACCTTTCGGTTTCACTTATACTGAAATGAACGCATGGATTAGATTTGCTGGTGGTCAACAATTATGGGATGAACTATCAGACAAATTCGGTCTAAAAAACTTTATGTGTGGAAGCACAGGAGTTCAAATGGGTGGATGGTTTAACAAGAAAATTAGAAGCCCTAATGACTTCAAAGGTCTTAAAATGCGTATGCCTGGATTAGGTGGACAAGTTATCGGTAAACTTGGAGGATCTCCAGTTTCACTTCCTGGTGGACAAATTTACGAAAACCTTGTTTCTGGTGCAATTGATGCAACAGAGTGGGTAGGTCCATGGAATGATGAAGCTATGAAATTCCAAGAAGCTGCTAAATACTACTACTATCCTGGAATGCACGAGCCAGGATCTATGTTAGCATGTGGTACTAACAAATCTTGGTTTACAAGCTTATCAAAATCAGATCAGCTATTAATTGAAGCTGCAGCTGCGATGGAAAATGACGTTATGATGTCAGAGTACAACGCTAAGAATGGTGCTGCGCTTGCAAGATTAATAAACGATCATGGTGTTAAACTAGAGAAGTTTAGCGACAAAGTTTATGATGGTTTTGCTAAAGCTGCTAATGAAGTATTTGAGGAAACAAGAGCAAGCAGTGGTCTCGCTGAGAGAATCCACTCTAGTTTCTTACAGGCTAGAAAAGACATTGGTTCTTGGACCAACTTGTCTGACTCACCTTACATTTCTCAAAGAAACAGAGCATTAGGAATGTAATCTAACTAAATATAGTTATTAAAGGGCCCTTAATTGGGCCCTTTTTTTTTAAACAAAATCGAGTATTACTTAGGTATTTTAAAATACTATGGTGACAAAAAATTCAAATCTTTCTCTATATCTCAGAATAATCAGTTATTCAGTTTTAGCTTTTACTTTAGCATTTCTTATTAATAATGTTTTAACAGTTTGGAGTGATTGGCCAGGAATAAAAAAAATTTTTTCACATCATGAGATGTTTGGATTTAAGAAAAAAGCTCTAGAGGGATCTGATTTAAATTATGGTTATATGCAAATTGGATTATATTTGATTTGTATTGCTGCAGTCGTTTTTTATGTTTTTAAAACATATAGCCAAACTTTGGAGCAAGATTCAAAAATTTTATCAAGATTTTCAGCATATCTTGTTAGATCATCATTTTGGGCAGTATTTTTAGTTGGCGTAGCTGACTTTGTAATATCTTTTATGGTTGTTGAAAGATTATGGGAAGCAATCTTCAGTCCTGAAGTAAAAGCATTGATGGTTAAAGCCCCTGTAAGAATTACTTATATTCACTTTCCAATAATATTAATTTCTTTCGTGATTGGATATTTTACAAAATCAGTTGGTTTTATTTGGCTAGCAGTATTGGTTGTTGTAAGTGAATTTGTAATTGTATTATCAAGATTTATATTTTCATACGAACAAGCATTTCAAGGGGATCTAGTTAGATTTTGGTATGCTGCACTTTATTTGTTTGCTAGTGCATACGCATTAATTCATGAAGGGCACGTAAGAGTTGACGTACTCTATTCTTCTTTTAGTGAAAAAAAGAAGGCATGGACAAATATGGTTGGATCGGCAGTTCTAGGCGTTCCACTTACATTAATCGTTATATTTTTAGGTCTAAACGGAAAAGCAAGCATTATAAATGGTCCTGTTGTAGCTTTTGAAGTTACACAACAAGGATCTAATGGTCTTTATCTTTTATATTTGATGGCTGTTTATCTAGCTGTTTTTGCTGTTACGATGTTAATTCAATTTACTAGCTATTTTATGGAAAGTAGTCACAAAATTTTAAAAGGTGTCAAAAATTAAATTATGGAAACATTCTTTTTAGCTGTTCTAGTTGTCATAATGATTGTTGCTCTTGCATCGGGTTACCCGGTTGCTTTCGCATTACCTGGTTCAGCTATAATTGCAATTGGTTTAGCTGCATTTTTTGGTTACATATTCGAGGGAGACTCCAGTGCCTTTTTTGCTGTAGATGGACCTATAGAATGGCTCGTTGCTGGTATTACAAATTTTAGGAGTAATTACTGGGATGTAGAAACAGATACTTTGATCGCAATTCCTTTATTTATTTTCATGGGAATTATGCTTCAAAAATCAAAAATTGCCGAAGACTTATTAATAACAATGGGCCAATTATTTGGACCAATTCCTGGTGGTTTAGGAATTTCAGTTATATTTGTTGGAGCTCTATTAGCAGCAACGACTGGTATCGTTGGAGCAACTGTAATTGCGATGGGACTAATTTCGTTGCCAACGATGTTAAATAACAAGTATGATAGACAACTTGCTAGTGGAATAGTTTGTTCATCAGGAACATTAGGTCAAATTATTCCTCCATCAATTGTTTTAATTATTATTGCTGACCAGTTGGCAAGTGCATCTGATGTTGCAAACAACTTAAGACAAAATGATTATAAAGCCTTAACTGGTGAATTTAATATGCCAGGTGAATTTAGAGTAGGTTCATCAAGTGCAGGTGACATGTTCTTAGGAGCACTTTTACCAGGCCTAGTCTTAGTTGCTCTTTACATGATCTATGTATTTATTTTTGCTAGAATAAAGAAAGGTGTTGCACCTCCAGTTCCATTTAAAGGAAATTTTGATTTAAAATTTTGGTTAAGGGTAGTTGTAATTATCATACCACCACTTGCATTAATATTTGCTGTATTAGGTTCAATTTTAATGGGTATTGCTACTGTAAACCAAGCAGGTTCAATTGGAGCAATTGGTGCCACTTTGATGGCTGGTTATAGATTATATGAAGGAAAGAAAAGTGCGTTTTATCCTTTAATTTTAATTATTGGATCTCTAATTCCAATTACATTCTTTGCATCAAATTATGAATTGAATGTAAAAAATTTGGAGGAAAGAGATTTAAGCGCAATCTTTATTACCGCTTTCTTTGTGGTCATACTTGTATACGGAATAGGCTGGAGTTTTTGGAGAACTTTTAAAACAGAAAATGTTTTAAAAGAAGTTGTGACAGAAACTTGTGTTACTACTTCAATGGTATTTATTATCCTCTTAGGAGCAGCAATGCTTACCTCAGGATTTAGAGCTTTTGGGGGAGAAGAATTAGTAAGAGACTTTTTACAAGATTTACCGGGTGGTTTTTGGACACAATTTGTTGTTGTAATGATTGTAATTTTCTTGCTAGGATTTTTCTTAGACTTTATTGAAATTGCAGTTGTTGTTGTTCCAATAATTGCACCAATATTATTAGCTGAAACAGGGGCTAACGTCACAGCAGTTTGGTTGGGAGTTATGATTGGTGTTAACTTACAGACTTCCTTCTTAACGCCGCCATTTGGATTTGCACTTTTTTATTTGAAAGGTGTAGCTCCTAAAATTGTTAAAACACTTGATATTTGGAAAGGTGTTGTGCCTTTTATAATCCTTCAGCTTATAGGATTGGGAATAGTCGGTGCATACCCTAGCTTAGTAAATTATCTACCAAATAGAGTATATTTAACTTCGAATGTTGCTCCTCCACCAATGAATCCTAAATTACAGTACTGTTTGCAAGAGTACAAATTTGCAAGATTTGATTCAAACGGTGAGACAATTAAAAATGCAATATTAAAATTCCAATCTGAGGCTCCAACTAATCTGCCAGAAGATAAAATGGAAATTTTAGAAGATCATTTTGATAGTGCACTAGGAACTTTTGCTCTAGTTGATAAATTAAAAAAAGTTGAGGTCGAATACAATGCATATGCTGTTGATTATAGGGATCTGCATTTCACTGTTAGAAAGAAGCAAAAGAAAATACTTAAATTAAATAAAAAAATAGAAAAATATAAAGCAGAGATTAGAAATTTAGATGATGACGAATTAGATGAGAAAAACAAAATAGAATTAAGAATTGAGGATGTAAAACTTGAAATTGAGGAAATTCAAAACTCAATTCCAGAAACTTGGCAAGCTAAGAATTCAGAATTCGACAAAATAAATAAAGCTAAAAATACAACAACAAAAAGATATAGAAAGAATGTAGATGAAGCCTACGATCTACTTGATCAGTTCGCAATGTTCATAAACGATGGAGTAAAACTTCAAGAAGTATCAAAAGATATTAAACAGTTAGATTATTTTATAGCTATGGAAAGCAATACAAAAGTATATGAAAGATCAGTTACAATTATGGATGGATTGTTTGACAAGTTGAGTGAGATCTCTGGAATGGATGAATTTTTAAATAGTGTAGATGATTTATTATCAATGGTAGACTCAGACGAACTTGATCCAATGGCGATTAGAACAAAATCAAAAGAAGTTGTTGAGTTATTCAATACAGAAGTTAGCTGGAGAGCAAATGCTAAAGAAAACTTAATGCCAAAACTTGAGGAATATAATAATGCAATCAAAGAAACAATTGGATTAAGGTTGCAGTCTAAACTTACCAAAGAGCAAGCCATCTATGTATCTAAATGTAATTCAATACATAGAGATATTTCACTAAATTTTTAAACTGTTAATTTATCAATTAATTCTGATCTTGTATAAAGACCCAAGTCTTCTGCTTTGGACTTTAATTTTTCATTAATTTCTTTTAATTTTGGAACATTTAAATCAAGCTTATTTGCAATTTCTATAATTGAACCAATTATTGGATCTATTTCTAATGGTTTACCAGCATTTAGATCTTGAGCTGTCGAAGGTCTATGTCCTATAATTGATACTCCGCCTTTAATTCGATCCTCAATTGATATATTGAATTTAACTCCAATTTTTTCCCCAACTTGTTGGCATTCTTGCATTAAAATTTTTATTAAATTGTAAGTCTCTGGATCATTACCCATCTCATCCATAGTTTTATTCGTTAGAGCACTTACTGGGTTGAACGAACAGTTTCCCCACAGTTTCACCCAAATTTCGTCTCTTAAATTTTTCTTCTGAGGAGCTTTTAAACCCCCTTCTATGAATAAACTTGAAATTATTTTTAGTCTTTCTGATCTGGTTCCATCTGGTTCACCTAAAGAAAATCGTTCACCATTACCATTATGTTTAATAACACCTGGCTCTAATATCTGACAGGCTGGATAAACTACACAACCAATTGCTCTTTCAGGTCCTAGAGTTTGCCATATCCTTCCACCTGGATCAACACTTTCAACTATTTGATTGTCTAATTTGGTACCCGTATTAGCTTTGTAAAAGTACCACCAAGGCAATCCATTAATGGCGCATATAATTGAAGTTTTTTTACCCATAATTGGTTCTAAGCTTTCTGAAATTTTACTAATAGCATTAGCTTTTACAGAAATAATTATGAAATCTTGTTCATCCAAATCTTTTGGATTGTCTGTTACATCAAATTTAAAATTAACTCTATTATCATCTCTTATAAAAGTTAATCCATTTTGCTCTATTGCTTTTTTATGTTCTCCTCTAGCAACCAAAGAGACTTGTGCGTTCGTTTTTTTTAGACTTGTAGCAATAAATCCACCAATAGACCCCGCTCCAAATATACAAATTTTAGTCATTAGTTCACTAATCCAAACTTTTTAGCTAAAGTATTTCGTTGTAGTTTACCTGTTGCACCTTTAGGAATTTCATTTACAAAAAATATTTTCTTTGGAATTTTAAATTTCGCAAGTTTCTCATTTGCATAAATTTTTATATCATCTTCAGTACACTTCATGCCTTCTTTTATGATTATTGCAGTAGCTATATCTTCTCCAAGCATTTTATCCTCATATCCAAAGCAAACGGCTTGCTCAACATTTGGATGATCCATAAGAATATTATCGACTTCTAAAGGTGAAATCTTTTCGCCACCTTTATTTATTATTTCCTTTAATCTTCCAGAGATTTTTAGATAACCATCTTTATCAAAATATCCCTGATCTCCTGTTCTAAACCAACCATTTGAAAAGCTATTTTTATTTGCATCTGGATTATTTTCATATCCGGAAGTAACATTTTCACCCTTAATGCAAACTTCTCCCTCTTCTCCTTGATTTAAAATTTTGTTATTAGTATCCATAATACAAACTTCTGGCCCAGCAGGAATTCCTACAAATCCAGGTTTTTGGGACTTAGGCGGTAAAGGATTTGAGGTCATTTGATGAGTAGCTTCCGTCATCCCATATGCTTCTATTACTGGACAATTAAATACCTCATTTAGTTTTTGAAATACAGCTGGAGGTAGAGATGCTGATGATGATCTCAAAAATCTAAGATTTAATTGTTTAGCAGTTTCTAGATTTTTATCTGCTCTCATCAATATTGCTTGATGCATTGTTGGTACTCCAGAATACCAAGTAATTTTCTCTCTTTTTGCATTATCTAAAAATTTTAATGCATTAAATCCACTACTTGCACATACAGATGCCCCTACCTTCATAGATGCTGCAAGAACTGCAATTAAGCCATGTATATGAAATAATGGCATAATATTTAGACAATGATCTTTATCACTTAAATTAAGACTTTTGGAGATATTATCTGCCGAAGAAAAAATATTTTTATTTGTTAATGGAACAATCTTAGGTCTTGATGTAGTGCCCGAAGTATGCAGCACAAGAGCTTCATGATCTTCACCTGGCAAAACATAATCACTGCTTTTTTCAAAAAGATTGAAATCTCCGCTTAAATTATTTCCGTCTGATCTTATTTCGCAAACAGGAATTTTTAATTTATTTGCGACTTCTACTACTGGATTTTTAGAATTTTTCTCTACAATCACTATCTTTGGCTTTAAATCCTCAAGGTAAAATTCGAATTCTTCAGATTTATAGTTAGGGTTTAAAGGTGCAGCAGACATGTAGCTTGAAATCGCCAAAAAACTAGTTGCCATGTAAGGACCGTTTGGCAAAACTATTGCTGCACGATCTTTATTATTAATACCATTACCTGATAATTGTTTTGAAATTCTTTCTATTAATGATTTTAAATCAACAAATTTTAGTGCAGAACTACTTTCAGATGTTATTGCAATTCGATTATCATTTTGTGATTCTATAATATTCCTAATAATTCTAGAGTTCATTTAAATTAATAACCTTTTGCGTATCCATCTTTTCTTGGATCTGAACCGCCAACTAAATTTCCTTTTTCTCTATCTATTTGAATTGCTTGTCCACCTCCGTGAGTACCATTTATATACTCAACATTATGACCGACTTCTTTTAAATTATTAAAAATTTTTTCATCAATACTTTTCTCTAATTTATAAATGTTATTGAAATGGAAAGCTCTAGGAAATGAAATGGCTTGTTGAGGAGTTAAGTTATAATCAATAATGCTATTTAAAACATGAACTTGTCCTACAGGTTGATATTGTCCTCCCATTACTCCATAAGATAATTCACATTCTCCTTTGTTGTTCATAACTATTCCAGGAATTATGGTATGTAGAGGTCTTTTTAATCCTTGAATACAATTAGGATGACCTTCCTCAACTCTAAAATTAGTTCCTCTATTGTGAAGAACCACTCCAGATTTATCACCTGTTATTCCAGATCCAAAAGCATAGCAAACAGAATTTATTATTGAAACTACATTTAAATCTCTGTCTACTACACTTAAATAAACTGTTTCAGGATGGTTTGGAATATTTAGATCTCCTACATCTGCGCAGCCATTAATAGATATATTTTTTGAGATATTATTTATGTTTTGTTCACTTAATATTTTTTTTAAATCTAAATCTACAAATTCTGGATCACCGATATTTTCTTCTTTAAGTTTATAAGCCTGCTTTGTAACTTCTGCTTCAAGATGGAACCTTTCAAAAGAATTCACATCATATTTTTCAATACCTAACTTTTCTAATAATTTCATCATTACTAAAACTGTTATTCCAGGGCCACTCGGAGGACATTGATGAATGATAATATCTCTATATCTATCTGATAAAGTGTCTGATTTAATAGTTTTTTGCTTATGGAAATCTTCAATTGTATGTAAGCCCCCAAACTCTTTTAAAGTTTTAACTAAATCTTCAGCAATTGATCCTTCATAAAATTCTTTAACTCCATTTTTTGAAATTTTTTCAAGAGTCTCCCCAAGTGCAGGATTTTTATTTACCTCGTTAAATTGATAACTCTCACCATTATTTAGCATATGTTTTCTAGAATATGGGTTATCGTTTAATTTATTAAATACGTTGCTCCAGGCATTAGCAACAACTTTAGTCACTTTAAAACCATTCTTTGCAATATCTATACCTTTGTGAAACAACTCCTCAAAATCGAGTTTTCCAAAATCATTATGAATTGAATTCCAAGCATCTAATGCACCAGGAATAGTTACTGCGTGAGGACTTGTTAAACCGATTTTATCTATATTCTTTTCCTTGAAATAATCAAAATTTGCTTTTGCTGGAGCAATACCTGATCCATTATATGAAACAGGGTCTTTGCCATTCATTTTTATTATTGCAAAACAATCTCCACCTATACTTGTAGCATTAGGCTCTGCAACAGAGAGAACAACAGAAGCTGCAATAGCTGCATCCACTGCATTTCCACCTTTTTGCAATATTCTAAGAGCTTCTTCTGTAGCTATTGGATGTGATGTTGCGGCCATACCATTTGAAGAAATGGCATCTTTATCTTTTGTTGAATGATTATTCATAATAGAACTGTAATTTCATAAAAAATATAAATGATCAATAAAATAAATAAAAGTATTGTAATTTTTTCTGTATTTGCCTTTGGCTTTTTTATATCAAATTTACTGAGATCAATTACCGCAACATTAACACCTGCTCTTTCAACTGAATTCAATTTAAGTGCTGCTAATCTTGGACTTTTAGCTGGAGGATATTTTCTAGGGTTTTCGCTCATGCAAATTCCTACTGGTATGTTATTAGATAGATTTGGTCCAAAAAAAGTTATCGGATATTTATTAATCATTGCTCTTATTGGAACTATTTCATTTGCTTTTGCTAAAAGTTTTGCAGGTTTATTAATTTCTAGAATTTTCATTGGTGTAGGTGTTGCTGCTTGTTTAATGGGTCCTTTAACTGGTTACAGAGTATGGTTTGAAGAAAAATATCAACAACGTGCAAATTCATGGATGTTGATGGTTGCAAATTTTGGATTTGTTGCATCAACTCTACCAGTTCAAATTTTATTACCAATAATTGGTTGGCGATCAATTTTTTTAATTATAGCCTCTTTAATTTTGATAAGCATAATATTAATATCAATTTTAATACCTTCGTGGGAAACTAAGAGGGATGAAGACCAAAATAATAATCTTCAAAATCTTTCCCACATATGGAAAAATAAATTCTTTATTAGCTTAGTACCGCTTGCATTTTTTAATTATGGAGGTGTTCAAGCAATACAAACATTGTGGGCTGGCCCATGGATGCTAAATGTGACGGGTTATGATGCAATACAAAGTGCGACAGGTTTATTTTGGATAAATGTAACTATGCTTTTTTCTTTTTTAATATGGGGATATTTTTTGCCAAAACTATCTTCCAAGGGAATTGACAGTATGAGAATTGTAAAATTTACACTTCCTGTAAGTTATATAATTTTATTTTTAATAGTCATAATGGGAGACAAAGCTGGTGCAACCATGTTCACTCTTTATATTTTATCATCAATAGTAATTTCTTTAACCCAACCAGCAATAGCATTAAATTTTCCTACTAAACTAGCAGGAAAATCTTTAACTTCATTCAATGTATTTTTATTTTCTGGTACTTTTTTTGTACAATGGATAATTGGTTTAATAATAGATTTTTCTAGAAATTTAGGTGCTACTATTACAATGAGCTATCAAATTTCTTTTTCAATTTTTTTATTTTTATGCGTTTTAAGTTACTTATTTTTTTTAATATTAAATAAAAATGAATAAAAATTTTATCGGATATTTTCTATTATTATTTCAGCCACTTTTTATGGCTAGTAATTTAATTGTAGCAAGAGGTGGTGTTGATGATGTTCCTCCAATATCTTTATCTTTTTGGAGATGGTTTATTTTTTTCATTATTTTATTCGTCCTAAATTATAAGTATTTATTTGATAATTTTCAGACTATTAAAAAAGAGAGTAAAAGAAGTTTTTTTCTAGGTTTGATGGGATGTGGTGTTTGTGGAATATTTCCATATATGGCTGGTTCATCTACAACCATTGTTAATATGGGAATTCTTTATACTTCTTCACCAATATTTATAATTTTAATCTCATATTTTCTTTTTAAAGATAAGATAAATATTTTCCAATTTATTGGCTTACTTTTTTGTCTAGTTGGAGTGTTTGCTGTAATTTTAAAGGGCGATATCAATTTACTTCTTGAATTAAAATTTGCTTCTGGAGATTTTTGGATGTTAGGAGCAGCATTAGGCTGGGCGATTTATACAGTTATGCTTTTTCAATGGAATTCAGAACTCAATTTTTTTCCAAGACTAACAATTATATCTTTCTTTGGTTTTTTATCTATTTTGCCTTTTTATTTTATAGAGCATATTTATTTTGAAAAAACTTTATTCAATGAAGAATTTTATTATTGGATTTTGTTTGCAGCAATTTCTCCAGGTATAATTGCTTTCTCACTATACACATTAACTATTAAATACTTAGGACCATCAACAACCGGTTTCACACTATACCTCTATACAATTTATGGAGCTTTTTATGGAATAATATTTTTTTCAGAGATTTTGGAAAATTATCATTTAATAGGTACTATATTTGTGTTTTTTGGTATTTATTTGGTAAGAAGAAAAAGTAAAAATGAAATTAAAGCCTAAAATGTTATTTGCAAAAATTCTGTTTTATATTTTTATTATTTACTTTGGAGTTTCTCTAATAGTTTATTTTTATCAAAGAAAATTATTATACCATCCTGGAGAAAATAATTATTTAGATGAGGGACCTCTATCTCACAAAATCGAAAAAGTAAGTATTCAATCTGATAATGATCTAGTTGGATGGTATTACAAAAAAAATAATAACTCTAAAACTTTGCTTTTTTTTCACGGAAATGCTGGAAAATTAGATAATAGAATTTATAAACTAAATGAGTTTGCAGAATTAGATTTAAACTATTTAATTTTTGCATATAGAGGCTTTAGTGGAAATAAAGGCAAACCAACAGAAATTGGACTTTATAAAGATGCAATTAAAGCCAAAGAATGGCTTAATCAAAACAATATAGAAGATAAAGATATTGTTCTCTATGGAGAATCTCTTGGTACTGCTGTAGCAATAGAGACCGCAAGTAACAATTTATTTGCAGGTATAATATTAGAGTCCCCATTTACATCTATGGAGATTTTGGCACAAAAATATTATCCATATCTTCCTGCAAAAATTATTTTAAAAGATAAATACAAATCTATTGAAAAAATTAACAAAATAAAGTTTCCCATGCATGTGATGCACGGGAAAAAGGATAATATTGTGCCATTTTATATGGGCGAAGAAATATTTAATAAATATGGTGGTGTTAAGTCAAATTATTTTAATGAAAACGACGACCATATGATGGAATTTAATAAAAATTTAATTCAATCAATCGACAATTTTATAAAAAGTTTAAATTAAGACATAATTTAAACAAATCCACATCACTTTTAAATTCTAACTTTAGATATGTTTAAATTCCTTTTATTACTTTTTTTATTAATATTGCCAACAAAACTTAGTTCAGAAATAAATAATGAGTACTATAATAACAATTATTTTCATATTGGAAAAATGAACTCTTACAATAGTGAGTTCACTCTATATTTTAAAACACGGAAGAAAGCTATCTTAGCAAAGGGAGAATTTTATAATTATATTAATGATTTTCCACAGGATTTATACTTATATGATAAAAATTTAAATAAAGATTACCCTCTGATTTCATATGAATGGTTTCCAAAAAAAGTTAAAAAAATATCAAAAAAATATAATTACCCACTTTTCCCAGAGGATTTTGCTTACTATTTATTAAATGACAACAACACTTTAATTTTGATAAGTGCAAAAAAAAATTTTTATGAAAATTTAAAATATGACATAAAAAATAATAAGCTAGAAATTGCTAATACATCTGGCAAATTAAATTTTATAATCTCTTCTTATGCTGAAAACTGTGGTTATAAATCTCTAAAAAATAATTTTGAGTGCAACATTTATAAACCTTTAATTTCTAAAAATTTGCTTAATTAACTTGGGTAAATGCACTTGCAAACTTCTCAGCTTCAAATATTTGTAAGTCATCCTCTTTTTCTCCAAGCCCGAGACCAACAATAGGTACTTTATATTTCTTTGAAATCGCAATCAATATTCCACCTTTTGCAGTTCCATCAAGTTTTGTCATTATGATGCCTGTGATTGGAAGTAATTTATTAAATTCTTCGAGTTGATTAATTATATTTTGTCCCGATGTTGCATCTAAAACTAAGATAACCTCGTGAGGTGCTGTTTCATCACTTTTTTTAATTACATTTCCTATTTTTTTTAATTCATCCATTAAATTCTTTTTATTTTGTAATCTTCCTGCCGTGTCTACTATTACTTGATTTATGTTTTGACTTTGAGCTATTTCCATTGCTTTAAAAGCAACTGAAGCTGGATCTGAACCAGGATCTGATTTTACAATTTTAGCATCAACCCTGTTAGCCCATTCTTCTAATTGATCAATAGCAGCTGCTCTAAATGTATCGCATGCTGAAAAAAGAACTTTATTATTATTTTGTATAAATATTTTTCCTAATTTTCCAATAGTAGTTGTCTTACCAACTCCATTAACACCTGAAACTAATATTATATTTGTCTTTTCTTTTTTTAAGAAAAAATCTTTCTTTTCTAGGGGTTTCATTAGTTCTAAAATATAATTATTAAGTATTTCAAAAACTTCCTTTATTGGATCATTTTTTGGATCAATCTTTTTTTGAGCAATTATAGATTTTATCTCTGATGCTGCATCTATGCCCACGTCTGAGCCGATCAAGAATTCCTCTATTTTATCAAGAGTTGTATCGTCAATTTCTTTCTTAACTATTATTTCTTTAAGACCTGATGCTATATTACTTGCACTTCTTTTAAATCCGATTTTAAATTTTTCAAAAATACCCATTATATTTTGATATTAATTTTTTCAATTTCAGAGACAGGACCTCTCATTTTTATATTTAATTCATTATCAATTTGAATATTTAAAATTCCTGTTGAAAATTCTATTTTTGAATTACTATTTTGTAGTTGATTTAAATTAGCTGCGACTGCCGTTGCACATGCTGCAGTCCCGCAAGCTTTTGTTAAACCAGCGCCCCTCTCCCAAACTTTAATTTTGTAATGTTGTTCACTAATTTTTTGAGCTATTGTGACATTACATTTTTCAGGGAAAACTTCATGATTTTCTATTAATGGTCCATACTTTTTTAAATTTATTTTTTCTATATCCTCGCAAAAATATATGACATGAGGATTTCCAACATTCACTGCAATACCACCATTCATTTTATTTCCGTCAATATCAATCATACCAAGTGATAGATTTTTAGTATCAAGATCTTTACTTAAAGGAATTTTGTTCCACTCTAAATTTGGAGTTCCAATTATTGTTTCAACATCTTTATTATTAAGGACCTTAGATTTTAATATTTTTGAGGATACTGAAATTTCAATTTCTTTTTTATTTTTTTCAATACTTAGTAAATAAGCAACGCATCTAGTTCCATTTCCACATGCATCTGAGCGGCTTCCATCCGAGTTAAAAAAAGCAACATCAGCATCAGCTTTTTGACTTTTTTTTATGTAGATCAACTGATCGCACCCTATGAAATCTCTGTCACAAATTTTTAAGATTTGGTCATTTGATAAGTTTAAATTATTTATTCTCTGATCAATAATAACAAAGTCGTTACCTAATCCATCCATTTTAAATGCTTCAAATTCCATATAAATAATACTTAACTTATTTATTGACTTTTTGAACCTCTAATATAGTTTACGCGCACTTCCGCAAAATACAGCAATTTGCGGTGTCTTTGGAAACAAAGAGATCGACACCAGTCAGCGAGGGTTCGCCCACTGGTGCGATACTTGCTGTGCGAAATTATGTTTGAAAATTTAACTAATAAATTTGAGGAAATTTTTTCTTCATTAAAAAAAGCTCCTTCTCTTGATGAAAAGCAAGTTGATGAGGGTTTAAAAGGTATAAGGTTGGCCTTATTAGAAGCCGATGTTTCTATAGACGTAGTTAAGGAGTTTATTAGTAGAGTTAAGCCTAAAGCGCTAGGTCAAGAAATTATAAGATCAACTTCTCCCGGGGATATGGTTGTAAAAATCGTTTATGACGAAATAGTATCTTTTTTAGGTGATAAGAATTCTGAAATCTCCCTTAATGCTGTCCCTCCAGTTCCAATCATGCTAGTTGGGTTGCAAGGTTCAGGAAAAACTACAACAACCTCAAAATTAGCGAAATTTTTAGAAAAAAATAACAAGAAAAAAGTTATGATGGCTAGTTTGGACGTTTACAGACCTGCCGCGCAAGAGCAATTGAGACTTTTGGGTGAACAAAATAATATTGAAACTTTGCCAATTATAGAAGGCCAGCTTCCTGCTGATATTTGTAGAAGAGCTTTAAGTGCTGCAAATTTAAATGGTTGTGAAGTAGTTTTATTTGATACTGCTGGAAGAACACAAATAGATTTTCAAATGATGAATGAAATCAAACAAATTGAAACTATTATTAATCCTGCAGAAACTATACTGGTAGCAGATTCTCTAACAGGTCAAGTTGCTGCTAATGTAGCAAAGGAATTTAAAAATACAGTAAATTTGAGCGGCATTATACTTACAAGAGCAGATGGAGATGGAAGAGGTGGAGCTGCATTGAGTATGAAATATGTTGCTGAGGTCCCCATAAAGTTTCTTGGTGTTGGAGAAAAAATTGAGAATTTTGAAGTTTTCCATCCTGATCGAATTGCAAATAGAATTTTGGGAATGGGAGATATCGTTTCCTTAGTTGAAAAAGCCTCAGAAGATTTAGATCAAGAAAATTTAAAGAAAACAGAAGAGAAACTTAAAAAAGGTCAATTCTCGATGGAAGATTATCTTTCTCAATTACGTCAAATGAAAAAGATGGGTGGAATTGAAGGCATAATGTCATTTCTCCCTGGAGTTTCAAAAATTAAATCACAAATGGACCAATCAGGAATAGATGAAAAAATTATAACTCAAAATGAAGCTGTTATTTTATCAATGACAAAGCAAGAAAGAGAAAATCCTAAGATTATAAATGGATCAAGAAAAAAAAGAATTGCTAATGGCTCAGGTACAGACATTGCCACTATCAATAAGTTGTTAAAACAATTTAAGATGATGTCAGAAATGATGAAAAAAATGTCTAAAGGAAACATGAAAGGAATGGCGGATAAAGGGATCCCGCCTGAACTATTTAATCAATTAAAATAAAGGAGATATAAGTAATGTTAAAAATGAGACTATCAATGGGAGGTACTAAAAAAAGGCCAGTATATAAAATTGTTGTGGCTGATAGTAGATTTCCAAGAGACGGAAGGTTTATAGAAAAATTAGGTTTTTATAATCCGTTATTACCGAAGGATAAAAAGGAAAGGATTGGCTTAGATTCTGAGCGAATTAAATATTGGCTAGGTCAAGGAGCTCAGCCAACAACAAGAGTTGCAAGGTTATTGGGAGAAAACGATATAACGCCAATGCCTGAAAAAGGAAACAATCCTCAAAAAGCAATTCCTAAAAAAGATAGAAAAAAAGCTGACGAAGGTGGAGAAGCGAAACCAGAAGGAGATGCATCTAAACCAGCAGAAGCACCTAAGGAAGAAGCTAAACCAGCAGAAGCACCTAAGGAAGAAGCTAAGCCAGCAGAAGCACCTAAGGAAGAAGAAAAAAAATAATGTTAGAAGCTCGTATATTCACACTCTATCCAGATTTTTTTCCAGGTTATTTAGGTCAAGGTATTTTTGGTAAAGCACTATCAGAGAATAAATGGAAAATAGATACTGTGGATATAAGAGAGTATGCATTTGATAAACATAAAACTGTTGATGACACTCCCTATGGAGGAGGTGAAGGTATGTTAATGAAAGCAGATGTATTAGCAAAATCAATAGATATGAATGTTAAAGATGGCGAAAAGATTATTTATCTAAGTCCGAAGGGTAAGTTGTTCAATCATCAATTAGCAAAACAACTATCTCAAGAAAAAACAATAAATATAATTTGTGGACACTTTGAGGGAGTTGATGAAAGATTATTAAAAACAAGAAATATTGAGGAATTAAGTATAGGAGACTTTGTTTTATCTGGAGGTGAAGGAGCTTCATTTGTAATTCTTGATGCAATTTTAAGATTTATTCCTGGTATTCTTGGCAATACAAATTCAGCTAAAGAAGAAAGTTTTGAAAACGGACTTTTAGAGTATCCTCAATTTACAAAACCTCAAATATGGGAGGAAAAAAGTGTCCCAGATGTGCTATTATCAGGCGATCACGCCAAAATTAAAGACTGGCGTTTATCTCAATCTGAGGCTATAACACGCGACCGAAGACCAGATTTGTGGCAATTATATAAAAAGACTAAAGAGAATTAAAATGAAGACAATTGAAGAAATTAATCAATCTAAAGTAAAAAAAATTATTTCTGAGAGAAAGCATCCAGAATTTTTCCCAGGGGACATTGTTAAAGTTGGAGTTAGAATAACTGAGGGAAAAAGAGATCGTATTCAATATTTTGAAGGTGTGTGTATTGCAAAAAAAAATAGAGATATCAATTCTTCTTTTACTGTAAGAAAAATTTCTTTTGGTGAGGGTGTGGAAAGAACATTTGCTTTATATAGTCCGATTGTAGATACAATTAAAGTTGTAAGGTCAGGAAAAGTTAGAAGAGCCAAGTTATATTATTTGAGAGATAGAACAGGTAAATCTGCAAGAATTGCAGAAAAAATTAAAAAGAAAATAGGTATAGATGTTGAAACTAAGATTCACGAAGTAACAGAAGAAAATGTTATGCCTGATACAGAACAAAAAACAGCAGATAGCCAACAAGATTCCAATAAAGATGCTCCAAAAGTAGAAGCAAAAAAACCAGAAGAAAAAAAAGAAACTAAAGAAGAAACCCCATCAGTGGAAAAAAAAACTGATGAAAAAAAAGAAAATCCTGAAGTAAAAAAATAATTTTTTACAATGCCTCAAACTATATACGATAAAATATGGAATGATCATCTTGTTCATCAACAAGAGAATGGGACTTCACTTTTATTTGTTGATAGACATTTAATTCATGAAGTTACTAGTCCACAAGCATTTGAAGGTTTAAGAAATTCTAATAGAAAAGTTAGACAACCTTCTTTAACTTTAGCAGTAGCAGATCATAATGTTCCAACAACGGATAGATCAGTGCCTATTACTGACGAAGATTCAAAAATACAAATTGAGACACTAGAAAAAAACTGTGCAGAATTTGGAATAAATCTTTTTGGAATGAACGATAAAAGACAAGGAATAGTTCATATTATTGGTCCAGAGCAGGGATTTACACAACCAGGAACGATTATTGTTTGTGGTGATAGCCACACTGCTACGCACGGAGCATTTGGTGCATTAGCATTCGGAATTGGAACTTCGGAAGTGGAACATGTCTTGGCAACACAGACTTTAGTTCAAAAAAAATCAAAAAATTTTAGAATAAACGTTAATGGATCTCTTCCTGTTGGAGTAACATCTAAGGATGTAATATTACAAATAATCGGAAAAATTGGTACAGCTGGTGGAACTGGTTATGTAATTGAATATGCTGGAAACTTAATTTCGAATTTAAGTGTCGAACAAAGAATGACTATTTGCAATATGACAATTGAAGGTGGAGCAAGGGCTGGACTTATAGAACCAGATGAAAAAGTTTTTAATTATTTAAAAGGTAAACCAATGTCTCCAAAGAATTCAAATTGGGACAAAGCATTAGAATATTGGAGTAAATTAAAGTCTGATGGTGATGCAGTATTTGACAAAGAAATCAGTCTTGAGGGCAAAGATATTAAACCAATGGTAACTTGGGGAACTTCGCCTCAGGATGTAGTAGATATTGATGGAATTGTTCCCGATCCTGAAAATGAGCAAAACGAAGACAGAAAAAATTCTATTAACAGGTCATTAAAATATATGGGTTTAAAGCCGAAAACTAAAATAAAAGATATTAGAATTGATAAAGTTTTTATTGGAAGTTGCACAAATGGAAGAATTGAAGATTTAAGAGAAGCTGCAAAAATATTAAAAGATAAAAAAATTGCTTCTCATGTAAATGCAATGATAGTTCCTGGTTCAGGATTAGTAAAACAACAAGCAGAGCAAGAAGGTTTAGATGTAATATTTAAAAATTCTGGATTTGAATGGCGTGAGCCAGGTTGCTCAATGTGTTTAGCTATGAATGCAGATAAGTTGAAGCCAGAAGAAAGATGTGCATCAACATCAAATAGAAATTTCGAAGGAAGACAAGGACGAGGTGGAAGAACTCATTTAGTTAGTCCAGCTATGGCTGCTGCAGCTGCTATATCTGGAAATTTAGATGATGTTAGAAAATACAATAGTTAAATGAACAAATTCTCAACATTAAAAAGTATTCCTGCATATTTACCAATTGTAAATATCGATACAGATATGATTATTCCAAAGCAATTTTTAAAAACAATAAAAAGAACAGGACTTGGAAAAAATTTATTTTATGAAATGAGATATGACGAAGAAGGTAAAGTAATAGATGACTTTATCTTAAATAAATCTCCATATGATAATTCTAAGATTTTAATTGCAGGGAATAATTTTG
>CACBYV010000002.1:140000-155854 GCA_902543575.1 uncultured Pelagibacteraceae bacterium | reverse complement strand
TGTTTTTTTCTTTTATCTGTTTTATGTTTTTAATCTTTTTTTTATTTATATAATTACGAAATAAATAACTTTTATAATAAGTAGTAATAATGAACTTATCTACATTGTTAGATTTAAAAAATTCTATAACATAATGTAAAAACTCTTTGTTATTTATTTTTATTAAAGGTTTTGGCACTTTATTTGTATAGTGACCCAGTCGGGATCCTCTCCCTCCTGCTAACAAAATTACTCTAAATTTAATTTTGCCTTTATACATTAACAAAAAGATTAGGATTATTAATAGATTTAATTCCCTTCATCAATTCTAAAATTCCTCTGTCCAACGACCAACTTGTTTTAAAACCAGTGCTTAAAATTTTTTGATTTGATACAATGTAGTTTCTTTTATCAGGATCCTTACGCTTATCATCTTGTACTATTTTTAAATCTTTTAAATGTGTTTTAATTTTATTTGCTAATTCTAACTTTGACAAATTTGCATCTTCAAGACCAAAATTATAAATATTGGATTTCATTTTATCAAAAGCATTTATAGAAAAAATAAAAACATCTGAAACGTCTTGAATGTGAATATAGTTTCTTTTAAAATGACCTTCAAATATTTCTAGTTTTTTTTCTTTAAGAGCCAAATATACAAAATTATTTACTAATAAATCTAATCTCATTCTTGGCGACATTCCAAATACCGTCGCTAACCTAAAAGTTATACAATTTTCTCTTTCTAAAGCTATTTTTTCAGCATTTACTTTAGTTACTCCATATGTTGATATTGGATTGAGAGGACTTAATTCAGTATAAATTTTTTCTTTCTTTCCAGACCCATAACCCGAGTTCGTTACTGGCATAATCATTTTTTGATTTTTAGACATCAATTTACAAATCATTGATATTGCATCCTCATTAACTTCTTTTGTTAATTTAGGAACTTTCTCACTTAAAGGCGCACCAACAATTGCAGCTAGAGGAATAATTAAATCAAATTTACTAATAATGGATTTCATTAATGCCTCATCTCTTGTATCTCCAATAATCAATTCAAAATTTTCATATTTGCAAGAGTCAGCCAGTGAAAATTGATTGAAATAAAAGTTATCCAATACAGTAACTTTATAATTATTTTTCAAAAGTTTATTAACTAATACAGAACCAAGATAACCCGCTCCTCCAGTAACTAAAATGTTCATAATTTTGAATCTCTTATGACTGAACCAACTTTATCTGAAAATTTAAAAATATTGCTTAAAATCAAAAAAAACTCGGAAAAACTTTTTTTAAAGTATAAACTGCCAGCCTTTCTATAGCTAGTAAAAAAGCATGTACTATAAACTATAAGTGCAAAAATTAATTTTAAAAATTTCTTTAAAAAAATTTTTATATTAGATTCTATATTTAAATCGATGAAATCTAATAAAACTCTTTGACTTTCACTACTTAGTTTATATTTTTCTGAAAATTCTTTAACAATAAAGTTAGTCTCATCGTAAAATTTATAAAAAATTAGCATATAAATTAATCTATTTAAATTATCGTTTCTTTTATTTACTGGAATATCATCATTAAATAAGATTTCTGTTTTCTTGAAATATAAAAAATCGCCCCAAACTAATTTATGATTTGATACACTATTAAATTTTTCGGTTTTAAGCCAAGTTTCATTGTTAACCAAATATAACTCAAATTTATTTTTTAACAAAAAGTTATGAACCTCGTTAAATAAAGGTGAACCCAAATATCGCTCAATATATTGAGCTTCAATCTCTACTCCAATAACATCATTTAGTTTGTCACCCATACCACGTAAGATTTCTAATTCAGCACCCTCTACATCAATTTTTACAAAATCAACTTTTTTTATTTTTTCTAAGTTTTGAATTGTTTTTGTTTTTACTTTTTTTATTTCTTTTATCTCGTGACTTTGATAATTTTTATATTTTCTAAGTTCTTCATTATTAGGTTTAAATAGAGAAGATGATATTTTATTTGATGTAATATAAAAATTCTTTTCCACTTCCTCTGACCATAATAAGTCATCAATATATGTATCTGTTGAATTTAGATCTTTGTCATTTTCATGATCAATTTTTGTTACATTTACAATTTTATTATTTGAAGATAAGTTAAATTTATTATTTTCAATAATGCCTATAGCTCCAAGATCTAGAATATTTATTTTATTTTTTAAAAAAAGTATTTCAAATTTTTTATTGGTTTTAATATGAGAGTTAAAAAAATTATTTACATTATGAAAAATTTTTTTAAAATTTTTATTTATCATTTATACTATGAGTTTTGCTGCCTAGATCATTAAACTTAAAGTCTATAATTCTATTTTTTAATTTTTTTCTAAATTGATTATGTTTATTTGATGGCACATAAAATAACATAAATCCACCATTTCCAGCTCCCAAAAGTTTTCCACCTGTGGCGCCACTTTTGGTACATAAGTTATAAAGATAATCTATCTTTGCACTTGTTACTTTTTCATCAAGTTGTTTTTTTAATTGCCAATATCTATTTAAAAAGTGACCTATAAAATCAGGGTTTTCTTTACTTAGTATTTTTTTTTCTGCTAATCTTGATATTTCAATTATTTGATCAAGAATTTTTTTATTTTTCTTTATTTTTTTTATTTTCTTTTTTTCTATTTCGCTTGCAGATCTTGTAATTCCTGAAAAAATTAGAAATAAATTCTTTTCAATTTTTTTGATATAAGATTTATTTTTAAAATATTTAACAGAAAAATTTCCACTTTTTTTAATCTCAATTCTAGAAAAACCGCCATAGGTTGCAAAAATTTGATCTTGGTAACCAACATTTTCTTTTAAGATTTTTCTTTCAAAGTTTATTACATACGAAGCCAATTTTGCTTTACTAAATTTTTTTTTTTTTAACTTATTTATACAGTTTATTAAGCCCACGCTAAAAGACGATGAGCTTCCTAATCCTGTATTACCAGGTAGATCAGAAACGATATGAAGTTCAATATTTTTATTTAAACTATTTTTTTTAAAAACTTCTCTGATCGCTTTATGTTTAATATCTTTTAATGATTTTACAAATTCATGATTTTTATAAATTAATCGAATATTTTCCTCAAATAGTTTAGAATAAAATTTGTTCAAAAAAATATAAATAAATTTATTAATAGAACCTCCTATTATTATTGAATTTTTTTTTCTAAAATATTCTGGAAAATCAGTTCCTCCTCCAAATAAGCTTATTCTGAGAGGTGTTTTTGAATATATCATTACAACTCAATTATTTGATCAAAAAAAGATTTATCATTAACTTTATGAATTACCATAATAAATGTTTTATTTTTATATTTATTTTTAAGATTTCTTAGAACTTGATATTCTGTATCTTTATCTAGGGCATTCGTTGCTTCATCGAAAAAAATTATTTCTGCATCAGAATACATCGCTCTAGCGATTGAGAGTCTTTGTCTTTCACCTCCTGATAGTTTAGTTCCAGCTTCGCCTATATGTGTGTTTAAACCTTTAGGAAGGTTTTCAATTAATCTGTTTAATTGGCATATCTCTAAAATTTCATTTAATCTATTCATATCTATATCCTCGGGTTTATTCATAAAACAAATATTATTTTTTAAAGTATCATTAAATAGATAAAAATTTTGATGAACAAAACTAATTGTATTTTTTAATCTTAAAGGTTTATTAATTATTTTATTGCCATCAACTACTATTTCAGATTCTGATGGAATCAATAAACCTGACAAAATGTCAATTAAAGTTGTTTTACCAGAGCCCGAAGGGCCAACTATACAATTAAATGTACCTTTTTTTATTTTAAAATTTTTTTTATATTCAATTTTTCTAGTCGCTTCCGGATAATTAAAAGTTATTTTATTTACTTCTATTAACTCTTTAAAGTTTAATAATTCTGCTGGATTAGTGTCAGTTTTTTTCAACTCTAAATAATCTATAATATTATTCTCTAGTTTTTTTGAATAATTAATAGCGTTTAATGCTCTTGAAATTCTAGTGAATGAAGGAATCATCCTAAATATAATTAAAATATATATTCCTATAGTTGGAATATAGTTAATGATAGATTTGTTAAAATTGTTAAAAAATATGTAAAATAATATACAAAATAAAAATACAATTAAGAATTCAATTATATATCTGGGTAAACTTTCTAGAAAAAAAAACTTTCTATCAACCAAAGATAAGCTTTTTGTAACTTTGTTAACATCATTTATAAACAAATCTTCTTTCCTAAAAATTTTAACATCTTTTATTGCTTGAAAAATTTGTTGTAAAATCTTATGTCTCTCTAAATCTTTCTCTAATCTTTGCTTACCAATTTCAGGTAATTTTTTTTTTATCGACTTAATAATTAAATAACATGTTAAACAAAGAACTATAAAAACTAAAAAAATTTTTGGTGAAATTAATAAAGAAAAAAAAATTAAACCAGTTATTATAAATAATTCAGTAATTATAAGTATCGTGGGGGCAACTATTGTATCAAAATAATATTTTACTTCATCTGAAGTAAATCTTACCAGATCAGAACTATTGGAATTTAAGTGAAAAATATATGGCATACTTAAAAGATTTTTAAGTATTTTGTCAGTTACTTTATTTCTATAATTATACAAAAAATTTGAATAATATTTTACTGTAAATGTCGTTAATAAAAATTTGAAAAAATAGTAAAATAATACAAAAAATAAATATATATTTAATAATTTTAATTTTTCATTAATATAGAAACTTTCTTTCAGATATTTAAAAAAGAAATTTTTTTCGATTATAAGATTTTCATTATCAAAATTTATTCCAAAATCAATTAAAGGCATTAAGACAGCAAAGCCAAGGGCTTCTAAAAATGTCAATAGCGTTAACAAGAATATTAAAAAGTATATTTTTTTATATGTATGAAATTTTAAGATTAATTTTATTGATTTCATTTCTTAATAACTTTTTTTATTATTTAATTTAAATTACTTATAAAAATTGTTATACCAAAACATTCTTATATTTATTCTTAATTTTTTCGAAAGAATTCCAAACATTATTTTTTTTAATCTATTAAAAAAAATTCGATAAATCATACTTTTTGTAATAAAAACTCTAGTTTTTTTAGATCTAATAAAATAAAAAGGATTGTTTAAAATCAACTGGAAAACCATACTTTTTACGAATTTATTACGAATATTTTTTTTTTCTTTTCTAATAATATGAATCATTATTTTTTTTATAACTTTATCTCTTTGTTTATTATTTATTTTAGAAGAATATGAATTTAATCCTACTCTAAAATAACAAAAGGTTTTAGGAACAAATGCAATTCCATTTGATAAAGCCTCTTTGTTAAGTAAAAACCAATCATGATGCCATTTAAAGTTTTTATTAAATAGATTATTTTTTAAAAATTTTGACTTATATAAACAACTATGGCCCCAAATAGTAAAATTTTTTTTTGTCTGGTATTTAAGTATTTCGTCTGAATTATAAAATTTTTTTTTTTTAAACGGGACCTCCCATGATTTAGAAATTTTTTTTTTTAAATTATGGTAATAAAAACCTGGTATTGTCATACAAATATTTACATTTTTATATTTTTCAAGAAGTTCAACAGTACTAAAAAAAAATTTATTATTATTTAAATCATCTACAGAACACGGATATAAATAATCACCTTTTGCATGTTTAATTCCTTTATTAAAACTTTTTTCAACACCAAGGTTTTTTTTATTTGTAAGTACTTTTATTTTTTTATATCTCAATTTAATTTTTTTAATGATTTCATTACTATTGTCTGTGGAGCAGTCATCAATAATAATAATTTCATAAGGTTTATACGTTTGCTTTAAAAAATGTTTTATTCGACTTTCAAGAAAATAACCTTGGTTAAAATTAGGTATAACAACTGATATTTTTTTTTTCACAACCTACAAATTATTCATAAAAAAATTGATGTGCTTTCCAAATTTGCAAGGGATACATAACTTCCATTTAACAAATTTGACTCTTTTGTTAAAAGAAAAGTGATAATTGAATTTATGTCTTTTGAAGATTGGAATTTTTTATTTGGCATTTGTGATTGAATGTTATTGAATATTTTATTTTGAGACTTCTTTAGTCTAAACATTGAACCTTTTGTAGATTTGAAAGTACCAGGAATTATGAGTTTGCTAATTACATTATGATTTTTAAATTTAGCTGATAATAATTTATTATAATTTAATAATAAAGTCTTAGATGCAGAATATCCAATAGATCCTTTATTATTTTCGAAAGATGCTATAGATCCTATCATTATAATATTTAATTTCTTTTTTTTTTTCTTATTTTTTATCAAACATTTATTAATTTCATATTGTGAAAAAAAATTTACATTAAATAATGATATAAGTTTTTCTAATTTCAAAAAATTATCATGTTGTTTAAATCCACCTCCAGAACAATGCACAACATGATCAACATTTATTTTTTTTATATTTTTTTCTAATTTCTTATCTATTTTAGGATTTTGTAAAGGGTTGTAATAAAAAATATTTTTTTTTTTACTTAATAATTTATTGCTACTTAATCCAAAGACATTAAAATTTAACTTAAGAAAATTATATAAGTCGTAACCTAAACCTTGTGAACAGCCACTAATAAGTATTTTTTCTTTTTTTTTCATCTCATCTTAATTAATGGTCTTATTACTTTCCCTTTTTTAAAGTCTGCTATTGCCTTATTTATTTCAATTAATTTATAAATCTTACTTGAGAAATAAAAATCTGTCTTTAATTTTTTAAAAAGATTTTCAAGTTTTGAAAACTTATTTTTAAAGTTTATTTCAGAATTCCAAGCACCTTTTAATGTTTTTCCTTCAATGATATGCCATGGGTCTAATTTTGATAATAAGTTTTTATCATAATTACCTACAACTATCATTTTTCCTCCAAATTTTTTGACTAAATTTAATGACATTTCAAAGATTTTTATATTACCTGTGCATTCAACTACAATATCATAACTTTCTCTTTTTATCTTTTCCATAGAGCTGAAAATATTAATATTAAATTTCTTTTTTAAGTATAAGAGTTTTTTTTGATTTTTATCTAATAATGTAATTTTTTTACAACCTAAAGATTTTGAAATTAATATAAAGCTCAAACCCAAACCACCACCTCCCAAAACACAAATATTCATATTTTTTTTTATTTTGTTTTCTAAAAAAATATTAAATATTGTTGGCATTGCACAACCAAGTAACACTTTATTTTTTAAATTTTTATTTTGGCTAAGTTTATAAATTCTAGTTTCATCGATAACAGCGAATTCATTAAGTGTATGAACTGGTCCAGAGTTAATTTTATTTCCTTTAACGTCTTGATAAATATTTCCCTTTGAAATTGATGGGCCTGACTTTACCCAGCTCAAACATACATTTTCACCAACTTTGAATTTCTTACAATCTTTATATGTCTTTTCAATAATTCCAACACCTTCATGACCTAAGCAATGAGGTAGAAAATTATTTTTACCTCTTTTCATTTCAATCTCTTGTAATTGTGTATGACAAATAGAGCTAAATAAAATTTTCACTAAAATCTGTCCTTTTTGAAGGTTAGTTGGTTTTTTTAATTTTTTAATTTTAATTGTATTTTTTTTTTCAAGTACTGCCGCTCTAAAATACATTTATCTTATAAACCGTAACTTTTTGGACCAGAAAAATAGTAGTCACCTTTATATCCAATAAACTTGAACATTTTTATCCATTCATTTTCTTTTAAGATAACTCCACCCAAAAGCGACCAATCTAAAAATTTGCTTCTTTCCTTTTCAGTATAATAAGTAGGTATTGTAATATGCGAATTTATTGAAATGTAATTTATTTTTTTTATAATTTTTATCATATCTCTTAAGCTATATCTATAAATTGAATTATGAGCATGAACAAAATCAAAGTAATTTTTTTTAAATTCAATATCACAATACGAGGGAATATATTTTATTTTATTTTTTACAGACTTTAATGCTTTATTTATAGGATATCTATGATCTTCGATACCATAAACTTTTATACCTGGAACCATATCAATCAAATCTTTAATAAAAAAACCTTTTTTGGCTCCAAGATCAAGAACTTTAGATTTATTTGTTAAATTATATCTTTTAATTATTTTTTTTAAAAAAATTTTCCATCTACCGTCATATTTATAACCACCATAGCCATTTATTCTTTCACCATCATAAAATTTTTTATCAAAATCATTAGCTAAAATTCTGTTAATTATAGTTCTTCTTCTCATTAAGTTTTTTCTTTTATTCTTTAATGAATTTTTTTTATCGCTATTCTTACTGAATGAAAAATACCCGTAATCAAAATGAGGCATTATTTTTTCATAATTTTGGTTAATTGAGATCTTTTTAAATATGGGTACATATCATGTAATGGCTTTCCAAATTCTATTTTTGGTTTGACTCTTGAATTTGGGTTTATCATTACATCGACTAAGATTGGACCTTTTAAATTAAGAATTTTCTTAAGATTTTTTTTTATATCATTATTATTTTTTAAAACAAAACTTTTAATTCCATATGATGATGCTACCTTAGCGTTGTTGGGAAGGCTTAAACCGCTACTTTTATCTGTTCCGGCATAAATTGACTTTAACCATGTTTCTTGTGTTTGTTTTATTAGTCCATAACCTTGATTATTCAAAACAATTATCACAGAATTAATATTATAATTCTTTATAGTTTCTAGCTCTTGAACATTCATTGGAACAGATCCATCACCAATAAGAGCATAAATTTTTTTATTTTTTGATCCATAAAATGCACCCACGCTCGCTGCTAATGAATACCCCATAGGAGAATGATTGAATGCTGTAAACATTTCAGGATTATTTTCTGTTTTTAATGTTTGATATGTCCAAATTAAGTTGGCACTTGCATCAGGAATAACAACTGAGTTTTTTTTAATATTTGAGTAAAATTTATCAAAAAAAAAGTATGGATCTACAAATTTTTTATTTTTCAAATTGTTGCTATTTAAAATTGGATATTTCTTTTTTAAGATATTCATTTCGTTGGCCCAAATTTTAATATCATTTGTTTTTTTTGTTAATTTTAATCTGTTTAATCCTTTTAAAAATTTTTTGACATCACAATTTATTTTTAAATCAATTTTAGGTAGTCTTTGACTTGAAAATTCTTCTTTATCAATATCTACAATTACCTTCTTTGCATTAGGTGCAAATGCATTGATATTTCCACCTATCATTTGCGTGCTTAATCTAGTTCCTAAAAAAATTATTAAATCAGCTTTTTGAATTGCAAAGTTTCTATTTCTTGTTGCTGCTACACCAAAAGAACCCACATTTAGAGGATCAGAAGATGAAAAATGATGTATGACTGCCCAACTTGCAGTATAAGGAATATTATTATTCTTTATAAATCTCTTGCTATCTTTAATTGAATCACTTTGTAAGCATCCATTACCAATGACAATTAGCGGTTTTTTTGATCTTTTTATTAAATTTTTTATTTTGGCATAGTTGATTTTTCTTGTGTCAGTTTTTATTTTTATTTTATAGTGCTTTAATTTCTTAGGCATATTCATCCTAGAAATATCATCTGGTATCTCAATCAAAGTTGGGCCTTTTCTTCCACTAAATGCAATATGTATACATTTTTCTAACTCATAATTTAAATCTTCAATTTTTTTAACTAATGTAGAGTATTTACAGATCGGTTTAACCATGTTTTGTACCTCCATTTCCTGGAAACCAATTTGTCTAATTTTTTTATTTTTTCTTAAATGACCAACGACGGGCGCCCCTGCAATATATAATCCTGGCACTGAATCAAAGTAGGAACAAGCCATACCTTGCAAAAAATTTAAAATTCCTGGACCACTTGTTCCAATTGTAATTCCAATCTTTTTTGAACTTCTGTAATAAGCATCAGCAGCTAGTGATGAACCCTGCTCGCTCTGACCAGGTATAAAATTAATTTTTTTATTTTTATATATGCTATCAACAATATGAACTACACTACTTCCCTGACCGCCAAAAGCATAATTAGAATATTTTGATAAAAAATTTGCTATAAAATCAGACGCTTTCATAAAAAAATAATATAGAAAAAAAACTATAAGTCAAATTGTTATGTATAACAGACATCTATTTTAGAATCGCTTGAACACTTTGATAAAAATAATTTTTTTTAACAACATTTTTATTTCCCTCACTTAAGCCATGTAAGCCTGCTGCAATATGTGATAGTAATGAAATTTCTCTTATAGAAAATTTATCTTGAATGTAAAAATAAACAAAAGTAGAAAAAAAAATATCTCCACATCCTGTGGTATCTAATGTGGTTTCATAAATAGTTGGTATAAATTCAATAACTTTATTTTTCAACACAAAACATCCTCTAGAACCACAGGTCACAACAAAGATTTTATAGTTTTTTAAAAACTTATAGTTAGCCTTAATTAATTTCTCAATTTCATCATGTTTATTTTTTATAGTAAGTCTAAACTCCGCTTCATCAACACATAAAATTTCTGCTTTTTTATATTTTGAAAATAAATTAAAACCATAATTTGAGGAATTTGTTTGACAATTAATGAAAAATTTATTTTTTTTATTTTTAATATAATTTGCAAAAGCGTCATCTACATAGCCATATCCAAAATCAAAAATTAAAATATTTTGAAATTTTTTAATTGCATTTAAAAATCTACTTTGGTATTTCTCATTTTGTCTGTTAAAGTTGTAAAATTTCTGATTTTGATTAAGCTGAAATAGTCTTGCTTTACTATAACTTTCGATAAATCTTTCTTTGATTAAAAATTTTTGAACTTTATCACCTGACATAATTAAATTAATATTTTTTTTATTAATTAGATAATTTTGTAAATATTTTCTTGTATTTAGATTTCCATGAACAAAATAATTTAAATTATCCATAAATTCAGATAATAAATTTGCTACCAAAATTGATCCACCACCATACTTGTATGTATTTTTTTTTACTGCTGATATCACGCTACTTTTTTGAGATTTACCTTGTAAACTGACATTTGTGTAATAGTCTAAGATTTGCTCCCCAGTGAGAAGAATGCTGTTATTTTTTTTTTTCTTTTGTTTTGAAAATAGATTTTTTTTTAAATTATCTAGAAATTCTTTTTTATTTAAAGTCCGTAAAAATTTTTTAACTTCTGGCTTAATATAATTAAAGTTTTCATTTAATATTTTGCTTGAAGATCTAAGTTTTGTTTTTGTAATAAAAAATTTTCCCCCAAATTTTTTTAATGCATTTATTTCTATATTTAAATTATTTTTATTTTTTTTATTAATTTTGTCATAATCAAGCCCTTTGAAATATATGTTTGGTTTTACTCTCTTAATATTATTTAGAGCTGTCTCATGATTACTGATTATAACCTCATCAATATATCTGATTGACTTTAAAAAATTAACTCTATCTTTAATCTTAAAAGCTGGTCTGTTTGGTCCCTTATTAACATACTTATCAGCGGTTACAGAAACTATAAGCTTATCACAATTTTGTTTAGCTATGCGAAAGTGCTCTAAATGACCAATATGTACAATATCAAAAACTCCATGGGCAAGGCCGACTTTTAGAGTTTTTTTTTTCATTATTTAAGGTCTATTTGAATTTTTAAATTATCTAATATAAGTCAAAATATAAATTATTTATATGGGAAATAAAGTTTTAATTATAGGAATATCAAGTTTTGCAGGTGCAAGCTTTACAGATTATTTATTAAAAAATACTAATTTTAAAATATTTGGAACATTTAATAATGCAGATAACATCACAATAAAACTGTTCTTAAAAAAAAATAAAAAATTTAGTAAAATTAATTTAATAAAATTAAACTTGTATAATTCTGATGATTTATTATTAAAAATCGCAAAAAAAATTAATCCGGACTATATAGTTGATTTTGCATCAATTTGCATGGTTAATGAGAGTTGGGTAAATCCTATTAAATATTTTAAAATCAATTTCTTATCAAGAGTAAATTTTGTAAAAAATTTAAATAAGTTAAAAAATTTAAAGAAGTATATTTACATAAGTACTCCAGAAATATTTGGCTCGAGTAAAAAAAAAATTAAAGAAGATTCCAATGTTTATGCACCATCAACACCTTACGCATCATCAAAATTAAGTACTGAAATACTACTTGATAATTATTCAAAAAATGAAAATTGTAAAATAATTGTTGCAAGGTTCACAAACTTTTATGGGTTAGGACAGCCTCTGCATAGATTAATACCTAAATTGATATTTTGTTTAAATAATAATTTGAAGTTTCCCTTACAAGGAATGGGGCACAGCAAAAGAGATTTTATATTTGACAGAGATTTTAATAACGGAATTTATAGAATTATAAAAAGAGGAAAAATAGGCTCAAAATACCACTTTTCTAGTAATAAATATCTTACCATAAATACAATAATAAAAAAAGTTTTAGCTATTAAAGGACGCCAATGGAATAATGTCATAACTAAAGTTAAAGATAGAAAAGGCAAGGACAAATACTATTATCTTGATTGTAAAAAAACTATGTCAGAATTAAAGTGGAAATCAAAGGTTCCGATAGATACTGGTTTAAAAAAAACAATAAAATTTTATGATAATTTAAATAAAAAATTAGATAAAAAAGATATAAATTTTAAATTATAAAATGATCAAGAATTTTTTACCAAAACAATACGCTAAAGATAAAAAATTTATCATAAAACATAACTATTTGAGTGAGCAATTTAAAGATTATAATCTCATAATAAATAAAATAAAAAAAGTAATAAAATATAATGATTACACTTTAGGTAAAGAAGTAAACATATTCGAAAATAATATTAAAAAAATTTTAAATCAAAAATACGTTGTTGCTGTTGGAAGTGGGACAGACGCTTTAATGTTAAGCTTGAAATGTTTAAATATTAAGGAGGGAGATGAGGTAATTACTACACCTTACACTTTTTATGCCACAATTGGTGCAATTGTTACCGCAGGTGCAAAACCTGTTTTTGTAGATGTTAGAGAGGATTACAATATAGATGTAACAAAAATAGAGAAAAAAATTACGAAAAAGACAAAGGCAATCTTGCCAGTTCATTGGAGTGGAAAAATTTGTGATATGGATGAGATAATGAAAATATCAAAAAAATATAATATTCCAATTGTTGAAGACGCGTGCCATGCAATACTTGCAAAGTACAAAAATAGATATGCTGGTACATTTGGTGAATTTGGTTGCTTTAGTTTACATCCATTAAAAAATCTAAATATATGGGGAGATGGTGGTTACCTAGTTATAAAAAAAAAAAGTTTATACAAAAAAATAATGCTAATGCGTAATCATGGACTTGTTGGTAGAAATAAAAATCTAATATTTGGATATAATTCAAGGCTAGACACCATTCAAGCCTGTGTAGCAAATCATTTACTCAAAAAATTAAAAAATATTACAGAATCAAGAATAAAAAATTCAAATTTTGTTGACCAGAAACTATCTCTAATAAAGGAAATTCAATTAAAACAAAGATCAAAAAACATAAAGGAAGTTTTTCATTTATATGAATTTAGAGTAAAAAATAAAAAAATACGAAATGGATTACTTAATCATCTAATAAAAAAAAAAATTGATGCTAAAATTCATTACCCAATACCCATGCATTTACAGCCAGCAGCTCGAGAATATAATTATAAAAAAGGTGATTTTCCAGTAGCTGAAAATATTTCAAATACTACTATTTCTTTACCAGTTCATGAATTTGTGAACAAGAAACAGCTTAATATTATGATTTCTTCTATAAGGGGATATTTTGAGAAAAATTAATTTCACAAATTTACAAAAAGAATTTTTATCACTTGAAAAAGAACTGGTAAAAACTTTTAAAAGAATTGGAAAAAAAGGTGATTTCATATTGGGGGAAGAGTTAAATAAATTTGAGGATAATGTAAAAAAATTCTTAAAAGTAAAATATGTAGTTGGGGTTGGAAACTGGACCGAAGGTATGATTATGGTATGTAAAGCTCTAAATTTTAAAAATGACGATGAAATTATTACAGTATCTAACTCTTTTGTTGCAACCTGTGGAGCAATAGCATACGCGGGATGTAAACCAATACTGGTTGACGTTGATGAAACACTTAACATAAATGCTGATTTCATAAAACCCAAAATTACAAAAAAAACAAAAGCTATCATGCCAGTTCATTTGTCTGGCATCCCCAGTAATTTAGAAAAAATTAAATCTATAATAAAAAGAAAAAAAATATTGTTAATAGAGGATGCTGCTCACGCTTTTGGATCTAAATACAAAAATAAATATTTAGGTACTATAGGCGATATCGGAATTTTTAGTTTACATCCCAGAAAAAATTTTCATGTATTGGGAGATGGTGGGTTAATCGTTACAAATAATAAGAAAATATATAAAAAAATTAAGCTACTGAGAAATCATGGTTTAAAAAATAGAGATACTTCATTATTTTGGGGTACTAACTCAAGATTAGATAATATTCAAGCAGGTTTTGGAAATATAATGTTAAAAAATATAAAAAAATGGAATAAAAAACATTTAGATATTGCTGAATTTTATAACAAAAATTTAAAAGGTTACGTTAAATTACCAGTATATAATAAAAAGATATCCACACCAACCTTTCATCAATATATTATAAGAACTAATAAAAGAGATGCTCTCAGAAAATATTTAACAAAAAAGGGGATTGTAACAGCTATTCATTATCCTACTCCAATACATATGCAGAAATCATTCAGTTTAAATTACAAAAAAATAAAATTAGAAATGACAGAAAAATATTCTAAAGAAATCTTAAGTTTACCAATCCATCCTTATTTGAAGACTTATGAATTAAAATATATAGTAGATTCAATAAAAAAATTTTTTATATAAAAGTTTTTTTAAGAAGAGTTTTTTTTAGCCATTTTAGAGAATAGTAATTATCTTTTTCTTTTAATAATTTTTTATTATATTTTGTTTCAATTTCCGATATAGCTGACTTAATATTCTTTCTTGGTTTAAAACCTATTTCTGTAATTTTAGTTGAATCTAATCTATAGCTTCTGGGATCACTTTTATCATTATAGATGACTATTTTAGAGCCAATTTTTTTTTTTATAATATTTGCTATTTCCAAAATACTTTTATTTTCAAACCCAGCATTATAAATACCAGCATATTTTCTATTTTTTTTAATAAAAAACCTGTAAATTTCACACATATCGTCGATATGAATGTTTGGTCTTACTTGTTTGCCTCCAAAAACATTTATTTTACCTTTATGCAAACCTGAAAAGGTTAAAGCATTAACTGTTACATCTAACCTCATTCTAGGGGAATATCCGCAGACTGTAGCAGGTCTTATTATAAAAGTTTCAATTTCTTTAGAATAAGAGAGTATTATTCTTTCTGTCACCATTTTGACTTTGTTGTACAATGATATTGGTTTTAGCCCAGTTTGTTCTGTGACCCTTTTTTTTTTACTTATTCCATAAACTGACCCAGATGATGCATATATTATTCTCTTTGTTTTAGTTTTTTTTAAAAATTCTAAAAGATTATAAGTATTAAGCGCTGAGGTCTCCCAACTCAAATTTTTATCCAATTCAGCCATTGGATCATTAGCGATGGATGCAAGATGTATACAGCAGTCTAGATTTTTTATTTTAAGTTTGTTAATGTTTTGCAAATCAAGTTTTAGATTGTTTAGATTTTTATGTTTGGGAAGGTAATCACCAAACCATTTAGTATCTATACTAATTATTTTGTGACCATCATTTAGTAGTTTTGGGATTAATACAGAACC
>CACBYV010000002.1:0-137500 GCA_902543575.1 uncultured Pelagibacteraceae bacterium | reverse complement strand
CCGCTTTACTCAAGAAATTTGTCAAACATTACTCATACGGGACTATCACCCTCTCTGGTTAGTTTTTCCAAACTATTCAAATTTTTTTAACAAATCTACTGGCCTATTCCGTTTTCGCTCGCCACTACTAACGGAATCTCAATTGATTTCTTTTCCTCCGGTTACTTAGATGTTTCAGTTCTCCGGGTTATCTCTTTAAACCTATGTATTCAGCTTAAAGTAACACATAAAGTGTTGGGTTTCCCCATTCGGAAATTTACGGATCAAAACTTGCATACAGCTCCCCGTAACTTATCGCAGTATACCACGTCCTTCATCGGCTTTCAGTGCCAAGGCATCCGCCACACGCCCTTAAACGCTTAATTTATGCACAGAAAAAAATTCTGTGTTGAATTAAATTTTTTAAATATTCATCTTTTCGAATATTTATTGATTGTTCTTAACTTTGAACAATCGGATATAGATATTGATAATATAAAATTTTTACAAAATTAAATAACTGTGTGTTTCTTGGTGGAGGATAGCGGGATCGAACCGCTGACCTCCTGAATGCAAATCAGGCGCTCTCCCAGCTGAGCTAATCCCCCAGTATTTAATGGTGGGCCGAGAAAGACTCGAACTTTCGACCCCACCCTTATCAAGGGTGTGCTCTAACCAACTGAGCTACCGGCCCTTATCGCAGAAGAGTGAAACACAAATTTTAAAAAGAGAAATGAGGACGGTCAACATTAACCTGTTATATTTTTTAGATTAAGAAATTTTTCTTAATCATCCTTAGAAAGGAGGTAATCCAGCCGCAGGTTCCCCTACGGCTACCTTGTTACGACTTCACCCCAGTCGCTGACTATACCGTGGTCAAGGGTTTTAAACCTTGCCTTAAGGTAGAACCAACTCCCATGGTGTGACGGGCGGTGTGTACAAGACCCGGGAACGTATTCACCGCGGCGCGCTGATCCGCGATTACTAGTAATTCCAGCTTCATGTACTCGAGTTGCAGAGTACAATCCGAACTGAGGCATCTTTTTAGGATTTGCTTGATGTCGCCATCTTGCTTCCTATTGTAAATGCCATTGTAGCACGTGTGTAGCCCAACACGTAAGGGCCATGAGGACTTGACGTCATCCCCACCTTCCTCCAGCTTATCACTGGCAGTTCTTTCAGAGTGCCCAACTTAATGATGGCAACTAAAAGTGAGGGTTGCGCTCGTTGCGGGACTTAACCCAACATCTCACGACACGAGCTGACGACAGCCATGCAGCACCTGTGTTTCGTCCGGCCGAACCGAAAACTTTAATCTCTTAAAGTCGCGACGAACATGTCAAGTGTTGGTAAGGTTCTGCGCGTATCTTCGAATTAAACCACATGCTCCACTACTTGTGCGGGTCCCCGTCAATTCATTTGAGTTTTAACCTTGCGGTCGTACTCCCCAGGCGGTGTGTTTAATGCTTTCGCTGCGACACTGAAAATAAATTTCCAACGTCTAACACACATCGTTTACGGCATGGACTACGAGGGTATCTAATCCTCTTCGCTACCCATGCTTTCGTTCCTCAGTGTCAGTAATGATCCAGAAAGCTGCCTTCGCAATTGGTATTCTTTCTAATATCTACGAATTTCACCTCTACACTAGAAATTCTGCTTTCCTCTATCATACTCTAGCTAAAAAGTTTTGATGGCAGTTCCAGAGTTAAGCTCTGGGATTTCACCACCAACTTTTTTAACAACCTACGAACTCTTTAAGCCCAGTAATTCCGAACTACGCTAGGTCCCTTCGTATTACCGCGGCTGCTGGCACGAAGTTAGCCGGACCTTCTTATTCGGGTACAGTCATTTTCTTCCCCGACGAAAGAGCTTTACAACCCAAGGGCCTTCTTCACTCACGCGGCATCGCTGCATCAGAGTTTCCTCCATTGTGCAATATTCCCTACTGCTGCCTCCCGTAGGAGTTTGGGCCGTGTCTCAGTCCCAATGTGGCTGATCATCCTCTCAGATCAGCTATTGATCAAAGTCTTGGTAGGCCATTACCCCACCAACAAACTAATCAAATGCAGGCTCATCCTTCGGCGCATAAAGCTTTCTCCGTAAAGACTTATGAGGTATTAGCACAAGTTTCCTCGTGTTATTCCTCACCAAAGGGAAGATACCTACATGTTACTCACCCGTCTGCCACTAAGTATTGCTACTTCGTTCGACTTGCATGTATAAGGCGTGCCGCCAGCGTACGTTCTGAGCCATGATCAAACTCTCAAGTTTAAAAACGGCGCACACTAGCTTCTAAACAAATACTAAGAATAATACTTGTTTATGATTGAAGTATGTACGACAAATTTTGGTAACCTTAACCGTCCACACTTCTCTTCTTAAAATATTAACTTATAAAATAGCTAATTGGGAATTCCCAATAAATAACATTTTTTAAATGTTGAGTGGTCCGCTTATAAATAATAATATTAATAAATCAAGATATTAGATTATATTTAAATGTTAAAAAAAGCATGAAAAATCAACACTTTTTGGGCAAAAGCAAATGAAATTTTTAAATTTTAACAGCGTAAAAGAGTTTGGTATTTTATTTTTCGTTATTTTGGTGGCTGCAATTGGACTAATTGTTTTTAGTATTTATGATAGCAATAAAAACTATACTTTGGAGAAAATAAACTCAAGCTTAGATAATACATATTTAAAAAAAACTATTACAGAAATTACAAAAAACTTAAAACCAAGATACGAATATTTAGAGTATACCTCTAAATCTGGAGATACTCACCAAAGTATTATCAATAGTTTGAAAATAGATAAAGAGGAAAAAATAAATATTCTCAATACAATTTTAAGAGAGAAAAAGTTAAAGATACTTAATATTAATCAAAAATTTATTTTTAAATTAGATAACCTGTCTGACAAAAAAATAATTGAATTTAAAATAGAAACAGGAAAGAAAAATGAGATTTTATTCACAAAATCTGATGATAATAACGAATTCAACTCTAAAATAATAACAAAAAACTTTAAAAAATCTATTGTTTATAAGGAAACCATCATAGAAGACTCTCTTTATAAAAGTGCAATAAATTTAAATATAGGTCCAAATATTATTTTAGAATTTGCAAGACTATATGGATTTCAAATAGATTTTCAGAGAGATATTTGGAAAAAAGATAGCTTTCAAATTATTTATGAGGAATTTACGAATGAAAATGGGAAGGTGGTAGATACTGGTGAAATTATTTTTGCAAACCTTAATTTACAAAATAAGGATTATCAACTTTATAAATATCAATATGAAAAAAATAAAATTGATTATTTTGATGAAAATGGAAAAAGTATAAAAAAAACTTTAATGAAAACTCCAATAAATGGCGCTAGGCTATCTTCTTCTTATGGAAAAAGAAAACATCCAATTTTAGGGTATACGAAAATGCACACTGGAACAGATTTTGCGGCACCTCATGGGACTCCAATTATGGCTTCTGGAGACGGTAAAGTTACTAAAGCAGGATGGTGTGGAGGAGGAGGAAATTGTGTGAAAATTAAACACAACAGAAAATATCAAACTGTATATGCACATATGTCTAAATTTGGAAGAGGTATTAAAAGAGGTGCTAGAGTAAAACAAGGACAAATCATCGGGTATGTTGGTTCTACCGGTCTTTCTACAGGACCACATCTACATTATGAAGTTATTGAAAATGGAAAAAAAATAAATTCTCAAAAGCTAAAGTTGCCATCAGGAAAAATTTTAAAAGGTAAGGAGAGAAAAGATTTTGAAGTTTCTAAAATTAAAATTGACGTTCTTAAATCTAATTTGATTTCTAAATTAAATTAATCTGTTTTATCAACTATTTCTGAAGTATTTTCTTTTTTTTGGTCTGAAAAATTTTCTGTATCTTTTGTAAAGTTCTGTTCTATTACATTGTTAGGTGAATTTTGAGATTTATTTATTTCATTAATAGTTAAAAGTCTTTGAAAATGATCTGCATGCTGTAAATAATTTTCGGATAATATTTTATCACCAGATGATAATGCTTCTCGCGCTAAGTTGTTGTACTTTTCCACGAGTTTTGCTGCATTCTGATTATTTCTTCCAGGACTTCGGTGTTTAAAATCAGCATTAGGGTTAAAGTCACCTTGATTCTTAAACCCATTGGAAACTCTTTTTCTAAAGTTTCTATCTCCATTAGATTTAAATCTATGTTTTCGATTATTTCTATAATTATTCATTACATTAATTTAGAAGACACAACAACTCTTGGATATAATTGAATATCTTTGCATACCCTATGTACATAAAAATTATTTTTTCTCAATAATTGAACAACATTTTTTTTTTGAGTACTCTCAATTTCAAATATCAATTTTCCGTTAATTTTTAACAACTTATTACTTTTAATTATTAGTTTTTTTGTTTCACTTAATCCGTCAATTCCAGCACTTAGAGCTATTATAGGCTCAAACAATTTAACATTGTCATCTAATCTCTTTAAATTAACTTTATTTATGTATGGAGGATTAGAAATAATAAAATCATATTTATTATGATTAAATTTGTCAATATCGATATTGACAAATTTAATTTTATTTTCTAAGTGATGCATTTTTGCATTGGATAATGCTATATTTAGTGCTTTTTTGCTGATATCAATGGCAGTGCCAGTACATTTAGGTCTTTCTTTTAATATTGATTGTAAAATGCATCCTGATCCTGTTCCAACATCAAGAATATGTTTACATGAATTTAAATTAGTCAATTTTAATACTTCATGAACAATGATTTCAGTTTCTGGTCTTGGAATTAAAACTTCCTTATTAACTTTGAAAGTATATCTCCAAAATTCTTTTTTATTTAAAATATATGCAATTGGTTCTTTATTTTTTCTTCTTAAAACTAATTTCTTATAATATTTAAATTTTTTGTTATCTAACTTTTTTTGTAAATTAATTAGTACCATTTCTCTAGTATTTTTTAAAACTGCAGACAATAGTAACTCTGCATCTAAACTATAGCTATCAATGTTATTTGATTTCAATAATGAATTTCCATAATTTAAAGCTTCTAAATAATTCATCAGCTAAGCTTACTTAGTTCATCTTGTTGGGCTTGAAGGATCAAACTTTCAATCATTTCATCAAATATCTCTCCTTCCATAAATTCTTCTAGTTTGTGTAAGGTTAAATTTATTCTATGATCAGTTACTCTGCCTTGAGGAAAATTATAAGTTCTAATTCTTTCAGATCTATCTCCTGTTCCAATCTTACTTTTTCTAGCTTCTGATCTCTCTTGATCAATTTTTTGTCTCTCATGATCATAAATTCTTGATTTTAAAATTTTCATCCCCTTTTCTTTATTTCTTATTTGAGACTTCTCATCTTGCTGACTTACAACTATTCCAGTTGGGATATGCGTAATTCTTACAGCAGAATCAGTTGTATTGACACTTTGGCCACCAGGTCCACTACTTCTAAACACATCCACTCTGAGATCTTTTTCATCTAACTGAATATCTAAGTCCTCAGCCTCTGGTAAAACAGCTACTGTTGCTGCTGATGTATGCACTCTACCTTGTGTTTCGGTATCTGGGACTCTTTGCACTCTGTGAACTCCACTCTCATATTTTAAAGAAGAGTAAATATTTTTTCCTTTAATAATAGCTATTACCTCTTTTAAACCACCAGCATCACTTTTTGATATAGAAATAATTTCTATATTCCATTTTTTTTTTTGACAGACTTTTTCATACATTTTATACAAATCGGAAGCAAATAAACTAGCCTCTAGACCTCCTGTACCTGCTCTAATTTCTATAATTGCATTTTTACTATCCGCATTATCTTTTGGAAGCAAAAATAGTTTAATTTTTTTCTCATTTTCTAGGAAGTTTTTTTTTAAATTTTCAAGCTCAATATTTGCAAACTCTTTCATTTCAGTATCTGAATTTTTATCATTTATAATATTTTGTAAGTCTTTAGTTTCTTTTTCAAAATTTAAATACTCTTTAGCTTCTTTAACTATTTCATTTAAATCTGAATATTCTTTTGATATTTCTGCATATTTATTTTTCTCAATTTCCCCAGATGAAAGCTCCTTTTCCAGCTTAATATGTTTGTCAATTAAATTTTTTACTTTTTCCTGAGGAACCATTTATTAGTTTTGTAATTTAGCAACCTTTTCTTCTATTAAAGTTACAATTTTATCTATCATATCTTTCGTTGTTATTTTTTCCGATTCTAGACCGTTAAGATAGAGCATGTGATTATCTTTTCCTCCACCAGTAATACCTATTTCTGTTTGTTTAGCCTCACCTGGACCATTTACAACACAGCCTATGATCGAGAGCGTTATAGGTTCTTTAATATGGGATAATTTTTTTTCAAGTTTTTTAACTGTATCTATCACTTGAAAAGCTTGTCTTGCGCATGAGGGGCACGAGATTATCTTAACACCTCTATTTCTCAGACCTAATGATTTTAAAATTTCATTTCCCACTTTTATTTCTTCAACAGGATCATCAGAAAGCGACACTCTTATGGTATCTCCGATCCCATCCAACAATAAAGTCCCAAATCCTATTGACGATTTGATACTGCCTGGTAAATAAGTCCCTGCCTCAGTAATTCCTAAGTGAAGGGGATAATCTGTTCTATCTGATAATAATTTATATGCAGCTATAGATAAAAAAACATCAGAAGACTTGACGCTAATTTTAATATCTGAAAAATCCATATCCTCAATTATTCTTATATTCCTCAATGCACTTTCAACTAAAGCTTCAGGACATGGTTCTCTATATTTTTCAAGAATATCTTTTTCAAGTGATCCTGCATTAACTCCAATTCTAATAGAACAATTATTATTTTTTGCCGCCTTTATAACTTCTGATATTCTTCTAGTATCTCCGATATTCCCTGGATTTATACGAAGACAATCTGCACCATTCTCAGCTGCTTCTATTGCTCTCTTATAATGAAAATGGATATCTGCAACTATAGGAACATCCACATGTTTAATTATAGTTTTTAACGCATCTGTTGATTTGCTATCAGGACATGAAACTCTCACGATATCTGCTCCAGCTTCAGTAACTTTATGAATTTGTTCTATTGTAGATTTATGATCAGTTGTTAATGTATTGGTCATTGTCTGAACAGTAATTGGATTGTTTCCACCAACTTTAATTTTACCAACACTTATCTCTCTGGTCTTCTTTCTATTGATTTTTCTAAATGGCCTAATTTCAGATGTCATTTGTCTAATTTAAATTCTTTATGTAAACATTTTACAGCTTTTGAAGCATTTGTGCTTTTTATTAAAACTGATATTTTAATTTCTGAAGTTGAAATAACCTGAATATTTATATTTTTTCTTGCAAGTGCTTGAAACATTCTAAATGTAACGCCTGGAGTAGTAATCATTCCAACACCTATTATTGATACTTTCGATACATTTTTATCAAATATTAATTTTTTAAAAACAATATTTTCATTTTTGTTTATAATTTTTTTTGTTTTATTCAAATCATTTGACTTGATTGTAAATGTAAGATCTGTTTGCTTGCCATCAGCTGATATATTTTGAACTACCATATCTACGTTTATCGAATTTTGTGAAAGTGGTTTAAATATTGAGGCTGCTATGCCTGGTCTATCTTTAACTCCTAATAAAGTTACTTTTGCATCATTATCTGTTGAAGAAATTCCTGTGATAATTTTATTATTAATAATATTTTTTCTTTTTGTAATTAATGTGCCAGATTTGTTTATAAATGATGATTTTACTTCAATATTTATCCTATTTAATCTTGCATCTTGTATAGAATCTGGTTGCATTACTTTTGATCCTAATGAGGCCATTTCTAACATTTCTTCATAAGATATATTTTTAATTTTTTTTGCAGAATTAAGTTTATTTGGATCTGTTGTATACACACCCTCAACATCTGTATAAATGATACACCGATCAGCTTTAAAAAACTTTGCAACCATAATTGCGCTTGAATCAGATCCACCCCTGCCAATAGTTGTAATATTTGAATTTTTATCCACACCCTGAAATCCAGCAATAATAGGAATTCCTCCAGATTTTAAAAATTTTAAAATTTTAGTTTTATTTATATACTTAATTCTTGAATATTTGTGTTTACCCTCTGTTATAATTGGTATTTGCCAAGCCATCCAAGATCTAGAATTTAAACCATTCGCTGCTAGATGGCCCGCTAACAACGAACATGCTATCTGCTCACCAGCAGAAACTAGAGCATCATATTCATTATCAGGAAAATTTTCACTGATTTTTTTTGACATATTGATCAACTTATTGGTAGTACCACTCATTGCAGATGACAAAACTATTACTCTATATTTTTTTGAGTAAAATTTAATTATTTTTGATACTTTTTTAATTCTTTGAAGTGACCCAACTGAAGTACCGCCAAATTTTAATACAATAATTTTCATTGGTAGTTTTATTTACAAGCTTTATAATATTGATAAAATACATCTTATTTATAATGTCAATAAAGAATGAGCAATAATACTATAAACAAAGAAGAAGTAGAAAAATTTAGCAAAATTGCTGAAGAATGGTGGAATCCTAATGGAAAATTCAAACCACTTCACAAATTTAATCCTATTAGAATAGAGTACATAAAAAACAATATTATTAAAGACTTTAACATTTCATCAAATTACAAACCATTAAAAGGAATAAGTATTCTTGATATTGGATGTGGAGGAGGTTTATTATCTGAGCCTTTAGCAAGACTTGGAGCGCAAGTTGTAGGTATTGATGCGTCCAAAAAAAATATTGATATTGCAAAACATCATTTAAAAAAAAGCAATTTAAACATTGAATATTATGATAAGTCTCCAGAGAATTTTAATTATGAAAAAAGATTTGATGTAATTCTTAATATGGAAATAGTTGAACATGTCGAAGATATTCCTAAATTTATAAATCAAAGTACAAAATTTTTAAAAAACAATGGTTTAATGTTTATTGCCACCTTAAACCAAACATTAAAATCTTATGTATTTGCAATAATAGGAGCTGAATATATTTTAAGATGGCTTCCAATAGGAACACATGATTGGAATAAATTTGTAAAACCTGAAAATCTAGAAAATATCTGCAATAAAAATTCACTTGTATTAAAAAGTATTGATGGAGTTAAATTTAATCCACTTTTAAATAAGTGGAAAATTTCAAATGACAAATCAGTAAATTATATAACAAAGTACAAAAAGAGTTAATTTTCCTTATCTTCAATCCATGGAATGGTTGATGTCTCTATACCTTCTTCTTTTAGTTCCTTAACGTCATCAATTGATGCTTTGCCAAAAATATTTTTTTTATTTTTTTTTTTGCTGTAATGAATAGATCTAGCCTCATAAGCAAAATTTTCTCCAACATATTCGAAGTTTTCTTTTACAAATTTTTGATATTCTCTTAATTTTTTTTTAACATTTTTATAATTCTTGTACGCTTTATCTTGTTTGAAGTTAGAATTAGCTAAATTTGGCTTCATCAAAGACTTTTCAATTTTTTGAGAATTACACTGCTGACAACTAAGAAGCTTTAGTTTTTTTAATTTATCAAATTCTTTTGAGCTAGCAAACCAGCTTTCAAACTCAAGACTACAATTTTTACAATTTAATAAATACTTAATCATTGAAATTATTTAATTATATTCTATAAGATTTCAATACCTATGATCTGTAATCAGAATTGATCTCAATATATTCCTTAGATAAATCCATAGTATACGCTATAAATTTTTTACTTCCAATAGATAGATCAATTGTTATCTCTATATTTTCATTTTTCATATAATCACTTAATAAATTTTCGTTATAATTTTTATCTAATTTTCCATCTTTAAGGATCATATTAGATCCCATTAATATAGATAATTTTTCTTGTTTAACAGTCACACCACTTTTTCCGATTGCCATCGCAATTCTACCCCAATTAGGATCTTCTCCAAAGATTGCTGTTTTAACTAATGGTGAGTTAGCTATTGAGAAACAAATATTTTTTGCGTCTTTCTCAGTTTTGCTATTAATGCATTTAATGGTAACAAATTTTGTTGCTCCCTCACCATCACTTGCAACTCTTTTTGCTAAGTTTAGCATGACCTGGTGAACGCTACTAATGAATTGCTTTAATTTTGGATCTTTAAAACTTTTTATCTCTTTGTTTTTTGCTTTGCCTGTTGAAAATATTGAAACCATGTCATTTGTACTGGTATCCCCATCGCATGTAATAGCATTAAAAGTAGTCTTAATATTCAGATTAAGTATCTGCTTCAAAATTGGTGAAGAAATATTGGCATCAGTAAAAATAAATCCTAAAGTTGTTGCCATATTTGGAAAGATCATTCCTGATCCTTTTGCAACTCCATATATTTTAACATCGGAACCAGCTATCTTACATTCTGCCATTGATAATTTTGGTTTAGTGTCTGTTGTCATAATCCCAAGAGCTGCTTTAATCCAAATCAGTTTATTTTGATTGTATTTTATTTTATCAACTAAGTTTTTAGTGCTACTTAAAATTTCATTTTCAGGAAATTTTTCCCCTATGGTACCTGTGCAAGCAAATAATATTTGGTTTGGTTTAATTTCTCTTGGCTTTTCCTCATCTTCTATTTGTTTTGATGATAATAATTTTGACAAATTTAAGGAAATTTTTTTAAGAGAGTTATAGCCATCATTTCCTGTTAAGGCATTTGCGTTTCTTGTATTTATTAAAATGCCATAAATTTTTTTATCTTTTATTTTTTTATTCCATTTAATATTTTCAGACACTAAACTAGATTTGGTATATACATTTGCATAATTTGCACCATCTCTAAAATAAAATAAAACTAAGTCATCTCTTTTTTTATTATAAAGACCGCAGCTAATTGTTGAGATAGATAATCCATCAATATGTTCAAGATCTTGAAAATCTCCTATTTTAGAGTCCTTGTGTTTCCTGTCAAAAAAGTTGTTTATACCAAAATCCATGCTATTTAATTTTTTAAATAAATAACTATATAATTTATAACTATTAAAACATCAAAAATATGCTTAATCCATTAAACATTATTAGTAAATTTATAAAAAGTGGCAATCAAAAAGAATTAGATAGAATTCAAAAAATTGTACAAAAGATTAATCTTAAAGAAAGTAAGGTTAGTAAACTTGAGGATAATGAATTTCCCTTAAGAACAAATGAATTTATTTCTAGATTAAAAGAAGGAGAAAAATTAAACGATATATTACCTGAGGCATTTGCAATGGTAAGAGAAGCTTCAAAAAGAATTAACAATGAGAGACACTTTAATGTTCAGCTAATTGGAGGTATTGCATTACATGAGAACAAGATTGCAGAAATGAAAACAGGTGAAGGCAAAACACTTACTATTGTTCTTGCTGCATACCTTAACGCATTAGAAAAAAAAGGTGTTCATATAGTTACTGTAAATGATTATCTGGCAAAAAGAGATAGTATAAATATGGGTAAAATTTACAATTTTTTGGGTTTGAGTTGTGGATATATAAACTCAAACCAATCAGATGAGGAACGAAAAGAAAATTATAATAAAGATATAACTTATGCAACTAATAGTGAACTAGGCTTTGATTTTTTAAGAGACAACATGAAATATTCAAAAAATGAGATGGTATTGAGGAAACATAACTTCGCGATAGTTGATGAGATTGACTCTTGTTTAATAGATGAAGCTAGAACTCCTTTAGTTATTTCGGGAGCAGCAGAAGATAAAACTATGCAATATATTGCTGTAGATAGACTAATTAAAAATTTGAAAAAAACAGACTTTGACTTAGATGAAAAAGAAAAAAACATACTCTTAACAAATGAAGGAATTGATAATGTTGAAAAAATATTTTCTGATGCTGGTATTTTAAAAAATGATAATTTTTATGACCCAGAAAATTTACATTTAGTTCATCATGTAAACCAAGCATTAAGGGCAAATTATTTATTTGAGAATGGAAGAGATTACATAATTAAAGATAACGAAATAATTATAATTGACGAACAAACAGGTAGGCAATTGCCAGGCAGAAGATTTGGTGATGGACTTCATCAAAGCTTAGAAGCTAAAGAAAAAATAGAAGTTAAAGCTGAAAATCAAACACTGGCGTCAATAACCTATCAAAATTTTTTTAAGTTGTATGATAAATTGGCAGGTTGCACAGGAACAGCGCAAACAGAGTCTGCAGAATTTTTTGAAATTTATAACTTGCCGGTTTTACAAATACCTACTAACAAAGATATGATAAGAAATGATCTTAACGACCAAATCTTTAGAACAAGTTTAGAAAAAGATAATGCAATCATTCAAAAAATAAGAGAATGTAATGAAATAGGACAACCACTATTGGTTTTTACATCTAGCATAAATAAATCTGAACATTACTCTAATTTGTTAGAAAAAGAGAAGATAAAACATATTGTTTTAAATGCCAAAAATCATGAGAAAGAAGCAGAAATTATTGCAAACGCAGGCAGAATAAATTCTGTAATTATTACAACAAGTATATCAGGGAGAGGTGTTGATATTAAATTGGGTGGACAGGATCAATCTGAAAAGGAGGATGTAAAAAAAAAGGGAGGTTTATTTGTAATCGGAACAGAAAGAATGGAAAGTAGGAGAGTAGATAATCAAGCAAGAGGACGATCTGGAAGACAGGGGGATGAAGGAAGTTCAATATTTTTTGTCAGTTTAGAAGATGATTTGATGAGATTGTTTGGCTCAGAAACAATGAATTCAATGCTAGAAAAGCTTGGTCTTAAAGATGGTGAAAGTATTGATCATCCTTGGATAAATAAAGCAATTGAAAGAGCGCAACAAAAAGTTGAAGCGAGAAACTTTGATATAAGGAAAACACTTATCAAATTTGATAATGTTCTTAATGACCAAAGACATGTAATTTTTGAACAACGAAAAAATGTAATAAATGACAAAGAAAAGGAGAATTATTCAGATATTTTTCTTGAAGAGGTCTTAGAAAATTTAAAAAGACAAAAAATATTATATGAAAAATCCCCAAATTCTAAAGAATTTCCAAATGCTTTAAAGCAGACCCTAGGTAAATCAATAACTGATGATGAATTAGGTGAAATTTTAAATTCAGATCTAAAAACAATGGAAAAAAAAATAAAAGATAAATTTGTAAGTAATAGAGATGAAAGAAATAATTTATTAGGCGTTGAACAAGGAAAAGAAATTGAAAAAAGAATATTAGTACAAATTATAGATCAAAACTGGAAATCACATATTCAATACCTAGAGCAATTAAGACAAGTAATTGGTTTAAGATCTTATGGACAAAGAGATCCTTTAGTAGAATACAAAAAAGAAGCTTTTCTATTATTTGAAAATTTACTGGGAAAATTAAAAACTGATCTTGTAACAATGCTTTTAAATTTAAAAATTATACAAAAAGAAGAGGAAGATAATTCTCAAAACAAAGTGAAAGAAAACTTAAAATCTATTGCAAAAAGTAAAATTGGAAGAAATGAACCTTGCCCATGTGGATCTGGGAAAAAATATAAACACTGCTGCGGTGCTTTATAAATTAAAAAATCACTGTTAATAAAATTAATAATAGAAGAATTGATGTAATTGAAATAAACAATTTTTTATTCAATTGAATATTCGAAATTAAATTTTGAAGGAGATTATGTTTAATAGTAAGTTTATCTTGATTTGCTGTATTAGTACTGAAACCTTTATTCCTTCCAATATCCAAAAACTTATTCTTTCTTTGATTTAATATTTCTTCTTCATTTAATGTGAGAAACTTACTTAGATTTCTATCAATAGCATTACGCACATTATCTAAAATAAGATCTTTATCTCGATGTGCACCTCCTAAAGGTTCGGGTATTATCTCATCAATTATTTCTAGTTTTAAAAGATCTTTCGCTGAGAGCTTCATAGCTTTAGCAGCTTCTAAAGTCTTTGTTGGATCTCGCCAAAGTATGGTTGCACATCCCTCTGGAGATATTACTGAATATATTGCATTCTCTAACATCAATACTTTACTTGAAGAAGCTAACGCAATAGCACCACCAGAGCCTCCTTCGCCTATAATTATCGATAAAGTTGGAACAGCCAGTTGCATAGAACATTCAATAGACTTTGCAATTGCTTCGGCCTGTCCTCTTTCTTCAGCACCAACTCCAGGGTAAGCACCTGGAGTATCAACAAAGTTAATTATTGGTATTTTAAATTTATTAGCTAAATTCATTAACCTTATTGTTTTTCTGTAACCTTCTGGTCTCATCATCCCAAAATTTCTCTCAATCCTTGTGTCTAAATTTTCACCTTTTTCCTGTCCAATTACTAAAACTGACTTAGAATTAAACTTGCCAAATCCACAAATTACTGATTTGTCTTCTCCATAAAATCTATCCCCTGAAAGTGAAATAAATTCATCAAATAAATTATCTATAAAAAATTTTGATTTAGGTCTATCTTCATGTCTTGCAACTAATGTCGTCTGCCATGCATCAAGATTTGAATATACGTCTTTAAGTTTTTTATCTATTTCATTTTGTAAATCAGTTATTTTATTTGTATCAACCTCTGAAAGACCGTCTTGATTATAAGGATCTTTTAATTTATCTAGTTCTATCTCTAAGTTTTTGATATCAGTCTCAAAATTTAAATAATTTTTCATTAGTTAATTATATATAATTTTTGGGCGATAAAATGATCAAATTATAAAAAATCATATTTTTTTCAGAATAAAAATAACATTTTTTCAAATAAATTAATGACATAATTTATTGATTGTCATATACAACGATTTCTAAATTTGTAAAAATTATGAGTAATTCATTTATTAAAATTAACACTTTATCTGTTTCTAAGGATTTGGCTGATTTTGTGAAAAATGAACTTCTTCCAGGATTAGATATTAACGAAAAAGATTTCTGGGATGGATTCGATAAAAGTATTAATGAACTTGCCCCAATTAATAAAAAGTTATTAGAAATTCGTGAAACTCTTCAATCTGAAATTGATTTATGGTTAAAAAAAAACAGAAATGGAGAATTTAATCATCAAGAGTACAAGAATTTTTTAAAAAAGATTGGATATTTAAAAGAAGAGGGAAATGATTTTAAAATAGATACCAAAAAGCTTGATAATGAAATTTCAAGTATTGCAGGTCCTCAACTTGTTGTTCCTATAATGAACTCCAGGTATACATTAAATGCTGCTAATGCAAGATGGGTAAGTCTCTATGATAGTTTGTATGGAACAGATTTAATTGAATCTGAAGAGACAGGTAGTCAAAAGTATGACCCTCTAAGAGGACAAGAGGTAATAAAATTTGCTCGTAATTTTCTAAATGATCACTTCTCTATCAATGGAATTCATTGGAAAGATATAAATGGATTTAAAATAGAGGGAAGTAACTTAAAAATATTAAAAGACAATAAAGATTTTGAGTTAAAAGATAAAAATAAATTTATCGGATACAGAGGAGAACCAAATAATCCAACAACAATAATTTTAGAAAACAATAATTTAAAAATTGAAATAATAATTAACCCTAAAGCTTTTAGCGCTGTTCAAGATGCTGCGGGAATAAGTGACATAATTATAGAGTCTGCGATATCAACAATATGTGACAACGAAGATAGTGTTGCTGCGGTAGATTCAGAAGATAAAATTTTATGTTACAGAAATTGGTTAGGTTTGATGAAAGGAACACTAAAATCTGTCTTCGAAAAAGATGGAAAAACTTTAGAAAGAAAACTTAATCCAGATAGAAGTTATATTTCAAAAGATAATAAAAAAGAAAAATTACATGGTAGAAGCTTACTTTTAATTAGGAATGTTGGTCATCTAATGACTAATTCAGCAATTATTTTAGAAGATGGTTCTGAAGTCCCAGAAGGTATTATGGATGCATTTATTACAACTGCTGCAGCAATTCATGATTTAAAAAGAAAAGGTAATTCAAGAACTGGATCTATATATATTGTAAAACCGAAAATGCATGGACCTGAAGAGACTGCCTTTACAGATAAAATATTTACAAGAGTTGAAGAAATATTAAAACTTGAAAAGAATACAATTAAATGCGGTATTATGGATGAAGAGAGAAGAACATCTGTAAACTTAAAAGAATGTATTAGAACTTTAAAAAGCAGGGTTTTTTTCATTAATACCGGATTTTTAGACAGAACTGGAGATGAAATGCATACATCAATGGAAGCAGGTCCTATGATAAAAAAAGGAGACATGAAAAAATCAAAGTGGATAGCTGCTTATGAAGATAACAATGTTGACATTGGTTTGAAATGTGGATTTTCAGGTGTTGCACAAATAGGTAAAGGTATGTGGGCTATGCCAGATAAAATGAAAGACATGATAGATCAAAAAATATCACATCTTGAAGCCGGTGCAAATTGCGCTTGGGTACCTTCTCCCACTGCAGCTTCTTTACATGCAATGCATTACCATAAGTTAAACATTTTTGAAAAGCACAAAAAATTAAATGAAAATAAAATTAATTACATTGATAATTTATTAACGATACCAATTGCAGATAGACCTAATTGGAGCAAAGAAGAAATAAATAATGAGTTATGTAACTCAGCTCAAACAATATTAGGATATGTTGTTAGATGGGTAGATCAAGGGATAGGGTGCTCTAAAGTTCCAGACATAAATAATGTTGGATTAATGGAGGATAGAGCAACACTAAGAATATCATCACAACATATAGCAAACTGGTTGCATCATGGTATTTGTTCAAATAGACAAGTTTTAGAAATTCTAAAAAAAATGGCAAAAATTGTTGATAAACAAAATCAAGGAGATTCGGAATATCAAAATATGTCACCTAATTTCGATAAGTCAATCTCTTTTAAGGCGGCATGTGAATTGATTTTCCATGGTAAGTCGCAACCATCTGGATACACTGAACCTTTATTACACTTAAATAGGTTAATTAAAAAAAGTTAATTACTAATTTATAAGTCTTTTCTATTTTTAAAAGCAGATATAAGCGTTCCATCATCTGATGTTTCGATTTCTCCACCAACTGGCAAACCTTGAGCTAATTTTGATATTTTCACATTTACACTTTTTAAGCTGTCCTGAATATAAAAAGCAGTAGTTTGACCTTCAACGGTAGCACTAGTTGCTAAAATTACTTCATCAATATTATCATTTTTTATCCTTTCTATCAGAGGATTAATTAGCAAATTTTCTCTATTATTTCCGTTAGTGCTATCAGAAATTGTGCCTCCTAAAATATGATAGTAGCCTTGATAAATAGATGAGCTTTCTATTGCCCATTGATCCGAAATGTTTTCAACAACACATATTTTGCTAAATTTTTTATTTTTGTCTTCACAATTATTGCAAGGATTATTATTAGATTTTAATGTTCCACAAATTTTACAACGTTCAATATTTTTAAACACATCGCTCAGATTATTAGCCAAAGGTCTTAATATTTCTTGGCGATTATTAATCATTTTTAAAATTATTCTTTTTGCAGACTTTGGTCCAAGGCCTGGTAATTTAGATATTAATTTAATTAAATTATCTATTTCAGGAAGATTTTGCATTTAATTATAAAGGCCATTTAAATCCAGGCACACCTAATCCACCAGTCGCTTTAGATATTTCTTCGGAAGTTTTTGATTTTAATTTATTTTTAGCATCGTTGTGTGCAGCAATTATTAGATCCTGAATTATCTCTTTATCTTCTTTTAGTATTTTATCGCTTAATAAAATTTTAGTCATCTCTCCATCTCCGTTAAGCGTAATTTTAACCACTTCTCCTCCAGAAACACCAATAACTTCAATTTTTTTGAGATTCTCCTGACTTTCTTTCATTTTTTTTTCTATCTCTTTTGCTTTTTCAAGAATTTTATTAAAATCAGTCATTTTTTTTTTCAATATTAATTAATTCAATATCAGGAAGTACATTCAACAAGTTTTTATATTCGTTTGAGCTTTCATAATCTTTGAAATCTTTTTTTTTAAGACTATTTTTTTTCTCTTTTTCACTCATCTCACCTTGTTCTTTTGAAAAAGAGATTAGCCAACGGTTTTTAGTCCAATTATACAATTTTTCAGATAAATCTTTTACAAAATTCTTATTTAGTTTATCATTAAAAGAAATTTCGATATTCATATTTGAAAAAGATACTAAGTTTACATTATTTTCTAATTCATATTTTAGTTTCATTTCTTTTTTTTCTAAGCACATATTAATTAAATCTTCTAAATTTTTGATTTCTAGAGTATTTTTTTTTTCAATTTTATCCTCTTCTTGTTTAATATTTTTAATTTGGTTAATTGCGTCTTTGTTTATAGTATTTTTCATATCTATATTTTTTATTGGGCTTTTGTATAATTCATTTTGCTGATTATCTTGTATTACATTTTTTTTTTTCAAATAAGTTAACTGTACAAGAAACATCTCAACTAATAAATTTGGATTAGCAACTATATTTATTTCTTTCAAAGTTTTTAAAGTAAATTCCCAAAATAATAATAAGGCGTTAGAGTCTATTTCTTTTGATAAAGAAGTTATTTTTTTGTAATCACTATCATTTAATGAGAAATTATTTCCTACATTTTCAATGTACGATATATTCTTAACAAAATATAATACCTCTAAGAAATCATTTAAAAATAAGTTGGGTTCAATACCTGAATTGTACAATTTTCTATAATGATCTATTATTTTTTCTTCATCACCTAAAAAAATTATTTCTAATAATTCTATATATGAACTTTTATTGACATAGCCAAAGATCTTTTGAGCATCTTCAAATGTCAGGGAATTATCGTTGTTAGAAATTGTTGCTCTATCTAGTAAAGATAATGCATCCCTAACAGACCCCTCCGATAATTTGGCTATTAGTTTGATTGCTTTATCCTCAACATTCTTTTTTTCTTTTATTGTTATATTTTTTAAAAAAACAAACAGTTCTTCAGACTTAACTCTAGACAAATCATACCTTTGACACCTGGATATAACAGTAATTGGAATTTTTTTTGCTTCAGTGGTTGCAAAAATAAATTTTAAATAATTTGGGGGTTCTTCCAATGTCTTAAGTAATGCGTTAAATGCTTGTTTACTTAACATGTGCACTTCATCGATGATAAAAATTTTAAATTTTGCTACTGATGGTGGATATCTAGAAAAATCTATTAGTTCCCTTACATCATCTACTCCTGTTTTGCTTGCTGCATCCATTTCAAGAACATCAATATGATTTGAATTTGCTATAGGTTCGCAATGGCTACATTTTTTTTCACACTTACCTTCAAGTGCTTGCTCACAGTTCAATGCTTTTGCTACAATTCTTGCAAATGTAGTCTTTCCAATTCCCCTAATGCCGGTAAACAAAAAAGCATTAGCTGAACTATTATTTTTAATAGAATTATAAATTGTAGTTGCGATTTCCTCATGCCCTATTAAATCTTTAAATGTTTGAGGTCTATATTTTAATGCCAGAACTTGAGATTTTATTGTCATAATAGGAGACCAACCAACCTGGAAAAAACTCATTACCCTTGCTCTTTTTCAAGTCTGGGGGAGTTCATGGTAATCCCACCTGGAAGGCCTCCAAATGTATTATAACAATAATTTTTTCTAATCTACAATAAAGTTAATTATTTTTTTTCTCTAAATTTATGTGCTTTATAAACACCTAGGACGTGCATATCTTCACAGTGGAAAGCAAGCTCTTCAAGTGAATTTTTTATTTTTTTATCATCCAAATGTCCATCAATATCACATAAGAAAAAGAATGACGAAAATGAATTTTTTTCTGGGAAACTTTGAAGCTTCGTCATATTCACTCCATTAATCGCAAAACCGGACAAAGCAGAATACAAAGCTGCCGGCCTCTCTCTAAGTTTAAATAATAATGATGTAATGAAATTATTTTTATCAATTTCTGGCTGAATTATATCTTTACCCATTATCAGAAATCTTGTGTAGTTATCATTAACATCCTGAATATTTTCTTGTAAAATTTCTAAATCATAAATTTTAGCACTTAATTTTGATGCAATTGCAGCTTTTGTTTTATCTTTTTCTTCTGAAATATATTTTGCAGAACCTGCGGTATCAGCTCTAACATTAGCAAAAAATTTATTTTTTTTAATAAATTCTGAAGCTTGACTTAACGCTTGAGCATGGGAATAAACATTTTTAATGTCTTTCAATTTTGATCCTTTTATACCAATTAAATTATGATTGATTGGGAAAAAAAATTCTTCATAAATATTTAACCTATGTTTAAAAATTAAATATTCTACTCCAATGTTTCCTGTAGTTTTGTTGGACTCTGGTATGATTGCTCTAATATTGCTATCTTTATGTGCTTTTTCAAAACATTCATCGAAAGTTTTGCAAGGAATAGTCTCTATATTCGGAAACATATGTTTTGCACAACTCTCACTATAACTTCCAGCAATTCCTTGGTAAACAATTTTCATATTGTTATTTATTCAATAAATTTATGTATTCTTCTAGATCTTTTTTTGTATCAATTCCAGAGGAAAAATAATTTGCCAATAACACGTCGATTTTCATATTATTATCGATTGCTCTTAGTTGTTCCAGTCTTTCTTTGATTTCATTTTTACTTTTTTTTAAATTAACAAACTTTTTTAAAGCTGAATACTTAAATAAGTATATCCCAAAATGCTGGTATATATTGTCATAGCTGTCTTCTTTAATTACTCGATGAAAATTCAAAGCTTCAGATATTGAGTTATCGGATATTTTGTTTTTTGTAATAACTTTTACAATATTTTCATTGTTATAATCTTCATTTTTCTCAATATTGTAAGCTAATGTTGAAATATTTAAGTTTTTTTCTTTAGTTAACTTATTTAAATTTTTAATATCTAATGGATTGATCATTGGTTCATCACCTTGGATATTCATAATAAAATCTTTATCTTTTAAATCTAATTTCTGAGAGGCCTCAAATACTCTATCCGTTCCAGTTGTGTGATTCATATCTGTAATTATAAATTTACCTCCATTTTTTTTAACTTCTGAGGCAATTTCCTCATCACATGTTGCAACATAAACCTCTCCAATTTGACTTTGTATAGCTTTTTCATATACATGCATGATTAAAGTTTTATTATTAATTTTTATTAATGGCTTTTGAGGAAGTCTTGTTGCCGCTAATCGAGAGGGAATTATTATAATTGTATTACTCATTTATTCTTATTTATGCGTCTTTGAGACGCAAATTTATAAATTAAATTTCGTATAAATTTTGTTTAACATGTTATACGACCTTAATAAAAAGAAATAATGGATTCATTTGAAATAAACAAAATTATTGCAGCAGTGCTTCTTATTGCACTACTTGTAATTGGAATTGGGAAAATTTCAGATATCGCTTTCCATGTAGATAAACCAGAGAAATCAGCATACAAAGTGGATATTCAGGAAAGCGCCCAAGTTTCAAGTTCAGCAGCAAAAAAAATTGAGGAAAAAATCGATATTTCTGCATTGCTTGCATTAGGAGATATTTCTCATGGTGAGAAAGTTTTCAAAAAATGTTCTGCGTGCCATTTGGTAAATAAAGGTGGAGAAAATAAAATAGGACCAGCTTTGTATGGTATAATAGGAAGAAAAGTTGCATCAAAAAAAGATTATAAATATTCAAAAGCAATGGCAGCATATGACAAAGATTGGACCTTTGAAGAAATGAATGGTTATTTAAAAAAACCTCAAAGTTATATTAAGGGTACTAAGATGGCATTTGCTGGATTAAGAAAAGAAAAAGATAGAGCATCAGTCATTTTGTATCTAAACAAAAATTCAGATAATCCACTACCTCTACCTTAGTTTTCCAAAACAATACAATAGAATACTTTTTTGAACATGAACTCTGTTCAATGCCTGTTGCCACACATGAGAATTTTTTCCGAGAAATACATCATCCTCTACTTCATCACCTCTTGGTAAGCAATGCAAAAAAATACAATTTTTTTTTGTATAATTAAATATCTCTTTTTTAATTTTAAATTTTTTAAACTGTTGTTTTTTTGTTTTTTTGTTAACTTTGTCATTTAGAGATATTACTTTATCAGAAAAAATTACATCCGCATCCAAAGCTGCTTTTTTTACATTATGGTATATAAAGATTTTTTTTTTATTTTTACTTACCCAATCTTTAACCTTTTTGCCTGGTGCAAATTTTTTTGGACATCCAATGCTTAATCTAAAAGAAAACTTAACAGATGCTGCAATTAAACTATCCAAAACATTATTGGAATCTCCAATCCAACAAATTTTTAATTTCGATATTGGTTTTTTTTTAATTTCTTCAACAGTAAAAATATCTGATAATACTTGAGTTGGATGAGATGATGGACTTAACCCATTTATTATTGGTATAGTCAAATGTTTTTGAAAATCTTCAATTTTTTTATCATCATCAGTTCTCAACATGAAGCCATCGCCATAAGTAGACAAAATTTTAGCGGTATCAGCAATCGTCTCGCCACCTTGTCCAAGATGAAGTTCATTAGATCTAAGTGTCAATGTTCCGCCTCCAAGCTGTTTAATGGCTAAATAAAAGCTAATTCTTGTTCTTGAACTAGCTTTTTCAAACATTTGAACTAACATTTTACCCTTAAGAGGTGATCCTTTGTCTGGCTCTAAAGTATTTAATTTTTTTCTTTGTTTTTTTCTTTGTTTCGCATCAACAATTATTTTTCTAAGATCTTTACTGGGAATATCTTTTAAATTTATAAAGTGATTCATTTTATTTGATTACAAACTTTACTAATAGTTTTTAAAGCTATATCAATTTCTCTTTTTTTTACATTTAATGGGGGTAAAATTCTTATAACATTTTCAGCTGCTCTAATAGTCAATAATTTATTTTCCATTAATTTTTTTATAAACTCAGTTTGATCCTTAAAAAGTTGTAAACCAATTAATAGTCCTACTCCTCTTACTTCTTTAATTACCTGGGGATATTTAATTTTTATTTCATTAAGTTCATGAATAAAGTATTTTGACATTTTATTTACATTTATTAACAAATTCTTATTTATTTGATCTAAAACAGCATTTCCAACTGCCATTGCAAGTGGGTTTCCACCAAATGTTGAACCATGCGTACCTGGTATCATAGCTTTCGCAACTTTTTTTGTCATTAGTACTGCTCCAATAGGAAAACCGCCCCCAATTCCTTTTGCAATTGGAACTATATCTGGTTTTACGTTTGCATACTCAAAAGCAAAAAATTTTCCTGATCTTCCAATACCACACTGAACCTCATCGAGAATTAAAAGTATTCCTTTTTGATTACATATGTTTCTAATTGCTTTTATGCACCAATTTGGAATTACTTTAATACCACCCTCACCCATAACTGTTTCAATCATAATAGCTGCTGTATTCTTATTAATCAATTTTTTTAGTTTTTTGTGATCACCAAACTCAAAGTGATCAAAGCCTGGAACTTTTGGACCAAATCCTTCTGTCATTTTTTTTGAACCACTTGCATATATCGCTGCAATTGTTCTTCCATGGAATGAATTTTTTATACAAATAATTCTATTTTTATGTTTTTTTCCCTTTGAATAAAAATATCTTCTAGCAACTTTAATTGCTGCTTCTGTGGCTTCAGCTCCACTATTTTGAAATATAACAGAGTCCGCAAAAGTTTTTTTTGCTAATCTCTTTGCCAATCTTTCGCCTTCGGGTATTTTAAAAGCATTAGATACATGCCACAGTTTCTTTGATTGTACATTTATTGCATTTACAAGCTTTTGATTTGCATGACCAAGAGAATTAACTGCTATGCCTTGAACAAAGTCCAAATATTTTTTGCCGTCTGCAGTTATTAGGAAACTGCCTCTTCCTTTAACAAATGACAAATTTTTTCTTTTATAATTTGGGGCTAAAGCGCTCATATTTAATTCTTCTTTATACTTATTTGACAGTTTAATTTTCAACCTCAAGTTATAAATTTAATTTATTGTTGAAAAATATTAAATAATACTTGTTTATAATTTAATATATGCAACATGATGTTATTATACATTTTAATAATACTAAATATTGTATTTTTATGAGTTGGACAGAGGAAAAAGTAAACAAATTAAAGGAATTATGGGGCAAAGGTCAAACTGCAAGTCAAATAGCTGAAATAATTGGTGGTGTTTCTAGGAATGCAGTTATTGGAAAAGCACATCGCTTAAATTTATCTTCAAAGATAAAAGCAAGATCTTCAATAAGTTCTCAAAAAAATAATTTTAAACAAAGCTCTCAAGTATCCTTTAAAGGTAGAAGAGGCAAATTCAAATCACTTCTTTTAAATAAAGACTTTGAGCCTGCAAAAAATTTGAGTTTAGAAGAACTAACCGAAGATACTTGCAAATACATGGAAGGAAATCCAAATGAAAAGGATGCCAGATTTTGTGGAAGAAAAAATGTAGAAAAATTTTCGTACTGTCCGCTTCATTTAATGATTGTATTCCAACCAAAAGGAAAAAAAGAGGATATAGTCGAAAAAGATGATGAAATGCCTAAATTTATACAAAAAAAAATTAAATCTGCTTAATCTAACAATTTTTTTTTAGCTCTTTTAAATTCTTCTTCAGATAAAACCCCATCAATTTTTAATTGATTTAATCTTGAAATTTCATCAGTTATATTTGTATCTTTTAAATAATCCTTTTCAAAATCAATTTTTTCATTTTTTTCAAATGACTCTTCACTTTCTTCACTTGAGCCATGATTAATATTTCTTCTTGCCTCAATACCCATGCTAATTGGTTTTGCTGAAATATATACAACCGCTATTAATAAAACTAAGCATATTCCAATAACTATATAGGTCATTTATTATTTCCTAAATTATTATACTTTGCAAATTGACCGCCGGTCCTCCAATTATAACTATATTTTTCTATTTCTTCTTCAAACTTTTTATTAGTTTTAAAACCTAAATCAAAGTTATTTTTATATTTATCGGATTTACAATTATCATATTTTAATAAATTGAGTTGGTCTTCTGTCAGTAATGGTTTTGGAAATAATTGTAAAAATTTTGCTGAAAGTTTTGCTAAAGGAAACGGAAGGGGTACTAATAATCTTTTCTTTCCAATTGAAATTAACAATTTTTGAATGATTTCTTTAAAAGTAAGCACTTCTGGACCAATACATTCCAGTATCAATTTATTATTTTTACTATCAATTAAATTATAGATTATATCAACCAAGTCTGTAACATGAATAGGACTAAATTTTGTTTTACCATTATGATAAATTGGCATTATAGGTAGTAAACTTAGTAGGGACATAAAGTTTGTTGTAAAATTATCATCAACAGAATATACAATTGAAGGTTTAATTATTATATAATTTTCACAATTATTAATTATTTTCTTTTCACCGTTAAGCTTACTTTGTGCATATTTGCTATCCGTTGCTTCCTCAACACCCAATGATGATAAATGTACAAATTTATCTAATTTATATTTATTAGCCTTTTGTGACAAAAAATCTGGTAAGTCAGTATGTATAACATCAAATTCATTTTTTTTTTTTTCATATAGTATTCCAATTAAATTTATACAAATTGATGCGTTCTTCATTAATTCATCAATTTTGTCTAAGTTAAAATTTTTAAGCTCAATAAATTTTAAATATCCAGGGTTTGCTTGAGTTTTTAGTTTGTAGCCAGCTGTGTGGACATTTCTAGTGACTGCAGTAATTTTGTAGTTATTTTTAGTTAACTTTCTTACAAGATTTCTGCCTATTTGACCAGTTGCACCGAAAAGTAGAATTTCTTTTTGTTTCATATATATATTCTATCAAATGAATTTAGATATTAAATTACACAACGAAGATTTGCCAGACCAATTAGTTCTTAGTGACAAAATAGCAATAGATTGCGAATTTATGGGTCTAAATGTTGAGAGGGATAGTCTTTGTTTAGTTCAAATTTCAACGGGAAATAACGACGCTCACATAATAAAATTGAACAGAGAAACTTATCATGCTCCAAATTTAAAGAAAGTACTCCAAGATAAGAAAATTAATAAAATATTTCATTATGCAAGAGCTGACTTATTATTCATAAAAAAATATTTAAAGGTTGAGGTTGATAATATTAATTGCACTAAAATTATGAGCAAATTAGCAAGAAGTTATAGTGATAAACATGGATTAAAAGATTTAATAAAAGAATTTACTGGAAATGATATAAATAAAAATTTACAGACATCTGATTTTGGTGGGGAATTAACAGAAAAACAATTAGTTTACTGTGCAAAAGACGTTGTTTATTTACATAAAATTTTTCTTAACTTAGAAAAAATTTTAATTAGAGAAAAAAGAGATAAGCTTTATTACGATACTATTAAATTTATAAATAGTAGAGTGAACCTAGATTTGGCTTCCTTTAATACTGACATTTGGTCCCATTAAATGAAAAATAAAAACATTCAAATCTTAGCAAAGAATGTAATAGAATATGAAATTGATGCATTAAAGAAGCTCAAAAAAAGTATTAACAGAAGTTTTGATAAAGTTTTAAAAATAATCCTTTCATGTAAAGATGGTAAAGTTATAATTTCTGGTGTTGGAAAAAGTGGAATAATAGCCAAAAAATGGGCTGCAACTTTTTCATCGACAGGTATATCGGCTTTTTTTTTAGATGCTTCAAATGCTAGTCATGGAGATATGGGCCAAATTACTTCTAAAGATATAGTAATCTTAATTAGTAACAGTGGTGAAAGTCAAGAGTTAAAAAATATAATTCAATACATTTCAAGAAATCGTAGTATTAAACTAATCGGTATTACATCAAAAAAAAACTCGATTTTATATAAAAATTCTGATGCTACATTTTTAATGCCTAATACGCGAGAAGCTGGACCAGAAAATATCGTACCAACTTCCTCAACTACAACGCAATTGGCTTTAGGTGATGCTCTAGCTATTGCAGGTATGAAAACTAAAAATTTTACAAAATTTGATTTCAAAAAATTTCATCCAAGCGGCTCTCTTTCAATTAAATTAAAAACTGTTAGTGATTTGATGTTAATTGGAAAAAAAATTCCTAAGATAAATGAAAACATAGTAATGAAAAGAGCTATCAAAATTATTGATAACAAAAAGTTAGGTGTATTAATAATTACAAAGAAAAACGGTAATACTTGTGGAATAATTACAGATGGGGATTTAAAAAGAATTGCTCAGAAATATTCTAATTTTGAAAATATACAGGTAAACAAAGTTATGAAAAAAAATCCAATTAGTGTAGACGAAAATATGTTAGCAGCTTCAGCATTGACATTGATGAATTTAAAAAAGATTACTTCATTATGTGTTCATAGAAAAAGTAATCAAAAAAAAACAATTGGATTGTTGCATATGCATGATATTTTGAGTTCAAATATTAATTAATGTCAGTAAAATCATTACTTCAATTAATACTTTTTTTGTTAATTATAATAATTTTAGGAGGCATATATTTCTTATATTTTTATTCTGGACCGATGAAAAAACAAGAAGTCATCTCAGGTGAATTAAGTATCGAAAATTCAAACGACTCTCAAAACTTATCAAGTAATCAGGAAATCTTAGAAGTAATTGATTCTAATAAAACAAAGAAATCACAAGTTAAAGATAAAGAAATTATTACTAAAAACTTCACTCAAAATATTACAAGTGAAATAAAAAAAAATAGCAAACAACAAAAGATTGATGAAAAGATTAATAATGAAAATAAAATTAATAATCTAACTAAAAATATTGAATACATTACAACTAATAAAAATGGTAGCATTTTTAAAATCATTGCTGATTATGGCAAAACTAATTTAGAAAATACAAATATATTAGATCTCATTGAAGTTTATGGAGTAATTAAATCAGTAGATAGATCAGAAGTAGAAATATCATCAAAGAATGCAGAGTATAATTACTCAAATCAAAATTCAAAGTTTTATAATAATGTTCAAATAAACTATGATAATAAAATTATAAGATGTGATAATTTAGATTTAAATATAGATAAAAATATCGCTGTTGCATACAATAATGTTACTGTTCAAGGCAATAATTCATTTATGAAAGCAAATAAAATTACTTTGAATATTTTAACCAAAGATATAAATATAAGTTCAGATGATAAAATTGAAATTACAGCAAATTAATGGCCTTAATAAAAAAGTTTAAGATAGAAGATTATAGATCAACAGAACCTATTGTGGAATTGAAAAATATTTCTGTTTTTTATAATAAACGGCAAATAATCGATAATTTAAATTTACAAATCAATAAAGAGGAAATACTCGGCTTGTTAGGTCCTAATGGTGTTGGGAAGTCAACAATTTTTAATTTAATAACCGGTTTAAAAGATCCAAATTATGGTGAAATATATATAGATGGCATAAAGTCAACTAAGTTACCTATTAATGAACGTTTTACAAAATTTAAATTAGGTTTTGTTCCTCAGTATGGAGGACTAATACAAGATTTGAGTTTATTAGATAATTTAAAATTAGTTGCAGAAATTCATATAAAAGAAAAAGAGTTAAGAGAACACAAATTAAATAAATTGATTACTCAATTCGAATTTGAATCGATATTAAAAATTAAAACAAAAAATTTATCTGGTGGACAAAAAAAAAAACTTGTGATTGCCATGGCTTTAATAAATGATCCACAAATTTTACTTTTAGATGAGCCATTTGCAGCACTTGATATATTAACCATAAAAATGTTGCAGGAAATTATTCTAAATCTACAATCCTCTGAAAAAATTTCTATTGTTGTTTGCGATCACCAGGCTAGAGATCTTTTAAATTGTGTTGATAGAGCAATTATTTTATCTAACGGAAAAATAATTGCTTCCGGTAGCCCGAATGAAGTTATCAGTGATAAGAATGCTAAAACAATGTATTTTGGTGATGAATTTAATCTAAGTTAATTCATCAATGAAAAATTACATTGAAATAAATAAAATTATTAAAAATTTTAATGATGAGATCAATGTCAATGGAGATAAAAGTATATCTATTAGATGTGTTTTGTTAGCTTCACAAGCTATTGGAACTTCTAGAATTTATAATCTACTTGAATCTGAGGATGTATTAAATTCATTAAAATCAATAAAAAAATTAGGCATTGATTATAAAAAATCGAATAATTGCTATATTATAAAAGGCTTCGGCCTAAGTGGTTTTAAAACAAAAAAAAAAGTAAATATCTATTCTGGAAATTCAGGGACATTTGCAAGATTAGTTTTAGGACTACTTGTTGACGCAAATAATCAAATAACAATTAAAGGTGACAAAAGTTTATCAAGGAGAGATTTTTCTAGAGTTACAGAGCCTCTAAAAAAATTTGGAGCAATAACTATTTCTAATAAAAATTATTTACCTGTTAAAATACATGGTACTAAATTTTTGAGGCCAATAAAATATGTTGAAAGAATCGGAAGCGCTCAATGTAAAAGTGCAGTTATATTTGCAGGATTGAAAACACCAGGATTAACAAAAATTAAGGCAAGAAAGTCAAGGGATCATACTGAAATTCTTTTAAAAAATCTTGGGGTTCCTATAAAAGTATTAAAAAAAAAAAAATATGATTATATTGAAGTTAATGGTCAAACAAATTTTCAGGGATTTCAATATGTAGTTCCAGGTGATATAAGCTCAAGTGCTTTTTTTATAGTTTTAACACTTTTATCTGATAATTCTCAGCTAATTATAAAAAATGTAAATGTAAATAAGTCGAGAACAGGAATTATCAAAATTCTCAATAAAATGAACGCAAAGATTTTATTGAAAAATCAAAAAAAGTATAAAGGAGAAGTTACCTCAGACATACACATAAAAAGTAATAATAGCCTAAATGCAATAAAATGTCCTAAAAATTTAAACAGTTCAGCAATTGATGAATTTTTAATTATTTTTTTAGTTGCTGCAAAATCAAGAGGAATTTCTACATTTAAAGATTTAGGAGAATTAAATAAAAAAGAGAGCCCTAGACTAGATATAGGCGTAAGTTTTTTGAGAAAGATTGGTGTAAAAGTAATAAGAAAAAATAATGATATTAAAATAATTGGAAACCCGAAATTAAAATTAAATAAAAAATTAATCGTAAAAAACTTTAAAAAAGATCATAGGGTATTTATGATGTCATGTGTTGCAGCTTTAACACTTGGTGGAAAATGGAAAATTTATGATAAGGATTCAATAAAATCCTCTTTTCCTGATTTTATCAAATTAATTAAAATTTTGGGTGCAAAGATAAATTGAAAAAAAGAAAAAATTTAATAACAGTTGCTATCGATTCTCCTGCTGCTGCAGGTGCGGGTACTCAGGCTAAGTTTATTTCAGAGGAATATAATTTACTTTATTTAGATACTGGTAAAATATATAGATATATTGGAAAAATCAAGTTAACTCACAAAAAAAAATTTAATTATTCGTTTTTAAAAAAAAAAATTCAAAAAATAAGTTTAGAAGCTTTAAATGATAAAAGTTTAATTTCTGATGAAGTGGCAAATATCGCTTCAATTGTAGCAAGAGATATTAAGATAAGAAATATAGTTAAAAATTTTCAATTAGATTGTGCATATAACCCCCCGAAAAAATATTCAGGTTCTGTTCTTGATGGAAGAGATATAACTTCAGTCATAATGAAAGATGCAATGTTTAAATTCTATATTACAGCAAATTTAAGAGTAAGAGCAAATAGAAGATATGCGGAATTTAAAAAATTAAAAAAAAGGATTTCATACAGATATGTTCTTAAAAGCTTAAGAAAAAGGGATTTTCTGGATAAAAATAGAAAGTTTAGCCCTTTAAAAAAAACACAAGATTCAATCTTGATTAATACTTCTAAATTAAGTAAGAAAGCGTGCTTTATAAAAATAAAGAAGATAATGGACAAAAAACTAAATTATTAATGGAAATTTACAAAGATTTAAAATCAGAAAAAAATCAGCATTTTGAAAAGCTTTTAAACTCGCAACTTTCAAGAAACAAAATTGAAGAAGGTAAAATCGTAGAAGGTAAAATTACTAAAATCACAGAAAAGTTTGTTTTTATATTTATTCCCGGTTTGAAAAGCGAGCCGATAGTAGATGTAAATGAATTAAAAATGATTGGATTTAAAGATAAGATTGTTGTTGGGGAAAAAATCCCAGTTTTGTTGGAAAAAATTGAAGATAAAAACGGAGAGGTAATAGTTTCAGCTATAAAAGCGCAAAAAATAAAAGGTTGGTACGAACTAGAAAAAGCCTATGAAAATAATGTTTCAATTATCGGAAAAATCACTAGTAAATGTAAAGGAGGTGTAATTGTTGAACACAGTGATACTGGATCTTTAATGTTCTGTCCGGGCTCACAAATAAGTGACAAACCGCTTAAAAGTATAGATCATTTAATTGGAGTAGAACAAAAATTTGCGATAATAAAGTTGGATAAGCTAAGAGGAAATGCATGTGTTTCGAGAAGACAGATAGTTTCTTCAAATAAAAGAGAAGATAAAGCAAAAATAATCGAAAAATTTAAAGTTGGTGATATAATCAAGGATGCTGTGGTCAAAGGTTATTCATCTTTTGGATGCTTTTTTGAAGTAAATAACGAGATAGATGTTCTTGTTCATTTGCAAGAAATTTCTTATTCAAGAGTTAATCATCCTGATGAAATTTTTAATATTGGTGAAAAACACGATTTAAAAGTTATATCAATTGATAATGAAAAATTACAAATCGGATGTTCAATAAAGCAACTTTCTCCAGATCCATTTGAGCATATAGGAAATTACGAAATAGGAAAAAAATATAAGGTCAAAGTAGATAAAATTACTGACTATGGATGTTTTTGCTCTCTTGAACCAGGCCTAAGTACATTATTGCATAGTAGTGAAATGAGTTGGACAAAAAGAAATATTGTACCCAAAAAATTTTTTAAAGTCGGAGATATGATTGATTGTGTGATAACTGAAATCGATAAAGACAAAAGAAGAATTGCAATTTCCCATAAACTAACAATAGAAAATCCTTATGATACTTTAATGCAAAAGTTTCCAGAAGGGTCTGAGGTTGATGGAGTGGTATCAAGCATAAATGAATACGCATTATATGTAAAACTAGATAATTTTGATATCGATGGTTTCCTACATGCTAATGATTTAAGTTATTTAAATAACCCAGAAGAGGAATTAAAAAAATTTAAAAAGAATGATAAAATTAAAGTTAAAATTCTTGAAATAAAGAAAGAAGAACAAAAGATAAGAGTTGGACTAAAACAATTAGGAAATGATCCGTTTGACTGGTTTAAAGACAAAAAAATTAACGATATTATAACAGTTACCGTTACTTCGTCAGATAACAAAGGATTAATTGTTAAACCAGAAAATTGTGAATTAGATTTTTTAATAAAAAAATCAAATATAGCAGTGAATTCAAGTGACGCGAGACCATCAAGATTTGTTGGTGGTGAAAGAATTGATGCTGCAATCTCAGAATTAAACTTTGAAAAAAGAAAAGTAAGCTTAAGTATAAAATTACTCGAAGAACTGCAGAATAAAGAGGCGGTTTCTAAATTTTCTAGCCCACTTAGTGGTAAAAATCTCCCTTTTTCATCTTTGTCTGAAAAATTAGATGATAAAAAAAATAAAAATAAGGATGAAAATTAAATAGTTGTCCACAAAAAAATCAGATCTCTTAGCAAAATTAGCACAGAATTATCCCAATTTTTTAAGAAAAGACCTAAACAAACTTGTAGATATATTTATAAAAGAAATGAAGAATTCTCTTGGAAGAAGAGAAAGAGTTGAGTTAAGAGATATCTTTGCAATTGAACCAAAATTACAGAAAGCCAAAAATGCTAGAAATCCAAAAACAAATGAAAAAATTTTTATTGAAGAAAAATATTCCCTTTCGTTTAAAGCTTCCAAATATTGGTTAAAAAAGATAAATGAAGAATTATAAAGTTTTTATCGCCTGTGACACAAAAAAAATTTCCGTTGTAAGAAAGATAATAAAAGAAACAAAAAATAACAATTTAAATATTGGATATAAATTTGGTTTAGAATTTTTGAACTCAAAAAATGGAAGAGATTTTATATTAAGTATAAAAGACAAGATTACTTTCGGTGATTATAAAATCTCAGATATACCTAATACTTGCAAATCAGCTATAACAGCTATTAAAGATTTAAATTTTAATTATATAACAATACATATTAGTAGTGGATTAAATGCTTTAAAAGCTGCAAAAAAAGTCGCTGGAAAAACTAAATTAGTTGGAGTTAGTATACTAACTTCTTTAGATAATAAATCTTTAAAAGAAATTGGTTTTAATAAAGATGTAAAAAAATTAGTATTTCAACAAGCAAAATTAGCAACTAAAGCAAAATTGGATGCTATAGTATGTAGTGCTCAAGAAGCTAAAATAGTAAAAAAAGTATTTAAAAAAGAAATAATAACTCCTGGGATAAGATTTAGCTCAAATACAAACGATCAAAAGAGAACTTTAACTCCTAAGCAAGCCTATAAAAATGGTGCAGATTGGTTAGTAATAGGAAGAGATATTACTAAAGGCAATATCAAAAAAAATGTTCAAACATTAATTGATCACTTAAATTAATGATCAAAGGTTTAAAAATCTGTGGGGTGTCTGATCCTAAAACATTAAACTATATTTTAGATCATAGACACAAACCTACGATGATAGGTTTCATTACCAATTATGAAAAAAGTAGAAGATATATTGAGTATGACAAACTAAAAAGTTTAATTAGTATTGATAAAAAAAATGTGAACTTTATCTCTGTTCTTGTGAGACCTAACGATGAAATTTTAGAAAAGATTAAAGATTTAAATTTTGATTATTATCAACTCTATGATGTAGACCCTGAAAGAACTAAAGAAATTAAATCAAAATATAAAATAAAAATAATAACTGCAATTACCGTTTCTAATAAAGATGATGTAATTAAATATAAAAATTATTCAAATATATCAGATATGATTTTATTTGACTCAAAAGGTTACCATAAATCTAAAAGTTTTGATCATAATCTACTAAATGAGGTGCCAGATGAAATAGATAAAATGATTGCAGGAAATATCCAAATAGATGATATTCCTAGTTTTAAGAATAAAAACTTTATGATTGATCTTAGCGGTGCATTAGAGGATGAAAATGGAAAAAAAGATATAAGTAAAATTGATAAATTGTTAAACTTGTCTTCAAAAATATGAAACTTAAAAAAGGAATTCCTGTAATAGACCAAGGTAATAAACTAGGATTTTGGGGAGGTAAATTTGGAGGAAACTTTGTTCCCGAAACATTAAAAAAACCTATCGAAGATTTAGAAGTGCTATTTAACAAACTTAAAAAAGATAAAAAATTTATAAAAGAAAGAGATAAATATTTTAAAAATTGGATTGGTGTACCTACTCGATTTATTAAATTAGAGAATTTAACGAAACACGTGGGTGGAGCTCAAATTTGGTCTAAAGTTGTTTCAGATGCAAATGGTGGGGCACACAAAGTCTATAATGCAACTGTCCATTGTCTACTTGCAAAACGCTCTGGTAAAAAAGTTATAATTGGGGACACAGGCGCCGGGTATGCGGGTAAAATGTTAAGTATGGCTGCAAAAAAGTTTGGTCTTAAATGTAAAATTTTTATGGGTGCAAAAGATATTGCAAGACAACAACCAAATGTAAAAGCAATGAAAAAAAATGGTGCCGAGGTAGTCCCGGTTTATTCAGGAAGTCAAACGCTTGTGGATGCTGTTTCAGAGTGTATGAGATTCTGGGTTGCTAATTGTGATACTACAGCCATGTGTGTTGGAAGCACAGTAGGCCCAGCTGTTTTTGTTCGTATTTGTGGATGGAGTACCAGTCAAATTTCAAGAGAGTTAAAAGTTCAATTAATTGATGAGTTTGGATCAGTGCCAAAAAAATTAAAACTTTATAATTGTGTGGGTGGAGGAAGTTCGAGTTTTGGGTTTTGGAATGAGTTTATGGATTATGATAAAAAGCAGTGTGAATTTATTGGCGTAGAAGCTGGTGGACCTGCAAACAGTAAAAAACATGCAGCACCATTAACTTATGGTTCTAAAATTGGAATTCTACATGGTGCAGCGCAGTATGTTAATCAAAACTCAGATGGACAAATAGAAGAGACAGAATCTATTTCAGCAGGTTTGGATTACCCTGGAATTTCTCCGCTTCATTGTTTTTTAAAAGACACAAAGAGAGCTAGATATACTGCAGCGAGTGATGAACAAGCATTAGAAGCTTATAAACTTGTTACAAAATTTGAAAAATTAAGACCATCTCTTGAACCTAGCCATGCATTCGCAGTTGCTATATCTGAATCTAAAAAATTGAGCAAAGATACGATCGTAGTAGTTAACAGTTGTGGTGATGCTTACAAGGACCGAGGAATTTTAGAGAAAAGATTAGGAAAAAAATATGTTAAATCCAATTAGTGTAGCATTTAAAAAAGCAAAAAAAGAAAATAGGCCGGCTTTACTAACTTATACCGTTGCTGGAGATAGCTCAAAAAAACAATCTTTAGATATATTAAAATCAATTTCTAAAAATGCAGATATTTTAGAAGTAGGTGTGCCTCATAACACCCCCGTAGCAGATGGAAGTCAAATTCAAACAAGTGCATATAGGGCAATCAAAAATGGAATTAAAGTAAATGATATTTTTAAAATTGTAAAAGATTTCAAAAAGTTTGATAAGAATAAACCTGTTATCTTAATGGGGTATTATAATATGATTTTTCAATATGGTGAAAATAAATTCTTAAATAAATGTAATTTATCTGGAGTAAATGGATTAATAGTTGTGGATTTACCTTGGCCAGAAAATAAGAATTTCGCAAAAAAATGTAAAAAAAAATCTATCTATTTTATTCAGCTTTTATCACCAACAACAACAAAAATTAGGCTTAAAAAAATTATAAGAGACTCTCATCCTATGAATTATTTTATTTCAATGTTGAGTACAACAGGTGGTAAACTAAAAGTTTCACCAAAAGATATATTAAAAAATTATACCAAAATAAAAAAAATTGATCCAAAAAAAGAAATTGTAATTGGTTTTGGAATCACTGAAAAAACAATTGGCAAACTCAAATCTGCAGATGGATTAGTTGTTGGAAGTGCTATTTGTAAGGAAATTAGCAAGAGTTTAAAGCATAGACAAAATCCTGTCACAAATGTAAGTAAGCTAGTAAAAAAATTAAAAAATAAAATTCTATGAACTGGATTACAAAAGCTTTAAGTTTTGGTGAAAAAATTAAACGAGTATTAAAAAAAAGACCATCAAAAGAAGATATAGCAAACTCTGACTGGACCAGTTGTTGCAAAGGCCCAATATTAAAGAAAGATCTTGAAGAAAATTTATGGGTTTGTAACTCGTGTGGTAAACATCATAGAATTAATTGTCGACAAAGATTTGACATAATTTTTGGAAAAAACGCTTTTGAAATAATTGATACACCCATTCCAGCGGAAGACCCTCTTCAATGGATCGATACCAAGTCATATAAAGATAGATTAAAATCTGCACGAAAAAAAACTAATCAGAATTCAGCTGTGATGATTGCTAAAGGAAGAATAAATGGAGTAGAAGTAACAGCAGGAGCTATTAATTTTGAGTTTATTGGTGGGTCTGTTGGTGCAGCTGAGGGCGAAGCAATTATTTATGGTGTTCAACACGCTATTGACAATCAAACACCATTTGTTTTCTTTCCTTGTGGTGGAGGACAAAGAATGTTTGAGTCTCCTATTGCCCTTGCAAATATGACAAGAACTACCCTTGCTATTAATGAACTTAAAAAAAATAATCTTCCTTATTTAGTTTGTTTTACAGATCCAACAGCTGGTGGAATTACTGCATCTTTTGCGATGTTAGGTGACATTCATTTTGCTGAACCTGGGTGTTTAATAGCCTTTGCAGGGAAAAGAGTTATACAAGCAACAGTTAAAGAGGAACTTAGTTCAGACTTTCAAACATCTGAGTTTGTCGAAAAGCATGGATTTGTCGACAGAATAGTTGAACGAAAAGATTTAAAAACCGAAATAAGCTTAATATTATCAATATTGTTAAAAAAAGATAACGCGGTAAATGAAAAGCAAATAAATGAAACTTCAGACAATATTGAACCGCTTGCAAAAGCTGCATCCTAAAGAAATCGACCTAAGTCTAGATAGAGTTAAAAATCTTTGTAAAAAATTAGGTAATCCTCAAAAAAAATTAAAATACATATCTGTAGTTGGAACAAATGGAAAGTATTCAACTATACAGGCAGTAAGATCAATTTTAAAAACAGCCAATATAGATTGTAATATTTATACTAGTCCACATATTCAAAAAATTAATGAGAGATTTATTTTTAATGACGAAGAAATATCTGACGATATCTTGTCTAAGTTATTAATAGAAGTTGAAAATGTTAATAATGGAGAACAAATAACTTACTTCGAAATATTAACTGCTGCATATTTTTATCATGCAAGTAAATTCAAAGACAAAATAAATATCATAGAAAGTGGTCTATTTCATAGATTTGATGCAACAAATATTATTGATAATAATTTATCTAGTATTGTTACTTCAATAGGTTTAGATCATTTAGACTGGTTACCAAAAAATGAGCAAAATATTGAAAAAATTGTTTATGAAAAAACCTCATCCCTTCTAAATTCTACTATTGTAATTAGCAAACAAAGCTCAGATGAAACCTTAAATCTAATAAAAAAAACAATTAATAACAATCACTCAAAAAAAATCATTTATAAAGATGATTTTAATTATTCATTAAGTGAGAATGGTTTTATTTATTATGAGGATGAATATGGTGGTTTAAAATTACCAAAACCAAACCTATTAGGTAATTTCCAAATTGACAATTGTGCGACAGCTATTGCTACAGTAAGAAATTTACAACTAGAAGTAAAAGATGAAAATATTAAAGAAGGTATTAGTAAAATAAAAAGTATTGCAAGACTTCAAGAAATTAAATCTGGAAAGCTTAAAAATATTTGTAAAGATAATAGATTATATTTAGATGGCTCACATAATCCTTTAGGTGCAAAAGCTCTTAATGAATATTTAAATACTCTTGATTGTAAAAAGCATTTAATTCTTGGAATGATGTCTAATAAAGATCACGAGGAATATTTAAGCAAATTTAATAATATATCTTCCATAACAACAATTGATATTCCTAACCAACCGAATGCTATCAAAGGAATAGATTTAAAAGAAAAATTAAATAAACATCCTAATGTTAATTACAAAAAATCTATTGAAGAGGCTCTTAATTCTCTAAACCCAGAGAAAGGTGATTTGATAATGATTACTGGGTCTCTATATCTTGCTGGAGAGATACTTAATTTAAATTAAATATTTTCTTTTATAAAAGCTACTATATCACTTTTTGGTGTAGCCCCAACTTTTGTAGCTTTTAATTCACCACCTTTAAATAAAAGCATTGTAGGAATTCCACGAACACCGTACTTAGTAGGCATGTTGGGCTCTGAGTCTATGTCATGTTTTGCAATGACAATATCATTCGCCATCTCCTCTGAAATTTCCTCTAAAATTGGTCCAACCATTTTACAAGGTCCACACCATTCGGCCCAAAAATCTACTAAAACTGGTTTTTCGTTTTTTAAAACTTGTTCTTCAAATTTTTCGTCTGTTACTTTTAATGTAGCCATCAGTTTTATATATAAATAAAAATTTTTTTATCAATAGTTAAAAAAGAAATGTTTAAATTATCCACATTAAACATTTTCATACTTTTTCTGTATTGACATTGCATATTCATTAAATTCATCTAGTAATGAGAGCTTTTCATTGTCATTCTCATTAGTATATTTTTCTCTTAGTGTATCAATTTCTGTATAGAGTGTAGGAATTGTCCACCATTTTTCTTTTTTTTCACTCAAAATCCGCTTTGCAATTTCTCGTTTTATTGTTTTAAGCATGCTCTCGGGGAGAACTTCGGGCGCCTCTTGAAAAATAATTTTTTTTCCAAATCCCACTAAACGATCATCGTCGAATTTGTCTAATAATTTAAGTTTATCTTTCCATGATGCTGCATGCCAAGCAGGAAATAAGGCAGTATCTTTGTTTGATGTAAATTTAGTATAAATGCTCTCTTCAGCATATATATCTTCTTGTGTTTTAGATTGTTCTTTTTCTTCAGCTACTTCTCTTAATGCATGAAGTATATTTTGGGAAAATTTTTCGTTATTTCTAATTATATCTGCTCTTTTATTAATTAACGATTTATCCATCACATTGTAAGGTTCTGCTTGCATACCGTATTTAGCATCTACAATAATTGGAGCCTTGTTAGACCTAATAGTTCTTAAAAATTTAGGAGACTTTTTCATTTCAACTTTTAGCTCATTTATCGATAGATTTAATAGAGGCTCTATATCAGTCCTTAAGTCGAATGCATAATACCAGCCGGCATATATTGGATGCATGCAATATTTTTGATGAAGAGGTGCAACAAGATGAAGTCTAGATTTACCATAATAATACTCATTTAAGGTAATAATTTCCCCTTTCTTTATAATAGTTTCAGTGTCAGATTTATTTGCAGTTTTAAAAAAAGACTCCCAAGTACTTGGTTGTTTTTTTTTGACAATATTTAAGACTTTGGCAGTCATAATACTATCACTTAAAGCACTATGAGCATCGGTTGAATCTATGCCCTGCATTCTTGCTAATGATTCTAATTTAAATACTGCGTTATTTTTTTCATTAAATTCTACTTCTAAAATTGACGGATCTATCGCATAAGCTGCACGAGCAATATTAATACCATCGTGTCTTTTATTTGGAGCAGCATTTGTAAGATATGGATATCTAATCCCTTTAAAAAACTCTTTTCTTATCATTTCGTCATCAAACCCAATATTACTCCATCCAAGAAAAACACAGGGTGACCATCGTTTAAAAATTTTCTCAACCTCAGCTAACAATTGGTAATGAGATAGATTTGTTTGGGTTAATTGTTTTATTGATGTCTTGTTTACAATTAATGCCATCGCTTGAAAGACCTCACCTTCAGGCAAGCGGCATCTTAAATTAAATCTGTCTTTTTCTTTAAAATTTTCATCAACTAAAATTCCACCAATTTCAATGATGCTCCCGAAGTCAGTGCTTGCGCTCGATGATTCTATGTCCCAAATTGCTAAATTCATAAATTTATCCTCAAATTAGCTAATATTTTATGGGTTTTTGGAAAGTTTTTTAAAGACTTAACCATTAGCATATAAACGATTAGCTCAGGTATTAATAACTCTTTTATGGATTGGTTAATTAAAGTCAAGATATATTATTCAATTCGTAAAACTTTTTAACCCTTCCTAAAAATAAATTTTGATACATTTCTAATTCAGCTCCCTCAATTTTAAATTCTTGGAATAAAATATCTTTAGTACATAATAATATTATACCCGCTTTCATCTTAGTTCCATGGACGGTATCATGTGCTAAAGTATATGCTCCTAATTGCAAAAAGTAATCTTGAATGTAATCTACTTTTTTCGGTTTATTAGACTGTTTAAAATCTACAATGACATCTTTACCTTCGTATACTGCTATCATGTCAGCTGTTCCAGCATATTGATCTGGATAATATAAAGTTTCTTCCATTCCATATACTTCGTTAAGTCTTCCAGTAATTCCTTTTTGAATTATTTCTTTAGCCATATTTTTATATTGTTCATTGCTCTCAAAAAAACTCTCATTAATTCTTCCTCTTAAATAGTCCTCAATATAAGAGTGCATAGAAGTACCTCTCGATGACGCCTCTGTTTTAATTCTATTTGCTTCCTTAACACCTACTCTTTCTCTCCAATTTGCAAGAGCTGCCTTCTCTTCTTCAGACTTTGTAGTACTTAGAATAGTAGTAACACTTGGTAGTTTGTTCTCTCCTAATAAATATTTTCTGTATCCATCTTCAATTGACCTTGAAGACTTGGGATAATTAAATTTATTATTCCATTTCATTAAAATTTTTGTAATAGAATTAATTTAATTTTTTGCTTGTCTTGGAATATCCTCAAATTTCTCGACATTTTCTGTTTCAATAGCTTTTTCAATTTGCTCGGGATCTTTTATATTTTCTAATGTTCTTTTTATAGATCTTGCATCTGTTCCAAATTTATCAACAGCTGTCATTGCCTCTTCTAATTTTTTTCTGAGATTAACAATTCCATCAAAGTGTTTTGTGAATCTAGTACTTATTGTTTTTAAATGATCATATATTTCTGTTGCGTGTTTTTGAACTTTTAATGTTTGAAAACCCATGTGTAATGATTGTAGATACCCAGATAAATTATTTGGCCCCATAACAGTTACTTTATATTTTTTCATTAATTCTTGGCTCAATAATTCTTTAGTATTTGGATCTTGATAATTAGCTAACTCTAAAAACAAACTCTCTGTTGGCGCATACACTATTGCAAAATCAGTGGTTTTAGGTGGGACAATATATTTTTCATTTATACTCTTGGCTTTTTCTTTAAATGCTTTTGCAAGTTTAGTTCTTGCATCCGCAATAGCTTTTTTATCGTCTTCTTGATGAGCATCTTGAATAGCTTTAAATCTCTCAACAGGAAAATGGCTATCAACCGGAACCAATACACCCTCTTGAAGTTTAATAGCAAATTCAACATTTTCGCTAGTTTCCTCCTTCATTTTAACATTTGAAAGGTACTGTGAAGAAGGTAGTAAATCCTTAATAAGTGAGCCCAGGCTGAACTCAGCTAAAGTTCCATACTTTTTGACTCCAGCTAAAATTTTATTAATGCCTTTCTGACTTTCGTTTAAATTTTCAACTTGGGAATTAAAAGCTGCAACTTTCTCATCAACTTTTGTCAGAGCTGCTGTCATATCTTTCGTAACACCAGTTGAAAGATTGTTAAAAGATGAAGACATCGAACTTAAAGATGTATTTATAGTAGTATTTAAACTATCTTTTAATTTAATTATTTCGGCATTTAGATTAGCTATCTCATCAGCTTTGTTTTCATCCTCTTTTTTTATATTTGATTTAATATTTAAATAAAGGATAGATAAAGTGGCTATTAATATTGAAGCTAAAATAATTATTAAAATTATATCCATGATTCGTATGTTACACTTACTTAATAATATTTAAAGTTTATTTAAAAAACTTTTAAGAGTTCTTCCTCTTTATTTTTTTTTGGGGTCATTAAACATGCTTGGGATTTAAGAATTATTCCGTCTTTTAATATCCTTAATTTATTAGCTTTTAAGGTTGCTCCTGTTGAAGTTATATCAGTTATAATTTCTGATGATCCAGTAAATGGATATATCTCTGTTGCGCCGAGACTCTTTACCAATTTAAATTGTGTAACTCCTCTTGAGAACATGAATTCTCTAGTTAGATTCGGATATTTTGTTGCTATACGTAATCTATTTCTTTTTTTATCTTTAAATTCAAAAGCTATTTCTTCGAGATCAGGCATTGTCTGTACATCTATCCAATCATCTGGAATTGCAACTACAAGTGTAGCCTCTCCAAAATTGTACTTTTTTTTTACAATCACTTTTTTTTGAATATTAATTTCGCTTTCCTTTAATAAATCATATCCAGAGAAACCAATATCTAAAGATCCATCTGCAAGACGTTCTACTATCTCCCTAGCATGAAGATAATAAATAACTATATTTTTTTTTCCTTTGATAAATCCAAATAAGTCTCTCTCACCTCTTTCAGATAGAATTTTTAATTTCTTTTTTTTAAAAATATTTAATACTCCAGATCGTAAACGACCTTTACTTGGAATTCCAATTTTAACAATGTTGTTACTCATATTTATATTTTACTAATTCTTCTTGAAATAAATTGTTCATTTTTTTTATTAAATTCTCATTAAGTAATTTCCTATAATCATTATCTTTTCCTAAATTAAAAAATTTTATTTTTTCGTCAGAACCTTTTTTTGTAATTGCTTCTGCAAAACCTTTTTCGTCCTCTAGTTTTTTCAAATTATTAAAATTGCAATTTCTTATACATTTTAATGCTTTTTCTTTATTAAATTTTTCATCTGATTTAGAAATTTTATGAACGAAGTTAATAACATGTTTAAAAGTATTTAGTGCATCACTTTGTAGATCTTCATACCTTACAGTTAAAACTGGATATAATTTATTATCTACCCATGATTTCTGATTTAACTTCCATGAAAAAAGTGCTTGAAAACCTAAAAATCTCTCTTTTTCTTTGGAGACAATTCCTCTTTTTTCATCTGTCATAAATTGAAAAGCATCATCGACGGAAATTTGATAATGGTTTGATAATGAAGAAATTACATTTCTCGGATCTCTAACTATATAAATAACACCTACTGTATTTTCTTTATTAGTAAATTGATTACCGTTTATTTTACAAAGTGCATTATGGGTTTTAAAAAATTTCAAACCTTTGGATTGATTAATTTTTTCTTGCTCCTTTATCCAATACTTTGAAGTATCGTGAGGCTGGTTAAATTTATCTAAATACTTTCTAAAATATTTGTTACTTGGGAAAGAGTCTATTTTTTCTAAAAGTTCAAAATTAAAATCACCTGTTTCTGAAAAATAGTAATTTGCTATTAAAGATCTCAACCAAGTATTTCCACTTTTAGGATATGAAGCTAACCAAATTATCATATTTTTTCTAAGTTAATAGCAGCTCCAACAGCTGGTATATTTTTTTTAAAGCCAAGATCTTTAATTAAAGAATCGTATCTACCACCTTTAATATTTAATTTCTCAGACTTCGATTTAATATCAATCTTAAATACCAAACCAGTGTAATATTCGAGATGTCTTCCAAAAGAAGAATTAAATCTAACATTTAATTTATTAATTTTATTTTTAGTTATTGGAAAATAATCATCCTGAACTCTAAGATTAATTTTATTTTTTTTAAAAAATAAATTTAACTTTTTAGATGCTTGATTAATAGGACATTCAATTTTTAAGTACTCTTTTAAAATTTTTACAACATTACTACCTTTCTTTGTCCTTCTTGGATCTTTAATTTTAGTGTCAAATCTTAATAATATTTCTTCTATTGATCTTCCAGCAACTTCTTTTTTTTGATTTCCATTAATCATTTTGGAATATTTTTTTTTATCTATTTCTACAATTGTTGGATCGATATCAGAATTCGTCTCCAATCTTTTTAATAAATCATTAAAATATTTTTCTCTCCAAAAATGACGTTGCAATCTTAGTTTCCATCTTGCTGGACAATCCAATTTATCTAACAAAAGCCTAAAAATTTCTATGTTACCTATTACTAAATTTCCACTTTTATATTTAATCTTTGACAATGCTTTAAGTGAAGTTTCTATTATTTTTTTATCATCTTTTTTTTCAGTAAAAGATCCTAATATTTCAAAACCAATTTGACTCCTGATAACAGAATCTTTTTTATTTAATCCTTTTCTAAATGCTTGACCACTATAGAAAATTTTTTCACTAGTTTTCTTATTATTATTTAAATATCTAACACAAGATGCAATTGTTAAATCAGGTCTTAAACAAAGTTCATTTCCTAATTGATCATTGAAAGAAAATATAAATCTTTTGAAATTTTCTCCTGATCTTTTCAATATTAAATTGGTGTCAATAACAGTATCAAGATCAATATATTTATATCCATTTGACTTAATTACTTTTAAAATATTTTCAGATAAGTTTTTTGATTTCATCAATCAGGTTCTCCTTATCAAATGTAATTTGAGTATTTTCAGATTTTTTCCATTCTTCTCTAGATAAATTTCTTGATGTTTCTTCTAAATTTGGAACTAATTTTTTTATAGTAATTTTATTATTTTTAAATTCATCATCTCCACAAAGAATTACAGCTGGCGAACTTCTTTTATCAGCATATTTTAATTGAGATTTCAAACCTGAGTCTCCCAGATAAACTTCAGATCTTATATTTTGATTTCTAAGTTTTGATAACAATTCATAATAATTAGAGAGATATTTTTCATCTAAAACACAAATTATTATTGGTGAATTATTTTTTACTTCAATTTTGTTTAACTGAACTAAAGCGTATAACAAACGATCAAGACCTATAGATACACCTGTCGCAGATAGGTCTACTTTTTTAAACCGTGAAACTAAAGAATTATATCTTCCACCTCCACCAACTGATCCAAACTCCACCTCTTGGTTTTTTTGATTTTTAACTTTAAATGTTAAATTTGCCTCAAATATTGGGCCATCATAATATTCAAGTCCTCTAATAACTTCCGGAGAAAAAATTATTTGATCAAAATTAGATGAATAACTTATTCCATCTAACACTTTATTTAATTCATCAACACCATCTTCAACTAATTTGTTTGGTATAGCTGACCTAATTTCATCTAAAGATTTGATATTTATAAAACTAACAATAGCTTCAGCTTGATTATCAGAGAGGTTTGCTCCAATAGTTTTATCACCAGATTTATCTTCACGTCCTGTTGTAAGCAATTGTTTAACACCATCAATTCCAACTCTATCAAGTTTATCAATAGCTCTCAAAACAGTAAGTTGTTGTTTGCTTTCGGAAATTTTTAAGTTTTCAATAAGTCCTTGAATTAATTTTCTATTACTTAATTTGATTTGATATTGATTTTTTTTTAAGCCACAGAAATATAATGTGTCAGCTAAAAGATTGCACATCTCAGCATCTGCCAAAGAATTACTAGATCCAACAATATCACAATCAGCTTGTGTAAACTCTCTAAACCTACCAGGACCAGGTTTCTCATTTCTCCATACATTACCAATCTGATATCTTTTAAAAGGATTTGAGATATTTAAATAATTTTGAGATACGTATCTTGCTAATGGCGCAGTTAAATCATAACGTAATGATATCCAGCTATTATTTTCCTCTTGAAAACCAAATACACCAGAGCTTGGCCTATCTTCATCTGGTAAAAATTTTCCTATATTTTCTGATATTTCAAAACTTGGGGTTTCTAGCTTGGAAAAACCAAATTTTAAAAAATTTTCCTCAATCTTAGCAATTAAATTTTCTTTTAACGCTAATTCTTTTCCGTATCTATCAACAAAACCCGAAGGGGTATTTGCAGACAATTTTTTTTCTTTATTCATTTTTTGGTACACGGGGACAGATTCGAACTGTCGACCTTCGGTTCCACAAACCGCTGCTCTAACCAACTGAGCTACCCGTGCTCCTTCTACTGTTTTATACTAAATGTGGATAAAATTAAATTTATAAATAATTAAATAGCTAGCTTGCAGCCAGCATGAAAATGATGTCTGTGAGTTTCTCTGTTAATAATAACGAATTTATTCATTGCTGTGTAATTAGCATTTTTTTTTTTAAATGCAAGCAAGAAAAGGTTTTGCACAGGAATAGCTATGTTTTTAACATATCCTATTCCTATACAAATATTTTTGATGAATTAAATTTTATTAACCTAATTTTTTCAAATTTACAGCGCTTGGACCTTTTTCGCCATCTTGAATTTCGAATTCTATAGCATCGTTTTCATTCAAAAATCTTAGCCCAGCTTCTCTAACTGCACTCGCATGAACGAAACAATCTTTTTCTCCGTCTTCTCTTTCAATAAAACCGTAGCCCTTCTTACCGTTGAACCACTTTACTTTGCCTTTTAATGTACTCATACTTTAGTTACTCTTTCTTTGTTATTATATAATTAGCTATAAATAGCTGATGGATAGGTATTAGATTTTAATTTTGAATGCAAGCATAATGATGGATATTAATACCACATGGGAGTGGTGGCTTCGGCGGGACTCGAACCAGCGACACAAGCCTTTTCAGGGCTCTGCTCTACCAACTGAGCTACGAAGCCATATTAAGATCTAAAAATTATACGACCCTTTGATAAATCGTATGGAGATACTTCCAATTTCACTCTATCTCCTTGTAAAACACGAATACGATTTTTTCTAAGTTTTCCTGCCGTGTGAGCCGTAACATTATGACCATTATCTAGTTTAACTCTAAACATAGCATTAGGAAGAAGATCTGTTACCACACCTTCAAACTCCAACGTATCCTGTTTACTCAAATTATTATCTCCTCATTCTAGATTTAATACTTTGAGCATGATTATCTAGTTCTTCATACTCAGCGAGATGTGTAGCGGATTCTCCTAATTTCTCAATACCTTTTTTTGTAAGAGTTATATGGCTAATTTTTTTGTAAAATTCACTAAGATTTAGTCCAGATGAAAATTTTGCAGATCCTAAAGTTGGTAATACATGGTTTGAACCAACATTATAATCTGAGACAGCCATTGGAGAATACTTTCCAATCATAATACTTCCTGCATTATGAATTTGATTTAAATACTTTTTATAATTAGACACATTAATTTCTAAGTGCTCTGGAGCAACTTCATTAATTGCTTCTATTATTTGCTTATCACTTTGGGCTAACACAATTAATCCATTATTTTTTAAACTTTTTAAAACAACTTTTTTCCTTTGAATTTTTTTCATACTTTCTTTTATTTCTATATTAAATTTGTTTGCTAATTTTTTGTCTTTCGTAATTAAAACACATTGAGAATTTATATCATGTTCTGCTTGTCCGATCATAGATGTTATAACTTGATTTAGATCAGTTTTACCATCTGCTAAAACACAAATTTCACTAGGCCCAGCGACCATTCCTTCTGTTCCAACATCACCAAAGACTTCACGTTTGCTTCTTGCAACATAAATATTTCCAGGCCCAACAATTTTATTCACTTTTTGAATATACGCTAAACTTGCTATAGCTTGGGCACCACCCATTGAGTAAATTTCCTTAATTCCAACTTTTTTAGCTGCATAAAGAACAGCAGGATTTAGTTTTCCATTAAGTTTTGGATTGGCCAAAACAATTCTTTTTACTCCAGAAATTTTTGCAGGCACTGCATTCATTAATAATGTGGATGGTAAATTAGCTGGTACATAAACACCTACAGACTGTAGTGGCACATGCTTATATTCAAGTTTATTTTTAAAATTATCTACATACTTAATATTTTTTGGTTTTTGTAGTGAATGAAACTTAAAAATTCTATTATAGGCTAAATCGATACTTTTTTTAATCTTAGGTTCTAATGTATTAATTGCTTTGTTTACTTTATCTTTTGAAGGAACTATCTCTGAATTTTTACTAAACTTTTTCTCATACTTTAAAAGTGCTTTTCTTCCATTAATTTTGATGTCTTTTAAAATTTTTGGAACTATCGAAGTGTCTACTGCTTTTCCAGATCTCCTTTTATCCAAAAAAGATACTAATTCTCTTTTATAATTTTTTTTCTTACAATTAATTACTTTTATCATTTTCAATTTTTTGGTCTTCTAACGTTACATCAATAACTTCTGTGGACAGTGTTATAATTCCATTTTTCGAAAATAACAGAACTATTTCAAAATTTTCTTTTTTTTTAAAAATATCAATTGCAAATAATTCTAAAGTTAAATCTACATTGGATTGGTTAATGTTTTTAGACTTGGAACTTTCAATAAATTCAAATTTTATAATACTATTAATAGGTTTGCTACTATCTGATTCCTTATCTATTCTTAAAACAGAAAGTAAAAAAATTTTTGTAGATGGCAAATATTTTATATCAGAAATTTTGACTTTAGACTCTGCGCATATTGCTGATATAATTTGTAAGTCATCTGGAGATTGAGCGATTACTTTCTTTAAAAAACTATTCACTAAGATATTCTTTTAATTTTTACCCCAATTTTTTTTAATTTATTTTCAATTTTTTCGTAACCTCGGTCTAAATGATATACTCTATTTATAATAGATGTTCCTCTTGAAATAAAAGCTGCTAAAACTAGAGCTACTGATGCCCTTAAATCACTAGACATTAACTCAGCTCCCTCTAGATTATTAGTTCCTTCAATAATTGCCTTGTTACCTTTAATATTTATTTTTGCACCTAATCTTTTTAATTCTGGAACATGCATAAATCTATTTTCAAATATATTTTCTTCAATTGTACTTTTCCCATTTGCTTTAGTTAATAATACCATAACTTGAGCTTGCAAATCAGTGGGGAAGTTTGGATATTCTCCAGTTTTTAAAAAATCCAAACTTTTAATTTTTTTTGGTCCCTTAATTTGAATTGTATTTTTTGTGGTTTTTATCTTTGCCCCAATTTTCTTAAGCAAATTTATCTCTGTATTGATAATTTTTGGCTCAAAGTTTTTAATTTTTAATTTTCCACTATTTAAACATGCAGCTACACAAAAAGTGCCTGCTTCAATTCTATCATTCATGATTGAGTAATTTATACTCTTTAATGTTCTAACACCCTCTATTTTTAGAGTTCTTTTACCAATCCATTTGATCTTAGCACCTGCTGTTTTAAGAAAATTTGTTAGATCCTTTATCTCAGGCTCTATAGCACAATTCTTTATTGTTGTTGTTCCTTTTGCAAGACAAGCAGCAAGAATGCAATTTTCGGTAGCTCCAACTGATATTTTTGAAAATCTTATTTCTGAACCAACTAATCCTTCTTGAGCTGTTGCATTAACATATCCTTTTTCAATTTTTATTTTAACACCTAACTTTGATATAGCTTTTAAATGTATATCTATTGGTCTTACCCCTATACTACAACCACCTGGGCTACTTACTTTTGCTTTTTTATTTTTCGCCAATAAAGGACCAAGAACTAAAATTCCTGCTCTCATTGTTTTAACGAGAGAATACGGTGCAAAAAAATTATTTTTTTTTCCTTTTGAAATTGTCGCAATTTTTTTGTTATTTTTAAAGCTAATATTTTTTCCTAATGATTTTATTAAATTAAGCATTGTATCTATATCTTTAACTCGCGGAAGATTTTTAATTGTTACATTTTTATCAAAGAGTAAAGTTGCAGCGAGTATTGGTAGAGCAGCATTTTTACTTCCGGAAATTGATACCTCTCCTCTGATCTTAGAGGGACCATTAATTCTAAATTTATCCATTTTAAATTTTGGGAAGTGTTACCCCTTTTTGGCCCATATATTTTCCATTTCTGTCGGCATATGAAACATCAGGTTTCTCATTCCCTTTTAAAAATATAAATTGAGCTACACCCTCATTTGCATATATTTTCGCTGGTAATGGAGTTGTATTAGAAAATTCAAGGGTCACATGACCTTCCCATCCTGGTTCCAAAGGTGTTACATTAACAATTATTCCACATCTTGCATAAGTGGACTTACCTAAACAAATAACTAAGACATCACTAGGAATTTTAAAATATTCTACTGTTCTTGCTAAAACAAAAGAATTAGGTGGAATAATGCATTCATCAGATTCTTTTGTTACAAAATTTGTTGGTTTAAAATTTTTTGGATCTACAATTTCAGAGTTAACATTAGTAAATATTTTAAATTCATTAGATACTCTCGCATCGTACCCGTATGAAGAAACACCAAATGAAATTTTCCCTTCCCTTATTTGTTTATCCTCAAATGGTGAAATCATAGCTTGTTCTTTCGCCATTTTGATTATCCACTTATCTGATTGCACTGACATTTATTTATTTTTTTTATTTTTTCTTTGAAAAATTTTTCTTTTTCTTAAGTTTTTACGCAAAGCTTCTTCGAGTTTAGCTTTTTTATCCTTCTTCCTGTCCATCTTGATTACTTTTTGTCTGGATTAGTAAGGTGATCCAAAGTTATTACTTGATCGATTGGTATTGTTTTATCCTCTGGAATTTTGGGTTCACCTTGTTTGGCTATTTTTTTTGCTCTTTTTTCAGCAAGCTTTTTTTCTCTTTTAGCCTGCTTCTCCATAGCCTTAGCTCCTCTTGTCGATTTATAATCGTAGTGAATTCCCATATCATTTACCTAATTTAGATATAACCGATTTTCGTAAAAAATTAAGGCAATTATTTGAAAAAAACAATTTTATACACTAATTTAACTAAAAATTGCCCTTATAGTTAAATGGTATAACACATCCATGGTAAGGATGAGTTTCCAGTTCAATTCTGGGTGAGGGCACCAGTTATTTGTAGAATTTTTTTTTAATTATAAATCCAGTTATAACTAATATTATCATGCCGATTACAGGTACATAAATGTCTGGAGTTAAAATTATATCAAATATACTTGGAGGTTCTTGATTATTTTCAATAACTTTATTTAGGCCTGCACCAAGTGAGGCTCCAACAAATAACTGGGGGGTCATTCCAATAACAGATCCTAAAAAGAAATTTTTAATTCTTACATTAAATAATGTTGGCAAAATGTTTGAAATAAAGAAAGGTATTCCACCAACAAATCTATATATCAGAAAAAAAGTAAATTCATTTTCTTTAAATTTTTCAGTAAGATTAGAAAATCTAGATGAAAATTTTTTTTTAATTAAATCTTTAAAAAAATAATTTGCGCTGATGTATAAAAGAGTTGCTCCTATTGATAAACCAAATACAATAAGTATTGTTCCAACCCATTTCCCAAATATAAATCCTCCAATTAAAAAAACTGGTGAACCAAATCCTAAGAGCATAACCCAAATAATCACTCCAATAAAAAATAAAATACTAGCAATTAAAAGATTGGAATTTTTGATATCATTTAATTTATCTCTATTATTTTTTATAAGTTCAAAACTTGAAAAATCGTCAAATGAGAAATAGCTAAAAAAAAGCAACAAAAAGCCAGTAACTATGGAAAGATATATAATACCAAGAATAATTTTTAATTTATTTTCATTTTCCATTTTGTTCTAATTTATTAAAAATCGCTGTACTTATATACATTAAATTGTATAACTACCGAAATTTAACAAAAAAGAAGCCTTAATATGAAACGTACATATCAACCTAGTAAAAAAGTGAGAAAAAGAAGGCATGGTTTTAGGTCTAAAATGAAGACCAAAGGTGGAAGAAAACTAATTAGAAGAAGAAGAAGTAAGGGTAGAAAAAAACTCACTGTTTAATGCAGGTTAAATTAAAAAGTTTATCCAAAAATGAAGATTTTAAATTTATTTTAAATGGTAAAAAAATTTCAAATAGATATTCAACAATTTTTTACAGGAGATTAGAAAACAAAAGTAATAGATATTTCAATATAAGTTTTATTACAAAAAAAAAGATTGGTACAGCTGTTATAAGAAATAAAATTAAAAGAAGATTAAGAAATATGATGAATGAGGCTTTAAAAAAAATTAAAATTAATCTTAACTATAGTTACTTATTAATTGCTAGAAAATCTGTTTTAGAAGATGAATACAATTTTATTAAGATAAAACTTTTTAGTGAGTTAAAAAAAATTAGATAGTTATGATTAAAAAAGGATTAATATATTTAATTAAATTTTATAAATATTTCATTTCACCTGTTTTAGGTAACAATTGTAGATATCTTCCAACCTGTTCAGAATATTTTATTGATAGTTTAAATGAATATGGTGTTTTGAAAGGTTCTTATAAAGGCATTAAAAGAATTTTAACATGTCATCCTATAAAAATTTTAGGAGGAGGACATGGGTATGATCCGGTAAAGAAAAAGAATATTAAATAATGGACACAAGAAACGTAATAGCAGCAATTTCATTGAGCGCAGCAGTAATAATTCTCTATGGATTATTTTTTGCTCCACCAAGTCCTGATCCAAAGCAGTTAACTAATAATGATCAAAATAAAAACAATCTTCAACTAAACGAAGCACCTAAAATAGAGCAAAATATTGAGAATAATAAAATTTCTAGATCAGAGGCAATTAATAAAGTTGAAAGAATATTTTTTGAAAATGAAAATATTAAAGGTTCTATTTCTCTAGAGGGATCTTTAATTGATGACCTGATTTTTAAGAAATATACTGAAACTCTAGACACTGATGAAAATGTAGTTTTACTTAATCCTAAAGAGTCTGAAAATGGTTATTATATTGAAACAGGTTGGGCTATAAATAATAAAAATATTGAAGTTCCTAATTCAAATACAAAGTGGGAAGTTATTGGCAATAAATTACTAACACCGAACAGTCCAATTAAATTGGTATGGAATAATGAGCAAGATATAACTTTTGAGAAAGAAATAAGTATTGATGATAAATTTTTATTTACTGTTAACCAAAAAATTACGAATAATACTCAAAATACTTATAACTTTTATCCCTACGGACAGATTATTAGAAATGTAGCTCCTGATGTAACTGATTTTTATATATTACATGAAGGTTTATTAGGAGTTTTTGACGATAATCTTGTTGAAGAAGATTACGATGACATTAAAGACAAGAAGTACTCTGTAAATGCTAACAAAGGGTGGATGGGTATTACAGATAAATATTGGATAACAAGTTTAATCCCAGAAAATAATAAAAGTTTTAGATCAGATTTTGATTATAAGAATAAATTTAAGGCTAACTTTATAGAAACTGCTGCAACAGAAGTCAGAGCTAATGAAAGTAAAACTAATCAGGTAAAAGTAATTATTGCAGCAAAAGAAGTGGATGTTGTTGATGGTTATGCAGAAAAACTAAATATTAATAAATTTGATTTAGCAATTGATTGGGGTTTCCTATATTTCTTAACAAAACCAATATTTTTGATATCAGATTATTTCTTTAAATTGACTGGCAACTATGGAATTGCAATTATACTAATTACCGCTTGTATAAGAATATTATTTTTTCCTCTAGCTAACTACTCATTTAGATCTATGGCAAAAATGAAAGTTCTTCAACCCGAAATGGTAAGGCTTAAAGAACTTCATAAGGAAGATAAAATGAAGCTACAGCAAGAAATGATGGCTCTTTATAAAAGAGAGAAGGTGAATCCTGTAAGTGGGTGTTTGCCTATTTTAATTCAAATACCTTTCTTCTTTGCAATTTATAAAATGTTGTTTGTAACAATTGAAATGAGACATCAGCCTTTTTTTGGTTGGATACATGATCTAAGTGAAAGAGATCCAACAAGTTTGTTTAATCTATTTGGTTTGTTGCCATATGATGTCCCATCATTTTTAATTATCGGCGCTTGGCCAGTAGCAATGGGTGTAACAATGTGGATGCAACAAAAACTTAATCCGACACCACCAGATCCAATTCAACAAAAAATATTTATGTTTTTTCCTGTATTTTTAACAGTGATACTTGCACCTTTTCCATCAGGGTTAGTTATATATTGGACAATTAACAACGTACTTACAATGGCACAACAGTATGTAATTATGAAGAGAACTTCAGTTAAAACAGTTTAATTGATGGAATTAGATAAGATTATTCCAACAGATGGGCCAAATATTAATGAAGTTGAAAAGTATATTAACAAATATAAGTCTGAGGTTATAGTAATCAAATGTGGTGGATCTGTTTTATTAGATAAAAGATTATTTAATCAGTTCATAGAAGATATTTCAGTAATAAATAAAATTGGTTTATCAGCAATAGTCGTTCATGGTGGAGGTAAAAATATTAAAAAAAAATTAGATGAAAATAATATTGAAACAAGATTTATCAAAGGACTTAGAGTTTCAGACGAAAAAACAATTGGATTTATAGAGGAGGCTTTACTAGAGCTTAATTTAGAGATTTTACATGAATTAAAATCTAAAAACACAAATGTTTGTTCAATATCACCTAAAGAAAATAATGTAATTAATATTATTCCTGAAAGTAAAGAATTGGGGTATGTCGGGACACCAAAAAAAATTAACAAAGAGAAAATATTAAATTTTATTAATAATAAACAAATACCAATTGTTGTTCCTTTAGGATTGGGTGATGATGGTAGAATTTATAATATTAATGCAGATGTTGCTGCAGGTTCAATTGCAAAAGAGATCGATGCTAGACGACTTCTTTTGATGACAGATGTTGAAGGGGTTCTTGATGAAAATCAAAAACTTATATCTGAGATTAATCTCAATAGGGCCAATGAAATGTTAAAAAATAATATTATTTCTGGAGGTATGATACCAAAAATAAACACTTGTCTGGACGCAATATCTAATGGTGTTAGAGGTGTAGTTATTGTTGATGGAAGAAAACCACATTCAATACTATTTGAGTTATTTTCTGACAAGGGTGCAGGAACGTTGATAAGAAAATGAATAATTTAAAAAATATAAAAAATATTTTATTCGACTGTGATGGAGTTTTATATAGTGATTTAGAGGCAGTTTTTGGACAAGTTAGTAAGAGGATGACAAAATATATCTCAAATAAACTCAACCTAGATCTTGTAAAAGCTAAAGAATTACAAAGAAATTATTTTCACAAATACAACACAAGTTTAAATGGATTGATGATACATCATGATATACCGCCGGAAGAATTCTTGGAGTATGTTCATGATATTGACCTTTCATTTATGGAAAAAGATCTTGTTTTAAGAAATGAGCTTGAAAACATAAATGTAAATAAATTCGTATTCACAAATGGAAGTAGAGCACACGTAAAAAATATAGTGAAAACTCTTGGTATTGAAGACCAGTTTAAAGATATATTTGATATCGTAGACGCAAAATATCACCCTAAGCCTGAAGCCAGGGCCTTTGATCTAATGGTTGATAAATTTAAGATCAATCCTAAAGAAACTCTTTATATCGAAGATATAGCTAAAAATTTATCAATAGGTAAAGAGCGAGGGACAATAACAGCTTGGCTTATCAACAATGAATACTGGGGGAAAAAAGAGTCTGACAAATATTACATCGATTATAAAATTGAAAATCTTTCTTTATTTTTAAAAGAAATAAGGTTATTAAAAAGTTCTTAGATTTATGAGCATAGAAAATATAATCAATGATGCTTGGGAAAATAGAGACCAAGTAAGTCCAAACTCAGATGAGAGTTTAAAAAATACTGTTAATCAAATTATTGATGACTTAGATAGTGGTAAAGTCAGAGTAGCTGAAAAAATCAATGGTGAGTGGGTAACACATCAGCACATAAAAAAAGCAATTATGTTAAGTTTTAGAATGTATCCAATGGAAAATTTAAATGGCCCCTACAGTAGTTGGTATGACAAGGCGCATCTTTTAAAAGGTAAAACGGCAGGTTGGTCTAAAGAGGACCATGAAAAAGCTGGTTTCAGAATGGTTCCTAATTCTCCAGTGAGAAAAGGGTCTTTTGTAGGCAAAAATGCTGTTTTAATGCCATGCTATGTGAATATAGGAGCATACATTGATGATGGAACAATGATAGATACTTTTGCAAGAGCTGGGAGTTGTTCTCAAATAGGAAAAAATTGTCATATCTCTGCAGGTAGTGGAGTTGGAGGAGTTTTAGAGCCTGCACAAGCATTACCAACAATCATTGAGGACAATGTTTTTTTAGGTGCAATGTCTGAGGTTGTAGAGGGAGTAATAGTTGGCGAAGGATCTGTTTTAAGTATGGGGATGTATATTGGACAATCAACAAAAATTGTTAACAGGAAAACAGGCGAAATAAGCTACGGTAAAATTCCACCATATTCTGTTGTTGTTCCTGGTTCTCTACCAGATAAAAATAATTCAAGCGCTCCATCATTATATTGTGCTGTAATAATCAAGCAAGTAGATGAAAAAACAAGATCAAAGACTTCAATAAATGATCTTTTAAGAGAATAGATTAATGAAAACTTATAATGAACTGACGTTAGCTCAAGAGCTAATAAAATTTCAAACAATTAAAACAGAAGATAAAGGTATTATGAATTTCCTTTCAAGTAAACTCTCATCAATAGGTTTTAAATGCCATATAATAAAATCAAAAGGTACAGGTGCTAAACCTGCATTAAATTTATATGCAAAATTTGGTAAATCAAAACCTAACATTAATTATTTGGGTCACACAGATGTTGTTGCTAACCTCAATAATTGGGAATTTCCGCCGTTTAAAGCAGTAGTAAAAAAAGGGTATTTATATGGAAGAGGATCCCAGGACATGAAGGGTAGTGTAGCATGTTGGATAAGTGCTGTAAGTAATTTTATAAAAAATAAAAAATTTAAAGGATCTATATCAATAATAATTACGGCTGATGAAGAAACTACAGGTAATGGTTGTCCAGCTGTTATGAAATATTTAAAGAAAAAAAAAGAAAAAATTGATTTTTCAATAGTAGGCGAACCGTCATCAAATCAATCAGTTGGAGATGAAATCAGGATTGGAAGAAGAGGTTCTATGAATGCAACAGTAACAGTGTATGGAAAAAGTGGACACTCTGCATTTTATGGGACATATATAAATCCATGTACAGCTCTTGCTAAAATAATATCTAAACTGAAAAGTATTCCGCTAGACAAAGGAACAAAGTATATGCCACCATCAAATTTAGAATTTACAAAAATGAATGTGGATAATATATCTGAAAATGTAGTCCCACAATCTGCAAGTGCTAAATTTAATGTTAGGTTTAATTCAACTTATAAATCGACATCTTTGAAAAAAAAACTTAGCAAAATTATTAATGCAGTTGCAAAAAAAGAAAATTGCAAAACAAAAATAGATTATAAAGTAAGTGGAGAAGCATTTTACACGGTACCAAATAAAGAAATTTATATGGTAAAAAAAATTGTAAAAAAAGTTACAGGGAACAATGCAAAATTAAATTGTAGAGGTGGCACAAGTGACAGCAGATTTTTAGGTTCGATACCACGTCTTGAGCTAGGGTTAAGAAATAATACTATTCATATGGTTAACGAGAGAACATCGATCTCAGATTTAAAAAAGTTAACTAAGATTTATAAGAATATCTTACACAATTATTTCACTTGAAAACTGCAATTATAACATCTGAGTCTTCAGAAAAACATATAACCGGCGATGGTCATCCAGAACAACCGAAGAGAGTAGTTTCAATAATTGATACTTTAAAAAAGAATAAAGGACTGCTTTGGGATAAACCAGATGTTGTTCCTAATGATATTCTTAATATGACACATTCTGAAGATTATATTAGTAATTTAAATAATTCATTTCCTAAAAGTGGTTTAAACTTTTTAGATGGTGATACTGTTGTATCGCCTGGAAGTAAGGATGCAGTATTTCAAGCCGCAGGATCAGCTATAAGAGCAATAGATGGAATTGAGAATAAAAAATATAAAAATGCATTTTGTGTAGTACGACCACCAGGACACCATGCTGAAAAAAACAAATCAATGGGCTTTTGCTGTATTTCTAATGCAGGTGTTGCAGTTAATTATTTAATTAAAAAATATAATTATAAAAGAATTGCATGTGTAGATTTTGATGTTCATTGGGGAAATGGAAATTATGATGTTATGTATGACAACAAAAATTCACTTTATATATCAACACATCAATATCCATTTTATCCAGGTGGTGGCTCAGAAAAAGACAAGGGAAAGTATAATAATTCTCTTAATATACCTCTTCCTGCTGGCACAAATTCTGAGGAGTATTTTAATGCTTATGATAGAGTTTTAGATAGGTTAATTGAATATAAGCCTGATTACCTAATCTTTTCTGCTGGCTTTGATGCTCACAAGAACGATCCATTAGCTCAATTTGAACTTTCATCCAAAGATTTTTATGAAATAACAAGAAGAACACTAAAAGCCACTAATAAATTTACTAACGGGAAAGTGGTATCTTTATTAGAAGGTGGATACGACCTAAAAGCACTTGCTGAAAGCGCTAATTATCATGTAAATGCATTAATCGAGTCGGAAAATACATAATCATGAAACTATATAAACAAAAATCATCAAATATTGATAACAGGGGACTGTTTGCATCTAAAAATATAAAAAAAGGAACTAAGATTATTTACTATACAGGTAAAATAATTACAAAAAAACAGACCGAAAATAATCCAAAATTTGATAATGATAAAGCGATTTATCTTTTTAACTTAAATAATAGATATGATTTAGACGGTGATTTTGCTTACAATACTGCAAGACTTATTAATCACTCTTGTGATCCAAACTGTGAAGTTGAAGGCAAAGGTTTAAAATTATGGATTAGTTCTATTAAAGATATAAATAAAAATGAGGAACTAACTTATGATTATGGGTTTAGTTTTGATGAAAACTATAAGGATTTTCCTTGTAAGTGTGGCTCCAAAAATTGTTGTGGTTACATAGTTAGAGAGGGATCAAGATGGAGAATAAAAAAGAAAAAAAAGAAATCTAATAAATAATTTTCTCAAGATATAAACCATGTGCAGGGGCAATAGGAGCACAATTTTTTCTAGATTTTGATTTAAATATACTGGTAAATTTTTTTAAGTTCCATTTTTTTTCACCAAGGTATTTAAGTGAACCAACCATGGATCTAACTTGACTCTTAAGAAATGATTTTGACACAAATTGAATTTTTATAACATTTTTAACTTTGGTTATTTTTACTTTTTTTATGGTTCTTACCGGACTTTTTGCAGCACAATTAGATGCTCTAAAAGTTGAAAAATCATGAGTTCCAATTAATTTTTTTGCTCCCTTTTTCATCAATTCAACATCAATTTTTTTTTTGATATGCCACTCTCTGTTAAAATTGATAACTGAAGGAGAAGCATCATTTCTAATTAAATACGTGTACCGTCTTTCTTTTGCAGAATATCTTGAATGAAAAAGTTTATTTTTTTTCTTTATTTTTAAAATAGATATTTTTTTTTTATTTAAAAAGAAGTTAAGTGAACTCAATACTTTATCTTTTTGAATAATTTTGCTTGTAGTATCAAAGTGAGCTGATTGCTCTTTAGCATGAACTCCTGAGTCTGTTCGTCCAGATCCGTAAATTTTTATTTTTTCTTTAAGTAATTTAGATAAGACAATCTCAATATTTTCCTGGATTGACTTACCTTTTTTTTGAATTTGCCAACCATTGTATAAAGTGCCTTCGTATTCTATTAAAATCTGATATCTATTCACTTTTTATTATTGTTCCTTTTCTAAGCTTATTCCCTAATAAAAATTCTTTAATTAATTGAGGATTCTTGCCCTCTTTTTGTATCTCAATAATATTTATTGAATTTTTACCACATGCTATTGTCATTTGTTCGTCGATTACTTCACCGATTGTTGCTGACTGCTTGTTTATTTTTGCTTTTAATATTTTATATCTTTTGTTGTTAAGCTCAAACCATGCACCAGGTTTTGGATATAATCCATTTATTTGAGCAATAATTTTATAAGCACTATTATTCCAATCTATCTTTCCCTCTATTTTTTGAATTTTCTTTGCGTATGTAGCTTTTGAGTGATCTTGCTCTTTAAATATTGCCTCTCCTTCTAAAACATTTTGCATATTTTCTAAAATTTTTTCTGTACTCAAATAAGATAATTTTTCAGACAAATTTTCTGTATTATCTTGCTCAAGAATATCAATTGAATATTTATTACATACTGGTCCGGAATCTAATTTTTCATCAATTTTCATAAATGATATACCAGTTTTTTTTTCGTTGTTTAAAATCGATCTTTGGATTGGTGCTGCCCCTCTCCATTTTGGTAATAATGAAGCATGAATATTCAAAAAACCTTTTTTACTCAAATCAAGAATTTTTTTTGAAATTAACTGTCCGTATGCAACAACAATTACAAGATCTAAATTTAATTCTTTAAGATATTCATATTCTTCATCAATTTTTTTTGGAGTTTTAATTTCTAGATTAAGTTCCTCTGCACATGTATGAATTGGTGATTTCGTAAACTTTTGACCTCTATTTGATTTACTTGGGGGCTGAGTAAATACACAATTAATTTTATATTTTTGATTTATTTTTTTTAGAATAGGCACAGCAAACTGCGGTGTACCCATGAATACAATATTTGACATTTAAACAATAACTCTATTAGAGTTCTTTTGTTTAGACAATTTTTTTATTATTAAATCTTTTTTAATTTTAGATAAATAATCAATGATTAGTTTTCCATCTAGATGATTTATTTCATGTTGTAAACATGTTGAGAGTAGTCCATCGCATTCCATTTCTTTCTTATCACCATTTTCATCTATATATGAAACTGTACAAATTTCTGGTCTCTCTATCTCAATAAAGGTATTAGGTATTGATAGACAACCTTCTTCATATGTAGACATTTTTTCACTTAAAGTTTTTATTTTTGGATTAATAAAACATAAAGGTTTTTTTTCATTTTCATTTTTTGAGACATCTAAAACAACTACTCTTTTAAGTATTCCAACTTGAACAGCTGCCAAACCTATACCATTATGATGATACATAGTTTCAAATAAATCTTTTATGAGTTTTTTTTCATTAACATCAACTTTATTTAAAGGCTCAGATTTTTTTCTAAGAATATCATCAGGTACTGTTATTAGTTCTTTTACTGACATAGTTTATTTATTGTTTAGACTTTTAAAGGCAAGACTTCTATTAGAATTTCGTTCCTTAAATCTACATTTTTTAGCTCATTCATAGTTGAAACTAATAAATTCACAGTGTTTATATCTAGATCTTCAAGGTTACTTTCACCAACAATATCTACTATTTTAATTAATAATAAGCCTAACTCTCCATTCGATAGCATTTGTTTTATATCAGAGGAAAATTGATAGTTGTATTCATAAAGGTTTGCGTATTTTTTATCTATTTTTACACCATCAGATTTAAGCGATTCAATAAGAATCATATCTTTTGTAGAAAAAACATATTTTTTGTTTCTTTTAATTTTTTTCAAAATATCGTTTGTTTCCTTTTCAGCTTTAGGCAAACTAGTTTTATTTAAAAAGTAATTTAATAATTTTGACTGATGTATTTTTTTATTATTAAATTTTATCTTTCTCTCTTTTGTTAACTTATTCTGGGTATGATTGTCATAAAAAGTAGTAAAATTTGATGGAACATCATCTTTTTTTATTTTTTTTAAAATGACTTTGATTTCATTATCAAACGCATTGTCTAACTTTTTTTTTTGGAAAGATTTATATAATTCAGACGCCATACTTAATCTTTGCTTAACATCATCAGATAAAAGTAATCTTTGATATAATAAAGCTCTGCCCTCATAATCTGGAAGTAGCTTATATGCATCTTTGGCATTTAATAGTTGTGTTATGTTAAATTGAAATTTTTTATATGTATCTAGTAGTTCTCTCTCATCAAATACATTTTCATGAGTTGCTCTTTCTAATAATCTTAAATCTTCTGGATTTTCAATATCAAAGGAATTTGCATTTTTAAGAATATTTGATGATGACAAATAACTCCAAATATATCTAGGTGAGTCCATTTTTGGCTCGTAATTAAAATCATTATTTGTTTTATGAGATAAGTGAAAATATAAAATATTTTCGTCTGAAATTATCTCATCTTTGCTTGCGTAACCCATTAATATATTAAATTTATTTTCAAAAAAAATATCAATCTCATCCAACTCCTTTGACAAATCGAAAAGTAGTTGAGCCTGTTCTTTTTTATCTTCTAGAATTAAACAATAAATTTTAAAATTATTTAAATACTTATCAGTAATAGAACCACTAATATTAAATATCTCACATGCTTTTTTTACTTCGGAGTTTGAAAGAAAATATTCTGAGTAAAATTTAATCAATTTATTTTTATTAGAAACTTCAGTATTATTGATTAAAAATTCTTTAATTAATTCAAAATCTTTTTTGTTTATTAAATGATTAAATTTAAACTCTAAAAATTCCTCTTCAGTAATATTATTTGTAGGAATATATGAGTTTGTTAGTAAAGCTATGTCTAATATTTTTTTTGAAAATTCAGATAAGTTTCTATTTAAATTTTTATTTAACATACTTTTAATTAACTCACCATCACTGTTCGACCACATATCAATTTTTAAACCATTCTGCGCAGGATCATATAGTCCAGCTAATTTTATAGTGGATGACTCGATTTCTTTATTTATTAATATCTCAGAACTAGATTGAACTGATAATGTTGTATTAGTATTTAGATTATTACTTGCGTTTATATTTGAAGTAGAGTTTTCTTTGTTAATGATGTCTTTTTTTTCAATTTTCCATATATCAATGGGTTCATCAGCAAAAGAACAAGTGCAAAAAAATAAAATTAACGTTAGTTTGGAAATTGTTTTACTTAATTGTTTTAAAATTTTCATTAGGCAAAATTACTTCAATTTTTTTGTTAGGGGATGGGAAATCAATCTGGCTCAAAACAACAATAGACAAAATCAATATAAAAAAAATTATTCCAGCTTTGATTGCAAATTTCATATTATGTTATATTCCTTTGTAGTATAATGTTTTAAAAGCATATAATTTTGTAAAATCAAAATAAGACATATTTGTGTTTTTTCAACTTAGAAATATATGGAATCAAATAAAAATCTAGTTTTAGTTGGTATGATGGGTTCGGGTAAGACATTAATAGGAAAATTGATTTCTAAGCAAACCAAACTTAAATTTATTGATATAGATAATAAAATTGAAGAAAAAGAAAAAATGAAAATTGCGGAAATTTTCAAAAAAAAGGGAGAAAAATACTTCCGTGAATGTGAAGAAGAAATAACATTATTATGTTTAAAAGGTGAGAAGCAAATTCTATCATTAGGTGGAGGTGCATATATTAATACTAATATTAGGAAAGAATGTAAGAAGAGTTCTTTTAGTTTTTGGTTGAATTGGAAAAAAGATATAATAATTAAAAGAATAAATGGTAGCAAAAAAAGACCTCTGGCTATGACATTAAGTGAAACAGATCTAGAGAAACTAATAAATGAAAGAGCTAAAATATATAGTTTGGCAGACTTCACAATTAATTGTGATCAGCTAAATAAGAATGAAATAGCAAATAAAATTATAAAAAAATATGAAACAAAAAATAATAAAGGTTAAAACTAAAAGTAAAAATTACGAAGTTCATATTGGTACCAATCTAATTTCAAAATTAAGAAATATTTTAAAAAAAAATAAAATATTATTTTCAAAATGTTTAATCGTAATTGACAGTAAGATACCAAAAAAATTTAGAAAATTACTCTTAGGTAATTTAAAAAATCAAAAAATTTATACTTTAAATTTTAGTGCAAATGAGAAAAATAAAAGTAACCTAAGTATCGATAAAATACATAATATTTTATTTAAAAATAATTTTTATAGGGAAGACTGTATAATTTCATTTGGTGGAGGAATTACAGGAGATGTAGTTGGATATGCAGCCAGCACATTTAAAAGAGGAATAAAATTTATAAACATTCCATCCACTTTATTAGCTCAAGTCGATTCTTCAATAGGTGGCAAAACAGGTATTAATAATAAATTTGGAAAAAATCTTGTAGGAAGTTTTTATCAACCAGATTTAGTAATTTCAGATATTAATTTACTACATACCCTACCCAAAAGAGAAATTATATGTGGATATGCTGAAATATTAAAAAGTAGTCTAATTGATAGCAAAAAAAATTTTGTTTTTTTAGATAAAAATTTTAACAAGATTTTGAACCTAAAAGGTAATTTTGTAATTAACGCAATTTTAAATAGCTGTTTATTAAAAAAAAAAATTATTGAAAAGGATGAAAAAGAAAAAAATTTAAGAAAATCTTTAAATCTTGGCCATACTTTTGCTCACGCATATGAGGCTAGTCTTGGTTACTCAAAAAAATTAAATCATGGAGAAGCTGTTATATTTGGTTTAATGAATGCTGTAAATTTTAGTAAAGAAAAAAAAATTATTTCAAATTCAAATTCAGAATTAATAAACAATCATATTAAAAAGATAGAAATCAAAAATAAATATAAAGACCTTTTTAATAAAAGGAAAATTACATCAATTCTTAATTTTATGAAAAGTGACAAAAAAAATAAATCAGACAGTATAAACTTAATTTTAATAAGGAATTTTGGAAAATTAAAACTTAATTATCAAGCCAAATCTGGTGAATTGAACAAATTTTTAGTAAAAGAGTTAAGTAAAGCTTATTTGTAAAGAATGAATATCAGTTTTCAATTCTTCGCTTAAAATTTTGTAGATTACTTTATTAGACTGAATTCTATTTGTTTTTTTTAATATTTCAGAATTTATTTCTAATTTAATATGATATTTGCCTTTCTGATGTGAATTGTGTTTTAAATGCTTATAAGTGTTGTCAATTATCTTTACATTTTTTATAGAGGTGTCTTTCAAAAGTTTATTTTCAATTTTTTTTGAAAGTTGATTAATATCCATTAAACTTGATATTATATTATATGAAAAATATTTGTGAATGGAATAATTGCAATGAGGAGGGACTTTACAAAGCTCCAAAAGAAAAGGATAACAGCAAAGAATATAGGCTTCTATGTCTAGAGCATGTAAGAGAGTTTAATAAAAGCTGGAATTATTTTTCAGGTATGAGCGACGAACAAGTAATCAACTTTTTAAAGTCTGACATGACATGGCATAAGCCAACACAGAGTTTCAGCTCTTCAGACAATTTTTTCAAAATATTGTGGAATAATACTTTAAAAGATGAAAATGGAAAATTTAAAGATTTTAGTAATTTGAATCATATTAGTAAGTTTAAATTTAATAGTAATGATCTTAAAGCCTTTGAAATTTTGGGTGTTGGAGTTGGTTTAAAATGGGCCAAAATACAAGAAAAATTCAAAAGACTTGTGAAAAAATTTCACCCTGATATGAATGCTGGCAATAAAAAATTTGAAGATAAGCTTAAAGTGATAACTTTAGCTTATACCCAATTAAAAAATACTTATAAGGAAAAAATTGACAACTAATATTGAACAAACCCCAGATATTAAATTATCGATTAAACAAACATTCGGTATAGATTCTGATATGGAAGTGGACGCATTTTCAAAAAAAACTGATTATGTTCCAGATATAGATAAAACTTATAAATTTGATAAAGATACAACTTTAGCAATCCTCTCCGGATTTTCATTTAATAAAAGAGTCTTAGTGCAAGGTTATCATGGAACAGGTAAATCCACACATATAGAACAAATTGCAGCCAGATTAAATTGGCCATGTATCAGAATTAACTTAGATAGTCATGTCAGTAGAATAGATTTAATTGGTAAAGACTCAATTGTCATCAAAGATGGAAAACAAGTCACAGAATTCAAGGAAGGAATTCTTCCTTGGTCGATACAAAATCCAATAGCTTTAGTATTTGATGAATATGATGCCGGTAGACCAGATGTGATGTTTGTAATTCAAAGAGTTTTGGAAGCTGAAGGAAATTTTACTTTATTAGATAAGAATAAGGTCATTAAGCAGAATAAATATTTCAGATTATTTGCAACCTCAAATACTGTTGGTTTAGGGGATACAACTGGACTCTATCATGGAACACAACAAATAAACCAGGGACAAATGGATAGATGGAATATCGTAACAACATTAAATTATTTAGCTTTAGAAAAAGAAATGGAAATTATTTTAGGGAAAAATAAATCTTTAGATAATAATAAAGGTAAAGAGAGAGTTGCAAACATGATAAAAGTTGCGACACTTACTAGAAAAGGATTTATGGCTGGAGATATTTCAACTGTTATGAGCCCTAGAACAGTACTACATTGGGCAGAAAATTCTGAAATATTTAAAGATGTGGGTTATGCGTTCAGAGTAACTTTTTTAAATAAATGTGATGACGTAGAAAAGAATACAATCGCAGAATACTATCAAAGATGTTTTGGCGAAGAACTGCCAGAGTCGATGATAAATATTCAGGTTTAATGAACAAAGATGATCTTATAAAAGAGCAATTTAAACAAGCTTTAAACTCAACGATTAAAGCCATTTCAGGTGAAACATATCCATTAAAAGACAAAAAAAATTTAAAAGAATTTAATATTTCTAAGTTTGATAATTTAAAAGATAAAGAAAACTTTATTAAGTTAAGAGCCGAGGCAGATTCAGAAGCGTTAAAAAGAAAATTTTCTGATAATTCCACTTTAGAACAAAATATTCCAAAAACTCCCACATGCCATACACTTTATAAAATTTCTGAAAAAATAAGATATGAACTTTTAGGCTCACAAATGATGAAGGGAATTTCTGAAAATTTAATGGCCAAATACAACAATAAGGTAAGTGCAGCAAAATCTGAAAATATAAAAAAGAAAGAAGAATCTAACGTTTCTGAAGCTTTTGAATATTACATGCTTAATAAAATAATGAACGTAAATTTAACAGAAAACGCTGAAAAAATTTTATCATACTGGAAAGATGATTTTGAAAAATCTTTAGATAAACACATACACTTTTTAAAAGAAAATGCAGAGAATCAGGACATATACAATTCTAAAATATCAGAAATTCTTCAAAATATGGAAATCTTCGAATCCGAAGAAGAAAACAAAAGGGAAGAGCAGAAAGAGGATGAACAAGATAACAATAATTCAAAAGATGATCAAAAAGCAGATAGTGGAGACTCTCAAGAAAGAGAAGAGGAAGACAGTATTAATGAAGGAGTTGATAGTTCTGACGAAATGAATGAATTTAGACTTGATGAACAACTAGGAAATGATGATGCTGAAAATAATGAAATAGAAAATATTGTTCAGAAAAAAAATTTAGGAATAAGTAATAAAGAATATAAAATATATACTTCAGAATTTGATGAGACAGCAAAAGCAGAAACATTGGAAAATTCTGAAGAAATTTCAAAATTAAGAAAAAATTTAGATCAACAGCTAACTAGTTTCCAAGATATAATTACAAAACTCGCAAATAAATTACAAAGACAGTTACTTGCAAAACAAAATAGATCTTGGGAATTTGATCTTGAAGAAGGTTTATTAGATAGTTCAAAATTACCAAGAATAATAATTGATCCATATAATTCCCTTTCTTTTAAAAAAGAGAAAGATTTAGAGTTTAAAGATACAGTTGTGACTTTACTAATAGATAATTCTGGATCTATGAGAGGAAGACCAATTACTATTGCCGCTCTTTGTGCTGATATATTGTCTAGAACATTAGAAAGATGCTCGGTTAAAGTTGAAATTCTTGGTTTCACAACAAAGAATTGGAAGGGCGGTAAGAGCAGAGAAAAGTGGAATAAACTTGGAAAATTAAAAAATCCAGGACGTTTGAATGACTTAAGACATATAATTTATAAATCTGCTGATACTCACTGGAGACAATCAAAAAAAAATTTAGGTTTAATGCTAAAAGAGGGTTTGCTTAAAGAAAATATTGATGGTGAAGCTATTACTTGGGCTTTCAATAGACTTAAGAAAAGAAAAGAAGAAAGAAAAATTCTTATGGTTATTTCTGATGGAGCTCCAGTTGATGATTCAACATTATCTGTTAACTCGGGTGATTTTTTAGAAAAACATCTAAAGCAAACTGTAAAATCAATTGAAAACAAAAGTGATATCGAAATTCTTGCTATAGGTATAGGTCACGATGTTTCGAGATATTACAAAAAAGCGATAAAAATTGCTGATGTTCAAGAATTAGGTGATGTAATGATTGGTCAGCTTAGTGGATTGTTTGAAAATAATAAAAAATTACACTAATTTTTTTAAATTTTTATTTTCCCATTCTATATTTACTTCAGCTCCACCTCTAGTTTCTGAATTTCTAATTGTTATTCTGGCAGAATTTTTTTCCAACAATGTTTTGCCTATAAAAATCCCTAAACCCAGTCCAGTTTTTTTGTTATCTTTGGGTTTAAGTGTCTTAATATAAGGCTCTCCAATCTTATTAAGTATATCTTTTGGTATACCAGGGCCATCATCCTCTATTGTTATTTCAGTCTTTTGACTGTCACTTTTGATAGCAATATAGATATTATCATTTGAAAATTTGTTAGCATTTCCAATAAAATTCCTCAAACCATAAACAATTTCAACAGATTTTAATATTTCAAATGAGTTAGAATCTTGCTCTTTATCAATATTGAAATTCTTATTAGAAATTTCCTTAAATGAGTTAACTATCTCATTAATATAATCGTAAAGCGTTTTATTTTTGTCAATAAAATCATCTTCTATAGTAGGATTTAACGTTAATTTTTTTAGAATCTCATTACACCTATTAACCTGACTAATTAATAGTTCGAGATCTTTTTTAACATCATTATTATCTTTAAATTGATCAAATAAATCGTGGGAAATTATTTTAATTGTAGACAAAGGAGTACCAAATGAATGAGCTGCAGCTGCAGCCTGTCCCCCAAGTGAAACCAGCTCATGTTCTTTAGAAATTACCTCTTGGATTTTATCTAATGCATCTTTCCTAAGATTTGTTTCTTGTCCAAAAATAAATGCAAAATAATTTAAAAAAAATAATGCTATTATCAATGCAAGGGGAATTGCATAGTAATAATACAGACTAATAGTATATTCATCCAATGGTTTTGGCAATTCATAATGATAAAAAGTTAAAATTATAATCGATGCTAGAGTAATTAAAATTAAAGCAATATTTGTTTTAATATTTAAATTGGATGCAGCAAATACACTTGGTATCAAAAGGAATATTGAAAATGGATTTAAAATACCCCCAGATAAGTAAAGTAAAGCGCTCAATTGAAGTATATCTAAAGATAAAAAATTAAAAGAAGTCGCGTTTGAAAGTACGGGTTTTTTATAAAAAAACATTAAGTAAAAGTTACTTAAAGCTCCAACAAAAATTATAAGATTAGATAAAATAAAGTTGAACTCAAAACCAAAAATAAATTTGACTGTGTTTATAGTTATAAATTGACCTAAAATCCCAATCCATCTTAAATTGATATATGTTGACTTATTTAATGATGCTGCTTTAACAGATTGTTTTAAATCCATCTAAATATCTAAGTTTGAAACATTTATTGCGTTTTCAACAATAAAATCTTTTCTTGAGGAAACATCGTTACCCATTAAAGTTTGTATCAAATCTTGATCTTTTTTACTATTCTGAGAATATTTAACCTGTAATAAATTTCTTGTTTCAGGATTTAAAGTTGTATTCCATAATTCATCAGGGTTCATTTCTCCCAGTCCTTTAAATCTTTGAATATTTAATTTGGACTTTTCAATTTGGAGAATATTATTAAATTCTTTAGAATTTTTTTTATATTTTTTAATATCCTTTGAATTTTTTATTAAAAAACTTTCAAGCTCATTTTCATCTTTGATATATATGCTTTTAGTTCCTTTATTAATTTTAAACAAGGGTGGCTGAGCAAGATAAACATGTCCAAACTCAATTAATTTATCAAATGGTTTATTATTAAAAAAAGTTAATAATAATGCTCTTATATGTGAGCCATCAACATCAGCATCCGTCATTATTATTATTTTTCCATATCTTAAATCTTTGAGATCTATATCCTCATTTTTTGGATCAAGACCAAGTGCGTTAATCAATGTAACTATTTCATTTGATGAAATCATCTTTGATAAGCTTTTAGTTCTTAATTCATTGACATTTCCATTCTTTTTCGATCCATTAAGATCTGTAAAAGTATTTAATATTTTTCCTCTAAGCGGCAATACTGCTTGATTTTCACGGTTTCTGCCCTGTTTGGCTGATCCACCAGCTGAATCACCCTCTACAATAAATAGTTCAGTACCATCTTGCTTTGAGTTTTGACAATCAGCTAATTTTCCAGGCAATCCCGTTAATTCTAAGGCTCCTTTTCTTCTTACATTTTCTCTTGCCTTTCTAGCTACATCTCTTGCTACTGCGGCCTGGATAATTTTAGTTAAGATAATTTTTGAAATCGATGGATTTTGATCAAACCAAATAGACAGCTTCTCATTAATGATAGTTTCAACAATATTTCTAACTTCTGATGAGACTAATTTATCTTTTGTTTGAGAAGAAAATTTAGGGTCAGGAATTTTTATAGAAAGAACTGAAGTTAATCCTTCTTTAACGTCATCTCCTGATAAAGAAACTTTATTTTTTTTTAATAAGTTTTGTTCATTTGCATATTTATTTACTACTCTTGTTAATGCACTTCGAAATCCAAGAAGATGTGTTCCTCCGTCTTTTTGATAAATGTTATTAGTATAAGGTAATACATCTTCACTATACCCTGCATTCCACTTAAGGGAGCATTGAACATCAATATTATTTTTTAAACCTTCAATGTAAATTGGTTTTTTAAAAAGATCATTTTCATTTTTGTTTTTTAAACTTTCTTTTTTCTCATCAATGAATTGCACAAATTCACTGATACCTCCTTCAAATTTGAACTCTAATGTTTTTGGTTTTTTTTGTCTTAAATCGCTTAAAACTATTTTTATGCCCTTATTTAAAAAAGCTAATTCTCTCATCCTTTTTTCTAAAATAGAAAAACTAAATTTTATTGATGAAAATATATCTTTCGATGGAACAAAATTAATTTCGGTTCCGCTAGTTTTTGATTTTCCAACTTGTTTTAAAGAAGTTTTAGCGTCACCGTTTTTGAATTCAATATAATATTTTTTATTATCTCTATTGATTGTAAGTTTTAATCTCTCAGAAAGAGCATTGACAACTGATACACCTACTCCATGTAGTCCTCCAGAAACTTTATAAGAATTATGATCAAATTTACCACCAGCATGAAGTTGGGTCATTATAACTTCGGCAGCTGACTTTTTTTCACCCTTATGAATATCAACAGGAATTCCTCTGCCGTCATCAATCACTGTTACAGAGTTATCATCGTTTATACTTATCTCAATTTTTTTACAAAAACCTGCTAGAGCCTCATCAATGGAATTATCTACAACTTCGTAAACCATATGATGTAATCCAGTCCCATCATCGGTATCACCAATATACATACCTGGTCTTTTTCTTACTGCTTCTAAACCTTTTAGGACTTTTATGGAGTCAGCTTGGTAATTGTTTGAATTATTCTTTGTCATTAATTTATAATATGGAAGAATTTTTTATAACATTTTTATAAAAAATTTAAAAATGGGAGAGACGCAAATGCTTAAATTAATGTTGGATACCAACGTTTTTTTGATGTTTTTTAGATTTTTTTTCTATTTCTTTAAAACCCGTCAAAAAGATCGTTTTTCTGATAAAAATATGGCGGAGAGAATGGGATTCGAACCCATGATAGAGTTTCCCCTATACACGCTTTCCAAGCGTGCGCCTTCAACCGCTCGGCCACCTCTCCAAAATTCCTACTCCTTGTTTATCCTTAAAACACCAATAAATGCTTCTTGAGGTATCTCAACTTTTCCAAATTGCTTAGCTCTAGCTTTACCTTTTTTCTGTTTTTCAAGCAGTTTTCTTTTTCTATCTGTTGCTCCTCCTCCATGAATTTTTGTTAGCACATCTTTTTTAAAACCTTTGATAGTTTCTCTAGCAATAATTTTACCACCAATAGCTGCTTGGATTGGTATCATAAAGTTGTGCCTTGGTATTAAATCTTTTAATTTTTCGCATACTTCTCTACCCGTAGTTTGAGCAAAATCTTTATGTATCATCATTGCAAGAGCATCAACGGGTTCTGAGTTCACAAGTATATTCATTTTTACTAGATCTCCTTCTTTGTGATCAATAATTTCATAATCAAAACTAGCATATCCGCTTGTCATAGATTTAAGACGATCATTAAAATCAAATACTACCTCATTTAAAGGTATTTCATAATTAATTACTGCACGGTTTCCAGAATAACTTAAATTAGTTTGTATACCTCTTTTATTTTGACATAACTTAATAATTGATCCCAAGTACTGGTCTGGAGTGATAATTGTAGCTTTAATCCATGGTTCTTCAATAAATTTTATATAAGTAGGATCTGGTAAATTAGATGGATTTTGAAGTTCGACAATTTCACCATTATTTAAGTGAACTTTATAAACAACGCCAGGTGTTGTTGTTAATAAATTAATATCAAATTCTCTTTCAAGCCTTTCTGTGATAATTTCAAGGTGTAAAAGACCTAAAAAACCACATCTAAAACCAAGTCCTAAGGCAGATGAAGATTCCGCTTCATAAGAAAAACTTGCATCATTTAATTGTAATTTAGCAAGTCCATCTTTTAGCTTTTGATATTCTGAACTATCTACGGGAAATAAACCACAAAAAACTACTGGTTTACTTGGTTTAAAACCTGGTAATGCATCTTTGAGAGGATTCTCTGCATCACATATAGTATCTCCAACTTTAGTTTCTGATAAAATTTTAATACCAGTTGTAATAAAACCTATTTCTCCAGCATTAAGTTCACTCACATCTTTTGGCTTCGGGGTAAAAACACCAACTTTTTCTACGATATATTCTTGATTTGTAGACATCATTTTTATTTTCATATTTTTTTTTAGAGTTCCGTCTATAATTCTCACTAATATAACTACTCCAAGATAAGTGTCATACCAGCTATCAACTAATAAACATTTTAATTTGCTATTTTTTTCACCCTTAGGCCCAGGCAGAGAGTTAATAATTTGCTCAAGAATTTCATCTATTCCTTGTCCAGTTTTTCCAGAGCAAGGAACAGAATTAGATGTATCTATACCTATAACATCTTCAATTTGATTATTTGTTCTATCAAGATCTGATGCTGGTAGATCAATTTTATTTAATACTGGAATAATCTCATGATTTATATCAAGTGCTTGATATACATTTGCAAGTGTTTGGGCTTCTACACCTTGTGTACTATCTACAATTAATATTGAGCCCTCGCACGCATAAAGGCTTCTGCTAACTTCATAGCTAAAATCTACATGTCCTGGGGTGTCTATAATATTTAAAATGTAAGTTTTACCATTTTTTGCTTTATAATTTAATTTAACTGTTTGTGCTTTGATTGTTATTCCTCTCTCTCTTTCTATATCCATTGAGTCTAGCACTTGAGATTTCATTTCTCTGTCACTTAAACCTCCACATTTATGAATTATTCTATCAGCTATCGTTGATTTACCATGATCTATATGAGCTATAATTGCAAAATTCCTAATGTTGTCAATTGTATCACCCATTTTTAGGATCTAATTTTTGCACCAGACTTTGACTCAACTGAAGAGATGATTAATTTATTAATGTCCTCCAAGTCATTTTCATTTAATGTTTTTTCCTCTGACTGAATAGTTACATTAACAGCTATAGATTTTTTTCCCTCTGGTATATTTTCTCCCTCAAACACATCAAATACTCTTACTGACTTAATTAATTTGTCATCAACAGATTTAATTATATTAACCAATTCTTGAGATTTAAAGTTTTTATTAATAATAAATGCAAAATCTCTCTCTGATTTTTGGAAATCAGAAAATTTATATTCAGATTTTAAATCTTTCATCTTTTGTTTTGAATCTTTTATATAATCAAGACAAATTTCAAATATTACCAAACCTTCAGTTTTTATATCTAATTTTTTTATTATGTTTGGATGAATCTCGCCAAAATATGCTAGAGCATTTTTTTCGTTTTTATTTTGGTACACTCCTCCAGATTTTCCTGGGTGATAATAAGAAGGAGTTTTATCATCTATAACAATATCATCTTTATCAATCCCTGCTTCACAAAGACTTTGAATTACATCTTTTTTTACATCGAATGTGTCTACAATTCTTTCTTTATCATTCCAAGATAATCTTGAAACCTTTCCTGCCCTCACGGCGCCTATAACAGTCAGTTGATCTCCAGGATTTTTCCCTTTAAACGCTGGACCAATTTCAAATAAAGAAATATCTTTAAATCCTCTATCTAAATTTTTCTTCAAATAAAATAATAAATTTGGAAAAATAGAATTTCTTAAAACATTTAGATCTGAACTAATCGGATTTACAATTGGTATTTCTTCATCATTTTCTTTAAATAATTGATTAATTTTAGAGTCAGTAAATGACCAAGTCACAGTTTCTAAATAACCCTTTGATGCCACGGATCTTTGTAAAAAATGAAATAATTTCTGATAATAATTAAGTGTAGGCTTTAATCTTGTCTTAATTGGTTCTGATGTATTAATATGTTCGTAGCCTTTTATTCTCACTATTTCTTCAACAATATCAATTGATTGAGTTATGTCTGGTCTCCAAGAAGGTACTACTAAGTTTAAAATTTTTTTATTTTTAGATATATCAAAACCTAACTTTTCAAGTATTTTAATTAATTCTTTATTTTCAACATTAAATCCTGTCGTTTTTTCAAAAAGAAATGGGTCAAAATTAATTATTGTTTTTTTATAATTATCAATTTTTTTTACATCTAAGTTACTTATTTCGCCTCCACAAATTTGTTTTATTAGCTCAGACGCTTTTATTAATCCCTCTTCAATTGAAAGGGGATCTATGCCTCTTTCGAATCTGAATTTTGCATCTGTATCTATATTTAATTGTTTAGAGGTTTTTCTTATTGAACGCGGCAAAAAATAAGCAGATTCTAATAATATATTTTTAGTCGAATATTCTGTTCCAGATCTTGTCCCACCAATTATGCCGCCAAGACCAAGGACTCCAGATCTGTCAGAAATAACGCACATATCATTTTCTAAAATATATTTTTTATTATCTAAGGCTTCGAAGCTTTCTCCTTTAGAAGAACTTCTAACAATAACTTCATTATCTATTTTATCTGCATCATAAGCGTGCAATGGTCTATTTAAATCAAACATTACATAATTAGTAATATCGACTATCGCAGATATTGGTTTTTGGCCTAAAGACAGAATTTTATCTTTTAGCCATTTTGGACTCTCTTTATTTGTTACCCCTTTTATTAAACAACTTCCAAATATTGTGCATCCTTGAGCTTTTTCTTTTTTTATTGTTACGTTTATATTTTGATTGCCTCTATATTTTAAATTGGATTTTTTATTAATTTTTAATGTACCAGCACCAGCAGCAGATAAATCTCTAGCAATACCTCTTACTCCTAAACAATCTGGTCTATTGGGCGTAATTGATAAATCAATTACTTTTTCAGAAGTGTTTTTAAAATATTTTTCTCCAATTTTGTTTGCATATTTATTGTTTTTTAATTCTATAATTCCATCACTTTGATTGGATAATAGTAATTCTGCCTCAGAACAGAGCATTCCATATGATGTTACACCTCTTATTTTACTTACAGATAATTTCATCTGATTTTTAGGAATAATCGATCCTGGAGGTGCATAAACAGTCAAAAGACCATTTTTTGCATTTGGGGCTCCACATACTACTTCAATTGTTTTGTCGCTACCTATATCAACATCACATAACTTCAATCTGTCAGCATTAGGATGAGTTTTGGCATTTATAATTTTTGCAACAATAAATGTATCTAATTCAGATGTAGAGCTCTCAAAACTTTCTACTTCTAGACCTATATTGGTTAATTTATCTATGATTTGATTATTATTAAATTTTGTATCAAGATGGTTTTTTAACCAGTCAACGGTGAACTTCATCTACTCAGTCCTCTATAATTTGATGGGACATCTAATGGATCAAAACCAAAGTGACTTAACCATCTATAATCAGTCTCAAAAAAAGCTCTTAAATCGTTAATTCCATATTTCAACATTCCCAGTCTGTCTATGCCAATTCCAAAGGCATATCCTTGATATTTACTTGGATTAACTTTTACATTTTTTAAAACATTTGGATGAACCATTCCACAACCTAAAATTTCTAGCCATTTATCACCTTCACCAATTACTATCTTTCCATTTTTAATTTCATATCCTATATCTACTTCTGCCGAAGGTTCAGTAAATGGAAAATGACTTGGTCTAAATCTCATTTTAATTTTATCAACTTCAAAAAACTCCTTAATAAAATAATTTAAACATCCTTTTAGATGTCCCATGTTTATATTTTTATCTATATGTAACCCTTCAACTTGATGAAACATCGGAGCATGGGTTTGATCACTATCTGATCTGTAAGTTCGTCCCGGAGCAATAATTTTAAAAGGAGGTTTACCTTTTAGCATAGTTCTTACCTGAACTGGAGATGTGTGAGTTCGCAAAAGTAATTCCTTATTATTATCTAGATAAAAAGTGTCATGCATATCTCTAGCTGGATGATTATCTGGTGTATTTAATGCTGTAAAATTATTATATTCATTTTCTACATCTGGACCTTCCTCAACACTAAATCCTATTTCAGAAAATATAGATGAAATTTCATCTATTACCTGGGAGACTGGATGAATTTTACCAATTTTAATATCTCTTTCTGGAAGAGTTACATCAATTTTTTCTTTCTCAAGCTTTAAATTAATTTCTTTAGTTTCTATTTCTTGAATTTTGATTGATATTTTATTTTGAAGTTCGTCTTTAACTTTATTTAAATCTGAGGCTAGTTTTTTTCTTTCTTCTACAGAAATCGAACCTAATTTTTTAAATTCGTTCGATATAATTCCGTTTTTTCCAAATAGTTCTGATTTAATGTTGTTTACCTTATCAACATTATTTTCCTTATTAAGTTTATCGATATAATCATCTTTTATTTTTTTAATATCAGACATTTTGATAGAATATTTGTTAAAGGAAGAAAAACAATAGTCTTGATTAATTTAATGCTGCTTGAGCCCTTTTAACTATAGTTTTGAAAGCTTCAGGGTTATCGTAAGCAATTTCTGCAAGAATTTTTCTATCTAATTTAATTCCAGATTTGCTTAAACCATTAATAAACTTTGAGTATGTTATACCTTCGGATCTAACACCAGCATTAATTCTCTGTATCCACAGTGATTTGAAATCTCTTTTTTTATTTCTTCTATCTCTATAAGCATACTGCATGGCTTTCTCCATTGCTTGTCTTGCAACTCTTATAGTATTTTTTCTTCTTCCCCACTGACCTTTAACAGCTTTTAAAACTTTTTTATGTTTAGCTCTACTTGTAACTCCTCTTTTAACTCTTGCCATTTTATCCTCTTAAGCTGTAAGGCATATAAGATTTTACTATCTTACCATCTTGTTTGGATAAAACAGTTGTGCCTCTTTGTTTTCTAATTTGTGAATTTGTTCTTTTAATCATGCCGTGTCTTTTTCCAGCCTGTGAGGTAATAACCTTACCTTTAGCTGAGATTTTAAATCTTTTTTTTGCTGAACTTTTTGTTTTTAACTTGGGCATAATTTTCGGGGTTATACAAATATTAAATTAAATTTACAACTAGAAATATGGCTTATAAAGGCTGGATTACCATAATCATTTGCTTTCCATCAAATTTTGGCTGAAGCTCTACTCTTCCAATAGTCTCCATGTCTGCCTTAATTTTATCCATTAATTCATTGCCAAGGTTTGAATGTTGTAATTCTCTCCCTTTAAACCTGATTGTAAATTTGACTTTATCGCCTTTTGCCAAAAATTTTTGAGCATTTTTAATTTTGAAAGTGTAGTCATGAACTTCTGTAACTGGCCTTAATTTTATTTCTTTTAATTCAATTTTCTTTTGTTTTTTTTTTGCCTTGTTAGCTTTTTTTTGTGCATCGTATTTATATTTACCCATGTCCATAATTTTACAGACAGGCGGTTTTGCATTTGGAGCAATTTCAATTAAATCTAAACCTTCATTTTTTGCTTTATTGATAGCCTCATTTAAATTTAAAATTCCTAAATTTTCTCCATCACTTGCAATAACTTGAACTTCATTTGATGTAATCCTGTTGTTAGACCTTGGGCCTCTTGCTTTAGTTCTTTTTTGAAAATAATTTTGTTTAAAATCTGCCACTTAAATTGAAGGGGCTTTATTTAGATCGGAGTATTTTTTTATAAATTCTTTCAAAGCCATATTTTCTTGTTTATTAGAGTCCAATCTTCTAATAGTTACACTGTTGGAGTCAACTTCTTTTTTTCCACAAATCAATAACATTGGTACTTTTGTTAAAGAATGATCTCTTATTTTATAATTTAAATTGTGATTTTTAAGATCCATCTCAACAATCAAACCAACCCGTTTTAATTCCTTAGCTACACTTTTAGCATATTCATCAAAATCACTGGAGATTGGAATAACTACTGCCTGTAAAGGTGATATCCAAAATGGTAGCTTGCCTGCATAATTCTCTATAAGGATTCCTATGAACCTTTCTAAAGATCCAAATAATGCTCTGTGTAACATTACAGGTACTTTTTTAGTTCCATCTTTATCAACAAAAGAAGCTCCTAATCTACCTGGTAAATTTAAATCTACTTGCAAGGTTCCACACTGCCAATCTCTACCGATTGCATCTCTTAAAACAAATTCAATTTTTGGTCCATAAAATGCGCCCTCACCTTTATTAATTGAGTACTCTAGCTTTGTCGCTTTGATTGCCTCTAACAACGCAGCCTCTGATTTATCCCAAACTTTGTCGTCACCAACTCTTAAATCTGGTCTATCTGAATATTTTAAAATAACATCTTCAAAACCAAGATCTTTATAAATTTCTAAAATTAAATTTGTAACGCTCAAACATTCTTCAGTAATTTGTTCTTCTGTACAAAAAATATGTGCATCATCTTGAGTAAAGGCTCTTACACGTAATAATCCATGCAATGCACCTGAAGGTTCATATCTATGAACTTTTCCAAATTCTGACATCTTTAAAGGTAAGTCTCTATAACTTTTAAGTCCTTGATTAAATACTTGAACACACCCAGGACAATTCATGGGTTTAATTGCAAATACTTTTTCATCTGGTGTAGTTGAAGTATACATATTAGCTCCAAATTTTTCCCAGTGGCCAGATTTTTCCCATAAAGATCTATCAAGTATTTCTGGTGTATTTATCTCTTTGTAACCATCGTGATCTTGTTTCATTCTCATATATGAAACTAATTTTTGGAACAAATTCCATCCTTTCTGGTGCCAAAACACAGATCCAGGACTTTCTTCTCTAAAATGGAATAAATCCATCTCTTTTCCAATTTTTCTATGATCTCTTTTTTCTGCTTCCTCAATTCTCTGAAGATGAAGGTCTAATTCTTTTTGAGTTGCCCAACCAGTACCATATATTCTTTGAAGCATTTCATTTTTAGAGTCACCACGCCAATAAGCTCCAGATACTTTTGTCAGTTTAAAAGCTTTACCTATTTTACCAGAAGATACTAAATGTGGACCTCTACATAAATCATGCCATGTTTCGCCATGATGATAAACCGTTAGTTCTTCGTTTTCAGGAATGCTCTCAATTATCTCAGCTTTGTATTTTTCTCCAATTTTTTTAAAATGACTTATTGCTTTATCTCTCTCCCAAACTTCTTTTCTTGTTTTTACATCTTTATCAATTATCTCTGACATTTTTTTTTCAATCTTTTTTAGATCATCGCTAGTAAAAGGCTCTTTTCTTGCAAAATCATAATAAAATCCATTTTCTATAACTGGCCCAATTGTAACCTGTGTGCCCGGGTATAGTTCTTGAACGGCCATAGCCATTATATGTGCAGTGTCATGTCTAATGACTTCTAAACCCTCGGGATCTTTAGCTGTAAATATTTCAATAGAACAATCTTGATCAATAAGAGTATATAAATCTTTAAGTTCACCGTTTATGCTCATCACCAAAGCTTGCTTACCTAAAGACTTGCTAATTTTTTCAGCAACCTCTGTGCCTGTTATACTTTTTTCAAAGTTTAATTTTTTTCCATCAGGTAATGTAATATTTGGCATTAGTTTATTAATTTTTTATACTCTGAATAAGTAGAAAAACACATTTTTTCAACATTAAATTTTGAAACGACATTTTTTCTACCTTCTATGCCCATTTGATTGATAGTCTGTTCATCTAAATTCATAATTTCTATTAATTTTTTTGAAAGATCGTCAGAGTTATTTGCCTCAAATAAAAATCCTGTTTTATTTTCATTTATAGTCTCTTTTGATCCCCCAATATTACTTGCAACAATTGGTTTTTTCATTGCCTGAGCCTCAACGGATATTCTTCCAAAAGCTTCTGGTTCTATTGATGAAGAAACTATAATGTCTGAAACTTTGTAAGCTAGAGGCATATTTTTACAATGATCTATAAATTTTACTTGGTTAGTTAATCTATACTGTTCAACTAACCTAATAAGTTTCTTTTTGTAAAGTTCTCTTCCTTGATCGCTCCCAAGAATAATTACATTAAATACCCCGTGTCCTAAATTTATATTTACTTTATTAATAGCATCTAAAAACATTTCTTGGCCTTTCCATTCTGTTAATCTTCCAGGTAATAGAACAGTTTTTCTCTCAATTTTAAGTCCCCATGATTTAAATAATTCATCTTCCTCTGTTTCTATAGTAGTTGATGGATCAAAATAGTCAGTATTAATGCCTCTAAATATCACCAAGAATTTTTTTTTATCATTAAGGTATTCCGAGTAGTTTTCTTTAATATGTGAAAATATAAAATTAGACCCAGCAATAATTAAATCTGATCTCAACATTACAGAGTTATATAATTTTTTTAATTTACTTGTAAAATTATATGTTCCATGAAATGTGGTTACAAATTTACGTCGTGTGATTTTGGTAGCTAGCAAACAAGACCATGCAGGTGCTCTGCTTCTCGCGTGGACAATATTAATTCCATAAAATAAAATTATTAAAGAAATAATTATTGAATTAAAAAAAACCAAAATGGGGTTTTTGGAATTAACAGGTAACCTTATATATTTAACTTTTTTTTTATCTATAAACTTTGTTAATTCACCACCGTTGCAAATTAAAAAAGATTTACAATCATTTTCATGTAGATAGTGTGCGATATCATAACAACCTGTTTCTGCGCCACCGTATCCAAGTTTTGGTATAACTTGCAGAACTTTCAATTTTGGATGCATATGGTAGAGTTATAATATTTCAAATCAATTTTAATACTTTATATGAAAAAATTTAAATTTCTAAAAATTTCTAAAACAAAAAAACTAAGATATATAAGCAATTATTATAAGAAAAATCTTTATATTATATTTTTACCAGGTTTTGCATCCGATATAGAGGGAGATAAACCTAAAAGATTTTTAAACTATGCTAAAAAAAATAAATTGGGTTTTTTGGCACTAGAATATTCTGGATACGGAAAATCTTCAGGTGAATTTACAAAAGGGAATATTTCCACTTGGGCAAATGATGCAGAACAGACTATTAAGAATATAGTTAAAAAAAATGATATAATTTTAATAGGTTCTAGTATGGGTGCTTGGATTTCTTTATTATTATTTAAATCAATTAAGAAACAGATTAAAGGCTTTATGGGAATTGGCTCCGCTCCAGAATTTTTAACAAGAATAATGTGGAAAAAATTTTCAAAAAAGACAAAGAGTGAAATTATCAAAAAAGGTATTAGCAAAATTAAAAATGGTGATTATGAGTATCTCATAACTAATCAATTAATTAAAGATGGAAGAAAAAAACAAAATAAAGTTTTGAATGTTAAAATTCCAATGAAAATACCCGTTACTATGGTCCATGGTCAAAAAGATGAAGTTGTACCAATTAAATATTCAAGAGAAGTTTTAAAAATCTTCAGCAGAGCAAAAAAAAAATTAAATATAATTAAGAAGGGTGACCATAGTCTCTCGTCAAAAAAAAATCTAAATATTATTTGTAAAGAGTTAGATAATATTATTAAAAATACTAACTAGCTTGACCGACTAATTTTTTATTTGATATAGGATTTTCTAACTTATCTAACATTTCTTTTGGACAAACTTGGACGAAATTATTTATTTCATTTTCAAAATTCTCAACAATTGTTTTCGAGATTGTTGAATTTGTTTCTGTCGCATGCTCTTGAATTAATTTCCTTAGGTGCTCAATCCAAAATTTAGTTTCTGGAGTTTGCCAAACTACACTTTCAGGATTTACTTTTTTATCAAATTGATTTTCAGGGTCATAAATAAATGCCATACCTCCTGTCATGCCAGCTCCAAAATTATCACCAATATCTCCTAATATAATAATGTTTCCACCTGTCATGTATTCACAACCATTTGAATCACAACCTTCTACTACTGCAGTTGCACCTGAATTTCTAACAGCAAATCTCTCTCCTGCTTGTCCTGCAGCTAATAATTTTCCTGAAGTAGCTCCATATAAAACAGTATTTCCAATAATAGTATTTTCATTTGAAACAAGGTTGCTTTCATCTTGTAATTTAATCACAATAGTTCCACCTGATAATCCTTTGGCAACATAATCATTTGCATCCCCTTTTAAAATTAGTTTTAATCCTTTGATAGCAAAAGCACCAAAGGATTGGCCTGCCGAACCTTTAAAATTTAATTCGATCGAATTTTCATCAAGATTGTTATTTCCAAATTTTTTGTATAAATGATAAGAAATTCTAGTACCAACTGCTCTATCAGTATTTTGAATATCAAATTCTTGATTTATTTTTTCTTTTTTATCTATTTTGTCCTCTATTTCTGGCCATAATTTTTGATCTAAAGTATCTGGAACCGAATTAATTTCAGGTTTCTCACAATATCTTTTATTTTTTCCAGGATCTGCCTGAACAAAAAGAGGATTTAAGTCTAGATCATCCAAGTTTGGTGATCCTTTGCTTACTTGCCTCAGTAAGTCAGTTCTTCCAATTACTTCATTTAAAGATTTGAAACCAAGATCAGCAAGTATTTCTCTTACTTCCTCTGCTATAAATGTAAAAAGGTTTACTACTTTTTCAGGAGTTCCTGTAAATTTCTCTCTTAATTTATCATCTTGTGTGCAAACACCCACTGGACATGTATTTGAATGACATTGTCTGACCATTATACATCCCATTGCGACTAAAGCAGTTGTTGCTACGCCAAATTCTTCTGCTCCCATCATGGCTGCAATTACAACATCTCTTCCTGTTTTTATACCACCGTCAGTTCTAAGCGTCACTTGATGTCTCAAGTTATTTAAAGTCAATACCTGATTTGCTTCTGTTAATCCCATCTCCCAAGGAACTCCAACATATTTAACGCTTGTCTGTGGAGTAGCTCCTGTACCTCCTGAGTGCCCTGAGATTAAAATTATGTCTGCTTTAGCTTTTGCAACTCCAGCAGCTATCGTTCCAATTCCTGATGAAGCAACTAATTTAACTCCAACCCTTGCCTTAGGATTTATTTGTTTTAAATCATAAATTAATTGAGCTAGATCTTCTATTGAGTAAATATCATGATGTGGTGGAGGTGATATTAATGTAACTCCTGGCGTTGAGTGTCTCAATCTCGCAATTTCATCCGTAACTTTAAAACCTGGTAATTGTCCACCTTCACCTGGTTTAGCACCCTGTGCAATTTTGATTTCAATCTCATTACAATTATTTAAGTAATTAATTGTTACTCCAAATCTAGCTGATGCAATTTGTTTAACCCTTGAATTTGCACTATCTCCATTCTCCATAATCTTAAATCTTTTTTCATCTTCTCCACCTTCACCACTACAAGATGCCCCTTTAATTCTGTTCATACCAACAGCAAGAGTTTCATGTGCTTCTTTAGATAAAGCTCCATGGGACATACTTCCACTTCCAAATCTTTTTAATATATTAGATGCAGGCTCAACATTAGATATATCGATTGGATTTTTAGATTTAAAATCAACTAAATCTCTTAAACTTATTGGATTTAGATTGTAAATACCTTTTGTGTATTTTTTATATATTTCATAAGATCCTTGTCCAACCGCAGTTTGTAGTAAATGAATTAGTTTGCCTTGATACTGGTGTGTTTCACCATTTTTTCTATATCTGTAAATACCTCCAATTGGTAAAATATTTGAATTATTGAAAAATGCTTCTTCGTGTATAGTTCTAATTTTCTTTTCTATTCCTTTTAAACCAATTCCAGAAATCTTTGATAACATTCCAGGAAAGTAATCTTTCACAATTGTTCTGCTTAGTCCCACAGTTTCAAAATTACATCCACCTCTGTAAGAACTTAAAACAGAAATTCCCATTTTAGACATTATTTTAAGAAGACCGAGATTGACTGATTTAATGTATCTTGAAACACATTCATCAAAAGTGAAATTTCCAAATAATTTCTTAGAATGTCTTTGATGTAAGCTATCAAAAGCTAAATAAGGGTTCACTGTAGTAGCACCAACACCAATTAATGTTGCAAAAGAGTGAGTATCTAAAGCATCTCCAGTTTGAACATTAATAGAAACATAACCTCTTAAACCTAATTTAACTAAGTGTGTATTTATTGCCCCTATACATAAAAGCATCGGCATTGGCATTCTATTTTCTGAAATATTTTTATCTGATAATATTATCTGTTTAATTCCTTCTCTAACAGCTTGTTCAGATTTAACTTTGAGTAAATTTATTGATGTCTCTAAATCATCATCCTTGCTAAATGTACAATCTAAAACTTTATTATTATTTCCAAAGAATTTCAAAAATTTTTCAAATTGTGCATTTGATAATATCGGACTATTTAAGACATAAATATTGTCTTTAGTTAATTTACTAAAATCTAAAATATTACCAAGGTTTCCAAATCTTGTCTTTAAACTCATAACTTTATTTTCTCTAAGAGAATCAATTGGTGGATTTGTAACCTGACTAAAGTTTTGTCTAAAGTAATGATATAGTGGTCTATATTTGTCAGATAAAACTGCTAAAGGTGTGTCATCACCCATTGAGCCTGTTGCTTCTTTAGCATCTTCTGCCATTGGATGAAGAATTAATTCTAAATCTTCTATGCTATATCCAAAACAATGTTGAAAATTCCTCAAACTTTGGCCTTCTAGCTCTACTTTTTCAGTTTCTGCCTCTAATTTTTTATCAAGATCAATAATCTGATTGTTGTAATGCTTATATTCTTTTGAAAGGTAGTTTTTTATTTCATCGTTTGAATATACTTTGCCTTTTTCTATTCTTACTCCTAATATTTCTCCAGGTCCTAATCTTCCTTTAGATACAATTTTTTTCTCATTTAAATCTATCATTCCTGTTTCACTTCCTGCAAAAAGAAGTTTGTCTCTTGTCACTGTATATCTAAGTGGTCTTAATCCATTTCTATCAGTTGCAACAATTACCCATTCATTATCTGTTGCAGCTATAGCAGCTGGCCCATCCCAAGGCTCCATGGTACTATTTAAAAAATTGAAAAGTTGTTGATGATCTTTTTTTAATACCTTATTTTTTTTTGACCAAGCGTCTGGTATTAACATTAATTTTGCTAGAGGAGCAGGCTGTCCAGAAATATTTAATAACTCAAAAACATTATCTAATGATGCAGAGTCAGAATTTCCAGCTGGTATTACAGGTTTAAGATTCTCTATATCTTCGAAAACTGGACTAAACATTTCTTCTTCGTGAACCTTCATCCAATTAACATTTCCTTTAAGGGTATTTATTTCACCATTATGCGCTATAGATCTAAACGGTTGAGCTAAATCCCAACTAGGCGCAGTATTGGTTGAAAATCTTTGGTGAAATATTGCATACCTAGATATAAATCTTTCATCTTTTAAATCAGTATAAAAATCTGACAAAGCTTCTGCTAAAAACATTCCTTTATAAATGATAGATTTAGAACTAAATGAACATATGTAAAAATTATTTAATTGATTATTGAGAGCTTCTTTTTCAATTACTCTTCTAGTTTCATACAATTTTTGTTCCAGAGATTTATTGACAACTTTTTTGTCATTGTATGTGAACAATACTTGAGTAATTTCAGGTCTTGTTTGTTCAGCTTTTTCTCCTAAGACAGAGGGATCAACAGGAACTTGTCTCCAGCCGTATATACTAAAATTTCTCTTTGTTAGTTCACTCTCAACAATAGTTCTACATTGCTCTTGAGCGCTATAATCATTTCTTGGTAAGAAAATCATACCCACACATAGTTCAGAATTATCATGTTTATGACCAGTGACTTCAATTTTTTCCTCAAAGAAATCTTTAGGAATTTCAATATGAATTCCAGCACCATCTCCTGTTTTTCCGTCTGCATCGATTGCACCCCTATGCCAAACAGCTTTTAAGGCATCGATTCCATATTCTACGACTTTTCTTGATTTTAGGCCTTCGGTGGATGCTACTAAACCTACACCACATGCATCATGTTCCATTTCTTCTGAGTAAACATGATTACTTTTTAAAATTTTTAAATTTTTATTTCTTAACTTCATTAAGCAACTCTAAGATTTTGTTTACTTTGTAAATAATTATCAATTGATGTTGCAGCATCTCTTCCGTCTTTTATGCCCCAAACCACTAAAGATGCTCCACGAACTATATCTCCAGCTGCAAAAACTCCCTCTATACTAGTTTCCATTGTATCAAAATCCGCTTTTATTGTTCCCCATCTTGATACTTGTAATTTTTCTTCATTAAATAATTTTGGAAGATCTTCTGGATCAAATCCGAGTGCTTTGATTACAAGATCAGCTTTAATTTCAAAATCTGAATTTTCTTCAACAACTGGTTTTCTTCTACCACTATCATCTGGCTCACCCAATTTCATTTTATTAACAACTACACTTTCAATTTTATTTGTTCCCTTAAACTCTTTAGGGCTTGTTAACCAAATGAATTCAACACCTTCTTCCTCTGCATTGCCAACTTCTCTTGCTGATCCTGGCATATTTTCTCTATCTCTTCTATATAAACATTTTACAGATTTAGCATTCTGTCTTACCGAAGTCCTTAAGCAGTCCATTGCTGTATCGCCACCTCCAATTACCACAACATCTTTGCCTTCAGCATTTAAAGTTCCGTTATCAAACAACTCAACTTTATCACCTAGTCCTTTTTTATTTGATGCTGTCAAAAATTCCATGGCAGGGAAAATATTACTCAAATCGTTACCAGGTAGATTAACTTCTCTCGCTTTATAAACTCCTGTAGCTATTAAAATTGCATCATGTTTTTCTCTTAACTCCGTTAAGCTGGAATCTTTTCCAACTTCAAAGTTTAAGACAAATTTTATTCCGCTTTCTTCCAAAAGTTTTATTCTTCTTTGAACAACATGCTTTTCTAATTTAAATCCTGGGATACCATATATTAGTAGCCCTCCAGCTCTGTCGTAACGATCATATATGGTTACCTTGTATCCTTTTTTTCTGAGTTGTTCTCCACAAGCAATTCCGGCAGGACCAGAACCTATAATTCCTACACTCTCGTTTTTTTCACTATTTATTTCTATTGGTTTAACCCAACCATTTTCCCAAGCTTTCTCTGTGATATATTTTTCTATTGATCCAATAGTTACTGTTCCATGACCCGATTGCTCTATTACACAATTTCCTTCACACAGCCTATCCTGGGGGCAAATTCTTCCACAAACTTCTGGCATGTTGTTTGTGCTTTGTGATAATTGATAAGCTTCCTCATATCTTCCCTCAGCAGTTAGTTTAAGCCAATCTGGTATATTGTTACTTAATGGACAATGAACTTGGCAAAATGGTACTCCACATTGGGAACATCTGCTTGACTGCTGAACAGCTCTATCTTTTAGAAATTCTTGATATATTTCATCAAAATCCTCTTTTCGCTCGGATATATCTCTTTTAGGTGGATTTTGTTGACCTATATCAACAAACTTAAGCATTTTTTCTGACATGGTGGACGCTGTATATACGATAAAAATTTAATAATAAACAATTACAAGGTCATAAATATTGACTAATATTTCACAAAAATTAAGTAAATCAGAGGTTTTTTCTTATTATGCATAGATGATATGCAAATATGTAATTGCTTTAATTTGGTTACAATTTCATTATGAAGTATTGGATCTAATGATTTCAAAATATGTAGAGACACTAATTTTATCAATTATTCAAGGAATATCTGAATTTATTCCTGTTAGCTCGTCTGCACATCTTTTAATTATATCAAGATTAAGTGACTTCAATGTTAGCAACCTACAATTAGATATTAGTCTGCATTTAGGTTCCTTGTTAGCAATTATTTTATTTTTTAGAAAAGAATTAATAAATATCATTAATAATAAAAATATATTTCTACTAATAATTCTTGGGTCTATACCATTAGTAATTGTTGGTTATATTTTTTACTCCACAAATTTAATTGATCAATTTAGAAACTTAAAAGTTGTCGCTTGGACAACTTTGATTTTTGGAATTTTATTATACTTTTCAGATAAGTTTGAATTGAAAAATAAAATTTCTTCAGAATTAAATATTAAAAGTATTATTATAATAGGGTTATTTCAGATTTTATCTATTATTCCAGGAGTCAGTAGATCAGGTATAGTAATTACAGCTTCAAGATTTTTAAAATTTGACAGAGTTGAATCATCAAAGATAGCTTTTTATTTGTCTATTCCAGCTTTAGCCGGTGCAAGTGTTTTGGGATTTAAAGATGTTATTTATGATCAAATAAATTTTGATGCTATATTTATTTTTTCTACTTCAGCTTCATTTTTATTTTCTTATTTTACAATTAAATATTTTCTTATTTATGTTAAAATGTTTAGTTTGAGTTTTTTTGTTATTTATAGAATAGTTTTAAGTATTGTTCTTTTTTCAATTATTTACTTGTGATTTTTTGGACGTTGGAGCAATTTGAGAAAATATTACAGCAATAAGAATTAATACACATCCTATAATATTATTTATGTTAAGAACTTGACTTAAAATAATCCATCCAGCAATTGTTGCAAAGACACCTTCAAGAGAGTAAATTATTGCTGCTGGAGCTTCTTCAATATTTTTTTGTGCAAACATTTGTAAAGTAAAAGCAATTCCTCCAGATAAGACACCTGCATATAATATTGAACTATACTCAGTTAAAATTTTTGTAATAACTACTTCCTCTAAAATAAAAGCAAATATAAGAGATAAACCAAAAACAAGAGCTGCTTGTAATGCTGCATAAAAAATTGGTATATTAAATTTCTCCATAAATTTTCCAGCGAAAATTATATGTAAAGCCCAAAATAGTGAGCATAGAATAACCAAAGCATCACCTATCATAATTTCTGAGTTTGAAAAATCACTTAATAGGTAAACACCTATTATACATAAACCTATTGAAGGCCAAAGACTCCAATGGACTTTAATAGAATAAATAAAAAATAATAAAATTGGAACTAATGGAACATAAAAAACTGTGAAAAAAGCTGCATTAGCTATATTCGTGTATTGTAATGCGGCTTGCTGCAAGTAAGTGCCTAAAAATAATGATATACCCATTAAAAATAAATATTTTAAAAATAATTTTTTATTAGTATTGATTTCATAATTAATTTTTTTTCTTTCTAAAATTAAAGCAATGGGTAGGACTGTAAGAAAACCAACAAAAAATCTAGATGCATTGAATGTTAATGGACCAATATTGTCCATGCCTGTGTCTTGAGCAATGAAAGCAGTGCCCCAAATAAATGTTGTTATCAAAGCGCATATTAGCGATGTAGTTTTGGACATTAATTTAATTAAATTTAGATAATATTATTCATTCTACAGCAGCTATCAAAATCTTCTTTATTGATATAGCAACCAGCCATTTTTCTTATACCTGAAAATGCGCCTCTACCGTGCATTACTCTCCAATTATTAAAAATTAGTAATTCACCAGGTTTTAAAATATGCCTCCACTGATATTGCTTTTGGTTTGCCATCGTATCAAATACTTTAATTGCTTTATAAAAATTAATTGTTTTCTGATTATTTTCTCTAAAAGGTGCTCTATCGTAATTGTTAAAACTAATTTGATCAAAATTATTTTTTTCATTTAATTTTATTATTGGTCTTTTTGCTTCAAGGCGAACACCATCACCAATATAAGAACCTTTAACTTTTGTATTTGTTAAAGTTTTAAAATGTTTTTTATATTTTTGTTTGATTTCATTTGCCAATTTAAAACCATCTACCATTATAGAATCTCCACCTTTAGCATCATACTTACAACAAAGCAGTAATTGTAAACCCGGAGCATCATTACTATATGTAGAGTCTGTATGTGGTCTCAGTTCTTGGTTTGAATATGCACTGTCTGCTTTTTTATTATTTGATTCAAAAGTCCACAATCCTCCAAAAATTGAATTTCTGACATAACCAATTTTTTTAGCTATATATTCAACAGAGTTTAAGTTCTTTGAACAATTTCTTACGACTGCAAAACCATATATGTGGATTTTTTTTAATAAATTTTTAAATCCAACTTTAGTTTGTAATTGCTTATAATTAATGAAAATTTGATTTTTTATGTCTTTATCTTTCCAAAATTGAGTATCACTTTTAGTTTCTTCTTTTTTTAAAGAATTTTTTTTTAAAAATTCATATGAATATTTGGTTGGTTTATTTTCATCAGACCATAATATTTCAATAAATTTCCCTTTTTTTAATAATTTTGCTTTTTTAACTTTGATATTAATATCTAAATTTGCGGTATAAGTTATTCTTTGATTGGTTTTAAAATCCCAGTTTTCTTTATTTTTAATATGATCCCTTAACCAAATGTTAGGAAATGTTTCAAACTTATTGTCATTAAAATAAAATACAGTTTTATTATTTAAAAGTTTAAAATTTTTAATCATTGCTTAGCTAATTTGTAGGCAAAGTTTTTACCAAGGTTATTTTTTAATTCATTATTAAATCTTGAACCCTCAGCACCGTCAATAATTCTATGATCGTAAGAGAGTGATAAAGGCAACATTGTTCTAGGTTTAAATTGTCCATCAATATAAACAGGTTTAATATAAGTCCTTCCAATTCCTAAAATAGCAACTTCAGGATAATTTATTATAGGAGTAAAATAAGTTCCTCCAATGCCGCCTAGACTTGTTATAGTTATGGATCCTCCATAAAACTCTTTTTTATCTATCTTCAAATTTCGGCAATCATCACTAACTTTTTTTAGATCCTTGCTGATTTGATCTATATTCTTTTGATTAGCATTTCTTATTTTTGGCACCATTAAACCATTGGGAGTATCAACTGCAATTCCTACATGGAAGTATTTTTTTAATGTTATTTTTCCATTTTCAATATTGTCAATAGAACTATTAAATCTTGGAAAAACTTTCAAAGCTTCCACAACTGCCTTTATAATAAATGCCAATGGAGTAATTTTCTTTTTTTCTCCAGTAAAAGTATCAGTCAAATTTTGTCTAAATTCTTCTAACTCAGTGATATCTGCTTCATCACAACTAGTAACATGCGGTATTGTTTGCCAAGAATTTGATAAATGTGGAGCAGCAATTCTTTTAATTCTTGGTATATCTTGAATTTCTACATCTCCAAAATCAGCGTGATCATATTCTGAGGGCTTTATAGATGGAGCCTTCTTTTCTTCTTGAGGTTTATTAAAATTAGAAGATACGAATTTTTTTATATCCTCCTCTATAATTCTTCCTGATCTTTGTGATCCAATAACATTATTAATATCAACACCAAGTTCTCTTGCAAATTTTCTAGTTTTTGGGCTAGCAAGCGCTTTGCTTGATTTGAATACACTAACTCTATTATTTTTTATTATTTCTTTTGGTTTTGAAATTACTTTTTCGGGTGGTTTTTGTATAATAGTTTCTTCTTTAATCTCTTTGACCTCTTCCTCAATTTGCTCATCTGGTTTTTGTTCTTCTGAACCAATTATTAGTATTGATGAACCCTCTGAAACCTTATCACCAACTTTTAAATTAACTTTTTTAACACTTCCTGAGTATGGGCTTGGGATCTCAACACTTGATTTATCGCTTTCTATTGTAATTATCGGATCATCTTTATTAATATTTGATCCTGCCTCTATTAATACCTCAATTACTTCAACATCTTTAAAATCACCAATGTTAGGAACTAATACTTCTTTCTCGCTCATTATAATTTTGTGGGCATAGGCTTATCTTTATCAATTTTATATTTTTTAATTGCATCTACCGCATGTTTAGAAGCAATTAATTGTTCATTAGATAAAATACTTAAGCCATATGCAACTATATGCTCTTTATCGACTTCAAAAAATTTTCTTAGATTTTTTCTTGTATCACTTCTACCAAATCCGTCTGTACCCAATGAATAAAAACTTTTATTTATGTAAGGTCTAATTTGGTCAGAATTCATTCTCATGTAATCTGAAGCTGCTAGAATAGGACCTTCAGTTTTTCCAAGGCATTTTTCAACGTAAGAGATTTTTTTTTCTCCTCCTGGATTAAGCAAATTATACCTTTCTGTTTCAAGTCCATCTCTTCTTAATTCATTAAAGCTGGTAACACTCCACACTTCACTATCTACTTGATATTCATTTTGTAAAATTTCTGCTGCCTCAATCATCTCTCTTAAAATTGTTCCTGAACCCAATAATTGAATCTTATTTTTTTTATTCTTACTGAAATCTTTTATTTTATACATCCCTTTTAATATGCCTTCTTCGCAATCTTTGGGCATCTCTGGATGAGAATAATTTTCATTCATTGTTGTAATGTAGTAAAAAATATTTTCATGTTTTTCATGCATTCTTCTTAAACCTTCTTTAAAAATTGTAGCTAATTCATAATGAAAGGTTGGATCATAAGAAACACAATTTGGAATTGTTGATGCTAATAAATGACTGTGACCATCTTGGTGTTGAAGACCTTCTCCAGCCAAAGTTGTTCTTCCAGCTGTAGCTCCAATTAAAAATCCTCTTGTTTGACTATCTCCAGCCGCCCAAGCAAAATCTCCAGTTCTTTGAAAACCAAACATAGAGTAAAAAAGATAAATTGGTATCATTTCAATATCGTGGTTTGAATACGATGTTCCTGCTGCTATCCATGATGCCATGGATCCAGCCTCATTTATTCCTTCCTCTAAAACTTGACCACTTTTCTCTTCCTTGTAAGAGCTTAATTGAGCTGAATCCTCTGGCTCATATTTTTGACCTTCATGCGCATATATACCTATTTTTTGGAAAAAACCTTCCATACCAAATGTTCTTGCTTCATCAGGGATTATTGGGACAAGTCTTGGAGCAACATTTTTATCTCTTAGCAAATTAGTCAACATCCTAACAAGTGCCATAGTAGTTGACATTTCTTTTTCACCAGTTGACTTTTTCATAAAGTCAAAAATATCATTACTTGGTGTTTTGATTGGTTTCGAAAAAGACGATCTCTCAGGAATATATCCTCCTAAAGCCAATCTTCTTTTTTTTAAGTATTTTATTTCCTCTGAATTTTCATCAGGTCTAAAGTATTCTATATTTTTGACTTGTTTATCTGTTAATGGAACATCAAATCTATCTCTGTAATATAGTAAATCATCTACACCTAATTTTTTTTGTTGGTGGGTTGTATTTATACTTTCACCAGATTTTCCCATACCATATCCTTTAATTGTTTTAGCTAATATGACTGTTGGTCTATCTTTTGTATTAATAGCTTTATGATAAGCAGCATAAACTTTATGCGGGTCGTGACCGCCTCTATTTAATTTCCAAATATCGCTATCCGTATAACTTGCAACTAGATTTTTAAGTTCAGGGTATTTCCCAAAGAAGTTATCTCTAACATATAAACCGCCTTTTGCTTTAAAGGCTTGGTATTCTCCATCAACTGCTTCGTTCATTCTTTTTACAAGTAAACCTGATTTATCATTTGCGAGTAAAGGATCCCAATATGATCCCCAAATAACTTTTATTACATTCCATCCAGCTCCTCTAAAAATTCCTTCTAATTCTTGAATAATTTTACCATTGCCTCTTACTGGACCATCTAATCTTTGTAGGTTGCAGTTCACAACATAAATCAAGTTATCTAACTTTTCTCTTGCTGCTAAACCAATAGATCCTAGAGCTTCTGGCTCATCTATTTCACCATCTCCTAAGAAAGACCAAACTTTTCTATTCTCATCTTTTATTAATTTTCTATTAATAAGATATTTCATAAATCTTGCCTGATAGGTTGCCATCATTGGTCCAAGACCCATGGAAACAGTTGGAAACTGCCAAAACTTAGGCATCAGCCATGGATGAGGATAAGATGATAAACCTCCTGGGTAAACTTCCTGTCTGAATCTATCTAATTGCTTCTCGTCAAGTCTTCCTTCCAAAAAAGCTCTAGCGTAAATACCTGGCGCTGAATGTCCTTGGAAATAAATTAAATCTCCACCAAATTTATTGCTTTTAGCTCTCCAAAAATGATTCATTCCTATATCATAAAGAGTTGCTGCTGAAGCAAATGTCCCAATGTGACCTCCTAATGAAGGATCTCTCATGTTTGCTCTGACAACCATCACTGCTGAATTCCATCGAATTAGTGCTCTGATTTTTCTTTCGATATTTTGATCGCCTGGAGATTTTATCTCTTCATCTGCTGGTATAGTGTTTATGTATGGTGTATTTTGGGTGTAGGGTATATTTGATCCCTCTTTATATGCCTGATCAATTAATTGTTTAATTAAAAAATGAGCTCTCTCAGGTCCTTCGGAATGTACTACGGCAGACAAAGATTCTAACCATTCTTTCGTCTCTTGAGGATCAATATCATTATTATTTTCAACTATTTCTAATCTTTCATTATGTTCTTCTACTTGTGTATTTTCTACTTTGATCTCTTTATGTACACTCGTATCTAATTCAGAATTATTATATCCGTTAGAATTTTCCGCTTCCGCAATTATTTTTTCCGTTGCAGGTGGTATCTTTTCAATAGTTTCTTGTTTTTGCTGAGTTCCATTCTCAGAAGATAATGTTAGTATCAAATCTCCTTTAGAAACTTTATCACCAATCTTTATGTTAATACTATCTACAACACCCTCAAAAGCAGATGGTACTTCAACACTTGATTTATCACTTTCTAAAGTTATTACAGGGTCATTTTTAGAGATTTTATCTCCTTCTTTTACAAGAATTTCTATGATTTCTACTTCTTCAAAATCTCCAATATCTGGAACTAGTAATTTTTCACTCATTTCGCTATTTGTATATATATATATTATTTACTTTTAATAGATGTATATTTTTGACCATTATTAAAATTTAGTAAAATTAATAATAAATGTTAAAAGAATAGATTAATTTTAGCGCCTGTAGCTCAATTGGATAGAGCGCTTGGCTACGGACCAGGAGGTTCTGGGTTCGACTCCTAGCAGGCGCACCAAAAGGAAGGAAAAATGAAAATATCTTTGCAAAAATCTGTAATTTATTTTTTTGTAATAGTGATAATAATATTATTTTTAATAACTTTAATAATTTAATGAAAAAATTTAAACAAATAAGCGTTAAAAAAGGTTTCATGAGACACAATGGTGGTTTGCTACTAAGAGATATCTCAAAAACTAAATATGAATTTAAAACCAAAATAAAAAAAAACCATCTTAACAGAGCTGGCATAACTCATGGTGGGTATATAGCATCGATTATAGATACTGGGTGCGGATCTGGAGCCCATAGAATTTCGGGTAATCAGCCTTGTGTAACTATAACACTTAATATTGATTTTATTGGGCCTTCAACTATTGGTGATGAAATTTTTGGATATGTAAAAATTAAAAAAAAAACAAAAAGCATGGTTTTTTTAGAGTGCTATTTAGAATGTAAAGGTAAAATAATTGCATCTGCTACAGGTATTTGGAAAATACTTCAACGTAAGTTACCCCATGCAGGTCTAAGCTAGGTTCTTCTTCTTATATTTAAATAACCAAAGATTGATAAAAGAATAAGAGCGATAGGATAAATTATTTCTTTTTTTGGTCTATTCTGATTTTCAATTTTAAATTCATTAATAATATCTCCCATATCTAAACCAGATTTTTTTGCAATTCCATTCCATTTTAAAGTATCAATTATGGTTTTATTATCTTCTACAACTAAGCTCATTCCATAATCATCTAAACTGAAATTTTGATCAAAACTATTTTTTTCAATTACAAATAATTTATATCTTTCGCCGTACTCTGTAAGTCTAGTAATTTTAATTCTTATCTCTTTATTATAATCAAACTGTTTTTTGTTTATTTCTTCAATACTTAAATAGTTATATTTTGGGTAAAATTTATTTAGAATAAATTCTGGAGATAATAATGATATTGAAATTATTAAAAAAATAATAATCTCATACCATCTCAGTTTATTTATAAACCATCCCTGAGTAGCAGATGTAAATACTAAAATCCCAATCAATGAGGTTGCTATGACCAATAGACCATGCCATATACTTTCAATACCAATTAATAATAACTCACTGTTAAATAAGAATACAATAGGAAGTATTCCTGTTCTCAGACTATACCAAAATGCCTGGGCTCCTGTTCTTAATGGGTCTCCACCAGAAATAGCAGCAGCTGCGTAAGATGCTAAGCCAACTGGAGGTGTTACGTCTGCCATTAGGCCAAAATAGAACACGAATAAATGAACCGCAATTAAAGGAAAAATAAATCCTGATGCATTTCCAACATCCACAAGAACAGTTGCCATTAGAGATGCTACAACAACGTAGTTTGCCGTAGTTGGTAAACCCATACCCAATAGTAAACACAAAATAATTGTTAAAAATAAGAGAATAATAACATTATCTTTTGCAATTGACTCGATTACAATTATTAAATTAGTACTCAAACCTGTAGATCCAACAGCACCAACTATAATACCTGCTGTTGCAATTGCTATTCCGACACTAACCATATTCAAGGCGCCCTTTTCGAAACCTACAACAGTTTGGTTATACCAATATATTAAAGCATTCTTAAAGTTCTTTTCTTTGAAAAATTTATTTAAAAGATTGACTATAATTAATGTTATTGTTGCAAAAAAAATAGAGTAAGAAGCTGTAAGCCTCATGTAAACTAGTAGATATATGAGAACGAATATTGGAACTAAAAAATGTATTCCTTCAAAAAATGTTTTTTTTAATTTTGGAATATCGTTTTCATCCATACCTTTTAAATTTAATTTAAGCGCTTCAAGGTGAGATATATAAAATAGTGCAATGTAAGAAATTATAGCTGGTAAAAAAGCATGTTTGACAACCTCAAAATAAGTAACTCCAATAAAACTTGCCATCACAAAAGCTGCTGCTCCCATAACTGGAGGCATTATTTGACCATTAACTGATGAAGAAACTTCGATTGCACCCGCTTTTTCTTTTGAAAAACCAGTCTTTTTCATAATTGGAATTGTAAATGTTCCAGTTGTAACTGTATTAGCAATTGATGATCCTGAGATTAATCCTGTCATACCAGATCCAAGAATAGCTGCTTTGGCAGGACCACCTCGCATTTTTCCAACCATTGCAAAGGCTAAATCTAAAAAATATTTGCCTCCTCCAGCAGTTTCTAAAAGTGCTCCAAAAAGTACAAAGAGAAAAATGAAATCAACAGAAACACCTATTGGGATTCCAAAAATTGCTTCTTGATCAAACCATTGAAAACCAACTAAACGTTTTAATGATAATCCACCATGTGAAATTATATCTGGTGCATATTGACCAAAATAAGAAAATAACAAAAAACAAACCGCAATAACAACTAATGGGACACCTATTACTCTACGGGTGGCTTCAAGAAGAATTAATATTCCAACTATTCCAAGTATAAGTTCTACAGGGATAGTAAAATCATCGGAAAGATTTATTTTAAGTAATATTCCACCCCTATCTACTAATTGATCATAAAAAAAATAAATATATAAACAACAAACCGCACCTGTTATCGCAATTAGTATATCTATAAAATTTACTTTTTTAGCCCGTGCATATGGAAATATTAAAAAAGCTAACAAAAGTGCGAAACCAAGATGAATTGCTCTAGCAGGTAAACCTTTAAACATTCCAAAATTAAGCCAAAATGGAAATGGGGAAGCATACCAAAGCTGAAATAAAGACCAAGTTATTGCAATAACTGCAACTAACTTTAAATGAAATCCTGATAGATTTCTTGTAGGAGAAAGATCTTCTTTAATCTTATTTTCAATTTTTTTTTCTATGTCTGCTGACATTCAGCTTAATATATAAAAAAAAAGGCCCAATAGATATATTGGGCCTCAATTTTTTTATATAGATTTAATTACATTAAACCAGCTTCTTTATAATATTTAACAGCTCCAGGATGAAGTGGTGCTGATAAACCATCAGCTATCATATTTTTTTTCTCTAAAGGAGCAAAAGCTGGATGTTGTTTTCTAAAATCATCAAAATTTTCAAAAACAGCTTTTGTAACTTGATAAACTAAATCTTCAGAAACATCCATACTTGTTACTACTGTAGCTTTAACGCCAAATGTAGTTACATCTTTTTTCTGTTTAGTATAAGTACCTTTTGGAATTGTTGCAGATGCATAATAATCAGCTCCACTTATAATTCCATCAATTACATCTCCTGTTAAATTGATTGGCATAGCTTTAGCTGCACATGTTGCCGCTTGTTCCATTGCCCCATTTGGAAAACCTACTGAATATCCAAACGCATCAATTTTACCATCGCATAGAGCTTTTACTTGCTCTGAAGATGTTAGCTCAGTAACTGATTTAAAGAAGCTGTTGTCAACTCCCATAGCTTTCATTAATTCTTCCATAGTTCCTCTTTGACCAGAACCTGGATTTCCAATGTTTACTACTTTTCCTTTGAGACCCATAAAATCTTTGACTTTTGCTTTTTTTCTAGCCCAGATTTGAAATGGCTCATTATGGACTGAGAAAACAGCTCTTAAATTTTTGAATTGTTTCCCTTCCCATTTGCTTGATCCATTGTAAGCATGATATTGCCAGTCAGATTGTGCTACACCAAATTGAAACTCACCATCTTTTATTTGTCCGATGTTATAATTTGAGCCTCCAGTTGAAGGAGCGGTACATCTGTAAGCTTTATCTTTCATACCTTTTTTTCTACCATGTTCAGCACTAATTGCTGATTTGTGTAACATTTTACAAATAGCGTTTCCTGTCTGAAAATAAACTCCAGTTGGTCCTCCTGTGCCTATTGTAAAAAACTCTGCTGATTTTGCTATTGATCCAAATGAAAATATAGCAGCAAAAATAATCAGAGAGCTTGATATTGTTGATAATATTTTTTTCATATACCCTCTCTAAAGTTTTAAAATCGAATCTAACTATTTATTACTACGAGTGTCTAGTAAATTCAGTTAATATAAGTATTGTTAATTAAGGAATTTTTTAACTGATTATTATTTTTCAACCCAAGATTTTAATTTATTTACTCCTTCTACAACCTTAGGGGCGTACAATTTTATTAACTCATCATTAATATCAGTTTTTTCATTAATATTTTTCATAAATATATCGCCGTCAAAATCTGTAAAACTTAGACGAACAATCATCCTTTTTTCATCAAATCCAAAGTCACTTCCTGGAAGTAAAGCAATATTTAAATTAGTTAAAATTTCATCACACATGATTGAAGAATTATTAAATTTTTTGTTCAAAAATTCAGGCATCAAATAAAAGCCACCCATGGGTTTGTTCATAATAATATTATTAGATTTTAAATTTCTATATACGTATTCTCCAACAGCTTTAAGAATTTTTTTTGATTTTAAGATATATTCATCATGGTTAGCATTAAAAGCAGATATTGCAGCAAACTGTATTGGTGAACTTACAGCGGAAAATGTTTCACTTGCTAAAACTTTCATAGATTTAAGTAATTCAATTTTTTTCTTTGGTATTATAAAGTACCCAAGTCTCCATCCTCCAGCGCCACACCATTTACTAAGTCCGTTACTTATTACAACATTATCAGGGCAGAGTTCGAAAATAGAAATATAATTTTCATCAAATGTTAATTCAGAATAAATTTCATCTGATAAAACTAAAATATTATACTTTTTTACTATTAAAGAAATTTCTTTTAAATTTTCGCATACTTGTCCTGATGGATTATTTGGAGAATTAAGAAATAAAAGATATTTTTTATCTGGTTTTTTCAAAATAATTTTTTCTATTTCTTGAGCTTTAGGAAACCAATTATTCTCAGGAGATGTTTGTATCCAATTATAGTTATTTTTAGCTATTATTGATTGTGGCTTATAAGATACCCAACTTGGAGCTGGCAACAAGACTTCGCCTTCAAATGCTAAATGCATCAAGAACATAAGCTCTTTGGTACCAGGACCTATTATGACTTGATCTGAGTCAAAATTATAATTTTTCTTTTTTGACTCATATTTTGCGATTGAACCTCTTAATTTATCTAATCCTTGGATAGGTAAATAACTTTTTTGATGTGCATTTTTTTTTAATTCTTCAACAATAGTAATCGGAACTGGAAATGGTGATTGTCCAAATCCAAACTTAATAATATTTTTTCCTTCAATTTCAATAACTTTTGATTTTTCATTTATTTTTAGCGTTGCTGATAAACTAAGGTTTTTGATTGTATCTTTGATCATTACGATTTTAATTCAATAAGATTTTTATATTCATTTAAAGCAGATGGATTCGATAATGCTTCAATATTATTTATTTTGTTGCCATCTATTATATTTTTAACAGCTACCTCTACAATTTTACCATTCTTAGTTCTGGGAATATCATTTACTGCAATTATTTTAGCAGGTACATGTCTTGGGGAAGCCTCATATCTAATTGTTGTTTTTAATTTCGAAATTAATTTTTCATCTAATCTATTATTTTTTGATAATATTACAAAAAGTATTATTCTTACATCATTATCCCAAGATTGACCTACTGCGATACACTCTTTTACTTCTTTAAATTTTTCTACAACAGAATAAATTTCAGCTGTGCCAAGTCTAACACCGCCTGGGTTTAATGTTGCATCAGATCTTCCATAAATAATATAAGACCCATTATTCTTTCTCTCGGCATAATCTCCATGATGCCAAATATTTTTAAATTTTGAAAAATAAGCTTTTTTATATTTAACTTTTCCAGGATCATTCCAAAATTTTAAAGGCATAGATGGAAAAGAGTTTCTGCATACTAATTCTCCTTTTTTATTTAAAATTGATTTACCTTTTTCAGAAAATACTGCTGTATCCATACCAAGACCATTGTTTTGTATTTCACCACTATTTACCTTTGAATAAATGTTTCCATTTACAAAACAGGAAACAATATCTGTTCCTCCAGAAATAGAAGCTAAATGAACATTTTTTTTTATATTTTTATAAACAAATTCAAAACCATCTTTAGAAAGGGGAGATCCTGTAGAGCAAATTGTTTTTAAGGATTTGAGTTTTATTTTATCTTTTACTTTTACTTTATGTTGAATAAGTTGATCAATATACTTTGCACTTATACCAAATAGAGTAACTTTCTCTTTATTTGCAATTTTTAACAATAACTCAGGAGATTTATGCATAGGAAATCCATCAAACAACAATATTGAAGCTTTAGATGCTAAGGCTGTAACAAGCCAATTCCACATCATCCATCCACAAGTTGTAAAGTAAAATACATTATCGTTTGGTTTTATATTGCAATGTAATTGATGTTCTTTCAAATGTTGTAACAAAACTCCACCAGATCGATGACAAATACATTTTGGTTTACCTGTTGTGCCACTTGAGTATAAAATTGTTAGTTCGTGGTCAAAATCAAATTTTTGTAATTTACTTCTACTTATTTCAAGATTTTTAATCACGGAGAAATAATAAAATTTAGTGTTTTTTATTTTTTTAATTTTTTTTAATTTTTTTCCAGGGTAATTTAAAATTAATACTGATTTAATGCTTTTTATTTTTTTTAATATTTTAGGCAATCTTTCAATAATATTTATTTCCTTTCCATTATAGTAATATTTATCAGTTATAATTAATAATTTAGGTTTAATTTGGGAAAAACGTTCTATAACTCCAGGTACACCAAAATCAGGTGAACATGAACTCCAGATAGCTCCTATAGCACTAGCACTTAAAAAACACTCTACTGTTTCTATCTGATTTGGAGTATATGCAGCTATTCTATCTTTTTCAAAAATATTTATTTTTTTATAAAATGTAATTATTTTTTTTACTTGAATATTAAGTTCTTTCCAAGTCTTTTGCTCTCTAAAGCCATTTTCACTAACAAACGAAATAGCTTTTTGATTTGAATTTTTAACTAAAAGATTTTCTGCAAAGTTCAATTTTGAATTAACAAAAAATTTACTATTAATAAGATCTTTTTTTAATTTAAATTTATTAGTTTTTGCCCCAATTATTTTAAAGTAATTCCAAATAGAATTCCAAAAATCCTTAGGATTTTTTAAACTCCAATGAAGTAACTTTTTATAATTTCCTGAAAAATTATATTTATAATTCTTTGAAACAAAATTCTCGTATTTAAATAAATTCGAACTTTTTATAAGTGCTTCAGACGGTTCCCAAAGTTTTTTTGGCATTAAAAATTTATATTTATATTGTAAAATTTATGCTAACCTTAGTTGTTATAAATTGAAAATGAGAACTTTTTACTATCTGATTCGGACTAGTTTTAGTCTATTTTTGTTCTTTTTGAGTAACAAAATATAGTAGGCCAAAAAAAGATCATACTAAAAGTTGATATGTCAAAATATAAGATAACTGCAGTACTAGGACCTACAAACACTGGTAAAACTTTTTTAGCTATAGAGACAATGCTCTCCTTTGAATCTGGAATGATAGGATTTCCTTTAAGACTTTTAGCAAGAGAAGTATATGACAAGATTATACAGAAGGTAGATGTATCTCAAGTTGCTCTTATTACTGGTGAAGAGAAAATTATACCAATTAATGCAAAGTATTTTTTGTGCACTGTAGAGTCAATGCCTGTGGATAAAGTTTTAGATTTTGTGGGAATAGATGAAATTCAAATGTGCTCGGATAACGAACGAGGTCATATTTTTACAGATAGATTATTAAATCTCAGAGGTGAGAAATTAACAATGCTAATGGGTTCCAATACTATAAAAAGTATTATCAAAAAACTTGATGATGATATTGAGTTTATAAATAAAGAAAGATTATCCAAGCTTTCATTTGTTGGACATAAAAAAATTTCAAGAGTTGAGAGAAAAAGTGCTGTTATCGCTTTTTCAACAGAGGAAGTTTATGCTATTGCAGAACTTATCAGAAGGCAAAAAGGTGGAGCTGCAATCGTAATGGGATCTCTTAGTCCTAAGACTAGAAATGCTCAAGTAAATTTATATCAATCAGGTGATGTCGATTATCTTGTTGCAACAGATGCTATCGGGATGGGAATTAATATGGACTTAGATAATGTTTACTTCTCAAACTTAAAGAAATTTGATGGAAAAAAAATAAGAAGATTAAAAATCTCTGAAATCGGACAAATTTCAGGAAGAGCTGGCAGATATTTAAATGATGGTAGTTTCGGAATTACTGGAGATTGCGATGAAATTAGAGCAGAAGAGATTGAATTTTTAGAAAATCATAATTTTCCAGAAATACAAAATATATTTTGGAGAAATTCAAATTTAAAATTCAACAACAAAGAAAATCTAATGAAATCATTAGATGAAAAACCCGATGCAGATTGGTTAAGAAGGGTTGGAGAGTGCGAGGACGAAAAAGTATTAAAGTATTTTTTAAAGGAAAAAAATAGTAATATAGAGAATAATTCAAATATATTAAAAATTCTCTGGGAATGCTGTCAGATACCGGATTTTGTTAAAAAAACTTACGGTCATCATTTAGAAGTTGTCAGTAAAGTATTTAATTTTTTGACAGGTGAAAAAAAAAAAATACCTAATTATTACATGAAAGAACAGCTTTCCATGCTTGATAAACTTGATGGAAATGTAGACTCTATATCAAATAGAATATCTAATGTAAGAACCTGGTCGTATGTTGCTAATAAATCTAACTGGGTTGAAAACCAGGATTATTGGATTGAAAGAACTAAAAACTTGGAAGATAAATTATCGGATAGACTTCATGATGAATTAACAAAAACATTTATAGATAAAAGAGCCAGCGTATTAGCAAAAGGATTAAAGCAAGATATTGAGTTAAAAACTGAAATTGTTGAAAAAGAAAAGGTATTGATTAATGGTCAATATATTGGAATTTTAAAAGGTTTAAAGCTAAATCTAGATTTAAAAGTAGATGCTTTAGATGCAGATATTAAATCGTTAAAAAAAGCTGCTAGACAGAACGTTGGTCCAGAGATAATTAACAGAATTCAACAAATAATGGACACAGGACTTATAGAATTAAAGGATGACTTTAAAATCTATTGGAGAAATGATCCTATTGCAAAAGTTGTAGCCGGAACTGATTATCTTAATCCCAAAATCGACTTAATAATAGATGAAATGATTGAAAATAATGAAAGAAATAATTTAAGTGATTATTTAAATAGATGGATAATAAAAAAAATTGAAACTGAACTGAATAGTTTAATTGAGTTAAAAAATATCAAAGAAAATAATCCTGAACTTAGAGCATTAGCTTACAGGCTTTATGAAAATAATGGTGTTATAAAAAGATCAAATATTTCTGAATACTTAAAAAAAATTAATCAAGATGATAGAAAAAAATTAAGAAAATTAGGTGTAAAATTTGGAAGATACCATATTTTTTTATTTAAGTTATTTAAACCAAGCGCAGTTTCATTGAGGATATTGTTATGGAAAAGTTACAATAATAAATTTTTGAATTTATCACCCCCGACCTTCGGATTAAATTTTCTAAACAATATGAAATCTGCAAATAAAGAATTTATGTTACTTTGTGGTTTTGAAAAATTTGATGATATTTATGTGAGGATAGATATTCTCGAACGGTTATTTTTATTAATTTTTAATTCTGAAAAAGACGAAAAGAAAGAAATAAAAGTTATTCCTGAAATGTTAAACCTATTGGGTGTTTCAAAAGAAAATTTTATAAGACTTTTAAAAAAAATGGATTACAAAATTTATGAAAAAGATAAAGAATTCTTTATAAAATATCTACCTTCAAAAAAGAAAATTATTAGAAAGCATGACAAAAAGGACTATTCTAATAATCCATTCAGTGTATTAAACCAATTAAACTTAAAATAATGTTTAGTTTATTTAATAAAGAAAAAGAAAATAAAAATGATGAAAATCATTTATCTTTAATTAGTATTGCTGCTCTGCTAATACACTCAGCTAAAATTGACGAAAATTTTACTGAAAAAGAAAGATCAATAATAAAAAGTGCACTAATTGAAATGGGTGCAAAAGAAAATAACTTAGATGAAATAATAAAAGACGCAGAATTAAGGGAACAGGATACAAATCAAATTTTAGAATTTACTAAGGAAGTAAAAAATAAAAGTCTTGAAGAGAAAAAAATCGTTATAGAGGCATTGTGGAATATTATTTATTCAGATGAAAAAGCTGATATGTATGAAAGTAATCTAATGAGAAGATTATCAGGATTGCTTTATCTTGATGCAAAAGTTGTGGGCGATATAAAAGAAAAAGTTAAATCTAATCAATGACATATTTGGTTAATGATAAATGTATAAAATGCAAACATACAACTTGCGTAGATGTTTGTCCTGTTGATTGCTTCTATGAAGGAAAAAATATGCTTGTAATTAAACCCGATGAGTGTATAGATTGTGGCGTTTGTGAACCTGAGTGTCCAATAGATGCTATTATTTCAGATACTGAAACAGGAAGCGAAAAATGGTTAGAAATAAATAAAAAATATTCAGAAATCTGGCCGAACATTTCTGAAGCTAAAGAACCTTTGCCAGATCATGAAAATTATAAAGATGAAAAAAATAAGTTTGATAAATACTTTGAAGAAAACATTTAAAACAAAAAAAAATATAAATAAAAAAAAAAAAATAAAATCTGTTGTAAAGGCAGCAAAATTAAAACCTAAACCGAAATCAAAAAATGTAAAAATTGTAAAAAAAGTAAAAAAAAATAAAGTTTCCAATACAATATCAAAACCAATAACTAAATCAAAATCTATAAAAAAAGATAAAAAGGATAATTCAGAAGCAAATACAAACTTATTGCGAATACCTAAAAGTAACGAACAAAAACCAGAAATTAAAAAAGTAAAAAAACAGGATACCGAAAAAAAAGAGTATAAAATTAAAGATCATGTTGTTTACCCAAAACATGGAGTTGGACAAATTACTGAATTCAAACGAATGAATATAGGAGGTATAGATATTGAGACCTATATTTTAAAATTTGAAAAGGATAAAGCAAATGGAATGGTACCAGTAAATAAACAATCTCATTTAAGGCCTTTAGCTACTATTAATCAAGTTAATAAATGTATAAGTATTTTAAAAAGTAAGCCTAAAATTAAAAGAAGCATGTGGAGTAGGCGTGCACAAGAATATGAAGCAAAAATTTCATCAGGTAAGATTTATGATCTGGCAGAGGTTGTGAGGGATTTAAATAAAGGAGATGATTTGATGGTAGATCAATCGTATAGCGAAAGACAACTTTTTGAAAAAGCCTATGATAGAATATTAACTGAATTTAAAATAGTTCTAAATATGAGCTTAGAAGATACTCAAAAGAAATTAGATAAAGCACTTAAAAGAAACCTTGAGAAACAAGTACAAAAAGTTGAAGCCAAACCAACTGAAGAAGAAGTTTCAGACGAAATAGCTGAGTAAAAAAAACGCTTCTCACGCAAGCGCCATGAGAAGCGTTATTTAATAAAAAGAATACTAAACTATCTTCTTTTTTTCTTCTTAGCTTTTTTCTTAGCTTTTTTCTTAGTTTTCTTTTTAGCAGCTTTTTTTCTTCTTTTAGCCATCTTTAGCTCCCTTTTTTTATTACGAATCTTTTTGATTCGTTTAATTACCTTTTTGTATTTTTTTTGAATAGTTATGTCAATTACATAATTTTTTGAAATTTTAATTTTTTTTTTAAAAAAATTAAAAAAAAATTATTAAAGAAAGTTAAGTAAAATAGCGATTAATAAACAACTTTTTTTTATTGTTAATAAAGTTTTTCAAAATCATTTTTATATTTATTTATAATTTTATATCTTTTTAACTTCAATGTTGGTGTTAACATTCCATTTTCAATTGAAAATTTTTCTTTAGTTAGAAAAAACTTTTTAATATTTTCTATTTTTGAAAGATTATTGTTCAAATTGTCTATTGCACTTTGAATTTGATCATTTGTAGAATTATTAAATTCGTCATTTAAAACTAATAATGCTACCAAATAAGGTTTATTATCTCCATAAACTACAGCTTGATCAATAAATTCTAAATTTACTAATTCATTTTCAATTTTTAATGGAGAAATATTATCCCCTCCAGGAGTAATTAGAATATCTTTTTTTCTATCAGTAATTTTTAAAAATTTATTTTCAAATACTCCAATATCTCCTGTGTGAAGCCAACCATCCTTTAAGACTTTTTCGGTCTCTTCTTTATTATTCCAATAACCCAACATTACATTTTCACCTTTTACTAAAATTTCGCCATCCTCTGCTATTTTTACATCATTGCCTTTGAATGGCGGACCAACAGTATCTATTCTAATATCATCTATTGGATTGCAGCTTACCACCGGAGAAGTTTCTGTTAGTCCATAACCTTGTAGAGTTGGCAAACCAATAGCATTCAGAAAATAGCCAACCTCTTTATCTAAGGCTCCACCTCCAGAAACAAATGTTTTAAGAGCTCCACCAAATTGTAATTTTATTTTATTTCTTACTAGTTTCTCTAGAATAATATCCTGTATTTTTTCAAAAATAGATAATTTTTCTTTTTTTATTTTTTTTAGACCTAATTCTAACATTTTATCTACTAATTTTTTTTTCAATCCTGTAGCTTTTTTAAAACTTGCATTAATTTTTTGATAAAGATTTTGATAAAATCTTGGTACAGCTGTCATAATTTCTGGTGAACAATCACCCATATTTTTAACTAATTTATCAATGCTCTCTGCATAAAAAATTCTAGCTGCTACTGTGATTTGTACAAATTGAACAGTATGCTCATATGAATGTGAAAGTGGGAGCCATGTTAAAAACCTCGGTTGATCTTTTGATAATAATGGTTTTAGAATATCTATTGCACCCTCACAATTATTTAAGATACCACCGTGACTCAAAATAACTCCTTTGGGATTTCCTTGCGTGCCTGAAGTATAAATTATGCAAGACGGATCTTTTCTTAAAGCTAGGGATTTATGGGTTGACAAATTTTTTTTATTACTATTTTGGATTAAGTCCGCAAAATTACTATATTCAACTTCTACATTTGGTAATTTTTCAAAAGAAAATATTTTTTTTATAAATTTTTTGTCCTTAATAATGTTTTTCAATTTATTGAATTGTTCAATGTTTGAGATGAAAATTACACTTGGTGTGCAATCGTTAAGAATATAATTGTAGTCATTTTCTGCATATGTTGTGTAAGCTGGAACAGTTATCCCGTCTGATAACATAATAGACAAGTCTGTGATAAACCATTCAGGTCTATTTTCAGAAATTAATAAACATCTATCACCTTTTGATATTACTTTTTTTAATTCATTAGAAACTAAATTAATAAGATCATGTGTTTCCTTCCAAGAATAATTTTTTCTTTTATCACCTAAAGTTGACAATAAGATTTTGTCTTTATTAGTTTGTCTATTAAATTGATCAAAAAATAGTTCAGTTAAATTATTAATTTTTTTTAAGTTCATATATTTTTTGGTGGGCAAAGAGAGAATCGAACTCTCACAGTATTGCTACTATTGGATTTTGAGTCCAACGCGTCTACCAGTTCCGCCATTCGCCCATTTATTTTTAATTTCATAAGATATAAATAATAGTATTAAAACACTATTTGTATTAAAAGAAAATATGTTTAGGGAACTATTTGGTAAAACAATTAAACTCGCAGGACATAAAAATTCTAAAAAAATTTTAGGATTTATATCTTTTATTGAGAGCTTCATATTTCCTATTCCGCCAGATGTTCTTATTATTCCTATGACCATTGCCGATAAACAAAGATGGATGAGGATAGCAATTATCGCAACGACAGGATCGGTCTTAGGTGCGTGTTTGGGATATTTCATAGGATATGTTTTTTTCAATGAAATTGGTGTTAAGATTTTTGAGCTTTACGGAGTAGATAATACTTCATTTTTAAAAGATAAAATTTCATCAGATGGAGGTGCTTTTGCATGGGTAACGTTGCTAGCTATAGCGGGTTTTACACCCATCCCATTTAAATTACTCACAATAACTAGTGGGTTTGTTCAATTTAATGTTTTTTATTTTATAATTGTCTCTTTACTAACAAGAGGATCTAGATTTTTTATAATAGCTTTTTTGGTTGGAAATTTTGGTCCAACTATGAAAACAATAATTGAAAAAAAGCTGCTTAAAGTTTCAATTATAGTCTCAATTGTATTAATAGTTTTTGCTTTTTTAATTTATAAATTTTTACAAAATTTTATGAACTAAAATGAATTTTATTTTAAAAAGAAAAAATATTTATTTATTAATTTTTATATACTCAATTATTGCCATATTATCTGCGATCTATATTGAAAAAGTTCTTGGATATTTGCCATGTAAATTATGCATTTATCAAAGAATTCCTTTTTTAGTATCGATCTTTATTTGTTTTTTGGGATATAACTATTTTAAATCTGATAGAATATTAATTGCTTTAATCATTGTATTCACAATAAGCACTGCTCTTGCAGGATATCATTTTGGTATAGAAAATGGTTTTTTTGATGAATTTGCTGGTTGCACTAACACAAATTTAGATATCACGAATAAAGAAAAAATAATCGAAAATCTTGGAATGGTTAAAAATTGTAAAGATGTAGAGTTTACTATTTTAGGCATTTCTTTATCTGGATTGAATTTTTTAACATCTTTACTAATTGTATTATTTTCGCTAAGAGCTCTTGTTTATGAAAAAGACTAACAAGAAAAAATTAGAAGAATTTATTAGAGTTGATCACGCAGGTGAAAGAGGAGCAATTAAAATATATGAAGGTCAACTTTTAGCACTTAAAACATTCAAAAAAGATCCTGAACTATTAAAATTAGTGGAAGAAATGAGAGAGCATGAGCAAGAACATAGTGATTTTTTTGAAAATGAAATCAGAGAAAGAAATATAAAACCAACTAAATTTTTACCACTATGGGACCTATTGGGAGTAGGTTTGGGTTTTGGCTCAACAATATTAGGGAAAAAAGCAGCAATGCTGTGCACAGCCTCTGTTGAGGAAGTAATTGATAAACATTACCAAAGTCAAATAGATCAATTACAAGATGACGAGAAAAAACTTAGAGAAAAAATTAAAAAATTTAGAGCTGATGAATTAGAACATAAAGATATTGCATATGAGCACGGTGCGACAAAAAAAGGATTATATTCAGTAATGGATAAAATTATTAAAACTGGCTCAAAAATTGCTATAAATATCTCTGAAAAAATTTAACTAGGATCTAATTCCACATCCCAATATAAATAATCCATCCAACTGCTGTGTAGAAAATTAGGAGGAAAATTCTTCCCATTTCTATGAAGATCTTCTGTTGTTGGTTGAAAAGGCCATTGATTTAACTTCATACCTGAATTTTTTAATAATCTTCCACCTTTTTTTACGTTACAGGCTGAACAAGCGGTAACAACGTTTTCCCAATCAGTTTTCCCACCTTTTGATCTTGGAAGAAGATGGTCAAAAGTTAGTTCATCATTACTCCCACAATATTGACAACTAAACTTATCTCTTAAGAAAACATTAAACCGTGTGAAATTTGGATTTGAACGAGGCTTTATAAAAGATTTTAATGCAATAACACTCGGTAACTGCATAGAGAATGATGGGCTTCTTATCATTCTATCATAATGACTTACAATTGAGACTCTATCTAAAAATACAGATTTAATAGCGTCTTGCCATGACCATAATGATAAAGGATAATAACTTAATGGTCTGTAGTCTGCATTAAGAACTAGAGCCGGACATTTTTCAAGTGAAAGGTTTTCATTGATCATCAAAGTCATAAATATTTAATATATTATATATTATTATTAATCAATGTAACAAAAAAGTTAATTCTCTTTAAATATCAAAATTATCTTTGATAAATTTTAATGCATTACTTGAAGCTTCAACTGGTATATGATGGTCGCAGTCTTTGATCATTAAAGTTTCTATACTAATATTATTGCGTGTAAAAAAATCTTTTGCTTCCAATAAATTATAGGGTGGAACTATTTCATCCTTTTCACCATGAATTAATAAGGTTTTTGTTTTAGAAATTAATCTTAAACTAAGATCCTCTCTATCTATAATCTTTCCAGAAAATCCAACAATACAATTAAAGGGATCTTTAGAAGTTAAGCCCAAGTTTATTGACATCATGCACCCCTGACTAAATCCAGATAAACATATCTTTGAATTTTCCAAATTATATTCTGCTTTAACTTCTTCAATGTATTTTCTTAATTTATCTTCAGCTTTTTTTACTTCATTTAAAATATAATTTTTATCATTTGTTTCTAAATCAAACCATTGATAACCAATTGGATTAATTTTACATGGTTCATGTCCATTCGGACATAAGAATACTGTATTGGTTAAAAACCTTTTCCAATTTAGAGTTAACATGCTTATATCTTTTCCATCTCCACCATATCCATGAAGTAAAATTACCGCATTTTTGATGTCAGAACCATTTTCAGGTTTTATAATTGTTGATTCAAGGCAAAATGTCATAGATAAGTAATTATGTTTTTTTATTTTAAAAAGAAACTAAAATCAAAGTATGATTTCTGAAATATTTGTTAAAATTGCAGCGATTGTTTTGCTTGCAGCTGTAGCTGTAGTCTTAATTCTTGGAATTAGAACTCTTTTTAAAGGAGATGGAGATAAAAAAACATCTAACAAATTAATGCAGCTTAGAGTCTTACTGCAATTTGTTGCTATAATTGTGCTCGTAGCATTAGCTTACTTTTATAAGAATTAATTTAATTCATCTAACCATTTTAAAAATTCATCACTGTTAAAATCTATTGAACCAACTATTCTTGCAAACTCATAACCATCTTTATCAACAAATAGTGTTGTGGGTATTCCTCTTAATTTTAAATTTTTTGCAATTACAGCACCATCACCAACAAAAACTTGTAATTCTTCAATAAGCAGGTCATCAAAAAACCTCTTTGATGTACCAATATTTTCTCCACCTATATTTATTGGGATAATCTTTATTTTTTTTTCATCATTTCTTATTTGGAGGTTGTTTAAAGATGGCATTTCCTCTTTACATGGAGCACACCATGTTGCCCAAAAATTCAAAATAATTAATTCAGATTTAAAATCTTTCAAATTAACTTTATTTCCAGCCTCATTTAAAAAGTCAAAAAACTTAATTTTTTGTTTTTCCTCATAAATTATCAGATTTTTTATATTTGGCGCTTCTATTGAATATGAAGAGCTAAATGATATGAAGTAAAGAAATATTATTTTAATGGATATAAATATAAATTTCATAGATTTTTAATTGAATAACATGAGTAAAAATAAAAACAATAAACCAATTTGGGGGACCAGAATTAAGAAAAATGCCTCAACTTTATTTAAAAAAGTTGGTGGTTCATTGCCAGTAGATAAAAGACTATTTAAAGAAGATATCGAAGGATCAATTGCTCATGTCGAAATGCTTCACAAACAGAAAATTATAAATTTCAGAATAAAGAATAAAATAATCTGGGGATTAAAAAGAATTAAAAATGAAATTGTAAAAAAAAAGTTCAATTTTGATTATAATTTAGAGGATATTCATATGAATATAGAAAACAGATTATTTGAACTGATTGGTGATGATGCTGGATATGTTCATACTGCTAGATCTAGAAATGATCAGGTAATTACCGACCTAAAATTATGGTTAAAAGAAGCAACAAAAAAAATAATAATTTTATTAGATAATACAAATTCAAATATTCTAAATCTTGCACAAAAAAATATCAGAACAATTATGCCAGGATTTACACATTTAAAAAATGCACAACCACTATCTTTAGCACATTATCTACTAGCATATGTTGAAATGTTTAAGAGAGATAAGAAAAAATTTAAGAATAATTTAGAATTTTTAGATGAAAATCCTTTAGGTGTAGGGGCTTTATCTGGCACTTCTTTTAAAATTGACAGAAATTACACCACAAAAAAACTTAAATTTAAAAAGCCAACAAACAATTCTGTGGATACTGTATCTGATAGAGATTTTGTTTTAGACTTTTTGTATTCTTCTCTAGCTTGTTCTTTACACATTTCTAGAATTGCTGAAGAACTCATAATTTGGAATTCTGATGCATTTAACATGATAACTTTAAATGATAAATTAGTAACCGGTTCGTCTATAATGCCACAAAAAAAGAATCCTGATCCATTGGAATATTTGAGAGGTAAAACTGGAATATTTATTGGAAATATCAATTCTATGATTTCAATATTAAAGGGCTTACCCTTATCATATTTTAAAGATTTACAGGACGACAAAGAAATTGTTTTTAAAACAAATGATCAATTAAAAATATCCCTGTCATTGTTGAATGATGTGTTAAAAAATTTAATAATAAATAAAAAAAGTATGCTATCCCTTGCGGAAAAAGGATTTACTACAGCTACAGATTTATCTGATTACATTGTAAGAGAACTTGGATATCCATTTAGAAAGGCATACATACAAACAGCAAAAATAATTAATCTAGCTGAAAAAAAAAACAAAAAGCTTCACGAACTACAATTGAAAGAAATAAATCAAATTGAGCCAAAACTTACATTAAATGTTTATAAAATACTAAATCTGGAAAATTCAATTAATTCAAAAAAATCTTATGGTGGAACTTCTTTTGAGAACGTTAAGAAAATGATAAAAAAAAGCAAAAAATGAGTAAAAAAATTTTAATTATTATACTTTGTTTATATTTTGTAGTTGCTTGTGGGCGTAAAGGCGATCCAGAGTATAAATCTAAATTAAATAAGAATATTCAAAAAGTATTATGAAATATATAAACAATAAATTTTTTATTGAAGGAAAAAACATTGAGAGTCTGACAAAAAAATTTAATACACCTCTATACTGCTACTCTTATAAAAATTTAAGAGAAAATGTAGAGAATTTTAAAAAAGCTTTTAAGGAAATTAAACCTTTAATTTGTTTTTCTGTAAAATCTAATTCAAATATTTCACTATTAAAAGAAATTAAAAAACTTAACCTTGGGGCAGATGTAGTTTCAAAGGGTGAATTATATGCATCACTTAAAGCTGGTATTCATAAAAATAAGATAGTTTTCTCTGGAGTTGGTAAAACAAGAGATGAAATTGAGTACGCAATTAAGCAAAAAATATTATTAATAAATTCTGAGTCATTGAGTGAAGTTTTGGCGATTGAAGCGGCTGCAAAAAAACTAAATAAAGTTGTTGATATAGGATTAAGATTAAATCCAGATACAGATGCTGAAACATTGAAACAAATTTCAACTGGTAAAAGTGAAAATAAATTTGGTGTAGATAAAAAGACTTTTGTAAAAATTATTAATTTGATGAAACAATCAAAATTTATAAATATTAAATGCTTAAGCGTTCATATCGGTAGTCAAATCTTAAACCACAAACCCTACGAAAAAATGCTAAATGTCCTTGATAAACTTTTAAAAAATTTAGATTATAAATTTGAGATCATTGATTTAGGTGGTGGGATGGGGATAAACTATGATAATAAAACGAAAAAACTTAATTACACAAAATATAAAAAATCAATAATTAAATTTAAAAATAAATACAATTGTAAAATAATTTTTGAACCTGGAAGATCTATAATTGGAAATGTTGGTATACTTGCATCTAAAGTAATTTATTTAAAACATAACAAAACAAAAATATTTGTAATATTAGATGCGGCAATGAATGATTTGATAAGACCAGCTTTGTATAATGCAAAACATAGGATAATTCCATCCCTAAGAAATATGTCACGATCAAAGAAAATATTAGAATTTGTAGGCCCAGTATGTGAAACAACTGATAAATTTTTAACAGAAAGGAAATTTCAGAATATAAAAGAAAATGATATTATGATTATTTGTGATACAGGTGCCTATGGTTATTCATTATCATCTAATTATAATCTTAGATTAAGGCCTGCTGAAATTTTGATTAAAGGAAATAAAGTAAAGATTATAAGAAAAAGACAAAAAATAACAGATATTATCTAACTTAAAACTTATAATGAGAAATATCCTCTTTAAAAGTATATTTTTTTCTGGATTAATTTTAATATGTATTATTTTTCTTCCATCTTTATTACTACCAAAGAAAATCACTCTTTTTGGAGGTAAACTTTTTGGATACTGGTCCTCATTCTGTTTAAAAATTTTTTACTCAACCAGCATATTAATAAAAGGTCAAGAAAACATAATTAATAACGAAAATTTCTTTATCGCATGCTCTCATCAATCGATGTTTGAAACTTTTTTTTTACAAACAATATTTAATTCACCAATTTTTATTCTTAAAAAAGAACTATTAAATATTCCGATATTTGGTTGGTATTTAAGAAAGATAGATTCTATTTCTGTGAATAGAAATAAAGTTTCTAAAGAAAACCTTAATTTTACTGAAAAAATTAAAGAAGTTATGGAAAAAACAAAAAGACCTGTAATAATTTTTCCACAAGCTACTCGAGTTCTACCAGATGAAATTATTCCTTTTAAAAAGGGAGTTGGAAGAATTTACAGAGAATTAAATGTAAAATGTCAACCCGTCGCTATTGACTCTGGAAGAGTATGGCCAAAATCTGGGAAGATGAAGCCCAATAAAACGATTACTATTTCTATTTTAAAACCAATTAATACAGGTATCGAAGAAACAGAATTTGTAAAATTATTGCAAAAAGAAATTTATTCCGAGCTTGGTCTTAGTAACTAACCTTTCATAGGCATTACAACATAAATACTGTCAAAGTCTGCAGGATCTTTTATTAACGCAGGAGATCCAGTATCTTTCAAATATATTTCAATATTATCACCATTTAGTTGGGATGCTATGTCAAGCAAGTATCTAGAGTTAAAACTTATATCTAAATCTGTCTCAAATTTTACAGATAGGCTTTCTTTACCATCACCACTGTTAGTGTTATTGACAGATAAATCTAAATTATCTTTAGTCAAATTAAATTTTACACCATCTTTTTTATCTAGAGAAACTGATGCTACTCTGTCGACGGAATTTAGAAAAGATTTTAGATCTATTTCAAGTTTTTTTTGATTCTCTCTAGGAATAACTTGAATATAATTAGGGAATTTTCCATCGATTAATTTAGATATCAAAATACTATTATTAAGTTCAAATTTAATTTTGGATTTAATATTTGAGACTTTAACCTCGCCATCATAATCTTCTAGAAGAGAACATAATTGAAATATGGTTTTTTTTGGAAGTATTATTGGTTCAAATTCAATTTTGTTTCTTAGTCTTATTTTTGAGATAGACATTCTATGGCTATCTGTTGCGGCTGCAGTTAAAAAATTCTTATCATCTGCTTGGGTCTGATGGAAAAAAATACCACTAAGATAATGCCTTGTTTCATCATTCGAAATCGAAAATTTACATTTATTTAAAAGTTTTAATAAATCTTTTGAATTTATAGTAAATTCATTTTCATTGAAATTTTCATCTGTAATTGGAAATTCAGATGCATTAATTGAATTTAAATTGAATAGAGATTTATTTGATTCTAATTGTAATTTACTTTCGCCAGTGTTTTCAAAATTTATCTGACTACCAGAGGGTATTTTTCTTACAATATCAAACATAATTGATGAAGAAGTGGTTGTTTTGCCTTCATCAAAAATTTTAATATTTGAAATTTCATTTACAAATATTAAATCTAAATCTGTTGCTGTAATTTTTAACTTAGAATTTGCTGCCTCTATCAAGATGTTTGAAAGTATAGGTAAAGTGCTTCTTTTTTCTATTACACCCTGACAATAACCTAAAGATTTTTGCAAATCCTGTTGATTAACACTAAATTTCATTTTCTTGTTTGTATAATATTTTATTCTTTAGGCTATCAATGCTTAAATTTAATTCATTATCGTCTTTTCTTAATTTTTCTATTGTTTTAACTGAATGAATAACAGTTGTATGATCTCTATTAGCAAATGATCGACCTATCTCTGGTAAAGATTTAGATGTCAGCATTTTTGCTAAATAAATAGCAGTTTGTCTTGGTCTTACAAGGTATCTTGACCTTCTTGGTGACAACATTTCGTTTTTACTTATTTTAAAATATTTACAGACTATTGTTTGAATATTGTCTATATCAACTTTATTTTCTGTTAAATTTAATAGATCTTTTAATATTACTTTTACCTCTGACATTGAAGGTGTTTTTCCATAAATTCTTGAGAAAGATACTATTCTGTTAAATGCACCTACAAGTTCTCTGATACTAGTGTTAACTTCAGTGCTAATAAATTTTATGATCTCATCACTGATTTTAATATTATTTGGATCATGAATTCCAAGATCTTCATTTTTGGATTTTATTATATTGTATCTTAATTCAAAATCAGCATTTTGAATATCAACTACTAGTCCTCCTGAAAATCTAGATTTAATTCTCTCTTGTATTCTAGTTAATTTATTTGGTGGTCTATCTGCTGATACTATAATTTGTGATCCTTTCTCTAACAAAACATTAAATGTGTGGAAAAACTCTTCTTGCATAGCTTCTTTTCCATTCATAAATTGAATATCATCAATCAAAAATATGTCAGTATTTCTAAAATACTCTTTGAACTTTACCATATCATTAGATTTTATCGATTTTACAAATTGATACATAAATCTTTCAGCTGAAATAAACATTACTTTATTTTTTTCTTTCAAACTTAATCCAATTGCATTTAACAAATGTGTCTTACCCATTCCAACTCCACCATAAATATATAGAGGATTATAATGAGCTATTTGTTCTGAGACTTTTTTTGCAGCTTCAAAAGCTAGTTTATTACTCTTCCCTAGCAAGAAATTCTCAAAGTTTTTATTTGGATCAATTCGATTATATTGAAGATATGAATCTTTAATAAAAGAAACCTTTTCATTATCAGATGAATTATCTGGTTTTATTTCATCAGTTTTTTTGTTCTTTATATTCTCGTTAATCACAAATTCTATTCTGGAAATATCTTTTTTATATAATTTAATTATTTGTAATATTTGATCTAAATATCTTGAGGTTATCCAGTCTCTGATAAATCTTGTGGAAACGGATAATAAAACATAATTTTTAAACTCATCAACCAAATCAATTTTTTTTAACCAACTATCATAAATCTCAGAACCAAACTTATTTTTCATTTCATTTTGTAATAATTTCCAATCGATTTTATTAATATTGTCTGATTTAATGTTTGAGAGATTATTTTTCATGAGAGTCTGTTAAACTCCTATTCATAATTCAATGCAATAAATTTATTTTCATTCTCAAAAAAAAATAAAATTTACAATTGTATAAATTAATAATTGAATCTATTTTTAGGGACTTAAAATTAGTAATCTTAAATTTACTTTTTTTATTTTTTTTTTATTTTGGGACTAAAAAAATAAAAGATTCCTTTTTTTAATTGAAAAAATAATCTCTAGGGTTGTAATTTCTTTAAGTAAACTAAAAGTTGTTATAAGGAATTTATTTTTTTTGTTATTCTAGAAATATTTCTTGACGCGTTTTGCTTTTTTATAACCCCTGTCTTTGCTATTTTCATCAATTCAGAGTTTAATTTTGGCAAGAATGCTAAAGCTTCTTTTTTGTCCTTTTTATCAAGAATTAAATTCATTTTTTTTATTGCAGATCTAAACCTGCTTTTTCTAGACTTATTTACCGTTGTTTGACGTGATATACGTCTTATTCGTTTAATAGCTGATTTAGTGTTTGCCATAAGCGCGATTGTATATAACGAGAAATTTATACGGTCAATATAATAATTTTTTATTTTTGACAAATATTACAAAAAAATGTTGATCTATTAGTGATAAATTTTTTTTTTATTGTCCCTTTGCATCCTGGTGAAAGACAACTCTTATTTTCTCTATTATATACTTTAAAGTTATCTTGAAAAGATCCATTTTTACCAACTATATTTTTAAAATCTCTAATACTAGACCCACCTTTTTTTATCGCTAAATTTAAAATTTTTCTTGAATATTTAATAATATTAATACAATCGTTTTCACTTAAAGATTTTGCTTTTTTTTTTGGATTTATTTTAGAGCTGAATAAAATTTCACTTGCATAAATATTCCCCAAACCTGAAACAAACTTTTGATCTAAAAGAAAATTTTTTATATTCTTTTTCTTTTTATAAAAATATTTTTTTAAGTAGTTGAGATTAAATTTTGATGAAAAAGGCTCAGGACCATAGTTATTTATAAAATTTACTAAATTATTCTTGTTTTCAAATAATTTGAAATAACCAAATCTTCTGGGATCATTATATATAATTTTTATGTTATCAAATTCCAAAAACACATGGTTATGTTTTTTTGGCAAATAAGGACTATGATAAAAACTTGCATTTGTTTTTTGATTTAAAATATTTTTTCTTAAGAGATGTATAGTGCCAGACATTCCAAGATGAATTAAGCAAAATTTTTCATCATTTAAAACTAGTATGATATATTTTGAAAACCTCTTAACTTTTTTTATTGATTTTGATTGAAGTCTTGTTTCAAAACCTTTTTTTATTTTGTACCTTAAATTCCTATTCTTTATACTTACTTTTTTTATTTTTTTTCCTGTTATTGTTCTACTTAGTGACTCTTTAACAACTTCTACTTCTGGCAATTCTGGCATTTATTATTATATTAATTAATATTATTTATTTTATGCAACAATATCTTCAAAATAAAAAAGGTCTAGTCCAAGGTGTCTTCGATAAAGTTTATGATAAATACGACATCATGAATGATCTGATGTCACTTGGAATTCATAGAATCTGGAAAAGAAATTTAATAAATTGGATGAACCCAGGTAAAAATAAAATTCTAGCAGATGTTGCATGTGGCACAGGTGATATAGCAAAACTTTTTATCGATAATAGTTCAAATAAAAATATAGAATTATTTTGTATTGACCCCAACGAAGGAATGTTGAAAAAGGGAAAAAATAGATTATCAAATTACAAAAATATCAAGTGGATTAAGGGGTCGGCAGAGAAATTGCCTTTAAAATCTAATTCATGTGATTATTACACAATCAGTTTTGGTTTAAGAAACACAAAAAATATTAATAAATCCTTAAGTGAAGCGTACAGAGTTTTAAAGTCAGGAGGTAGATTTTTTTGTTTAGAATTTTCAAAAATTCAAAATTTAAACTTAGATTTAGTCTATAAAAGATACTCTAAATTAATTCCAGAAATAGGAAAATTTGTGGTTGGTGAAAAAGAGCCTTATGAATATCTAATAAAAAGTATCCAAGAATTTGTTAATCAAGAGGAATTAAAGGGTTTAATGGAGAAAAATAATTTTATTAAATGTGAGTATAGAAACTTTTCTGGTGGAATAGTAGCCATTCATTCAGGTTGGAAAATATGATTAAAAAATTATATATACTTTTTAAGCTTGGAAGGAAATTAGCAAAATCTGACGCTTTGAATATATTCACAAAGTTTCATAATCCACCAATTGGAATAAAAATTTTATTCTATTTGTTGTCTTTATCATTTTCAAAAAAAGATAATTCTTTTGTAAATGAAACCGAAGGTGAAAGATTATCAAACTCCTTGCAATCTATGGGCACAACATTCATTAAATTAGGTCAATTTCTGGCAACTAGACCGGATATAATAGGAGAAAAGTTATCAAAGCAACTAGAGAGTTTACAAGATCGTTTGCCTCCCTTTGAATTATCTAAAGCTAAAGAAATAATCGAAAAAGATTTAGGGAAAGATAATTTTAATTCAATTATAAATCTATCTGAACCAGTGGCAGCAGCATCTATAGCTCAGGTTCATAAAGCGCAAATAAATGATAATGGCACAATTAAAGATGTGGCTATAAAAATTTTACGACCAAATATAAAAAAAATATTCAACGAAGAAATTGATGCTTTGATGCTTTTTGCTTTTTTAACTGAGTCAATTATCAAAAAGACAAAAAGACTTAAATTAGTTGAGGTTGTTTATTTGCTAAAAGAAATAACCAATTTAGAAATGGATTTAAGATTTGAAGCCGCTGCAGCTAATGAATATTCTGAAAACACTAAGAATGACAGTGGATTTCAAGTTCCTAGAATTTATTGGAATTTTACAAGTGAAAATGTAATGACTTTAGACTGGGTTGAAGGTGTCTCTATAAGAGAAACAGAAGAGTTAGAAAAAAGAAATATAGATACCAAAAAAATTGCATCAGATATTATTCAACATTTTTTAAGACATGCTGTTAGAGATGGTTTTTTTCATGCAGATATGCATCAAGGTAACATTTTTATAAATAATAGTGGTCAAATAGTTCCTATCGATTTTGGTATAATGGGAAGGCTTGATGATTTGAGTAAAAAATTTCTTGCTGAGATTTTATATGGATTTATTAAACGAGATTATAAAAAAGTGGCTGAAGTTCATTTGGCTGCAGGGTTAGTTCCAAAAGAAGTGCCTGTTGATGATCTTGCCCAAGCACTAAGATCAATAGGAGAGCCAATATTTGGTCAGTCAATTAAAGATATATCTGGCGGTAAACTACTCAAACAACTTTTTGATGTGACAGAAAAATTTAATATGCAAACTCAACCACAGTTGCTAATGCTACAGAAAACCATGGTAGTAGTTGAAGGTGTTGCAAGAAGATTAAATCCAGAGACAAACATTTGGGAAACGTCAAGACCTGTTCTTGAAAAATGGCTTAAAGAAACAAAAGATCCTATAACAACATTAAATGAAACTCTAAAAAATTCTGCAGAAGTTATAAAAAGATTACCAGAAATGCCGCAAATAATGGATAAAGCAAACCAAGCATTAACATTTCTTGCAAGTGGGCAAATTCCACAAAATACTAATACGTATAATGATCTAAATACAAAAAAAAATGAAATGGTAGCTTTCAGAAATCAATCAATCATTGGTTTATTATTACTTGTAATTTTAGGATTAGTAGTATTTTAATCTCGACGATGAATTATTTTGAGAATAAAAAAATACTGTTAATTATATGTGGTGGAATTTCTGCTTACAAAAGTCTTGAGTTAATAAGATTATATAAGAAAAGTGGTGCTCGTGTAAAAACTATATTAACAAAAAATGCAAAAGAATTTGTAACTCCACTATCTGTTTCGTCTCTTTCCCAAGAAAAAGTTTATGACGATATATTTAGTGCAGAGAACGAAGCTGAGATGGACCACATATCTTTATCAAGATGGGCTGATGCAGTATTAGTTGCACCAATTACAGCTAATACCATATCTAAAGTAGCCTCAGGAAATGCTGAAGATTTGGCGTCTACTGTTTTATTAGCCTCTAACAAACAAATATTTTTAGCACCAGCAATGAATGTAAGAATGTGGGAGCATCCTTCTACTAAAGAAAACATATTAAAATTAAAAAGCTTTGGATACAAAATTATTGGGCCAGAGATAGGAGATATGGCATGTGGTGAATACGGTGAAGGAAAAATGACAGAACCAAATGAAATAGTCAACACACTTAAAAATTATTTTTCTAATTTAGATAAAAATAAAAAATTAAAAGCTTTAGTTACTGCCGGACCAACTAATGAATATATTGATCCTGTAAGATTTATTACAAATAAATCCAGTGGCAAACAAGGATATGAAATAGCCAAATGTCTTAGAGACAATGGATTTGATACGACACTTATTTCTGGAAAGACAAGCATTAAACCTTTGGATGGTGTTAATTTTGTAAGTGTTGAAACAGCTGAAGAGATGTTCAAAGAAAGTTTAAATAATCTACCAACAGATGTAGCTATTTTTTCTGCAGCTGTTTCTGATTTTAAAGTGAAAAATTATAAAAGTAAAAAGATTAAAAAGAATGAAGAATTTAACTTAGAGCTAGAAAAAAATATCGATATTTTAAATCATATATCTAATCATAATTCATTAAGACCAAAAATAACAATTGGTTTTGCAGCAGAAACAAACAATGTCTCAATAAATGCAAAGAGAAAGTTGAATGAAAAAAAATGTGACTGGGTAATTGCAAATGATGTCTCAGATCAAACTATAGGATTTGGATCAGATTTTAATAAAATTTCTATATTTTACAAAGATAAACCTGAAGAAAATTTTGAAAAGATGAGTAAATCATTGGTCGCTGAAGAAATAGTCAAAAGAGTAATTCAACAGATTAATTAACTTAATGGTAAAAGTCTTAATTAAAAAATTAGACGAAAAAGTTAAACTGCCTGAATATAAAACAACAGGTTCATCTGGACTAGATTTGACTGCATTCATTGAAAAGAAAATAGTAATTAAACCAGGCGAAAACGCTTTAGTGCCAACAGGTATATCAATTGCAATACCTGAGGATTCCGAAGTTCAGATCAGGCCGCGATCAGGTTTAGCAGCTAAAAATAATATAAGTGTGTTAAATACTCCTGGAACAATTGATAGTGACTATAGAGGAGAAATAAAAGTAATTTTATTTAATCATGGAGATAAAGACTTTACAGTAAATAACGATGATAGGATTGCGCAAATGATATTAATGCCAATTCTAAAAGTAGATTTTGAAACTGTAGAAACTTTGCCTGAGACAATTAGAGGTTCGGGTGGATTTGGATCAACGGGTAAGTGAAAAATTCATTATCTAAACGAAAGCTTGAGAGATACTCTAGACAAATAATTCTTAAGGATATTGGTATATTAGGACAAAAGAAAATAATTAATTCAAAAGTTTTAATTGTAGGAATTGGTGGATTAGGTAGTCCAGTTGCAGATTTGTTGGCTAGATGCGGTGTAGGGTATATAGGTGCTATTGATCACGATAAAGTAGATATTTCAAATCTTCAAAGACAAATTTTGTATACTTCAAAAGATGTTGGAAAATTTAAGGTTGATATCTTTAAAAGAAGAATAAAATTAATTAACAGAGATGTAAAAGTCAAAATTTTAAAAGAAAAAGCATCAGAAAAAAATTTAAATAAAATTGTAAAAGATTTCGATATAATTGTAGATGGAACAGATAATTTTAAGACTAAATTTTTAATAAATAAATTTTCATTAAAATATAAAAGAAAATTAATAGTTGGTGCTATTAGTAAATTTGATGGACATATTTTTTCATTCGATTTTAATAATAAATCAAGTCCATGTTTAAAATGTTTTTACCAGTCAGAACCTTCTGATGAAGTTTTAAATTGTGAAAGTGAAGGAATATTAGGAACTACATCAAATATAATTGGGAGTATGCAAGCTAATGAAGTTTTAAAAAATATAATTTCGTCAGATAAAAGTCTTCACTCATCAATTCTGATTGTTAATCTGAAAAAACTTGAATTTAGAAAAATAAAATTTACTAAAAAAAAAGGTTGTTTGTGCAATTAATCTTCAAGATTTTAATTATTATATTTTTTACTTCTAATGCCATTTCTGAAAATAATGAAAAATTTTTAATGCTTAAAAATGATAAGGTAAACGTAAGATATGGCCCAAGTTTTGATTATCCAATAAAGTATATTTACAAGAAAATAAACTTGCCGGTAAAAGTGATTGATAAAAAAGAAAATTTTAGAAGAATAATTGACAATAAAAAGAATGGTGGGTGGATACACATTTCTCAATTGAAGCAGTCAAAATCCTTTATAACTGTATCAAATAAAATTCTATTCAAAAAACCAACTAAATTTTCTAAACCCTTGGCTAAAATAGAAACAGGAAGATTATTGATAGTGAAAAAATGCGAGAGAAATTGGTGCTTAGTAGAAACTAAAAGTTTTAAAGGGTGGGTTGACGAAGAAAATCTTTGGGGAAAAATCAACTAACCCTCTAAGTTATATATATTAACTAATTATTTTTGTTGGACACAAACGTCTTTGATCACTGGAGCATTTGCACAATCAACACATTTAGTCTTTTGAACTATGCATCCATCATCAAGGACTTCAACATCAACTATTTTATCACACTTGGAACAAGTTGAAGAAATTGTTAATCCACATTTTTTACAATTATAATTTTCTATTTGCATATATTAAAAATTAAATATGAAAAAATTATTTTCAACAAATATCCTTGCGAATAATTATTATTTATGCATTTTTTTTGCGAATAATTATTATTACTACTAATTATCCTTATTAAATTTTTCTTAAATACTTATTGATAATGATTATTATTTACTTTTTGATCTACTTGCCCACCACTTATCTAAAATGAAATACCAAATAGAATTGGCAATTGGTTCTACAATTGCATCGGTCAAAGCTATCATAAAAGATACATCAGCAACTAACATCAAAACAGTTATAGCAATTGCAAAATGACCAACTGTATAAACAATTGTTCTTAAAATAGAGCCTCTGTTATTGGAATAAATCTGACCGGCAGCTTTAAAAATACCGTTGGTAACTTCCATTATTCTTTAAATGGGCTTTCAAGCACACAAGCAACTAAGTGAACTCTGGCCTGTTCTCCTCCATTAAAAAAGTTATGATACTTTGTATTGTTAGTAATCCATACATGTCCATCTGCAGGCAAATGTTTTGCAACATTTTCAATGACCATTGAACAACCTGCATTAGTTACTATCGGAATATGCAATCTACACTCTGGATCTTTGTGCCAGCTTAGCGTTGATCTTGGCTCTTTTAATAAAAGCCTTACTCTTCCTAGTTTAAATTTTTTACTAAGAATTTCATAAACCTCTTTAAAATAAGTTTTCTCGAACTCCGGTATCAACTGGGTATATTTCGATTCATCAATATCAATATCTCTTGAGACTTCTTTGCCTGTCTCATCTGCAATAGTCCAATATCTACCTCTGATATTGTTCCCTTTTATAGAGTCTTTGTTATTTGGAATTTGATTTAGAGGAATTGCACCAAAGTGAGTCACGCCTGGCGAATTAAATTTCTTTTTCTCTAAAATTAGATTTAAGTCATTTCGCAATCTATTTATATCAAACTTAATTTCAGGAACTTTATAAAAGTCTTCGAACGATAGTGATGTCATTTTTCCGCTTTCCTTAATACTAGTTTAATCTTAAATCAAATCTATCTGCATTCATCACTTTGACCCATGCAGATACAAAGTCTTTAACAAATTTGTCAAATGAGTCTTTGCAGGCATAGACTTCAGCTAATGCTCTTAATTGAGAATTTGAACCAAAAATAAGGTCAACTCTTGAACCTTTCCACTTAGTTTTTTTAGACTTTCTATCTTTACCAACAAAATATTGTTCAGATTTGTCAGTTTCTTTCCAAGTGGTACTCATATCAAGAAGATTTACAAAATAATCTGTTGATAGAGTTCCAGGTTTTTTTGTGAAAACTCCATTTTTAGAACTATCATAGTTTGTATCTAAAACTCTCATTCCTCCTACAAGAACTGTCATCTCTGGTGCCGTTAATCCCATTAATTGTGCCTTATCAATTAATTTTTCCTCAGCAGAAACATTAGATTTACCTTTTTTCATGTAGTTTCTAAAACCATCCGCTTGCGGCTCAAGTAATCCAAATGAATTTACATCTGTTTGTTCTTGTCTTGCATCTCCTCTTCCAGGTGTGAATGGAACCTGAATTTTATGACCAGCTTTTTTTGCTGCCATCTCTATTCCTACATTTCCACCTAATACTATAAGGTCCGCCATTGAGACTGATTTTTTATTTGTATCAAATTTTTTCTTAATTTTTTGTAAAGCATTAATAACCTTTGAAAGTTTTTTAGGGTTATTGACTTTCCAACTTCTTTGAGGCTCAAGCATAATTCTTGCTCCGTTTGCTCCACCTCTTTTGTCAGAACCTCTGTATGTAGAAGCAGAAGCCCAAGCCGTAGAAACTAAATCAGAAATAGAGATTTTTGATTTTGAAAGCTTTGATTTTAAATCTCTTATATCTTTTGATTTAAGTTTATATTTTGGTTTATCTATAGGATCTTGCCAAATTAATTGTTCTTTTGGTACTTCGCTACCCAAATAACATGCTCTTGGTCCCATGTCTCTATGAGTAAGCTTAAACCAAGCTCTTGCAAATGCATCAGCAAATTCATCTGGATTTTGATAAAAATGTTTTGAAATTGGTCCATAACTTTTATCCATTCTCAAAGATAAATCAGTTGTTTGCATCATTGGAGGATGCATTTTACTTTTATCATGAGCATCAGGAACCATTTTAATTCTCTGACCATTCTTTTTTGGAGTCCATTGAAATGCTCCAGCAGGTCCTTTTGTCAATTCCCATTCATGGTTAAATAAACAATCAAAGTAACCCATATCCCATTGTGTTGGTGTTTGCGTCCATGCCCCTTCAATACCACTACTTATTGCGTGTACACCTTTTCCTGATTTGTAATTACTATTCCAACCAGTTGCTTGATCTTGAATTCTTGATGCCTCTGGATCAGGTCCTTTATGTGATTCAGGTGCAGCACCATGAGATTTTCCAAAAGTATGACCACCAGCAACTAGTGCAACTGTTTCATAATCATTCATTGCCATTCGTCCAAATGTTTCTCTAATATCATGAGCTGCTTTCAATGGGTCTGGGTTAAAATCTGGACCTTGTGGATTTACATAAATTAATCCCATGTGAGAAGCCCCCAATGGTTGTTCAAGATCTCTTTTTCCGCTGTATCTCTTAACACCTAACATTTCTTTTTCTGAACCCCAGTAAATATCATCTTCTGGTTCCCAGATATCAGTTCTTCCTGCTCCAAAACCGAACGTTTTAAAGCCCATAGACTCTAAGGCTACATTTCCAACTAGTATAAATAAATCTGCCCAAGAAATTCTTTTTCCATATTTCTGTTTTATTGGCCACAAAAGTAATCTGGCTTTATCCAGATTAACATTATCAGGCCAAGCATTTAACGGTGCAAACCTTTGATTACCTGTTCCAGCTCCCCCTCTACCATCACCTGTTCTGTATGTACCTGCTGCGTGCCATGCTAATCTAATAAATAAAGGACCATAATGACCGTAATCTGCTGGCCACCAATCTTGTGAGTCTGTCATTAATTTGTTTAAATCTTTTTTGAGTGCTTTGTAATTCAGTTTTTTAAATTCTTTAGAATAATTAAATTTTTTCTCCATTGGATTTGATAAATTCGAGTGCTGACTTAAAATTTTCAAATTCAAACTATTTGGCCAAAAATCTCTATTTGTTTGTCCTCTACCAGCGCTAAATTTTGCTGGTGTACCTGCGCCCGTAAAAGGGCACTTACTTATTTCTGCTGATTTAAATGTTTTACTTTTATGAAATTCCGCACTCATTATTATATATCTCCTTTAATATTATAATTATTCTAATTCGTTTTTTATAATTATTCTAAAGAAGATTGTCAATAAGTCAGAATATTTATGATTTAATTTTGAAACTTAGTCTTCCAATTTTACTAAAACTTCAACTGATTTAATTTTTTTTCCAGGTATTGATTTTTGTATCTCTATCGGTCCCACATCCTCATTTTTAAGATCAATAAGCTTTTCTTCTTTAACATCAAAGAAATGGTGGTGATCTGTGACATTTGTATCAAAGTAGGTTTGATTAGAATTTATTGGAATTTCTTTTAGATATCCTTTTTTATGAAATGCATGAACTGTATTGTAAACAGTTGCTAAAGAAACTTTCTCTCCAGTTTTATCTTTTATCAAATTGAATAAGTCGTTTATTGTGAAATGGAAAGTTTTATCTCTATTGAATAAAACCTCGCATATATTTATTCTTTGTTTAGTTGGTCTTAAGCTAGAGTTTCTTAGTTTTTTAATAAATTCTTGTTTACTAGTCATTAGCAATTTAAAACTATTCTAAACTATTTGTATATTATAATGTACCTAAATCAAGTAATAAGATTACAAAATTATGAAAAAAAGTTCCTTTAATTACAACGAACTAATTGATTGCGCTAATGGTAAGTTATTTGGTCCAGGTAATGCAAAGTTACCTTCTCCACCAATGCTAATGTTTGATAGAATTACAGAAATAACTGAGAGTGAGGGTTTTTATAAAAAAGGATCTATGAAAGCCGAACTTGATATTAAGAACAATTTGTGGTTCTTTGATTGTCATTTTAGAGAAGATCCAGTTATGCCAGGTTGTCTTGGTTTAGATGCAATGTGGCAGCTGGTTGGCTTTTTTCTTGGTTGGCTTGGAAAACCAGGAAGAGGTAGAGCATTGGGTGTAAGCACTGTAAAATTTACTGGTGAAGTTCTTAAAAATGTCAAAATGGCAACATACGAAATAGATATGAAAAGAATTCTTGTTAAAGGAGAAACAACTGTAGGACTTGCAAATGGAATATTGCTCGCTGATGGAAAAAAGATTTATAGTGCAGAAAATCTTAAAGTAGGATTATTTAAATAATGAAAAGAGTAGTTGTAACAGGACTTGGTGTAGTTTCATGTTTGGGAAATAATCAAGATGAAGTTTATCAATCGTTAGTTAATACAAAATCAGGAATAACATTTTCTGAGGAATACAAAGAGCATAATTTAAAAAGCCATGTTCATGGTAAACCAAATATCAAATTGGATGATTATATAGATAGAAAAGTTATTAGGTTTATGGGTGCTGGATCAGCATATAATTATGTTGCAATGAGTGAAGCAGTTAAAGACTCTGGATTAGAAGAAAATGAGGTTAGTAATATTTCAACAGGTATGGTCATGGGATCTGGAGGACCATCAATTGAAAATGTGATTTTAGCATCAGATAAGACTAGAGAAAAAAATCCAAAAAAAATGGGTCCATTTATTGTTCCAAGAACAATGGCAAGTACTGCTTCTGCCACTCTAGCAGTTCCATTTAAAATAAAAGGAACTAATTACACAATAAGTTCTGCATGCGCAACGAGTGGCCATTGTATTGGTAACGCAATGGAACTTATTCAATTAGGAAAACAAAATATTATTTTTGCAGGTGGTAGTGATGAGGTTCACTTTGCTATGACTGCAATGTTTGATGCAATGACTGCGCTATCATCAAAATATAACGATACCCCTGAAAAAGCTTCAAGACCATATGATAAAACAAGAGATGGTTTTGTGATTGCTGGTGGAGGTGGAGTTCTTGTTTTAGAAGAATACGAACATGCCAAAGCAAGAGGTGCTAAAATATACGCAGAATTAACCGGATATGGAGCAACATCAGATGGATATGATATGGTTGCACCATCTGGTGAGGGAGCGGTGAGATGTATGAAAATGGCTCTAGCAACTTCAAAAAATAAAATTGACTATATTAATACTCACGGAACATCTACACCCGTAGGAGATATTACAGAATTAAAAGCAGTTGGTGAAGCTTTTCCAGAATATAAACCTAAGATAAGTTCTACAAAATCTTTGTCAGGTCATTCTTTAGGCGCAACTTCAGTTCATGAAGCAATTTACAGTTTGATAATGATGAAAAATAATTTTATTTCAGCTTCAGCAAATATTTCCGAAATGGATGATGAAGCAAAAAATTATCCAATTGTTACAAAAGTCGAAAAAGATGTAAATTTAAACGCAATTATGTCTAACAGCTTTGGTTTTGGTGGAACCAATGCAACATTAGTCTTTGAGAAAGTTTAGATCTATGAGTTTAATGAAGGGAAAAAAAGGTCTTATCATGGGTGTTGCCAATGAAAGGTCAATTGCATGGGGTATATCGCAAAAATTAGCAGAAGCTGGAGCAGAGTTAGCTTTTACATATTTGGGTGATGCTTTAAAAAAAAGAGTTGTTCCACTTGCAGAAAAACTAAATTCAAATGTAACATTTAGCTGTGATGTAGAAAAAAAAGAAGAAGTTGTAAAACTTTTTGAAGATGTAAAAAGTCAATGGGGAGAAATTGATTTTGTTGTGCATGCAATTGCATTTTCAGATAAGTCCGAGTTATCAGGAGAATATTTAAATACAACTAGAGAAAACTTTTTAAGAAGTATGTTGATATCTTGTTTTTCATTTACTGAAGTTGCTAGAGAGGCATCTAAAATAATGAACCAAGGTGGTAGTATGATTACTTTGAGTTATGAAGCAAATAAAGCCATACCCAATTATAATGTAATGGGAGTGTGTAAAGCTGCACTAGAATCTAGTGTTAAATATCTTGCGAGGGATCTAGGAGCAAAGAATATTAGAGTTAATGCAATCAGTGCGGGACCAATAAAAACTTTAGCAGCTTCTGCTATTGGGGATGCTAAATTTCTTTACAAGTGGAATGCCGATCATTCATTTTTGAAAAGAAATGTAGATAATCTTGACGTAGGAAATTCAGCATTATATCTTTTAAGTGATATGGCTGGTGGTGTTACTGGTGAAATTCACTATGTAGATGCCGGTTACAATAAAGTTGGAATGCCAGATCCTAAGAACATTACCTGAAATTTAGTTAAATTTAGTTAAATTATTATGCAACAAATTAGTCTTTATCTAACAAGTATTATATTGGGAATTATGCTCTTCTTTTCTTTTGTTGTAGCACCTGTTACTTTCACTGCATTAAATGAGGAAAATGCTAGAAAATTCATAAGAAAAATATTTCCTTATTACTACACTGTTAATTTAGCTATTAGTATTTTAGTTTTAATTTGCTTTATAATTCTAAAAATTTTTTCCTTAGATTTTTATTTAATTTTAAGTATTGCGGTATTATTTGCTATATCAAACTTTGTACTTATGCCACTGATAAATAAGTTTAGAGATGAAAAGCAGGATAAAAAATTTAAACAATCACACTTTGTTTCTGTGGTGATAAATTTTGTTCAAATAATTTTGTTGGTAATTGTTTTAATTTAAAAAGAATTAGTAATACCTAAGCCAAAAGCAATAAAAATACCTAACCAAATTAAACCTTTAATAAAAAAAAAAGCAAAACTTCCAAGTAATAAATATCTTCCATATTTATTTTTCACTAGTTCTAACTTAAAGTTTTTTAAAAGCTTCATTCTATTATAATTTATTACAATTATTTTTTACTTGATCTTTTCCCACTCTTTCATGCCACCAGTGATATTTTTGACATTTTTAACCCCCATGTCCTTCATAGTTTTGGTTGCTAATGTTCCTTGTCCTCCAACACCACAAAAAACTACATATTCTTTATCAGGATTATTTTTAAACATATCATTTTCTAGAGGGCTTCCTTCTGCTAAATAAAATTCTAATAAACCTCTATCCAAGTGAATTGCATTACCGATCGTACCTTTTGAAAAACTCTCTTTATCCCTAACATCGATAAATTGAACATTTGGGTCATTTAGCTTTTCTTTTGCATCACTAGCGCTGATATTTTCAATTTCATTGCTTACGCTCATTAAATCATCAAATTTTTTCATATTTCTCCTATAAATTTATATTGCAGCTTGTTTAATTGATAACTTAACTTTTCCTCTATCAAAGCCTATTACTTTAACTTTAACTTCGTCACCTTCTTTTACTATATCAGTTACTTTGCCAACTCTTTTATCAGCAAGCTCTGATATGTGAACAAGGCCATCTTGTTTTCCTAGGAAATTAACAAACGCACCAAACTCCATAATTTTCATTACTTTTCCATTGTAAATTTTATTGAGTTCAGCTTTAGCAGTTAAGTCTTTAATCATTTGCATAGCTTTGTTTCTTGACTCCTCATCTGGAGCAGCTACCGTAACTTCACCTTCGTCATTGATGTCAACTTTAGCACCAGATACCTCAACTATTTCTCGTATAGTTGCTCCACCTTTTCCAATAACTGTCGCAATATCTTTCTTATCTACAGAAATTTTCTCCATCTTAGGAGTATGTTTTCCAACATCTTCCCTTGATTTAGATAAAGCTTTATTCATTTCACCTAGAATGTGAATTCTACCATCTTTTGCTTGTTTTAAGGCTTGCTCCATAATTTCAAATGTTATTCCTGTAATTTTAATATCCATTTGAAGAGATGTTATTCCGTCTTTAGTTCCAGCAACTTTAAAGTCCATATCACCTAGGTGATCTTCATCTCCAAGAATATCTGAAAGTACGCTAAAGTCATCTCCTTCTTTAATTAATCCCATTGCAATACCAGCAACTGGCTCTTTAATTGGTACACCTGCATCCATCAATGCTAAAGATGAGCCACAAACAGTTGCCATAGATGAAGAACCATTTGACTCGGTTATTTCTGATACAATTCTAAATGTATATGGAAAACTTTCCTTTGTAGGTAAAGAAGAATTTATGGCTCTCCAAGCTAATTTTCCATGACCTATTTCTCTTCTTCCGGTACCTATTCTACCAGTCTCTCCAACAGAGAAAGGTGGAAAATTATAATGAAGCATAAACCTTTCTTTTTGTAATCCTTCAAGACTTTCTATTTTTTGCTCATCATCAGATGTACCAAGTGTAGTTGTAACTATTGCTTGAGTTTCTCCTCGAGTAAACAAAGCAGAACCATGAACTCTTGGAAGAATTCCAACTTCACACATAATTGGCCTAACATCTGCAAGACCTCTACCATCAATTCTATTTTTATTTTTTAGAATATCTGTTCTGACAATCCTTTTTTCTAAATTTTTAAGTTCAGAATTTACGTCAAGATCAGTATAATTCTCATCTTCTTCATAAAGCTTTTTTGCTTTATCAGTTATTTCTGAAATTAAATTCGATCTTTCTTGTTTATCTTTTATTGAAAATGCTTTTTTAAGTTCCTCAGTAAATTCGCTTTCCAATTTATTTTTTACTTCTGAAAGATCTTTTTTCTCTACTACCCAATCAGGTTTTTTGCATTCTTTGGCTAGATCCTCGATCATCTCGATTACAGGAACAAACCCTTCGTGACCAAACTTAACAGCATTTAACATTTCCTCTTCAGTTAAACCACTTGCTTCGGACTCAACCATTAAAACCGCGTCTTTTGTTCCAGCCACCACAAGATCTAATTTAGAATCTTTAATTTGTGCTTTGGTAGGGTTAAGAACATATTCTCCTTTAATAAAGCCAACTCTAGACGCACCTACTGGGCCCAAAAATGGCATTCCTGAAATTGCCAAAGCTGCTGATGAAGCAATTATTGATAAAATATCTGCTTCGTTCTCTTTGTCATAAGATATCACGGTTGGTAGTACCTGAACTTCGTTTTTAAATTCATCTGGGAATAATGGTCTAATAGGTCTATCAATTAATCTTGAAATTAATGTTTCACTATCTGTTGGTCTCGCTTCTCTTTTAAAATATCCGCCCGGAATTTTACCAGCTGCGTAATATTTTTCTTGATAATTTACTGACAAAGGAAAATAATCCATATCTGGATTAACTTTTTTGGCTCCAACTGCTGTTGCTAAAACTACTGTTTCTCCACATTGAGCGATAATTGCGCCATCAGCTTGTCTTGCTATTTTGCCTGTTTCTAAACTAATCTTTTTCCCTGCTACTTCTATTTCTTTCTTTACAACTTTAAACATTTACTTCCTTAAATTTAATTTTGATATTACTTCTTTATAAGACTCTAATTTATTTCTCTTTAAATATTCTAATAATTTTTTTCTCCTATTTACTGCTCTTAAAAGTCCAACAGATGAATGCTTATCTTTTTTGAACTGTTTAATGTGTTTAGACAAGTTCTCAATTTTATTTGTTAATTGAGCAACTTGAACTTCTGAAGAACCAGTATCCTTGTCATGAATTGCTAGTTCTTTTGCTTTATTTGCCATTTTATTTTCCTTACTTATTTGTTTGTTTTATTAAATTTTCAATTTTTTCTGCGTAATCAAAAGATTCATCTTTTACAAAAAATAGTTTTGGTAAAAACTTCATTACTATTTTTTTGGATAAAACTTTTCTAATTACAAATGAAAATTCTTTTAATTTAGCAACGACTTCTTCAGTATCTTTTCCACCTAAAGGCATTACAAAAATTTTTGCTGTTTTTAAATCTGGTGACATTCTAACTTCAGTTACAGTTATTTCTTTTGTAGACAAATTTGGCAATTTTGCTTCATCTCTTATAAATAACATTCCAAGCGCTTGTTTAATCATTTCACCAACTCTTAGCTGTCTTTGAGTAACTGGTTTTCCTAAGTTAGTCATTATATTGTTCTCTCTGTTATTGTAGAATTATAAACCTCAATTACGTCATTTTTCTGGAAATCGACAAAATCTTTTAGTGTTATTCCACATTCTAAACCAGCTGATACTTGTTTAGTTTGATTTTTTTCCCTAAATATTGAGCCTATTTTTCCATTGAAAATTATAGCTCCATCTCTAATAACCCTAGCACTTGAGTCTTGGATAATTTCTCCATCTGTTACTTTTGAGCCTGCAACCTTTCCAACTTTTGAAACTTTAAATATTTCCAATATCTCTGCTGTTCCAATAATTTTTTCGTCTACTTCTGGTGTTAGTAAACCAGACATTTTATTTTTTATGAAATCTAAAACTTCATAAATAATATTAAAATTTGAAATTGTAATTTTTTCTTGTTCAGCTCTTTTTTTAGCTTCTTTGCTAGGCTTTACATTAAAGGCTATAATTACTGCGTTAGACGCTTTTGCTAATGTTACATCAGTTTCTGTAACCATTCCAATATCTGATAAAAGTATTTTTGGCTTTACCTCATCATGTTTAATTTGATTTATAGCATTTTTTATAGCTTCCGAAGATCCATGAACATCTGATTTTATAATAATATTTAGTTCCTCAGATGATGTGTCTTTAAAAGCAGAGTCTTGGGTTACAAAAGATAACGAATTTTTGCTCTCTTTTAACTCTTGTATTCTACCATCAGATAAAGATTTTGCTTCTTTTTCAGTTTTTAGCACTATAAAATCATCTCCTGATCTTGCCGCTCCGTTTATACCTAATATTTCAATTGGTGTTGAGGGCTCAGCTCTATCAATTTGTTTTCCTTGGTCATTTATTATAGCTCTTACTTTCCCCCATTTTAATCCACTCACAAAAAAATCACCTTTTTTTAATGTTCCTGCAGTTATAATTACATTAGCAATCGGTCCTCTCCCAATATCAATTTTAGACTCTAAAACAATACCTTTTGCGTCTGTATCAAAATCAGTTTTCAAGTCTAATATTTCTGATTGTAAAATTACACTTTCAACTAATTTATCTAAATTTTGTTTTGTTTTAGTCGATATTTCTACCATCAACGTATCTCCTGATAAATCTTCAGCTATCAATTCGTACTCTAAAAGCTGATTTTTAATTTTTTGAGGGTCAGCATCAGGAAGATCACATTTATTTATTGCAACAACAATTGGTACTTTGGCAGCTTTTGCATGTTTAATTGATTCAATTGTTTGTGGTTTTACTCCATCATCAGCTGCTACTACTAAAATAACTATGTCTGTTAATTTTGATCCTCTAGCTCGCATTTCAGTAAATGCTGCATGACCAGGAGTATCAATAAAAGTTATTTTGTTTTTTGCATGTATAATTTGGTAAGCCCCAATGTGTTGCGTAATGCCTCCAAATTCACCAGAAACAACATTTGCTTTTCTCAACACATCTAAAACCGATGTCTTTCCGTGATCTACATGACCCATAACTGTAACTATAGGAGCTCTGGTATTTAAATTTTGTGTTTTTATTTCTTTAATTTTATCTAAAATTTCTTCTGCTTTCTCTTCCTTAACTGGATTGTGTCCAAACTCCCTGGCTAAATATTCTGCTGTATCCGCATCAATTGTATGATTAATTGTAACTGTTACACCCATTCCCATTAAATGTTTTATTATACTGCTTGATTGCTCAGCCATTC
>CACBYV010000001.1 GCA_902543575.1 uncultured Pelagibacteraceae bacterium | reverse complement strand
TCTTAGGAGCACTGAAAAAAATTTACAACTTTACCATCAGTTATCAGGAAGAGCAGGTAGAACCGGCAAACCGGCTAATATTTATTTCCAAACATACAATTTAAAACCAGAAGTTATAAATCAAATTACAAATGAAGATCCTTTTAAATTTCTAGAAAATGAATTAAATTTAAGAAAGAGGAATAATCTACCACCCTACGAAAGATTTATCGCTTTAATCTTATCTTCATCAAATGAAAAAAAACTTGATATAGATGCCGTAAAACTTAAAAATATTTTATCAAAATCTATAGATGCAAAAATTTTAGGACCAGTAAATGCTCCAATATATAGAATTAATCAAAAATTCAGAAATAGACTATTAATAAGGGCAAAAAAAACATCTAATGTTCAGAAAAAATTGAAAGATGTATTGAAAGATTTTCAACTCTCCAAAGGAATGAAACTTTCAGTTGATGTTGACCCTATCAGCTTCAATTAGCCCATTAAATCTTACCATTTTTCACAATCTGAGCCTTGAAGACTGATAATTCGTATGTTATCTAAGCGAAATTTTAAACATCTTCACAATTGAGAGTATAAATTGAGCGAAAATAAAATATCAATAACTTCTAATAACAGTTATGCCCAAGCATTATTTGAGCTGGCTAACGAAGATAAATCTCTAGCAAAAGTAGAGGAACAAGTCGTTGCAATTAGTAGACTCATAAATGAAAGTGAAGAATTTAGATATTTAATCAAAAACCCTACGACTAGTATTGAGGATTTAACTAAAGTTATTGAAACAATTTCTGAAAAAAACAATTTTGATAATCTTTTAAAAAGATTTCTAGTTTTTTTAATTCAAAAAAGAAGATTTTTTTATTTAGAAAAAATTTTAAGTGACTTTTTAGAGGTATGTTCGAAAGCTAGAGGTGAAATAAAAGCAGAGCTTTTTTCAGCTAAAGAACTTAATGAAACAGATATTTCTAAAATTAAAGAAGAGCTATCTCAAAACTTTGGAGCAAAGATACAGTTAAATTATAAATTTGACCCAAGTTTAATTGGTGGCTTGGTATTAAAAGTGGGAAGTACAATGGTAGATAATTCTATTAAAAATAAACTGCAACAAATTCAAAAACAAATGATAGAGGCATAAATGGAAATAAATCCTTCAGAAGTAACAAAAATATTAAAAGAACAGATAAAAAAACTTGGAGATAGAGCTGAGGTTTCAGAGGTCGGACAAGTATTATCTGTTGGAGATGGAATTGCAAGAATTTATGGCTTGGATAATGTTCAAGCAGGAGAAATGGTTGAGTTTTCTGATGGCTCTAAAGGAATGGCATTAAACTTAGAGAGTGACAACGTTGGTGTTGTTATATTTGGCGATGATAGAGAAATTAAAGAGGGTGATACTGTAAAAAGAACTGGTGCGATTGTTGATGTACCAGTTGGAAAACAACTTTTAGGAAGAGTTGTTGATGGATTAGGAAATCCAATTGATGGAAAAGGAGCTTTAGATAAAAGCTTAGAAAGAAAAAGAGTTGAAGTTAAAGCTCCAGGAATTATTCCACGACAATCAGTTGGAGAACCAATGCAAACAGGTTTAAAAGCAATTGATAGCTTAATTCCTGTTGGAAGAGGGCAAAGAGAACTTATAATTGGAGATCGTCAAACTGGTAAAACCGCAGTAGCTATCGATACAATTATCAATCAAAAGAAAATTAATGAGTCAGAGGACGAAAGTAAAAAACTTTATTGTATATATGTTGCAATTGGACAAAAAAGATCAACTGTTGCTCAGATTGTAAAAACTTTAGAGGACGCTGGCGCAATGGAATATACGACTATAGTTTCCGCAACAGCCTCAGACTCTGCGCCTCTTCAGTTTTTAGCTCCTTACACAGGATGTACTATGGGAGAATATTTTAGAGATAATGGAATGCATGCTTTAATTATTTACGATGATTTATCTAAGCAAGCAGTCGCATATAGACAAATGTCATTATTATTAAGAAGACCACCGGGGCGTGAAGCATACCCAGGAGATGTGTTTTATTTACATAGTAGATTATTAGAAAGAGCTGCTAAATTAAGTGATGAAAATGGTGGAGGTTCTTTAACTGCGCTACCAATTATTGAAACACAAGCAGGCGATGTCTCTGCATACATTCCAACAAATGTAATATCTATTACAGACGGGCAAATATTTTTAGAAACTGAACTATTCAATCAAGGAATTAGACCAGCAGTAAACGTTGGATTATCCGTATCTAGAGTTGGATCAGCTGCACAAACTAAAGCTATGAAATCTGTGGCTGGATCAATTAAATTAGAATTAGCTCAATACAGAGAAATGGCAGCTTTTGCTCAATTTGGATCTGATTTAGATGCATCTACACAAAAACTTTTAAATAGAGGTTCGAAGTTAACTGAACTTTTAAAACAAGGACAGTATTCTCCCATGACAGTTGCTGAACAAGTTATATCAATTTTCTGTGGCGTAAAAGGTTATTTGGATGATATTGAACTTAAAGATGTAGCAGACTTTGAAAATAAAGTTCTACAAAAGTGTAAATCTGATAAGCCTGAGATTATGGAGTCTATTGCCAAAACTGGGAAGATTGAGGAAGACATTGAAAAACAATTAGTAGAATTAGTTAAAGGAATTAAATAATCATAAATGCCAAGTTTAGACGATCTTAGAAAAAGAATTACGAGTGTTAAATCAACTCAGAAAATAACAAAAGCTATGAAAATGGTGGCTGCAGCCAAGTTAAGAAAAGCTCAAGAGAATGCTGAAAAAGGCAGACCTTATTCTGAAAAAATGAATAATGTAATTTTAAATCTTTCAAAAAGTATAACAGATAAAGAAAATGCTCCCAAGTTACTAGTTGGAACAGGTGAAGAGAAAGTTCATCTATGTATTGTACTCACTGCTGATAGAGGTTTATGCGGAGGTTTTAATACTAACATTATTAAAAAAGCAAAAAGTTATTTCGAAAAAATAATATCTGAAAATAAAACTTTAAAAATTATTACTGTTGGATCTAAAGGATATGATCAACTTAAAAGACAGTATAAAAGTTATATTGTAGAGAACATTTCTTTCAAAGAGTCAAAAAATATAAATTACTTTGATGCAGATAAAGTAGGAAAAATTATAATTGAAAAATTTGAAAAAAACGAATTTGATGTTTGCGCAATATTTTACAATAAATTTAAAAATGTAATTACACAAATTCCACAAGAACAACAAATAGTTCCACTTAATGAAAATAAAGATGATAAAGATGACTCTGGTAATGATAATGACTATGAGTTTGAACCAGATGAAGATGAGATTTTAAGTAATTTATTGCCGAAAAATATTTCAACGCAAATATTTAAAGCAATGTTAGAGAATTCTGCCAGTGAGCAAGGTTCGAGGATGACAGCAATGGATAATGCAACCAGAAACGCAGGCGAATTGGTTGATAGGCTTACAATTGAGTATAATAGAAGCCGTCAAGCAGCAATAACAAAAGAGTTAATTGAAATTATATCAGGAGCAGAAAGTTTATAATTATGAGCAAAAAAGGAAACATAACACAAGTAATTGGTGCAGTCGTTGACGTTAAATTTGATGGAGAACTGCCAGAAATATTAACAGCCTTAGAGTGTGATAATGGAGGTAATAGATTAGTTTTAGAAGTTGCGCAGCACCTTGGAGAGTCAAGTGTTAGAACCATTGCTATGGATAGTACAGAGGGACTCAAAAGGGGTGACGAAGTAAAAGATACAGGCGCTCCAATTCAAGTTCCAGTAGGTCCAGAAACATTAGGACGAATTGTAAACGTTATAGGTGAACCAATAGATGAGAAAGGACAAATTTCTACTAAAGAAAATTGGCCTATACACCGACAAGCTCCTTCTTTTAATGATCAGTCTACAGAAACAGAAATTCTAGTAACTGGAATAAAGGTAATCGACTTATTAGCACCTTATGCCAAAGGTGGAAAAATCGGATTGTTCGGTGGAGCAGGAGTTGGAAAAACTGTAATTATAATGGAACTTATAAATAATATAGCTAAGGCCCATGGTGGATTTTCAGTATTCGCTGGAGTGGGAGAGAGAACTAGAGAAGGGAACGATTTATATCACGAAATGATCGAGTCAGGAGTGATCAAGCCAGAGGGAACTGGGTCTAAAGCAGCATTAGTTTATGGACAAATGAATGAACCTCCAGGAGCTAGAGCTAGAGTAGCTTTAACTGGTCTTACTGTGGCAGAGTATTTCAGGGATCAAGAGGGTCAAGATGTTTTGTTCTTTGTTGATAACATTTTTAGATTTACTCAGGCAGGTTCAGAAGTATCAGCTCTTCTAGGAAGAATTCCTTCAGCGGTTGGTTATCAGCCTACTCTTGCAACAGATATGGGAAACCTGCAGGAAAGAATTACAACTACTAATAAAGGATCAATTACATCAGTTCAGGCAATTTATGTACCTGCAGATGATTTAACGGATCCAGCTCCAGCAACTTCTTTTTCACACTTAGATGCAACGACTGTACTTTCAAGACAAATTGCTGAATTAGGTATTTACCCAGCTGTTGACCCTTTAGATTCTACTTCTAGAATTTTAGATCCAAGAGTTGTTGGTGATGAACACTATCGAGTAGCAAGATCTGTTCAGAAAATATTACAAACATACAAATCTTTGCAAGATATTATTGCAATTCTAGGAATGGACGAGCTATCAGAGGATGATAAACTTACCGTAGCTAGAGCTAGAAAAATCCAAAGATTTTTATCTCAACCCTTCTTTGTCGCTGAAGTATTTACAGGATCTCCAGGTAAACTTGTAGATTTAGAGTCAACAATTAAAGGGTTTGACGCAATATGCAAAGGAGAATATGACCATCTGCCTGAAGCTGCTTTTTATATGGTTGGCACAATAGAAGAAGCAATAGAAAAAGCTGAAAAAATGGCAAAAGATGCAGCTGCTTAATGAGTAATCTTTTTAATATAGATATTGTAAACCCAGAACAATCTTTTATTTCTAAAGACAATGTATTTGAGGTTGTAATACCTGCTGTAGAAGGAGAGATTGGTATTCTTAAAGACCATATTCCAATTATCTCTTTTTTAAAACCAGGTATAATTAGGGTATTCTCTGAATCTGAGGAACAAAGTTTCTATGTTGAAGATGGTATTGTTGAATTTAAAGACAATACATTATCTGTATTAACTAGTTCAATTTTTGATTTAAAAGATGCTGATAAAAATTTTGTATCTGAGTCGATAAGGAGTGCTGAAGCAGAATTATCAAAAGATAATATCGATGATCAAAAAAGATTTCTTTTAAATCACAAAGTCGAAGTTCTAAAATCTATAAGTATTAATTAACTACTTTTTCTAGTTCTTTTTGAACTTCTTGGTAAACATGAAGTTTAAAATCTACAACTTTAGTTGTTAAATCTTTAATATCTATCCATTTCCAATCTAAGAATTCAGGATGTTTAGTTTTAATGTTAATCTCATTTTCCTCTCCATTAAACTTTACAATAAACCACTTTTGCTTTTGGCCTTTATATTTTCCTTTCCAAATAATTCCTAAAAGGCGATCAGGAAGATCGTAAGTTGTGTATTTGCTTATTTCTTTAACTAGTTCTACTGACTTTATACTTGTTTCTTCTTTAAGTTCCCTCAACGCTGCATCAAAATAATTTTCACCTTCATCAATACCGCCCTGAGGCATCTGCCAAAAATCAGCAGGATTATCAATTCTTTTTGCAACAAATATCTTATTTTCTTTATTTAGGACTGCGATACCAACACCATTTCTTAGTGGAAGTTTTTGAAATTTTTCTTTCATTCTTAACCATTTAATAATTTAAGAGCAAATTCCAACTGGTTATCGGTATCTGTATTTATTCTAAATTCATCTGAACCTTCAGCAATAACTATATCTGGATTTACACCTACTCTTGAAATCGATTTACCCGATGGGAGATAGTATTTAGAAACAGTAAGTCTTATGGCACCTTCATTTTCTAAAGGAATAATTGATTGGACTGACCCTTTTCCATATGTACTCTCTCCTACTAATATTGCTCTTTTGTGATCTTGTAGTGCTCCTGCAACAATTTCAGATGCTGATGCAGACCCATAATTAATCAAAATAACCATTGTTTCTCCATCAATAATATCTCCTTTTTTTGCAAACCATTTTCTGTTTTCATACTTCCTTTTACTTTTTGTAGAAACTATTTCTCCATTTTCTAAAAAATAATCTGAAATTTTTATTGCTTGAGATAACAATCCACCAGGATTGTTTCTTAAATCTAATATGTAATTTTTAATTTTCTTATTTTTTTTAAATTCTTTGATTTTATTTTTTATTTGTTTACTACTATTCTCATTGAATGATGTTAATCTTATATAAGCTGTTTGATCATCTTTAATTTCTGACTTTACAGATGTAACTTGTATAATTTCTCTTGTAATTGTAAATATAAGTGCTTTTCTTTCTCCCCTTCTTCTAACGGTAATCTCTATATCAGATCCAACTGGTCCTCTCATTAATTCTACAGCTTCAGAAAGAGTTTTTCCTTGAACTTGAACATCATCAATTTTAACGATGTAATCTCCGGCTTTGACACCAACCTCCTCAGCTGGTGAGTTATCAATTGGAGAAATTACTTTTACGACACCAGCCTCCATACTGACTTCTATGCCCAATCCTCCAAATTCTCCGCTAGTCTCAGTTTGCATATTTTTAAACGAGTCCGGAGACATATATGCTGAATAAGGATCCAAAGATTGCAAAACGCCGTTTATAGCAGCATCCATTGCTTCACTCTGGTTTACTTCATCAACATATTCTTTATTAATTTTATCTAAGACTTCGCTGAATAAATCAATTTTTTTGTAAATATCGTTTTCATTACTCAAAATTGGATTTGTAAATATGAAAAAAAATAATGAAGCTATAAAGTATACTTTTTTCATATGATCAGTTTTTCTTTAGGAATTAATTCTGACCACATTTTTTCTAATTCGTAAAATTTTCTTTTTTCAGGATTAAAAATATGAACTATTAAGTCTATTCCATCTACAAGCTTCCAATCATTGCTATCTTTTCCTTCAATTTTACAATTATTCACACCATTAATTTTTAATTTTTCAAAAACTTGTTCTGATAAAGCTTGAATATGTCTTGATGATGTACCACTAGCTATAATCATGAAGTCCGCAACTGATGACTTTCCTTCGAGATCTATTGAAACTATGTCTAAGGCTTTATTAATATCAAGCGTTTTGATTATTTCATCTTTAAGAGCTGATATTTTTTCCATTAATTAAATTAAGAGTATCAAATTTTTCTTAATTGAGAAGATGAAATATTGACTTTATTAAACTTTATAAATTCAACTGCTTTTTTATTATATTTCTTAAATGATTTAGATCTAAAAGCCTTTGATTTGTATCCATTTCGATCAAATACCAATATTTTGCACATTTTAGTTATTGAATTGTACCCTTTCCATTTATGAAAATTTATCAGGTTATCTGCCCCCATTAAAAAAAATATTTCTGAATGTTTAAATTTTTTTTTTAAATATTTAATTAAATCTACTGTACGATTAGATTTTATTATTTCTTCAAAACATTTAACTTTTATAAATTTATTATTTTTATTAATTTTTTTTGCATAAGCTGTTCTTTTATATAGATCATTTGGATTATTTTTTTTAAATGGATTTTGTTTTGTTATAGCCCATATAACTTGGCTCAAATTATAATTTTTTTTTGCTAATTTAGAAATTCTTACATGACCAACATGTGCTGGATCAAACGATCCACCGAGTATACCAATCTTTTTATTTTCTAATTTGCCCTGAACCATAAACTTCATATTTATAACTTACTAATTGATTTAGACCGACAGGACCTCTTGGTGGCAAGGTGTTTGTTGAAATTCCAACCTCTCCACCAAAACCAAATTCTCCTCCATCAGCAAATTGCGTTGATGAATTTTGAATAGCAATTGAGCTTTTTACATTCTTAATAAAGAATTTTGCTGTATTTTTGTTTTTGGTTACTATTGCATCTGTATGCATAGTTCCATATTTATTGATATGGGTAACTGCTTCTTTGACATCGTTCACTAATTTAACGGAAATAATCGGTGAAAGATGTTCTTTTGACCAAGTATTATTATTTGCAGGATACGTTTTGCCTTTAAATAATTTACTTATTTTTCTATCAGCTAAAATTTTACAACCACTTTCAGCTAGTGAATTTAAAATTAAATTTACTGATTTTGATTTATTTTTATGTATTAAGAGAGTTTCAGTTGCACCACATATACTAGTATTTCTCAACTTAGCATTTAATACTATTTTGTTTGCCATATTATCTTCTGCCTCTTTATCAATATATGTATGACAAATTCCTTCTAAATGACCAATAACTGGCACCTTTGAAAGTTGTTTAACTTTTTTTACTAAATTTTTTCCGCCTCGTGGTATTACAACATCAATGGAGTTTTCCATTTTTGATAATAAATAATCTACGAGTTTTCTGCTTTTATTATTTATAAACTGGACGTAATTTTCGTTTACTTTATTTTTTTTTAGAGCTTTCCTAAATAAATTTACTAAAATTTTATTACTATTGTAGGCTTCTGAACCACCTCTTAATATAACAGCATTTCCAGATTTAAAACATAGTGCTGATACATCTGAAGTAACATTGGGTCTACTCTCAAATATTACACCTATAACTCCTATTGGTATTGTAACTCTTCTAATTTCAAGTCCATTTGGTCTTTTCCATTTGGAAGTTACTTGATTAACTGGATCTTTAAACGAAGTAATAGTTTTAATAGAGTCAATTATACTTTTTAATTTATTATTATTAAGAGCGAGTCTTTGAATTAAGTTTTCTTTTAATTTTTTTCTTCTTGCATAAAAAATATCTTTATTATTTTCACTAATAATTTTATTCTTATTAATCTCAATTAATTTTACAAAATCTTTTAAAACTTTATTCTTTTTTTTTCGACTAATACTTGAATTCAAAGCTTTTCTAGAATTTAATCCAATTTTTTTAAGTAGTTTACTCATTAAATTTTAACCATATCATCTTTATGTATAACTTCAGACTTTGTAACATAACCTAAAAGATTACTAATTTTGTTAGAATGTTCTCCTTTTATTTTGGATATCTCATCAGATGTAAAACTGCTCAACCCTCTAGCAAATTCATTGTTATTTTTATCTAAAATTCTAACATGATCACCTTTAACAAATTTTCCTGAAACTTTTCTAATACCTGCCGCTAATAAACTTTTTCCATTTTTTAAAGCATTTAAAGCACCATCGTCTATAATAATTTCTCCTTTTGGAGATATAGAGCTAATTATCCATTTTTTTCTTGCATCTAATTTAGATACTTTTGGCAAAAACCATGTCCCAGAATTATGTTCCAGTATTTTTTTAATTGGTCTTTTAATTAAACCATTTGCAATAGCCATATAGCAACCCGAGACTTGACATACTTTTGCAGCATCAATTTTCGTTTTCATTCCACCAGTACCATACTCACTTGTGCTTTTACTTGAAAAATTTTCAATTTTAGAATCAATATTTTTTATTTCTTTAATCAATTTAGCATTTTTATGAATTTTTGGGTTTTTAGAATACAATCCATCAACATCAGACAATAATATTAAGCAATCTGCACCTGATATTTGTGCAACTCTTGATGCTAATCTGTCATTATCTCCGTATTTAATTTCAGATGTTGCAATACTATCATTTTCATTAACAACAGGTACAAAATTAAGCTCAAATAAGTTTTCGAAAGTTCTTTTAGCATTTATAGCTCTTCTTCTTTGTTCAGTATCTTCTAAAGTAATTAGAATTTGAGAAATATTTATTTTATTTGAGCTAAATGTCTTTTTAAAAAGATTCATTAATTCTATTTGTCCAATTGATGCAACAGCTTGGCTTTTATCAAGCTTTAAAGTTTTTTTATTTAATTGTAATTTTTTACACCCTAAAGCAATTGCTCCAGAACTTACTATAACAATGTTCTTTTTAAGTTTTTGTAACTCTCTAATATCTTTAGCAAATTCCAAAAGCCATTTTTCTCTAATAATTTTATTGTCATTTATTAATAAAGATGAACCTATTTTTATTACTACAGTTTTGGAGTCCTTAAGATACATAGTTTACCAACTTTGACTTTATATCTGATACTGATTTTTTATCCATTGTTGACATGAAAAAGATATTTTTTTTTAATTTATTCTTGAGTTTTTTTATCTTTTCTTTTTTTTCCTCTTCACCTATTAAGTCAGTTTTATTTAAAACTACTATTTCTTTTTTTTTAACTAAATCTTTACTGTATTTTGATAATTCTTTTCTGACTTGGTTGTAAGAAATAAATAAATCATCTTCAGTTATATCTATTAAATGTAGCAAAGTTTTGCACCTTTCTATATGTTTTAAAAATTTTATCCCAAGACCAGTTCCGGTATGAGCACCCTCAATTAAACCAGGTATATCTGCTAAAGTAACTTCTTTGTCATCATAACTAGCAACCCCAAGATTTGGATTAATTGTAGTAAATTTATAGTTTGCTATTTTTGGATTTGCACTCGTCATTGATGCAAGCAAGCTGGATTTACCAGCATTGGGCAATCCTATGATACCAATATCAGCAATTGTTTTTAGTTGAAGCCAAATCCAAAATTCCTCTCCTTGACCCCCTTTTGTAAATTTTTTTGGGGCTCTATTGGTTGAGGACTTAAACCTTGTATTTCCAAATCCTCCTTTACCTCCGCTTGCTACTAAAAATTCCTCTTTCTGACTTTTAAAATCATAAATAAGTGTTTTATTATCTTCTTCAAATACTTGTGTTCCTAAAGGTACTTTTAAATATAAATCTTCACCACCTTTCCCCGTTTTGTTTTTTCCGCTGCCATCCTTTCCTCTTTCAGCTTTGAAGTGTTGTTGATACCTGTAATCAATCAAAGTATTAAGATTTCTTTCACTTATAAGAATTACAGATCCTCCTTTCCCTCCATCGCCGCCATCAGGGCCACCAAACTCTACAAATTTTTCTCTACGAAAACTTGGAGATCCTGACCCTCCGTTGCCAGCTTTTACATATATCTTAACTTGATCTAGAAATTTCATATAACAACTATGTGAGTGTTGTATTTATTAATTGGGCTTTACAGAAACGTAAGTTCTATCAGATTTTGATTTTTTAAACTCTACTTTACCTTTAACAACTGAAAAAATCGAATGGTCTTTACCCATGCCAACATTTTCTCCAGGAAATATTTTAGTTCCCCTTTGTCTTACAATAATGTTGCCAGGCACAACCATCTCGCCACCATATTTTTTCACACCCAGTCTACGACCTGCACTATCTCTTCCGTTTCTCGACGATCCACCTGCTTTTTTCGTTGCCATAAATTACTTTTTATTTAGCTGCTTCCTTAGTTTCAACTGTTTTTTTTGATGGTATTTCTTTTCTTTTTTCTGCTTCAGAAATAACTTTACCATCTTTTGAATAGATCTTACTTATTCTTACCATTGTGAATTTTTGTCTATGACCATTTTTTCTTCGCGAATTTTGTCTTCTTCTTTTTTTAAAAATAAGAACTGTTCTATTTTTTCCATTTTTTATTAATTCAGCTTCAACTTTAGCTCCACTAATAGTTGGCTCCCCTAATTCTAAATTTTTATCATCTCCGTAAGCTAGTATTTCATTAAACTCTATTTTTGAATTTTCTTTTGAATCTTCGAGCTTTTCAATTTTAAGAATCTCTCCAGCTTTAACTTTATATTGTTTACCACCTGTTTGAATTACTGCGAATGACATAGTTAGCCCTAATTTTTATAGGGAGCAATATAGTTCGGGTTATATTATAGTCAAGTTTAATAACTTAAAAATTATCCTTTAAATCCCGCAATTTTTTGAAATTTTCTAGATTGTTTGACTTAAGAAAAATATTACAATTAATTTCCTCACCAATCGTCGATGGCATACTAGTTTTACCTTGTTTAATTTTTTCTTTAATTTCTTTAATTTTGTTTAGTAATTCATTGTTATTGGAATCTTGCGCTAAACAAAATTCAGAATTTTTTAAAGTATACTCATGTCCACAATAAATTTTTGTATCTTTATCTAAATTTTTTAAAACTTGTAATGAGTTATACATTTGCTCATAACTTCCTTCAAAAATTCTTCCACATCCCAAGGAAAATAAAGTATCTCCTGTAAAAATTAATTTATTTTTAAAAAAATGAAAACAGATGTGACCTATTGTATGGCCTGGGATATGATATATTTTCGCTTCAAAAATATCTTCTTTCCAGATTTCACCATCATTTAAGCAAATATCAATTTGAGGTATTCTACTTTTATCTCCAATATAACCTACCACTTTTGCATCAAATTTTTTTTTTAATTCCTCATTCCCACCAACATGGTCATTATGATGATGTGTATTTAATATATATTTTAAATTTAATTTATTTCTCTTTAAATAATTTATAATTGGATCTGCTTCACCAGGATCAATAACACAACAATTTCTATTAGCTTCATTAATCAAAATGTAAGAAAAATTATCTTCCAGACACTTAATAATTTCTATTTTCATTTAACTTTCTATTAAAAATATACCTAAGTGAGAGTCAAGATTTTTATAATTTAAATTTGATTTGTTTATTTCTGAAATTCGACTTTTTTTTAAAGCGATAGACTTAAATATTTTAATATTCTTAGTACTGCAAAAATTATAAAAATCTTTAATTGTGCACATATGTAAATTTGGTGTATTGTACCATTCATGAGGTAAATTTTCTGTTACAGGCATTGTACCTTTAAACAATAATTGTAGTCTAACTCTCCAGTAACCAAAATTAGGTATAGTAACAATTACTTTTTTTCCTACTTTAAGTAATTCATTAATTACTAATTCAGGATTAAGAAAAGCTTGTAACGTTTGGCTTAAAATAACGTAATCAAAAGACGATTTAGGAAATTGTTTTAAATCGCTTTCAGCATTCCCTTCTATAACAGTTAATCCTTTAGATAAACAATTTTGAACTTTTTCTTTAGAAATTTCTAATCCACGAATATCTTTAGTTTTGTTTTCTTGTAAAAATTTCATTAAGTCTCCATTGCCACAACCAACATCAAGAACTCTAGTATTCTCCTCTATCAAATTAGATATAATATTAAATTCTTCTTTCATTTATAATTTTGTAGGTTGAATTAATATAATCACCAAGTGTCTTTAGGAAACTTGGAACATCAAGCAAAAATGAGTCATGTCCTTTATCAGATTCTATTTCAACAAATCCGACATCTGCACCAATAGAATTTAATGCTATAACTATTTCTCTATTCTCCGATGTTGGATACAACCAATCTGATGTAAATGATATTACAAAAAATTTTGTTTTAGTTTTTTTGAATGCATCAGATAAATTTCCTTTGTACTGTTTGGATAAGTCAAAATAATCCATTGCACGAGTTATATATAGATAACTATTAGCATCAAATCTATCAACAAACACAGATCCTTGGTATCTAAGATAACTCTCAATTTGAAAATCTGCCTCAAATCCATATTTTAGGCTATCTCTATCTTGCAATTTTCTTCCAAATTTTTCCTGCAATCCTTTTTCAGAAAGATAAGTAATATGTGCTGCCATTCTTGCTACTGCTAAACCTTTGTCAGGATTTAATTTGTAATTACTATAAAATCCATTTTCCCACTTGCTGTCAGCCATAATTGCTTGTCTTCCTAATTCATTAAACGCTATGTTTTGCGCCGAATGACTAGATGTGCAAGCAATCGGTATTGCGAGTTTTGCTTTATCTGGAAAATTGGCAACAAATTGTAGCACTTGCATTCCACCCATTGAACCACCTACTACAGCAAAAAGTTTTTCAATCTCTAAACATTTAATTAGCTCATATTGAGCGTTAACCATATCGTTAATAGTTATAATGGGAAAATCAGTTCCTATTTGTTTGCCAGTAGACTCACTTATAGTGCTAGGTCCATAAGATCCCATGCAGCCTCCAATAACGTTTGCACAAATCACAAAAAATTTTTTTGTATCTATTGGCTTATTTTCTCCAACAGTATAACTCCACCAACCATCTTTATTAGTTATTGGGTTTTTTCCAGAAACATATTGATCTCCTGTTAAAGCATGAAAAACTAATATTGCATTACTTTTTTCACTGTTTAATTCCCCATATGTCTCATATGCTATTGGAAAGTTATTAATTACCTTACCACAATCCAATTTAAGGGGATTTGATATAATTATTTTTTTTGTATCAATATTCTTATTCATAATAATTGTACTGATTGAATTGTGAGAAAAAAAACATTTTAGCGGTTTTTTTATAGCGCTCGCAATTCAGTATAAATCAGCGCATGCAGCTTTTACTTCAAAGGAAATTATATGTCAAATCTTGCTCAATTAATTATTGTTTTATCTAGTTAAAAGACTATTTATAATGAAATATTTACTATGACATTGCTAAGATTTAAAAACATAAAATTACAGAGTTATAAACCAGGAAAATCCTTATTGGCTGGTAATAAAAACATTATTAAGTTATCTGCAAATGAATCTGCTTTAGGTGTCAGTAAAAATGTCGAAAAAATTGTTAAGTCCAAATTTGATATATCAAAATATCCAGACAGTAAATTTTCGGAGTTAACACAAAAAATATCAAAGAAGTATGGTTGTGATAAATCAAAGATAATTTGTGGATCTGGTTCTGATGAAGTAATTCAAATGCTTTGTCAATTGTTCCTTAGAGAAAAGGATGAAGTTGTTGTTCCTCAGTACAGTTTTCTGATGTATAGGATATACTCCAAAATCGTTGGAGCAAATGTAAAATTAGCTAAAGAAATTAATTTTAAAGTTTCAATTAAAGAAATTCTTAAAAAGACATCAAAAAAAACAAAAATTGTTTTTATTGCAAATCCAAATAATCCAACAGGTACTTATTTAACAAAAAACGAGCTATTAGACTTAAGGAGAAGATTAAATAAAAATATTTTATTGGTTGTTGATGATGCATATTTTGAATACATGAAAAATAAGGATTACAAATCTGGAATTGAGTTATTTAAAAACTCTAAAAATGTATTCATTTTAAGAACATTTTCAAAAATCTATGGTCTAGCTTCATTAAGGATAGGCTGGGGATACGGTGATAAATCTATAATTAAAGAATTATATAAAATTAAACCACCTTTTAACGTAAATAAATTTGCTCAAATTTGTGCTGTTGAATCACTTAAAGACAACAAATTTGTTAAAAAGTCAGTAATACATAATCTTAAATGGTGCAAAAAAATTAAAATTGAGATGTTAAAATATAATATTGGTACAAACAAAATATCTGGAAATTTCTTTTTATTAGATTTCAAAAAAGCAAAATTTACGGCAGATACAACTTTAAAAAAATTACAGAAACATGGAATTATACTAAGAGAAATGAATTCATATGGTATAAAAAATTGTCTAAGACTTACAATTGGCAACACAAAGGAAAACCAAATATTCCTTAAAAGAATGAATACTATTTTTAAAAATGTTTAATAATATTCTTATTATTGGTTGTGGATTGATAGGCTCGTCAATATTAAAGGCGTCAATACAAAAAAAAATTTCTAAAAATTTTTTTGTATTTGAAAAATCTAAAAAATATAAATCTATTATTAAAAAATTTAACAAAAAAATTAAATTTTTAACAAGTTTAGATAAAAATCTTAAACAAATTGATCTTGTGATTTTAAGCACTCCTATGAGTGAATATCCTAAATTTTTTTCGTCATTAAATAAAAATCTCAATCGTAATTCAATTATAACTGACGTTGGTTCAACAAAAAAAAATCTAATTTCTTTAAAAAAAAAAAAATTATCAAAAAATCTTGATTGGGTGATGAGCCATCCTATTTCAGGATCCGAAGTTAGTGGGCCCAAATATGGAAATGCTAATTTGTTCAAAAATAAATGGTGCATAATTATTAAAGATAAAAATGTTACAAAGCAAAAAAAAGTAGAGAGATTTTGGCAATCTTTAGGATCTAAAATAATTATTATGAACCCTGATGATCATGATAAAATTTTTTCAGTTACTAGCCATCTACCTCACTTGATTGCTTACAATTTAATAAAAACTGCTCAGGATTTTCAGAAAAAAAAGAGTAAAAATTTGATCAAATTTAGCGCAGGCGGATTAAGAGATTTCTCAAGAATTGCTGCATCCAACGAAATTATGTGGAGAGATATATTTTTTGAGAACAAAACAAATATGATTGAAGCAATAAATCTTTTTATGAAAAATTTAAAAGATTTTAAGAAGAATATAAGCAAGAAAGAAAATTCAAAGATAATAAAAAAATTAATCAATTCGAAAGTAGTAAGAAAACAAATAATTTCTCAAAAACAAGACATTTCTAAACCTGATTTTGGTCGAGAATAACTTAGATCCTTGTTACTTTCTTTACATCTAATTTCGCAGTTTCTTTAATTAGTTTTATCGTTTTTTTAATTGGCATTATGATCACTCTTTTTTTTGGACCATAAGCGTGGATAAGATCATTTGTATTGATGCATATAGCAACATGTCCTTTCCAAAAAATAATATCACCTTTTTTAAATTTTTTTTTGTATCCCACACCTTTTTTTAGTTTAACTTGATCAATCGTATCTCTTGGAAAAAAATTATTATTAAATTTATAAAATATTTGTAATAGAGCTGAACAATCAATTCCTTCGAATGTTTTTCCACCCCATTTATATTTACAATTTAGAAAACTTTTAAATATCTTTACAAAATTAGAATTTTTTTTTTGGATTGGAAATATGTCTTTTGATCTTAGCCATTTATTCTTTTTATACATAATGAAATTTTGATCTTTTTTTAAAATTTGAATCTTGCTCGTAAATGGTAAAAACTTTTTTGATTTCTTTTTTTTATTACCTAAATAAATTCTAGCTTTTAAAATCCCAACTTTGTGAGTTGGATTGAATTTTTTGTAGCTATCAATTTTTTTTATAAAGCCTGAATATTTGTCATATGAAGTCTTTATTTTAAAATAATTATTTTTTTTACTAATTATTTTAAAATTCTCACCGTAGATAAGTTGAGAGCTAATATTAGAGTTCTTCTTTGGTTCCTCTAATATATCGACAAAAGGCTCTTTTAAAAAAAAACTATTTTGCACCAATTTTAATTTTATTCCTTATAAACCATAAACAAATTAAAGATGGGATAACCATTAAAGTGGTAATTATAAAAAAGGTTCCCCAGTCTCCATTTAGCCAATCAACTAAAGCACCCGATGAAGAAGCAAGTGTTGTTCTTCCTGCAGTTCCAATTGAAGCTAGAAGTGCATACTGTGTAGCGGTATAAGTCCTATCCACTAAAAGAGAGATAAAGGCTACGAAAGCAACAGTTGCAAATGCTGCAGATATATCGTCAGCGATAACCGCTAAAGCAAACAACCATTCAGATTTTCCTGACCACGCTAGAGCAGCAAATAATAAATTTGTTGCTGCCATAAATCCACCTGCAACAAACATTGTTTTTATTGTGCCAGCTCTCATAGCAAATATTCCACCTAATAATGTAAATACAACTGTTGTTATCCAGCCTAGAGTTTTAGAGTATATCGCTATCTCACCTTTTGAAAATCCAACCTCTTTATAAAAAACTATGGACATTCTTCCAAGAAAGGCTTCTCCGATTTTAAAAAGAAAGACAAAGCCAAGGATTCCAACTGCAATTGAGAAACCATTTTTTTTGAAGAAACTAATTATTGGACCTCCTATTGTACCAGTAATATAAGCAACAAATTTTGTTATTACATTATTTGATCCAAGTTTTGATTGTATTATTTCGTCTGTTTCCTTTTGTTTGTTTTGCCTATCTGTTGTTATAGGCTCGTGTATAAACATTAAACCTATATTCATCAGGATTACTACAACACCAAGAACTAAAAAAGTAGTTTGCCAGTAATCTTCAATTCCAATGTTTTGAAAAAATTCGGCAGTAAACAATGCTATAACACCACCTAACTTATATCCGGTCCACCATCCAACTACAGCCATAGCAGCACCTGCTGCCATAGATTTTCCTTCATCAGCATTAATTTGTTCTATTCTCAACGCATCAACTGTAATATCTTGTGTAGCCGAAGCAATTGCTATAACTAATCCAACACTAATTAGTAACGCCAAATTTTCTGTAGGGTTAATAAAACTCCAAACAATTAAACTAAATAAAATTATAATTTGCATAAGGACAATCCAGCCTCGTCGATGCCCTAATCTTTTTGTTAAAAATGGAATTTGTATTCTATCAATTATTGGTGCCCACAAATAATTAAAGGCGTACACTCCAAATATCAAACCTGCCCATCCAATTGTCGATCTACTTAAACCTTCTTCTTTTAGCCAAAGGCTTAAACTGCTGGCAATTAAAACCCAAGGAAATCCACTAATTGCACCAAGAAGTAATATTCTTAGCATTCGAATATCCTTGTACACTAAAATAGATTCCGACCAGGTTTGTTTTTTTTCAAACATTAATATTTTCTCCAAAAAGATGGAATAAATAATACTAGAATTGCAAATAATTCCAACCTTCCAAGTATCATTGCAGCACTGAGAACCCATTTAGAAAAATCAGACAGGCTTGAAAAACTTCCGTTCGGACCAATAGTATCACCTAAACCTGGACCAACATTTGAAATTGACGTGGCAGCCGCAGAAATTGCTGTAATAAAATTTAATCCATCAAGCGATAAAAGCGCAGTCACAACAAAAAATATTAATATATAAAGGAATATAAAAGAAATAATTGAGTCCATAAATTTTTCATCCACATTATTATTTTGATATTTAATTTTGAAAATTCCTCGAGGATAAATTATTTTTTTCAGCTGGTTTGATATAAATTGATACAAAATTTGAACTCTAAAAATCTTTATTCCACAAGTTGTGGAGCCCGCACACCCCCCAATGAACATTAAAACTATGAAATATACTAATGGAAATTGACCCCAATTACTAAAATTTTCTGTAGCATATCCTGTTCCAGTTAAAATAGAAATTATATTAAAGCTAACAGATAAAAAACTTATCTCAGTTAAGCTTTTATTTATAACAGATAAATAAAAAAACATTAAAAGAATTGAAATAATAACCAAAATTATAAAAGTTTTTATTTGTGTGTCTTTGAAAAATATTTTCTTATCTCCAGCTAAGTATTTGATGTAATTAATAAAAGGTATACTTCCAAGAATAATAAATATTGTTGCGTTAATTTCTATTAACGAGCTGTTAAAATAACCTATAGATTCATTATAATTTGCAAAACCTCCAGTTGCTATTGTTGTCATAGCATGCACGATGCTATCAAAAAAACTCATCCCAAATATAAAATAAAAAAAAGCACAAGTTAAAGTTAATAAGGAATATATAAACAATAATCTTAAAGAAACTTCTTTAGTTTTAGGAAAAATTTTTTCAGAAGTATCATTAGATGAAATATTGAAAAGTTGCATGCCCCCTATATTCATTAAAGGCATTAAAGTGATTGCCATTACGATAATTCCTATACCACCAAACCACTGTAACATTCCTCTCCAAAGTAATATTGCTTTAGATGTTTCATTTAGATTCGTGATAATTGTAGATCCTGTTGTTGTAATACCAGACATGCTCTCAAAAAACGCATCTGTAAAACTCAAATCCGTACTAGAAAAAATTAAAGGTAAAGAACCAAATATAGCAATACTTAACCATGAAAGTGCTGTGAGCAAAAAAGCTTGAGGTAAACTTATCTTTTTATTGTGATCATAATTAGAAATGAAAAATAAAAATCCAAAAACAATAGTAACAATCATTGATCCGATAAATCCTGCATCAATTTGATCAAATATTAATTGAACCAAAATAGGTACAATCATTGAAAGACCTAAAATAATTTGCAAAACCCCTAATGTAAAAAAGACAGTTTTATAATTGGACATTTTGAATGGACATTATTTTATGGTAAATAAATTTCAACTCTATATGAATTATTAAAAAGGCTGATATTAAGGATATTTAAGTAGTTGTGATAGACAAAACAAATTTTGACAAAACAAACGCCTGGCCATTTGTTGAGGCTAAAAAGCTATTAAGAGAGAGAAAATCGAACATAGAAAAAAAAAATAAAATAGTTTTACAAACTGGTTATGGCCCTAGTGGTCTACCTCATATAGGTACATTTGGAGAAGTTGCAAGGACGACAATGATTGTCAACGCTCTTGATCATTTAACAGATATTCCAAAGGAAATTATTACATTTTCTGATGATATGGATGGTCTTAGAAAAGTACCTGAAAATGTTCCAAATCAAGAAAAGCTCAAAAATAATCTTCACAAACCTTTAACGGATGTCCCTGATCCATTTGAAAAGTTTAGTAGTTTTGGAGAACATAATAATAATATGTTGAAACAATTTCTTGATAATTTTAAATTTAAATATTTATTTAAAAGTTCTACAGAACTCTATAAGTCTGGTTATTTTAATGACACCCTAAAATTAGTTCTAGAAAATTATGAAAAAATTATGGAAATAATTCTTCCAACTTTAGGCAAAGAAAGACAGAAAACCTATTCCCCCTTTTTACCAATATGCCCAGAAACTGGAAAAGTTCTTGAAATACCTGTTTTAGAAATTGATTCTAAATCTTCTAAAATCATATTTGACAATAATGGATCAAAATTGGAAAAAAGTATTTTAGATGGGAACTGCAAATTACAATGGAAAGTTGATTGGGCAATGAGATGGTACGCTTTAGATGTTGATTTTGAAATGTATGGAAAGGATTTAATTGAGAGTGCAATTCTTTCAACTAAGATTATTAAAACATTAGGTAAATCTAACCCATCAGGTTTTGCTTATGAACTTTTTTTGGACGAAAAAGGTGAAAAAATATCTAAATCAAAAGGTAATGGAGTAACTATAGATGAATGGCTGAATTATGCATCTCCTCAAAGTTTATCTCTTTACATGTATCAAAATCCAAAAAGAGCAAAAAAATTGTATAGAGAAGTTGTTCCAAAAGCTGTTGATGAATATTTAGATTTTATAGAAAAAGGAAAAACTCAAAATGATTTACAGAAGTTAATGAATCCAGTTTGGCATGTACATAATGGATCAATGCCAGAAGAAAATATAATTATGACTTTTTCAATGCTTTTAAATTTAGTTGAAACAAGTAATGCGGACAGCAAACAATTACTTTGGAAATTTGTGAAAAAATACAAGTCAGAAATTAATGAAAATGATCATCCAATTTTTGATAATTTAATTGAATATGCAATAAAATATTTCAATGATGTTATAAAAACAAAAAAAATTTACAAAACTCCAAATGAAAAAGAGAAAGTTGCACTGAAAGCATTAATTAAGTCTTTAGATAATTGTAATGATAAAATGGCTCCTGAAGATATTCAAACAAATATTTTTACCGTAGGAAAAGAAAATGGTTATAAAGAAAATTTAAGAGAATGGTTTAAGCTTATCTATGAGGTTGTATTTGGTGACGAAAATGGACCCAGAATGGGCTTCTTCATTAGTTTTTTTGGGGTAAATGAAACCAAAGAATTGATAAGAAAAAAGGTTGAAAATGTTTAATCTTATAAGACCTTTTATATTTAAATTTAGCCCTGAAGTTGCACACTCACTAGCAATAAAGGCTTTAAAGTTAAATCAGATACCAGCTATAGATAAAACAACCAGAGTTACTATCCAAACTAAAATTTTAAACAAAACCTTAAATTCTCCTCTAGGTGTAGCTGCTGGATTTGATAAAAATGCAGAAGTTTACAATCCTCTATATAAACTAGGATTTGGTTTTGTTGAGGTAGGTACAATTACACCTAAACCACAAATAGGAAATCCGAAGCCAAGAGTGTTCAGATTGGAAGAAGATGAGGCTTTAATTAATAGACTTGGATTTAACAACATTGGATCAGAAGAAAGTAAAAAAAATATTGAAAATAATTCACCTAATGGATTACTTGGTATTAATATAGGACCTAATAAAGATACTGAAAACAGAGTTGAAGATTATTTAATTTGTTTCAGAAAATTTCATAATTTAGCAGACTATATTACAATTAATATCTCTTCTCCTAACACAGAAAATTTAAGAAACTTTCATAAAAATGAAGAGTTAGATAATCTTTTAAAATGCATAAGTGAAGAAAAGAAAAATTTAAATTCAAATGTGCCAATAGCAGTCAAAGTATCTCCTGATATTGATGAAAAAAGTATTGATGAAATCTCAGAACTTTTTTTAAAATATAATGTTCAAATAGTTATAGTTTCAAATACGACAGATAGAAATAGAGAAAATATATCTAATATAAATAAATTAGAGAAAGGCGGTTTGTCTGGAAAACCACTTGAAAATATCTCTAATGAATTAATTAGTAAATTTTTTAAATTAGTTGGAAAAAAAATCTTAATAATTGGAGTTGGAGGTGTTGACTCTGCCGAAGGAGTTTTTAATAAAATTGTAAGCGGTGCAACTCTTGTGCAATTGTATACAGGCATGGTTTATAAAGGACCAACTATTGCTTCAAAGATTAATAAAGATCTCGACGAAATTGTAAAAAGAGAAGGTTTTAAAAATATTTCTGAAGCTATTGGAACAAAAAATTAATCTTGACTGGTATTCTTTAAGACCATATACATCTTGAAAATTTATGTCTAAAAAATGCGAACTTACTGGTAAAATCCCTCTAAAAGGCCATAATGTTAGTCACGCTAACAATAAAACTAAGAGAAGATTTCTTCCAAATTTAAAGAAAGTAAAATTTAAAAGTGAACTTTTAAAAAAATCTCTGAGATTAACAGTTTCAAATGCAGGCGTTAGATCTGTAGATAAAAAAGGTAGCTTTGATAATTTCTTAAAATCTGCAAAATCAAGGGATTTATCGTTAAGATTAAAAAAGCTTAAAAAATCAATAATTGCAAAAATAGCATAATGAATAAAGTTTTCCTTACTCTCTCATTTTTAATGGGATTGGTTGTGCTAGCATCTAATTATTTAGTTCAATTTCCTATAAAATATTACGGTTTAGAGGAAATTTTAACTTACGGTGCTTTTAGTTATCCAATTGCATTTTTAATTACAGATTTAGCCAACAGATCCTTTGGAAAATTAGTGGCTAGAAAAATTGTCTATATAGGCTTCACAATTGGAATTTTGTTTACTTTAATATTTTCAACTAATTTTACTGATCTTATTTCTATAAGAATAGCAATTGGTTCAGGAACAGCTTTTATAATTGCTCAACTTTTAGATGTTCAGATATTTGATCAATTAAGACAAAAAAAGTGGTTTATAGCACCTTTAACATCTTCTTTGATAGGTTCAACAGTTGATACTTTTTTATTTTTCTCAATATCATTCTATGGAACGGGAATTCCTTGGGTAACTTTATCGTTAGGAGATCTTGCGGTAAAAATATTTGTTGCCCTTGTAATGTTGATACCTTTTAGATTATTACTCGGTACACTAAAAGCAGCATAATTAAATTTTAGGTTCTTGTTGGGTCATGCAATGTATTGCACCAAATCCCCATATCAATTTGCTACAGTCAACTGTTTCGATTTTTCTATTTCTAAAGTAATTTTTGAAAATTTTAATTGCAATATTGTCTTCTTTTACTCTGAATATTGGAAGAATTATTTTTTTATTACAAATATAAAAATTCATATAACTTGCAGGAACTCTTGTATTATCAATATAAATTGGTGAAGGCATAGGAACTTTTATAATTTTGAATTTCTTTCCTTTCTCACATTTACTTTCTTTCAATATATTTAAATTTTTGTTTAGGTTTTTGTAATTTATATCTTTTTTATTATTTTCAACTGCAGTCATAATTGTATTTCTTGAAACAAATCTTGTTATGTCATCAACATGTCCATGTGTATCATCGCCTGCAATTCCTTTTTTAAGCCATATAAAGTTTTTTATATTTAAGTATTTATTAAACATTTTTTCGTAGTCTTTTTTTTTAAAATTTTTATTTCTTTCTTGAATTTTGCTTAACAAACATTCTTCAGTTAATAGAATTGTACCTGATCCATTTACATCAAACGCCCCTCCTTCCATGATTATTTTTCTAATTCTGCCTTTTTTTTTGATTATTGGATCAATCTTTTTAAAATTTGCAACTTTACTAATACTATTATTGATTTTATTGTCATTTTTATAATTTTTATACTTTGACCATCCGTTAAAACCAAAGTTTAGTATTACTTTTTCCTTTTCAACTTTATTTGTTATAAATATGGGTCCAGAATCTCTTAACCATATTCTATCAGTTTTAATATAGTAGAAGTTGATATTTTTAATTTTATTAAGTTTTATTAATTTTTTTATATTATTTATATTTTTGCTAACGATTAAGTTAATTTTTTGATTTTTTGAAATTTTTTTTATAATCTTTAAAATTACTTCAGGAATAAATTGATATAATCCAGGCCAATCATTTTTATTATATGGCCAAGCAATCCAAACTGAATTTTGAGGCTCCCATTCAGCCGGCATTCTAAATCCATTAAAGTTTTCATTCATCTGCAGGATTTTTTAGTATGCCTTTATAAAAATCGATTCTTCTATCTCTTAAAAAAGGCCAATGCTCTCTGGCTGAATCAATTTTTTTATAGTTTATTTCACGAATTAAAATTTCTTCTTTTTTATTCCCAAGTTTTCCAATTATTTGCCCACTAGGATCTATGATCATTGAGTTTCCCCAGAATTCTATTTTCTTCTTACCTTTTTTTTCTGTTCCAACTCTATTTATAGCAACCACATAAGTACCATTTGCGATTGCATGAGATTTTTGCATTGTTATCCAAGAGTCTAGTTGAGATTTTCCAAATTTTTCTTTCTCTTTAGGATGCCATCCAATAGCAGTAGGGTAAAAAATTATTTGTGCACCTTTAAGTGCAGTCAATCTTGCAGCTTCTGGGAACCATTGATCCCAACAAATTAAAGGTCCAATTTTACCAAATTTTGTTTTAACAGATTTAAAACCTAAATCTCCAGGAGTAAAATAAAATTTTTCATAATAACCAGGGTCATCTGGTATATGCATTTTTCTATATTTCGATAAAATTTTACCTTTCTCGCTAATAACAATACTAGTATTATGATAGAAGCCATGTGTTTTTTTTTCAAATAATGAAATCATTAATACTATTTTTAAATCTTTGGCTAATTCACAAAATATATTTGTAGTTCTGCCAGGTATTTTTTCTGCTAGCTTAAAGTTGGAATGACTTTCTATTTGACAAAAATAATTTGATAAAAATAGTTCTGGTACACAAATTATTTTAGCTTTTTTTGATGCTGCTTTTTTTATATTTTTAATAGCTGAATTTATATTTTTTTGAATATTATCTGAAATTTTACTTTGAATAATTCCAATTTTTACTTTTTTGATCATCAATCAAAATATTTTGGAAAAGTTTTTTCTGTCTCTATTTTTCCACTCTCCAGTATGATAGGCGTCACTTGCTATTAATGGTAAAACACTGGTAGCTTCAGCAAATACCATTTGTTCTTTGGTAGTATCAACCTTACCCCATGAACTTGCTTCTTTTAATGTTGAACTACTACAAGCTCCATCTCTTGAGTCAGCAACAGTAATTTGTATTGCATATTTGTGCATATCTACATTTTTTCCCAAAAGTTCAGCACAAATTACCGTGTCTTGTATAAAGTTTTTAGGAACTCCACCACCAATCATAAATAATCCCGACCCTTTAGATTTAATTTTAATCTCTGTTAATTCTCTAAATTCTCTAATTGAGTCTATTGTAATATGATTTTTTGGATTTCTCTCTTGATGCATGACTAATCCAAAACCTGCACTTGAGTCTGTAAATGCAGGACAGAATATAGGTACATCGTTATCAAAAGCTGTTTCAATTAAAGAACCTTTCTTTTTAGAATTAGTTTTAAGATATTTGCCAATCTCTTTAATAAATTCTCTCGATGTATAAGACTTTGGCTCAAGTTTGTCTGCTATTTCTCCTATTGTTCTATCACAAACCTGGAGCTCCTCTTCATCGATGTAAGTATCATAAATCCTATCTATATAATTGTCTCTAAGTTCATTATCATTTTGATATTGTGATCCTTGGTAATGTTTAAATCCAAGCGCTTCAAAAAAATCCATATCTATTATAGATGCTCCAGTTGCTACAATTGCATCTACCATGTTGTATTTAACCATATCTCTATAAATATGCATACATCCAGCGGCAGAAGTAGAACCTGCAAGAGTTAAGAATATTGTACAATCTTTATCTTTAAGCATTTCATTATATATCTTGGATGCATTAGCAGTTTCTCTTGAAACAAAAGACATTTTTTCCATAGAAGATATAATTTTTCTAGAGTCAAAAGATGTAATATCAATATGTTCAACCTCTTTACTTAAAAAGTCTTTTTTTCTGTTATGATTAAGATTTTTAGTATCTGACATTATGCAACAAGAAACTCTTTATTTGTTTCTTTGTTATACATCGTCATTATTGGATCATCACAAACTTCGTAAATACTATCAGAATAATATCCATTAAATTGAGTTCTAAATGTCAATCCGTATGCTCCTAATTGACCTAATTCAATGTAATCACCTTCTTTAATATTATTAGGTAGAATAAAAGGTCCCTTCATATAATCCATGCTATCACATGTTGGTCCATAAAAATCAAATGAAGTCAATTTTTTTGATATAATTCTTCCACTTGTAATTATCCTTGATGGATAAACTATATTAGGCACACCTGCATCAAATAAAGTTCCATATGTTCCATCATTAATATATAGCTTTTGTTTTTTTCTTAAGTTTACTCTCACAATTGTTGAACCACTTTCTGCAACAATTGCTCGACCTGGCTCACATATAATTTCTGGTTTTTTTTCAAATTTTAAATTATTTAATGAATTTTTTATTTCCTCAAAATAAGAGTCTAATGATTGAGGAACTAAGTCAGGATAGATTGTTGGAAATCCTCCACCTATATTTATAACATCTGGAACTATTTTTGTTTTTTTTATTATATATTTAATTTCATTAATCCCTTTTGAATAGGATATTGGATGCATACATTGCGAACCCACATGAAAACTTAATCCTATTTTTTTTGCATACTGTTTTGTTAATCTATAAAGCCCTATTGCTTCAGAAGTCTGTGCGCCAAATTTTTTAGATAAATCTATTTCTGCGTGTTCATTAGAAACTGCAACTCTCACAAATAACTCTAAATCCTTAGCTTGATTAGTGCTATTCAGAATTTTTATTAATTCATCTTTTGTATCTATTGAAAAAGTCTTAATATTATATTTGAAATATGCTTCGTTTATACTTTCCTTGCTTTTTACAGTATGCATGTAGGAGCATTTTGCATCTGGGCTAACACTTCTAATTGCCTCAACTTCTTTAATTGAAGCGATATCAAAATCATTAATTCCGCTTTCCACGATAGTTTTTAATACTAATGGATGTGGGTTAGTTTTAACTGCATATAGGATTTTACCAGGAAATTTATTCTGAAAAAATTTAGAAGCTATGTTTATAGAATCTCTTCTAATACAATAAACGGGTTCTGTTGGTTTCAGTTGGTTTACTAATTTATCAACTGATTTAAATTTTTGCATTTAAAGCTCCAAAAAAAATTTAACAAAAAAAACCGGCATAACTGCTATGCAAGTTTATATAAAACGAGCATTTATGCTGAAAATGAGCCAATGTAAAGTAAAAATGTACCCTTGAAATAATTTAGAATGTTTCCATATAAGGCCCATGCCAGAAGCAGAAGTATTAAAAAAAATAACAGAATTTAAGGATAAATCTCTACTTATAGTAGATGATGATAACCCTTTTAGAGAAAGACTAGCTCGAGCAATGGAAAAAAAAGGCTTTTCCGTTTCACAAGCAGAGGGTGTAAAAATTGGAATAGAATCTGTGAAATCAAAAAAACCTGCTTTTGCAGTTGTTGATTTGAGATTAAACGATGGAAACGGACTAGAAGTTGTAAAAGAAATCCAGAAAAATAACTCAGAGAGCAGAATAGTGATGCTTACTGGTTATGGAAATATACCTACTGCAGTAGCAGCCATTAAAGAGGGTGCAATTGATTATTTAGCTAAACCAGCAGATGCAGATGATGTAGAAAAAGCACTTTTAGCTGATCCAAATAAAAAAGCTGCTCCACCTGAAAATCCAATGTCCGCTGATAGAGTTAAATGGGAACATATTCACAGAGTTTTTGAATTATGTAACAGAAATGTATCTGAGACTGCGAGAAGACTTAAAATGCATCGAAGAACACTTCAAAGAATTCTATCAAAAAGATCTCCAAGATAATTTTAAATATATTTTCTAAATTTAATAATCTTATTAACTAAAGCTGTTAGTAATAATATCTTAAATAATTCAGCATAAAGAAATGGGTAAACACCAAATTCTAATATTGGTTTATCCCAACCTATTAAATTTCCAAGCCACAAAATACCCAAAATATATATTACTGATGTTGCAATTATAATTTTTAAAAAATTTAATATATGGTTTTTATCGTATGTAAATATGCCTGCTATCAGACATGCAAATATAAAACCTATTAAATATCCCATTGTGGGACCAACAAAATAAGCTAATCCTATTCCTTTCTCAGGTGAGTTAGAAAATACCGGTAATCCCATAATTCCCTCTATTAAATAAAAAACTACTGAAAGTACTCCAACTTTATATCCAAAGGAAATTCCTAAAAACAAAACTATAAATGTTTGCATAGTCATAGGAACTGGATAAAAAGGTATTTTAATTTTTGCAGATATTGTCAATAAAATAGAACCTATTAATGCAAGTATTACGATTTTAATTATTTTATTATTAGAAATTGAATTTACTAATTCCATTAGCTTTAAATTACTATTTTAATAAAGTTTAATCCACTAATATTTATTAACAGGATATTTTATTCTTACTATAATACATCAATTTATTATAAATTAAATTATGGGTAAAATTAAAAAAACAGATCATTTCTATCTTATTGATGGGTCCGGATACATATTTAGAGCCTATTATGCATTACCACCATTAACACGCAAAAGTGATGGTTTGCCAGTAGGAGCGGTAAGTGGATTTTGTAACATGCTGTTTAAATTATTAGAGGACTCTAAATCTAGCGAAAATTTAGAAAAACCAACTCATTTTGCAGTAATCTTTGACTCTGCAAGAAAGAATTTTAGAAACGAAATATATTCAGATTATAAAGGAAATAGGTCTGATGCTCCCGATGATCTTATTCCACAATTCGATTATATTAGAAAGTCAGTATTAGCATTCAATTTACCCTCTATAGAAATGTTAAACTATGAGGCTGATGATTTGATAGCCACCTATGTAGAGCAAATATTAAAAGAAGGTGCCAAGGTTACAATTGTATCATCTGACAAAGATTTAATGCAACTTTTCAAAAAAAAGGTTCGTATATATGATCCAATGAAGAATAAATTTATATCTAATGACGATGTAATCAATAAATTTGGGGTTGGTCCGGATAAAGTAATTGATGTTCAATCACTAGCAGGGGATAGTACAGACAATGTGCCTGGCGTTCCAGGTATTGGTGTAAAAACAGCAGCAGAATTAATTAAGGAATATGGAAATTTAGAGAATCTTCTCAAAAACGCAAATAAAATAAAACAGAACAAAAGAAGAGAAACACTTTTAGAAAATAAAGATAAGGCTTTGGTAAGTAAAAAACTGGTCACATTAAAAAATGATGTTCCGGTGAAAGATAAATTAACTGACTTTGTTCTAAAAAAAGTAGACGTAGATAAGTTATACAATTTTTTGAGAGAAATGGAATTTAATAGGTTATTGAGTTCTGCAATTTCGACGTATGGTCAATCCAAACTTAGTGATGAAATAGAAGTCAAAAAAGAAACATCTAAAATATCAAAAGATAAATATGTTTTGATAAAAAATTTATCTGAAATAAAAGATTGGATGCAAGAAGCCGAAGAAGCTGGTGAATTTTCTATTGATACTGAAACAGACTCTCTTGATCCACATCAGGCAAATTTAGTTGGTATCTCAATTTCTAGCAGAATAGGTAAAGCTTGTTACATTCCAACAGGTCATATTGATAAAAATAATCTAAATGAAAAAGATGTTTTGAGAATTTTAAAACCATATTTAGAGGATAAAAGTTTAAAAAAAATTGGGCAGAATATTAAATTCGATTACATAATATTTCGTAAAAGGGATATAGATATTCAAAGCATGGAAGATACAATGTTGATGTCATATGTTTTAGATGCCGGAAAAAATAGACATAACATGGACACCCTTTCAGATATTCATCTAGGTCACAAAACAATTAAATATAAAGATCTTGTTGGATCTGGAAAAAAAGAAATTAAATTCAGTCAAGTAGAGTTAAATATTGCAAAAGATTATGCGGCAGAAGATGCCGATATAACTTACCGTTTATATAAAATATTTCTGAAATCGCTTAAATCAGAAAAATTACTTAATATTTATGAAATTTTCGAAAAACCTTTAATTAAAATTTTAGCATCAATGGAAATTAATGGCATAAAATTGGATAATAATTTTCTTAAAAAATTATCTGTTAAGTTTGAAAAAAAACTTCAAGATTTAGAAAAACAAATTTTTAAAATTTCAAAAAAAAAATTTAATATTGCATCGACTAAACAGTTGGGTGAAATAATGTATAATGACCTCAAAATTGCATCGCTAAAAAAGACTAAAAAAGGTAGTTTTGCAACTGGTGCAGCAGTTCTAGAGGATTTAGCTTACAAAGGGAATGAATTCCCTAAGTTGGTTTTAGAATGGAGGCAATCTAGTAAATTAAAAAATACGTATTCAGATTCTTTGCCAGAGCATTTAAATCCCAATACAAAAAGAGTGCATACATCTTTTTTGTTAGCAGCAACTACAACAGGTAGACTTGCATCCAGTGATCCAAATTTACAAAATATTCCTATTAAAACTGAGGAGGGCAAAGATATTCGTAAAGCCTTCATTTCAGAAAAAAATAAAAAACTTATATCAGCAGACTATAATCAGATCGAAATGAGAATTTTGGCTGATCTAGCTGATGTAAAAGAACTAAAAAAAGCTTTTAAAAATAATGAGGATATTCATTCATTAACCGCTAGCCAAGTTTTTGGTGCAGATATAAAAAAAATTGATGCTGATATGAGGAGAAAAGCGAAAGCTATTAATTTTGGAATAATTTATGGAATATCTCAATATGGTTTGGCTAAACAAATTGGCGTATCAAACAATGAAGCCGAAGAATTTCTAAATTCATATTTTATTAAATTTCCAGAAATTAAAGAATACATGAATAACACAATTAAATTCTGTAGAAAAAGTGGATATGTAAGAAATATTTTTGGTCGAAAAACTCATATTCCTGGAATCAATGACAAAAATTTTAATATTAGAAATTTTCAAGAAAGGGCAGCTATAAATGCACCCATCCAAGGATCTGCATCAGAAATAATGCGACTTGCTATGATTAGAATCAGCGATGAGCTTGATACTAAAAAAACAAATGAATTTAATATGCTGCTTCAAATTCACGATGAATTGATTTTTGAGGTAATTGATAATGGTACTAAATCTGCCTCTAAAAAGATTAAAGATATTATGACAAGTGTGAAAGATAGTGATTTGCATTCATTTTCAATACCATTATCGGTAGATGTAAACATAGGTGATAACTGGGGAGAGCTTCATTAATAAACATTTAATTGCCCAATTTTAAACATTTTAGTATTTTTATAGTTAAACATGAAACAAACAATTGCCCTTGTTGATGACGATAGAAATATATTAACTAGTTTAAGTATTGCTCTAGAAAAAGAGGGTTTTAATATTCAAACTTATTTGGATGGAGAAAGTGCCTTAATAGGTTTGTCAAGAAATCCCCCAGACCTTGCAGTTATAGATATTAAAATGCCAAGAATGGATGGAGAAGAATTATTAAAAAAATTGAGAAAAAAAACATCTATGCCTGTTATATTTTTAACTTCAAAAGATGAAGAGGTGGATGAGCTTTTAGGATTAAAACTAGGAGCGGATGATTTTGTAAAAAAATCAGGTGGCTTTTCAACTAAAGTTCTTATTGAAAGAATTCGTGTCCAACTTAGAAAAAAAGATAATAATTTAGAGGATAATAGAAATATAATTTCACATGGAAAATTAAAACTTGATCCTTCACAGCTAGAGTGTGAATGGGATGGCAAGCAATTACCAGATAAATTAACAACAACAGAATTCTTAATTGTAAAGGAATTAGCAAAAAGACCTGGAATTATTAAAGAAAGATCTCAATTAATGGATGTTGCTTATAGAGAAGACACAGATATTGAAGATAGAACAATAGATAGTCACGTAAAAAGGATTAGAAAAAAGTTTAAAAAAGTAGATAATAACTTTTCAGCGATAGAAACCAGATATGGTAGTGGTTATCGTTGGAATGTTAAATAATGGCTACTTCAAAATCTAATAATCAATCTATTTTAAAAAAATTCTTAGTTATCAACTTTATTGTTTTTTTGGTGATAGGTGTATTAACTTTATTTTACCTTAACACGGTAAAACCTACACTCATTAAAAATAAAACTGCTTCGCATATAAAAATTATTGATAATACAACAGAAAATATTGATCGTTTAAAAATAAATTTCTCAACTGAAGATATTAGAGAGTTTCTGTTTTCCACTAAATTTTTATTTCAAAGTATAGATAGAGTACAGATATTTGATAGTGAATTTAATCTATTAGGAGATACCGACACATTAGACTTAGATCCAAATGCTTTCTCACGAAGTCTAAACATAATTGAAATGAGTGACTTAAATAATCAAAGTATTCAAAATAAGAATTTGGAAGAGAGTAATAAAAGCTTTGAAAGTAAAGAAATATTTGAAGATTTAAAAAAGTACTCATATTCATCAGATTATGGAAAACCGTTAACTTACTCTAAAGAAAACTATGATCAATTTTTATTAGTAACTGTTAAAAATGTAGTTAGTGAAAACAAAACAATAGGGTATTTAGCTATTACTGAAAATGCCAATGAAATAAAGGTTGCAATAGATGAAAGAAGAAATTTTATAATCAGAACTGCTTTGCTTGTCGCATTAGTAATTTTAATTTTTTCATATGTATTAAATAGATATTTCTTAAAACCAATTAAAAATTTGGTTCAATATACAAATATTATAAAAAACAAAAGTAAGGAAAAGACCAATATTGGAAATATAAAAAAAAGAAATGACGAATTGGGAAAATTATCAAATTCTCTTGATGAAATGACTAATGAATTAAACAAAAGAATTACTACAGCAGAAAATTATTCAACAGATCTTTTGCATGAAATCAGAAATCCTTTAGCATCTCTAAAAAGTGCCTCTGAGATAATTTCTGAAACAAATGATAAATCTCAAAGAAACAAATTAATTAATATAGTATCACATGACGTAGAGAGAATTGAAAGATTAATAACTGATTACTCTCAAATGCTAAGAGATGAGGCTGCAATTTCCTCTGAGAAAATGCAAAAATTAAATTTAAAAGAGATTGCTCAATCTGTTGTTGACGATTTTAACAGTATCTATGAAACAAAAAAATCGATTGGAATTAAATTGAAATCTAATGGAATTAAAAATTATAGTATCTTAGGGATAGAAAATAGAATTGAACAAATTATTGCAAACTTATTAGAAAACTCAATTTCTTTTAGTGAAAATAATCAAGAAATTACCGTTGAAATATCAAAAGATAAAAATGACAAAATTAAATTAGTTGTCGTTGATCAGGGATCTGGATTTAGTGAAAAGGATACAAATAAGATATTTAATAGATTTTATAGTAATAGACCTGAAAACTTTGGAGAACATTCGGGTTTGGGATTAAATATTGTCAAAAATTTAGTTGAAATTCATGGTGGTGAAATCAACGCATCTAATAATAAAGATAAAGGGGCAAGAATTGAAATAATTTTCCCAGAAGCATAAATCTTTGTTGATATATTAAGTGAAATTGTTAAAAGCCTCTTTCTATGGAAGATTTTAAAGTAAAAGATATATCCCAAGCGGAATTTGGAAGAAAAGAAATTTCACTGGCTGAAACTGAAATGCCAGGATTAATGGCTCTTAGAGAAGAATATAAGGGTAAAAAACCTTTAAATGGAGCTCGGATTGTTGGTTGTTTACACATGACAATACAAACAGCTGTCTTAATAGAAACTTTAGTTGATTTAGGAGCCGAAGTAAGATGGTCCTCATGTAATATTTTTTCGACACAAGACCATGCAGCAGCAGCAATTGCAAAAGCTGGCATTCCTGTATTTGCTTGGAAAGGCGAAACAGAAGAAGAATATTGGTGGTGTGTAAAGCAAACTATTGAAGGTAAAGATGGCTGGAAACCAAATATGATACTTGATGATGGTGGCGATCTTACAGCATTGATGCACAAAGATTATAAACAATTATTAAATGATGTTAAAGGTTTATCAGAAGAGACAACTACAGGAGTTTTAGCATTAAAAAAAATGGAAAGTGAAGGCAATTTACTTGTCCCAGCAATAAATGTTAATGACTCAGTAACAAAATCTAAGTTCGACAATTTATATGGATGCAGAGAAAGTTTAGTTGATGGAATTAAAAGAGCTACTGACGTCATGATGTCAGGTAAGGTAGCTATTGTAGCTGGATTTGGAGATGTTGGAAAGGGAAGCGCTGCTTCTCTTCGTCAAAGTGGTGCAAGAGTTATGGTTACAGAAACAGACCCAATTTGTGCTCTCCAAGCTGCAATGGAAGGTTATGAAGTAGTTTTAATGGATGAGATGATAAAAGAAGCCGACATTGTTGTTACGGCAACAGGAAATAAAGATATTGTGACAGCTGACCATATGAGAGAAATGAAAGATAGAGCAATTCTATGCAATATTGGTCACTTTGATAATGAGATCCAAGTAGATGCTCTTAAAAATTATAAATGGGATGAAATAAAACCACAAGTTCACGAAATTACATTGCCGGATGGAAAAAGAATTATTTTATTAGCTGAAGGTAGATTGGTTAATCTTGGATGTGCAACAGGACACCCAAGTTTTGTAATGAGTGCTTCTTTTACAAATCAAGTAACAGCTCAGATAGAATTATGGAATAACTCAGATAAATATGAGAAAAAAGTATATGTTTTACCTAAACATTTAGATGAAAAAGTAGCCAGACTTCATTTAGAAAAAGTTGGAGCTAAATTAACCAAATTATCAGATGATCAAGCAAAATATATAAGTGTAACACCAGAAGGACCTTATAAACCAGATGCCTATCGCTACTAAATGTAGCAAAATAGATATTTCAAAAGAAATTATCACACAAAAAATTGCTGAAAAAATTGCAAGTAAAGTTAGCAAAAATACAACTTTGCTTTTTTATGGAAACATCGGAGTTGGTAAGACTACATTTATTAGGTATCTAATTAATTATCTTCAAAAAAAAAATGGTTTAGAAAAAACAGAAATACCTAGTCCAACTTTTAATATTATAAATGAATATGAGATTAATTCTTTGATTGTTAGACATTTTGATCTTTACAGAATTAAAGATAAAAAAGAATTAAATAACTTAGGAATTAATGAAAACTCAGAAGATTATGTTAGATTAATCGAATGGCCTGAAATCTTGGGTCAGAATATAGAAAGTACTTTTAAATTAAAATTTGAATATGATGAAAAGCTTGAAAATAGGTACTTAATTATATCTAATAATATTGATTTTAATTTTGATGAATTTGAAAAAATTTAAAAAACTATCAGGAGATGCATCTTTTAGACAATTTTATAGAACAAATAATTCAGTATTAGTTTATAGCAAAATTCAAAAGCGATCAAACCTGTTAAATTATGATGCAGTTAACAAAATATTGATTAAAAATAAAATATTAGCACCAGGTTTAATTAGTCAAAATTATAAAAAAAATTTTATAGAAATTGAAGATTTCGGCAATAAAAACATGTTGGATAAAATTAAATCCTCAAAAACTAAATTAAATGAATACAAAAGAATACTAAAAGTTTTATATCAAATTCAAAAAATTAAAAATTTTAAAACTCAAAATTTTCTTAAAAAAAAATTTAATTTATCAAACTATTCAAAAGCTAAAATACTTAAAGAGTCATACCTTTTTTTGGATTGGTACTTAGCAGCAAATAAATTAATTATTCAAAAAGGACATTTAAAAAAAAATCTAAAAAAAATAATAGATAATTTGTATTTAAATTTAAAATTCAAACACAAAGTGTTTGTACATAGAGATTTTCACGTCTCAAACATGATGTTTTATAAAAAAAAAATCGCTTTAATAGATAGTCAAGATGCAGTCGTTGGTAATCCAGCATATGATTTGGCCTCACTTATAGATGATGTAAGAATTAAAACTTCAAATAGTTTTAAGTCAAATATTTTAAAAGTATATCTTAATAAATTTAAGTATAAAAATGAAAATCAATTTATTAATGATTTTGAAATTTTATCTGTTTTAAGAAATCTAAAAATAATTGGTATATTCACAAGACTTGCAAAAAGAGATAAAAAAAGAAAATATCTAAAATTAATACCTTATGCGTGGAAATTAATCGATAATCGTATTAAAAATAATCCAAATTTCCATGATTTAAAAAATTTTCTACAAAAAAACCCAAGAATAAAAAAAATATGAAAATTAAAACAGCAATAATTTTATGTGCAGGCTTTGGAAAAAGATTAATGCCATTAAGTGAGAAAACACCAAAACCACTCTTAAAAATTAATGAGATTACCTTATTAGAAAATACTATAAACTTGATAAAAGTATTAGAAATAAAATCTTTAAAAATTAATACTTTCTATTTAAGTGATAAAATAAAAGATTTCATTTTTTCAAATAATTTTGGTTTAGAAATTCAAATTATAGAAGATGGTAAAGAAATATTAGATACAGGGGGCGGTCTTTTAAATGTAGTAAATAATTCAGTTGAAACAGATTTTATAGTTTTTAATCCTGATACAATTTGGAACGCTGAATATGCAAATGAAATTAAGAAGATGGAAAATATATATTTTAAAAATAACTTAGAAAATATTTTAATGGTTGTAAAAAAAGATTTAAGTTTTGATAAAAGATTTAAAGGCGATTTTTCTATGGATGGCAATAATTTAAAAAAGAACAATGATAAAAATTATATTTATACAGGGTGTCAAATTATAAATAAAAAAATATTTAAAAATTTATCAAAAAAAATATTTTCAATGAATGAGATTTGGGACAACTACATTGAAAAGGAAAATTTGTATGGTTTCGAGAGTGGTATTGAGTTTCTTCATTTAACAGATAAAGATATTTACGAAAAACTTCTTCAAAAAGGTTAGAATTTAATTAAATCCCTAGATCTACTCTGATCTAGGTATTTAGCTTCTTTTATATTCTTTTTTTCAAATTTCAAAAGTAGAGGATTTCCTGTTGGTATTTCAAGTTTAGAAATTTCATTGTTATCAATTTTAAATAAATATTTTAAAAGTGATCTAATAGAATTACCATGAGCAGATATAATTATATTATCCTGCAAATTTTTTTCTATGTTTTCAACAAAATAGGGCACAACTCTTTCATAAGTATCTTTAAGAGACTCTGTATCTGGAATTAGGTTTCGGGGTATATCATTGTAAATACTTATATTTTTTGGATGGTATGGACTATTTATATTTAAAGGTTTAGGTGGATTATCCCAAGATCTTCTAAATTTGCGAACTTCTTCTTCTCCTAATTTTTTTCTCATTTCATCTTTGTTTAATCCTGTAAGTGACCCGTAGTGCCTTTCATTTAATTGCCAGGCCTTAATCATATTATCTGGTTTTACTCTGATTGTATTTAAAATGAGTTTTAAAGTATCAATCGATCTTAGTTGATATGAAGTATAAAAATATTTGATTTCTAAATTTAATTTTTTTATAAACTCTCCGGCTTTACAAGCTTCCAATTTCCCTTGTGGTGCAAGCTCAACGTCAACCCATCCTGTAAATTTATTTTCTAAATTCCATTCGCTTTGACCATGTCTAACAAGTATTAAGTGACTCATTTGTGAATATTTAATATAGATTAACTATGAATTACATAAAGCAATTTTTTTATCTGTCTAATGTAGTTTTATTTATTTTTTACTTGTACCCTGGAAGTATTTTAGGATGTTTAATTTATAATGATTGTAAAATTCAACCTCAATTAACAAGAGATTTTTTAGTATCTTCAAATCACGTTTATGTTTTCTTTATTGTATCAATTCTAGGATTAATTGCTTTTAAGTATAAATTAAAAAATATATTTATTTATCTTATTTGTATTTCTATCATTTTAGAAATTCTGCACTTAATTATTCCAGAAAGAGGATTTGAATTAAGTGATTTGTTTGGTAATATAATAGGAGTACTTATATCATTTTTAGTTTTTAAAATAATTTATAAAGGTAGATTGCAATGAGTTCATTCGATGAAAGAAAAAAAGGTTTTGAAAAAAAATTTGCTCATGATGAGGAAAAACAATTTAAAATTAATGCAAGAAAAAATAAATACTTAGGAGAGTGGGCCTCACAAATTCTTGGATATGATGAGGAAAAAAAAAATCAATATATTCAAGATGTAATCAAAGCAGATTTTGCTGAGGCAGGCGATGAAGATGTATATAGAAAGCTTTATGGAGATTTAAAAGATAAAAATATATCCGAAGATCAAATTAGAAAAAAAATGCAAGAATGCAATGAAAAAGCAACTACTGAAGTTAGTTAGTTTTCTATTTTTATTTACATTTGTAGCAACAAATTGCTTACTATCAGAAACAATCCTAATTTCAGATAAGATTAAAATAATTGATGGTGATACAATTTTATTAGATAATAAAAAAATTCGTTTTTCAGGCATAGATGCTCCAGAAACTAAATTTAAAGGGAAGCAACAGTTTTGCCTAAAAAATAAAAAAAAAATTAATTGTGGAAAAATTTCAAAAAATTCTCTTACGGAAAAAATTATAAATAAAAAATTAAAATGTCTAATCGAGCCACAAAAGGACTATTTTGGTAGGTATTTAGGTGAGTGTTTTATCAATAATGAAAGTGTTTCAGCTTACATGGTAAGAAATGGGTTAGCCTTCGACTATCCAAAATATTCGAAAAAAAAATATTCTAAAGATCAAATTTATGCAAAAAACAATAAGTTAGGTTTATGGAGTATGGAATTTGATTATCCATGGATATGGAGAAAAAATAATAGATAATTTATATTAAACTGTGATTCTTTTTAGAAAGTATTTTTTATTTTTTGGTCTATTATTTTTAACTGCTTGCTCATCGATACCACGAAATACAGCAGATGGCTGTTCAATATTTTCTGAGAGATATCTTTGGTATAAACACGCGAAAAAAACTGAAAAAAAGTGGGGAACACCAATCAACTTACAATTAGCAATAATAAAAATGGAATCTGATTTTGACTGGCTCGCTAAGCCTGCACGTCAAAAATTATTTAAAGTTATACCTTATAAAAGACCTTCTAGTTCATTTGGATACTCACAAGCTATTAAAGGTACTTGGAAACAATATAAAGATGAGACTGGAAATAAATATGCTTTAAGAACTAGATTTAAAGATAGTGTTGATTTTATTGGCTGGTATACAAACAAAACGGAAAAAATTTTAAAGGTTTCAAAAAAAGATGCTTTCAGACAATATATTGCTTATCATGAAGGCTGGGGGAATTATAAAAATTATAAAAACAATCAGAAAGTTATAGTATTGGCAAAAAAAGTAGAGGGTTATTCAAATAAATTCAAGAAGCAGCTTAATAAATGTAGTAAATCTTTGACTACTAGAAAATATATTATTTTTTAATCAATTGCTTTTCTAGCTCCAGATCTACTGCATCTATTCTCTTGGTATTTTTTGCTAGTGTTAAATACATAGTTGGCGTCACATATAATGTAAAGAATGTTGAAATAATCATTCCACCAAAGATTGTTGATCCAACTGCTAATCTAGACGCCTCACCTGCGCCTGGACCTATGTTACCTACTATAAGAGGCAACATTGCAATCATGGTGCTTAATGAAGTCATTATGATGGGTCTTATTCTTAATTTGCAAGCTTCCATCAATGCTTCCTCAATTTTTGCACCTGTAGTTCGAATTTGATTAGTATAGTCGACGATTAAAATACTATTTTTAGTGGATATACCGATTAATATAATCAAGGCGATTTGTGAAAATATATTTATCGAACTATTTAGAAATAAAATGAATACAAGACCTCCAAAAACTGCAAGAGGCACAGTCAATATTATAATAAAAGGATGGACAAACGAGTTAAAAGTAGCAGCCATTACTAAATATGCAGTTATTAATGCTAAAGCGAAAATAAGAAATATTTCGTTACTAGTCTCTTTTAGTTCTTCAGACTTACCTTTCCAAGTTATTTGATTTTGAGGAGCAACTCTCAACATTACGTCTTCTAAATATTTTATAGCTTCAGACAATGTGTATTCTTCAGATAAAGCTGCCGATATAGTTACTGCTCTTTGTCTATTATATCTAGGTAATGACTCAGCAGTTCCTTTCTCTTCAAATTCCACCAAACTTGCAACTGACACTAATTTTCCTGTAGTTTCAGATCTTACAAAAATCTTTGATAAGCCATCTTTATCTCTTCTATCTGCTAAATACTGCTGAAGAATAATGGGATATTCTCTTCCTTCTTTATTATATGTTGTAACCCTCTTTCCACCGTATAATGTTTCTAGTGTTCTGCCTATATTCTCTATTGAAACTCCTAAATCATTTGCTCTATTTTTGTTAGTAATTAATTTTACTTCAGGTTTATTTTTTGTGTAATCACTTTCAATTCTAAACATATTTCTATTTCTTCTTAGCTCTCTTAAAACTTGGCTTTGAATTTGTTCTAACTCTTCATAACTTGTCCCATAAATCACCATTTGAACAGGTTTATTGTAGCTAGAAACCCTTATTGATTGAGGTGATATAGGAAACGCAAACGTCTCAGGCACACTAACAACTTGTCCAATAGCTTCTCTTAAAACAACTTGTGTGCTCTTTTCTCTATTTTTCCATTCATCTAAAAGTGCTATTATAATAAAAGTATTATATGAAGTTGCGGACTTACCGAAACCAGGTACCCTCATAATTAATCTTTGGTAAGGGCTGTCTTCTGCTTGTAACAATTTTAATATTCTTCCCTCAATTATTTGGGCTTTTTCTTGTGTGTACTCGAATGAACTTCCTTCATCAGTAGAACCAATTATTAAATAAGCTCCCCTATCTTCTAGTGGTATCAATTCTTTTTTAGTGAAGTTAAATAAATAAACTGAGGCTGCAATTAACAGAATTATAAATATCGAAATTGTTTTCTGTTTATTAATCCAAAATTTTAGGGTATCGGTATAAAATTCTGTAAAAGATTTAAATCCATTATTGAATTTTTTTACAAAAAAATTAATTTTTTCTTTTTTATTTAAAAATTTACTTCCCAACATTGGTGAAAGAGTTAAAGCTACAAACGAAGAAACAACAATTGAGAAAGATAGTGCTATTGCAGTTTCCTTAAACAAGGTACCAGCTATACCTTCAATAAAAATTAAAGGTAAAAAAACTGCAACTAAGATTAAAGTTGTAGCTATTATCGCAAATGTTATTTGTCTTGAGCCTTTATAAGCAGCTACAAGTGGCGTTTCTCCTTTTTCAATTCTTGTATAAATTGCATCTGTCATTATTACAGAATCATCAGTTATTATTCCAATTGCTAAAATAAAACTTAGGAGAACAAATATATTTATAGAAAGATCAAATATATATAAACCTAAAAACGAACCAATTAAACTTACTGGCAAAGCTACAGCTGGTACAATTACAGCTTTTAGGTTTCCTAAAAACAAGTAAATTATTACTACAACCAAAATAAAAGCAATAATTAAACTTTTATAAACTTCCTGTATTGCAGTTCCTACGTAAGTTGCTCTATTAAATGCTATTTCTAACTTTAAACCATCTGGTAAAGATTGATTTAAAACGTTTATTTTCTCTTTGATTTGATTTGAAAGTTCGACAGTTGATGCTCCACTTTTTGCGTATATTCCAATCCCAACTGTTTTTAAATTAGCTGCATTTTTTCTTTGAGCTTTAAATAAAGTTTTCTCAGAAACTGGACCAAGCTCAATATTTGCAATATCAGAAAGGGTTGTGACTTTATCTTTGTTTTTCTTAAGAGGAAGCTGCTTGATTGTTTCAATGTTAGAGTAAGACTTATCAATATTAAGAGTTAAATCTTTGTTACTAGCTTCTAAAGTTCCAGCGGGGATGTTTATATTTTCATTTCTTAATGCTCTCTCGACTTCCTGAATAGTAAGATTATTGGCTGCTAATTTGATAGGATCTACCCAAACTCTAACGCTTAGTTCTCTTAATCCACCGACTAAAATTCTACCAACATTTGGTACGCTCGAAAAGGCATCTATAAGATATCTTTCTGCATAATCACCCAAATCCAAATCATTCCAAGTTGGTGACGATAGCGCAACCCACATTGTGGTAGTAAAACCTGCTGCTTGTTTCAAAATTTGAGGCGGGTTTGCTTGATCTGGCAAATTGTCCGCAACTCTTGATACTCTTTCTCTTATGTCATTTGCTGCATCATCTAAATCTATATCTGTATTAAAATAAATATTAATTCTACTTCTTCCATTAAGCGAACTAGAATCAATGTTCTTAATTCCTTCCGCTCCTCCTATAACATCTTCTATTTTTTGTGTTATTTCTTCATCAACAATTTCAGCTGAAGCAGATTTATAATCAGTTTGTACCTGTACCACTGGAGGCTGAATGCCATCTGGTAATTCTCTAACAGGTAATTCCCAAAATACAAAAATTCCAAAAATAATTAGTATCATTGACATTACCCATGCAACGACAGGTCTTTTAATACTAACTTCAGTTATATACATGTATTAATCATTTTTTATTTTCTTGTTTTTCAGAGTCAGACTTTTTAAATATATTTAATTTTTGTAACCACGCAAACATACCATTCTTGTTTTCTTTAGTATCTTTTTTCTTTTTTCCACTCCAACCAGATTTGTTTTGATTAGCTACTTTAGCACCCTTTTTTATAGGTCTTATTATTAAATTTGGTCTGACTTTTTTTGTGCCCTCAGCAACAACTTTGTCACCAACTTTTAGACCATTTAAAACTTCAACAAAACCAAGGTATCTATCGCCAGTATCAATATTTGTTTTTAATACTTTATTTTTTTCGTCAACTTTATAGATAAATATATTATCACCTTCCACTATTGTGCTGGTATCCGGGATACTTAAGCTTTCTCTTGTATCATATTTTATTGAAATTTCTAAAAACGAGCCAGGCAAAATTTCACCAGATGTATTATCCATTTTTATCCTTGTTGGTAATGATCTAGTATCCTCACTAATTCGACTAGCTAACGAGTCAACTTCCCCTTTATAGGTTTTATCTTTGTATCCAGAAAATTTTATATCAACAGGTAAACCAACCTTAATAAATGGTACAAACATTTCAGGTATATCTACATCACAATAGATAATGCTGGTATTTTCGAGATTAATTAAGATTGAAGATTTTGAAACTTCGATGTCTTCTGAAAATTCTCTTTTTCCAATTGTTCCATCAAACTGAGCAGTAATTTTTCTATTTTTAAGTTCTGCAATTACATCACCTTTTTTTACTTTTTGATTAAAGTTGATAGGTTTAAGTATTTCATACTTCTCAATTTTATAGGATTGTGTTTTAAATGGTCTTGCTGTTCCGTATGTGCTTATTAAATTTTCAAAAACTCTATTTTCAGCTGCAGTAACAATTATTCCTGGAGGTGGTCTTTTACTAAATTTCTTCTTAAAATGATTTCCAATCATTGTTCTACCAACAATCACTGTAGCTATAATTAAAAAGAAAATTATTATTATGCTTGTAATTTTTGTTGATCTTTTCATATTTTATATTTTACCATATTCAGCCCATGAACCATCATAAATGACTGGAAGATACTTATTATTTACTTGAGAATATGCAAGTGCCAAAACACATGCTGTGATCCCAGAACCGCACGAAAACACTACATTTACTGGGTCATTTAAAGATAAATCTTTAAAATAAGAAGAAATTTCAGATTTACTTTTAAAAGTAAAATCGTCATTGATAAGGGTTTTAAACGGTAAGCAAATTGAATTAGGTATTGAACCACTTCTTACATTTCTTCTTGGGTCTGGAGTTGTGCCATTAAAACGATCTTTGCTTCTCGCATCAACTAAATCAAATTTTTTTTTAATTATATTTTGGTCAATCTGATCTTTGCTCTTAACCATTCCATTATTTTCTTTTGCTTTATAGCTAGTTGTTTGAATAATTATATTATTAGTAGAAGTTATTCTTTTTTCTTTTTTCCATTTATTAAAACCTCCATCTAAAACATGTACTTTCTTTTTATCATGGCCAAAGTAAATTAAATTAAACCATACTCTACAAGCACTTAAAACATCAGAATTATCATAAATCACAATTTCGTCTTCGTTAGATATGCCCATAGATGATAGTATATTTTCCCACGAACTAATGTCCGTTAACATATGTGGTAAGTCGGTTGATTTATTACAATTTTTGTCGATATCAAAAAAAATTGCATTTGGTATATGCTCTTTATTGAACTCTTCTTTACCACTTCTATTTGCTGCAGGCATATGCCAAGAGCCATCAATTATTTTTACATTTAAGAGATTTTTTTCTAGCCACTCAGTTGATATAAGTGACATTAGAAACTTTTTTCCAAATATTTCTGATGATAATCTTCGGCTTTGTTATAATTTTTTGATTTTGATATTTTGGTAACGATTTTACCCTTAAATTTTTCATTAATTTCTTTCAATACTTTGTTAGCGATTTTATTTTGATTTTCATCATGAACAAATATTTCACTTCTATACTGAGTACCTACATCTGGACCTTGCCGGTTTAAAGTAGTTGGATCATGAAATTCAAAAAAGTTTCTTATTATTTCCTCATAAGAAATTTTAGTATTGTCAAATTCAACTTTAACTACTTCTGCGTGATTGGTGTCACCATAACATACTTCTTTATAAGATGTCTTCTCAGTATTACCTCCACAATATCCAACCTCTGTATTTATTACTCCATCTAACTTGCTAAATTTTATTTCGGGTCCCCAAAAACATCCAAGTGCTAAAGTTGCTATTTCCATTGCTAAAAATTTTAATTAATCTAAAGTTATTATCATGCTTTCCAAAAATCAATTAGGCTTTTTTTACATGTTTTTATCAATATGTGCCTTTTCATTTATGGATGTAATAGTCAAGTGGTCATCAGATTATCCAATTGGACAGGTAATGTTCTTTAGAGGTCTATTTGGTATTTTGCCAATAATTTTTCTAGTTCCTAAGACAAGATTTAGAGATTTTTACAAAACAAATAGACCAGGATTACATTTAACAAGATGTTGTTCAGGACTGATAGCTTTAGCTGCAATATTTTTGGCACTAAGAAACCTACCACTTGCAACAGTGACAAGTATTTCATTTGCTGCACCTATATTTACAACTTTGCTATCAATATTTTTACTAAGTGAGAAAGTAGGAGTATATAGATGGGCCGCAGTATTTGTTGGTTTTATTGGTGTTTTAGTAATTACCCAACCAGGATTTTCTAGATTAAATATTTATTATTTATTTCCAATAATCTTTTGTATTGGAATGTCTTACGTTGCAATTACAATTAGAAAACTTTCATCCACAGAACCAGTCTGGTTGATCTCATTCTTTTTTTCTTTTGCAATTACAATTGTTGGAGTTTTATCAATACCATTTGGATGGATCATGCCAACTTTTAATGATTTCTTACTATTATGTACAATTGGCTTGTTGGGAGGAACAGCTAATTTATTATTAAGTCAATCATATAAATTATCCGAGGTTTCTCTGGTTACACCTCTTAAATATTTAGGATTAATATTTGCAATATCTTTTGGATATTTTATTTGGGATGAAATTCCCACAATTAAAACATTGATGGGTGCTTCACTGGTAATAATATCATCAATCATTATATTTCGAAGAGAAATATATTTAAATAAACAAGTAACGGTAAGTAGAAATGAGTAAGGCACCAACATATTGGAAAAAAGCTAGAACATATCTTTCAAAAAAAGACAGTATTATGAGATCATTGATTAAAAAATATAAAGATAATAATTTAACTACTAGAAAAGATGTCTTTTATTCTTTATGTAAAAGTATAATAGGACAACAAATAAGTGTTGCTGCCGCAGACTCTGTCTTCAAAAAATTTGAATTGGCATGTAAAAAAAAAATTAATCCAAAAATTGTTTCAAAGCTTAAAACATCACAACTTAAAAAATGCGGTCTTAGTCGTCAAAAAATAAGGGGTATCTTGGAAATGTCTCAAAAATTTAAAGATAAAAGTTTTAATCCAAAATTAATTTCGAAAATGAGCGATGAAGAAGCAATTGTATACCTATCAACTTTAAGACAAATTGGAAGATGGTCAGCAGAGATGATTTTGTTATTTACTTATAATAGGTCTAATATCTGGCCAGTTCAGGATATTGGGTTATTAAGAGCAATATCAAACAACTATAAAAAAAAATATTTTCCACCTGAAATTTTTGTAAAAAAGCTTCAAAAAAGATTTTCTCCATACTGCTCTGTTGCCACTTGGTATTTGTGGCGTTCAATTGATGACGATACTATTCAGTATTAGCACCCTCCACAATAAACATATGTCTTTTTGTAGTTTGTTCTGCATAAGACCAAGCTTTTAAATAATCTTCTGAGTCATGACAAGATATGGCCATGTCATAACTGGGAAATTCCCAAATGACGGTCCTTAATATTTTGTCACCACTATAATATTTTAGTTTGCCTCCTCTAACTACAGGAGTACCACCAAATTTTTTTATAACTGGTATTGCATTTTCACCATATTTTTTTATGTTATCTTGATCTGAAATCTCTGTATACAAACTCACCCAATATGCCTTCATATTTGCCCCTTTTCTAAGTTATTCCATTCCTTCAAATATCATATGTTCTCTAATTACATTATCTTTAAGATATGTTCTTGCCTCAACATATTCTTCAGAGTCGTAGCATTTTTTTGCAGTTTCCACGTCTGGGAACTCTGCAAGTGCTATTCTAACCATTTCTCTACCCTCAAGTGCAATGTTATTAGCACTTCGAGCTAAAATTTTTCCAGAATGTTTTAATACAGCTTCCTTTGCTTTATCTGCATATTTTTTCATTCTTTCAGGGTCTTTAATTTCACTGTAAGTTGCAATCCAGTAACCTTTCATAATTCTCCTTTTTAATTTTTTTTTTTTATGTTACCAAATTTTATGGCAGAAAAATTAATAATCAATTATGAAGATTATAAATTAGCAGTTGAAAAGTTAGCTCTTACAATTGAAAAAAATTACAAACCATCTGTTTTAGTCGGAATAATGAGGGGTGCAGCACCTATAATTGATATGCTATCAAGAATATTTAAATTGCCCACTGCTTATGTTGTTATTCAAAGTTATTCTGGAGAAACTGTAGAAAATAAACAGGGCGAACTTATTTTTGCAAGAGACATAAGCTCAATAGCTAAAAATGAAGACTTTAAAAATGTTTTATTAGTTGATGATTTATCTGATACTGGACTTACATTAAATGAAAGTATTAAATGGTTAAAAAATTATGCTCCAGTGAAAAACCATATTCAAGAAATAAAAACAGCTTGTCTTTGGAAAAAAAAATCCTCTTCTTTTACTCCAGATTTTTGTCCAATTTTACTAGATGGAGATCCTTGGATAGTTCAACCTTCAGAATATTATGATGAAATAGATATTAATGGTTTAAAGAAAAAACATTCATAAAAAAAAGGCCAACTATATGAGTTGGCCTTTTTAATTTTATTTTAAAAATTATTTTGGAATATCTCCTTCAACACCTTTTACATAAACACTCATTCCAGCTAACATTCCATCATCAGCAACTTTCCCTTCTGCTACTAATATATTACCTTTTTGGTCATATATAGGACCTGTGAACGAATGAACTTTTCCTGATGCTAGATCTTTTTGAAGCTGCTCTACTTCTTTAACTAAGTCAGCACCCATTGCAGAATTATATGGTCCCATAGCTACCATACCTTCCTTTAATCCATGCCATGTGTCTTGTTGATTCCATGTGCCGTCTCTTGCAGCAATAGCTCTTTCAACATAATATGGTGCCCAATCATCTATAATTGAAGTCAAAATTGATTTAGGAGCAAATCTCTGCATATCACTTGCTTGACCAAATGACCATACACCTGCTTTCTCTGCTGTTTGAACTGGTGCTGTACTATCTGTATGTTGCATAATTACATCTGCACCTTGATCGATTAAAGCTTGCGCTGCTTCAGCTTCTTTACCTGGATCGTACCAAGTAAACACCCATACAATCTTAGTTTTAATATTTGGATTGACCTTTTGTGCAGCAAGAGTCATTGCGTTAATTCCTCTTATTACTTCAGGAATTGGAAAAGATGCAATATAGCCAATCGTGTTAGTTTTAGTCATTTTTCCAGCAATATGGCCTAAAAGAGTTCTTCCTTCGTAAAATCTTGCAGAATAAGTAGAAACATTTGAGTGTTCTCTCTTATAACCTGTTGCGTGTTCAAATTTTACATTTGGAAAATCTTTTGCAACTTTGTTAGTTGGATCCATATATCCAAAACTAGTTGTAAAAATTAAGTCGTGGCCAGATTGAGCCAGTTGTCTTATCACTCTTTCTGCATCAGCACCTTCTGGAACACTTTCAACAAATGTTGTTTTTATTCCAGCTGCCTCTACAGCGTTTCTACCTTCGTGATGTTGAAATGTCCATCCATGGTCACCAGTTGGGCCAACATAGACAAAACCAACTTTAAAATCTGCATTTGAGTTTACACTAAACCCAAGTAGAAAAATTGCAGAAATTAAATATTTAAAAAAAGTTTTTATACATTTTGAATTTCCCCTTTAAATTTTTTTGTGAAGCTTTAAGTTAATCAAAATTCAAAAAAAAAAAATAATTATTTTCGAATAGCTCACATCACTTTTCCTTATAGAATATTCTTCCTAAGGAGGTTGGGGTATTCAGTTTTATTTTTCTACTGTCACGAGAGATTACAACTAAAACTATTATTGTCATCAGATAAGGTAATGCACTTAAAAATTGAACTGGTATTCTAAAGCCAATTGCTTGCATATGTAATTGTAGAATTGTAATCCCACCAAAAATTAAAGCACCAATTAAAACTTTTATAGGACTCCAGGTTGCAAATACAACCAAAGCCAAAGCTATCCATCCTCTTCCAGCTGTCATATTTTCAATCCACTGTGGAGTGTATATTAATGATAGATATGCACCTGCTAAGCCACACATAGCTCCTCCATAAAGAATACAACAGTATCTAACCAGAGTAACATTTATACCTTGATTGGATGCCGAAACGGGCGAATCGCCAACAGCTCTAACAACTAAACCTAATTTAGTTTTTTTCAAAAAATAATTAGTTAAAAATGGTAAAGCAAAAGCAAAATATAATACTATTGAGTGTCCAAATAATATTGGTCCAAAAAACGGAATACTTTCTCTTAAACTTGAAAATAAAATTGGAAATTCTTTTCCAGGGATACCAACAAAATTTTTTCCTAACATTGCGGATAAACCAATGCCAAAAATAGTTAATGCCAAGCCTGTTGCTACATGGTTTGTAAGAAGAGATTGCGTTAAAAATCCAAAGATCAGTGAAATTATAACTCCTGAGAACATTGAGCCTACGATTGCTATAAAAAGGTTGTCTGTTATTACCATTAAAGCAAAACCAGATATTGCTCCGATTATCATCATTCCTTCGACACCTAAATTTAAAACGCCCGATCTTTCAGTAATTAATTCACCTGACGCAGCAAGTATTAATGGTACAGATGAAGCCATTATTGATCCTATCAGAATTCCTATAAAACTAATGTCTAAGCTCATTTTTTTTTAAATTTAAAATTTTAACTTTGAAAAAAAGCAAATAATCAGATGCGAGCAAAAAAAATAAGATCATACCCTGAAAGACTTGGCCAGTATATTTTGGTATTTGTAAAAAGATTTGAGCCGTTTCAGCACCGAGGTATGTCAATGCAACAACCAAAGATGCAAAAATTATGCCAAAAGGATTAAGACGACCTAAAAAAGCAACTATAATTGCTGTAAAACCGTAATCGGGGGATATCATTCTATGCAGTTGTCCGATAGGCCCAGTAATTTCACCAACTCCAGCTAATCCCGCACAAGCACCACTAATCATAAAAACAACCAAAATCATGGTTTTTCCTTTAAACCCAGCATACTTAGCAGTTTTTAAACTTAGACCAGATACTTTAATCTGAAAGCCTAAATAGGTTTTATAAAGAATAAACCAACTCAGCATAACTGCTGCAAGGGCTAAAAAAATACCAGCATGAATTCTTAAACCCTCAAATAATAATGGCATTCTAGATGAGTCACTAAATTGTCTAGTTTCAGGAAAATTAAAACCTTCAGGATTGCTCCATGGCCCAACTACTAAGTAATCTAAGAGTAGCTTTGAAACGTAAACCAACATAAGACTAACTAAAATCTCGTTTGTATTAAAATATGTTTTAAGGGTTGCTGGGATAAGTGCAAAGATCATTCCCCCGATTGCTCCAGCAAGTATAACTAAAGGTAGTATATAAAAACCTTCTTGATTATAAAATAAAAGAGCAACTCCACCTCCTACAATTGCACCAAAAGTTAATTGTCCTTCTGCACCAATATTCCAATTATTACTTTTAAAACAAAAAGATAAACCAATAGCAATTAAGCAAAGGGGTGTTGCTTTGAGTAACAATTCACTGAGGCCATATAAATTTGAAATTGGAGTTATAAAGTAAAACTTCAGTGCTTCTATTGGATTAAAACCTAAAATATAAAAAATTATACCACCACCTAAAATTGTAAGTATGATTGCAATAAAAGGAGTAAAAAAAATATAATGCCATTGGTACATCATTTCTTTTTTCAATTTTAATCAATGGAACCTCCTCCCATTAGAACTCCTAATTTTTCTGGAGTCACTTCTTCTGAAGGCATTATTTTTGAAAGCTTGCCTTTGTAAATAACTGCAATTCTATCACTGAGTTTTAATAATTCCTCCGTGTCTGTAGAAATCAAAATCGTTGATTTTTCTTGATCATTAATTTTTATAAGTGTTTCGTGAATATAATTGATTGCACCCACATCCAGCCCCCATGTTGGATTGTAACAAATTAATAATTCCGGAGCTGTAATTAATTCCCTCCCTAAAATAAGTTTTTGCAAATTTCCACCCGATAGAAATTGACTTTTTAATTCTACATTGTCAGTATTTACTGAGAAATCAGATAATATTTTCTTAGAATGCTCTTTAATTTTTCTTTCATTTACCAAACCTTTTTCAAAAAAATTTGATGACTTGAAATTATTTAAAGCTACATTTTCATATATTTTTAATTCAGGTACAGCTGCTTGAGATATTCTATCTTCAGGAGAAAAAGCCATTAAATACTCTCGTCGTTGCTTTGGATTTAGTTTAGCAATTTCTTTATTTCGAAAAATGATTGATGTATCAGGTGTAATTATTTCCCCACTCAAAATTTGAAAGAGCTCGTTTTGACCATTGCCAGAAATACCTGCTATACCTAAACATTCTCCTTTCTTTACAGAAAAATTTAGATTAACTAAATTTGTTTCAAAAGGATCATCGCTATAAAAATTTAAATGTTTTACTTTAAATATCTCATCTTTATTTTTGGAAATATTAATTTTTTTCTTAATTTTTGCTAGTTTTTGACCAACCATCTTATTTGCGAGAGTTTCAACTTTTTCATTTTGTGTTTGGCTGACAGATACGACCTTACCTTTTCGCATTACTGCAACTTCATCGCACAAAGACAAAACTTCTTTTAGTTTGTGAGTGATGTAAATAATTAATATTCCTTCATCACAGAATTTTTTTAAAGATATAAATAATTCCTCTGTTTCTTGCTCAGTCAAAACAGATGTAGGCTCGTCCATGATAAGAACTTTAGGGCTTCTTAAAAGACATCTTATAATCTCAACTTTTTGCTTTTGTCCTGCTGATAAATTTAATACAGGAACATCAAGGTCAATACTAAAGTTATATTTTTTAAATATTTCATTTATTCTTACCCTTAAACTTTTGTTATCTTCAGTTGCATCTATACTTAAGTTTTCAAATACTGATAAAGTTTCAAATAAATTGAAATGCTGAAAAACCATTCCAATTTTATTTTTTTTGGCATCGAGTGGAGAGCTTAATTTTAAATTTTTTTCATTTAAAAAAACCTCACCATTATCTGGGCTTATCACACCAGACAAAATTTTTACCAATGTGGATTTGCCAGCTCCGTTCTCTCCTAATAGTGCGTATATTTTTCCACTTTTAAACTGAAGAGTTACATTATCATTAGCTATACATCCTGGATATATTTTTGATATATTTGATATTCTTAAGTCTGTTGCCATAGCATTTCTTTAATATAATAAATCAATAACTCAATAATCTTTAAAATTTCCTATCTTTTCAAATTTGTGTTAAATTCAAACAATTTAATGAAAGTTTTGAACAAATTGTTAACATAATTCAACTTTAGGTATGTATTAATGATTATTGTTTTTAAAAATAATACTTTATCAAAAAAATTTGTTGCTCTGTTTATCACATTAACAATAATTTTTTTAACTGGATGCCAAACAATTAAAAAGAAATCTGATGAAGTGGCTGAAAAAGAGAATGAAAAATTTGGCCAATTCGTTGGAAAAGAAGTTAATGAGATGAGATTAGAATTAGGCTCACCTTCAGAAGATTTTGTCAATGAACTTGGAAATGAAATGCTTATATACAAAACAAAAAAATATGGAATTCCTTGTGAAAGGAAATTTGAGGTGAATGCATCAGGGGTTATTATCGGATTTAGTTCTAGTGGATGTATTTAGTCTTGTGGGGACTAGCCCCACAAGCAAGGTACTTATTTAATTTCAATAAGTTTCTTTTTTTTATGTTCTGGAATAATCCTTTCACATGCAATTGTTAAAAGACCATCTTTTAACTCTGCGCCATTCACTTTTACATCATCAGCAATTGTAAATGATCTCGCAAATTGTCTTTGCGATATACCTTTGTGGATTATCTCTCCATCTTGGTTTTTGTTTTCACTTCTATCAACTTGTTTAGTTCTTACAGTTAATAGATTATCTTCAAACTCTACCTCAACATCTTTTTTGCTAAAACCAGCTAAAGCAACCTCAATTGAGTAGTTATCTTTGCCAGTTCTTCTTATGTTGTAAGGTGGGTAGTTTGATTGCATACTTAAACCACCATTGCCCAACATGCTTTCGAATTGGTCAAACATATCGTCAAAACCAATTGAGAAAGGCCGAAGTGAGTTGAAAATTGATAGATCCTTACTTGTCATATTATCCTCCTTTAATTAAGCAAGTTTATTTATTGCTAGCCCCATTAGGCGACTAACAATGTATATATGGTAATTAATTTTGATATTTCAAGATCAGGTGTTTAATTTTCCAGCTATTTTCAAAGCGAATGCGTAGTCAACTGCAATCTCTTCAATAGCTCCATCTCTTCCAGATTTTCCTCCATGACCTGCATTCATTTCTGTTTTTAATAAAAGTAAATTGTTATCCGTTTTGTAATCCCTTAATTTTGCAGTAAATTTTGCTGGTTCATCAAATAATACCCTGTTATCACTTAAACTTGTGGTTATCAAAATGTTTGGGTAATCCATCTTTTTAATATTGTTATAAGGTGCATATGAAAATATGTAATCAAAGTGTTCTTTTTTATCTTTAGCATTTCCAAATTCATCAAATTCGCCGACTGTTAATGGTAACGAATGGTCTAAGTTCGTGGTCAACGAGTCAACGAAAGGAACAGCCATAACTATACCCAAAAATAAATCAGGCGCTTGGTTAACAACGGCTCCCATTAAAAGACCTCCAGCAGATCCGCCCATTCCAATAATATTACCTTTAGATGTAAACTTTTTTTCAATTAAAAATTTTGCAGAAGCAATGTAATCTTCAAATGTATTTTTCTTGTTTAATAATTTTCCTTCTTTCCACCATTTCATTCCTTTTTCCATACCGCCTCTAATATGAGAAGTTACCCATATAATATCTCGATCTATCAGACTTATTCTGGTTGAAGAAAAACTTGGTGACATAGAACTACCGTATGATCCGTATCCATATAATAATAATTTTGCTGAACCATCTAATTTAGTTTTTTTATGTCTTGTTATTGTAAGAGGAACCATCCTTCCATCATGAGAGGCACACTCTAATCTTTCAACTATATAATCATCAGAATTATGGCCACTAGGAATCTCTTGTTCTTTAACTAATTTTTTTTCTTTTGTTTTAAGATTGTATAAGTAAGTCCTTCCAGGAGTTTTTGGTGATGAATATGATAAATAAACGGTATCAGTATTTCTATTTCTTTGGGTTAACGAAACACCTGGCACTATAACTTTTTCATCTGAAAAAAATATTTCTTCTTCTTCATTATTTTTTGGATTTCTTAATATTAATTTTGATAATGCATTAGAAGTTTCAGATCTTATAATCCAATTATCTAAGAAAATTAATCCACCGATTAAAACCTCTTCTCTTGCAGGTATAAATGTTTCCCAGATCTTTTTTTCTAAATTATTTGTTTTTTCAATTTTAAAATCTTCTGCATCTTCATTTGTGTGTTTATAGAAATTACCATTCCACGAATTAACTGAATAAATTATCCCTCTTTTTCTTTTATCAATCAGTTTTGGTTTTGGAATTATTTCATCTGATTTAAAATAATACTGTTCAGAGGTATTATGATCAGATGACGTAATAAAAAAATACTTCTCATCAGAGCTAAGTCCTATGCCTACAGTAAAAGCTTCACTTTCTTCTCTAAAGATAAGAATGTCTTTACTAGTAGGAGTTCCAATTTCGTGCCTATAAATTTCCCTCGGTCTATGATTGTCATCAAGCTTTGAGTAAAAAATATATTTGTCATCTAAGCTAAATGTTATTCCGCCACTAGTATTTTCAATTTTTTCACCAATTTGATTTTTATTTTTAATATCTCTTATATGTATGGTGTAATATTCAGATCCTTTTAAATCTAGGGAGTATGCCAATAATTTATCATTATAACTTACCTCTAAGTCTCCAAGCCCAAAATACTCTGTTTTAAGCTTTTCTTTTTCTAAATCACCATTCCAAATTTCCTCTATTTCATCAGAGTCAATTTTTTTTCTTAACTTTATAGAGTAGTTTCCTTTTGTTGTTGTTTTTGTCCAGTAGCTATATCTTACATCTTTAAATGGAAGAGACTCATCGTCAAGTTTAATTCTACCTTTTATCTCATCAAACAAAACTTTTTGAATTTCCTTTGTATCTGACATTTGATGACTAAAATAATCATTTTCATCCTCAAGATATTTTCTAACCTCTGGTATTAATTTTGAACTATCTTTCAATACCTCAAGTATGTTTTCCTGATGTATCCAACTATAATCGTCTTCCCAGGTTACGTTGTGACAAGATTTTAATTCTGGTTTTTTTTTAAGCTGTGGTATTTTCATTTAAATTTAATTAATTTATGAATATTTTTTTTGCAATACTAATTATCTTTATAATTCTTTATATTTTACTCAATTGGTTTGCTAAAACTTCAACAAAAAAAATATCAAAATTTGTAAGAACATTTATTATAATTTCTTCAATATTGTTAGCGGTAATAATGGCATATGCGGGAAGGTACATTTTTTCTTTACCTTTTATGTTGGCCATTTTGCCATTAATAAAGACAAAGGCTGGTATTTCGTTATTTCAATTGTTTAGATTATGGGGCCTTTTAAGAGTATTGAAAAATTCTGGGAGGTTTAATTTTAACCAATTTAACCAAAACGTTTCATCTCAAGCAATGTCTATTGATGAATCTTATAGAATTTTAAATTTAGACCCCAAAAAAAAATATACAAAAGACGAAGTATTGCAATCTTACAAAAAAATAATGAAAAAAATACATCCCGATAGAAGTCCAGAATTAAATAATATTGCAACATTGGTAAATGAAGCCAAAGAGAACGTTATTAAATATATTAGCTAATTAAGTTCTGAAATTTTTCAAAGATTTTTAACGGATTTATTCGCTCCTTACCCTCTGTTCCATGAGTAACATTCTCTACACCATCTGGTATAAGAGGATGCATTTTGGAGCTATAACTTCCATATATTAGTGGGGTATCTGACATTAAAACAATAGTTGGTTTTCCTAACCCCGCAGATAAATGGCTGAAACTCGAGTCATTACAAACAGCAATATTGCAATTTTTAATTATAGGTAAAGTTTCAGAAATACTAAGTTCATTTAATGGAGTACATAAATTCTTATGGTAACTTAAAATTTCGTTCATAATTTCAATTTCTTCATTTTTGTTACCCGTAGCTAAAAAAAATCTGCATTTAAAGTTTTTTAAACATAAATTCATAAATTCTACAAATATTTTTGGTGGAATTCTTTTTGTCGGTCCTGATCCACCAATTCCTAACAATATATTTTTCACCTCATCACTAAAATTAAATTTTAACTTTATTTTTTGAACATTTTCATCTTTAATATCAATAACTGGGTCACTTTTAATTTCTAGATTAAAATTATTTTTTAATAATTTATTAGCAGCTTCAATAATATGCTGATTTTTTTTTTTAAATAATGGATATTGATAAATATCATTAATTCCTGCAAACTTACAAACTAACTTATATCTAAGTGAAGAATTAAAAATTAATACTTTATCAAATTGATATTTTTTAATATCAGAAACTAGTCGAAAAAATCCGTTCAATCCGTCGTGAAAATTTTTGTTAGTTCGATCTCTTTTTAAAATAATAATTTCATTAATATATTTATTATCTTTAATTAAGTGTTCGGCTTTTGAATTTTCTTTTACTAATAAAGTTACTTGACAGTTATATTTTTTTGCAACGGCTTCTATATATGGAAGAAATATTACCATATCACCAATTCCCATCCTGTTTTGAATTGCTAAGATTTTCATGTATTTTTAAAACCTTTACTATTTTATATTTTTATATAAATTTTTGGTATGGGATATTTCAATGGTATTTATGCGGCAAGCCTTTCTATACTTGATAATAATTTACAGTTAGACTGCGAAAAAACATTAAAACATGCTGAAAATCTAATTGAAAAAGGTTGCCATGGAGTAATATTTTTTGGTAGCACAGGTCAATCACAATTAATTTCGTTAAGCGAGAAAATTAAACTCATTAATATTTTACCTAGGAGCAAACATAAAGATAAATTTATTATTGGAACTGGCTTAAATTCGTTAGGGGATAATATTAATTTGCTTAATATTTCAAAATCAATTGGCTTTGAAAATTTTTTAGTTATGCCACCAGCATACTATAAATATAACGATGATGATGTTTTTAATTTTTATTCCAAATTAATAGAAAATGTCAAAGATTGTAGAATAATTTTGTATAATTTCGAAAAGTTATCTGGATATAAATTTAGCATAGAATGTGTTTCAAAGTTAGCAAAAAGCTTTCCTAAAAATGTTCTCGGAGTAAAGGATAGTAGTTACAACTTGTATGAAAATTTAAAGATTGAAAATTTTTCTGTCATGCCTGGATCTGAAAGTAAGCTGTTGAAGGGCCTAGAATTAGGATGCTCAGGTATAATTACAGCAACAACAAATGTCACCTCTTATTTAGCAAGAGACGTGTATGATAAATTTAAAAATAATTTAAATCAAACATCAAACGAAAAACTTTGTATGGTGAGAAGTATTTTTGATAAATATAATCTCATTTCAGGCCTACATACATTTATGAGCACAGAAGACTCTGATTTTAAAAATTTAATTCCACCTTTAAAACTTTTATCCAAAGATGAAGAAAAATTATTTTTTTCGGAATTAGATAAATTAAATTTTAATATAAAAAACCTTAAAGCAGCTTAATGAAACTTATAAATTTTTTAAATGATTTATTTAAAGAAGATGGCTTTATATTAATAGATTATAATTCTAACAGGTATGTTATAGGAAAGCCTTTGAAAGAAATTCCTATAGAATTACAGTTGTTAGATAAAAGTTTGCATAAAAAATTACTTTTCCATCCAGATCTATATTTTGGTGAGGCGTATACAAATGGTTCTTTAAGATTAAGAAATGGAACTTTGACAGAATTTCTTGATATAGCATTTAAAAATATTGGAAGAGCAGATATAAATATTTATGGAAAGACATTAAATAAAATAAAGGGAACTTTAAAATACTTAACAAGTTTTAATAAAATTGTTAAATCTAAACAAAATGTTGCACATCATTATGATATCTCAGAAAAATTATACGATTTATTTCTTGATAAAAAAAGACAGTATTCATGCGCATACTTCAAAAATGAACATGACACTTTAGAAACTGCTCAAGAAAATAAAATTGATCACATAATTAAAAAACTTCATATACATCCTAACCAAAAAGTTTTGGATATTGGCTCAGGGTGGGGTACACTTGCAATCGATATTGCAAAAAAAAACAAAAGCTTCAGTTACAGGAATTACACTTTCAGAAAATCAATTAAAATATAGTCAAGAAAAAGCTAAAGAATTAAATTTAGATAACCAAGTTGAATTTAAATTAATAGATTACAGACAATTGAATGAAAAATTTGATAGGATAGTTAGTGTTGGAATGTTTGAACATGTTGGAAAAAAATTCTATAAAACCTATTTTAATAGGGTGTCTCAAATGTTAAAAAAAGATGGGGTAGCTCTAATACACACAATTGGATCAAATCTTCCACCCAGAGACCCACAGCCTTGGATAACAAAATATATTTTCCCTGGCGGATATACCCCTAGTTTAAGTGAAATAACAAGGCCAATCGAGGATTCTGGACTAATAGCTACAGATATTGAGATTTTAAGGATGCACTATGCCCACACTTTAAGAAATTGGAAAGAAAGATTTCTATCAAAAAAAGATCAAGTTTTAGAAATGTTTGATGAAAAATTTTTAAGGATGTGGGAATTTTATCTTACAAGTTGTGAAATGGCTTTTAAATGGGGAGATCAAGTTGTATTTCAACTTCAGCTAACTAAAGATATTAGATCTGTTCCTAATACTAGAGACTATATTTATTAAAAATTAGCTGATAAAGCTGTATCTCTTAAATGAAAAAAAAGAAAAAAAAACCTAAAAAAAAAAATCTAAAAACAAAGGTTAAAAAATCAAAAAATAAATCTAAGTCAAAATTTAAAAAAAAAAAATTAAAATTAAAAAAGAAAAAGACAAAGAGATTAAACCAAAGAAAAAAAATTAAAAAAACTAAAAGAAAGATAATTCTTGAAAAGGGTATAATTTCAAGAACAGTTAGACTTGAGGAAGATTTAAAAAATAAGTTTTCTTTCAAATTTAACTTTAATTTACTGGCAATAGATAAATTAATACAAAAGTTTTTTCAAAGTATAGAATTGGCATTAATTCGTTTTAAAGAGATAAGAGCTGAGGAAAAAAGACAAATTAAACTTGAGAAAATAGAACAGGCAGAAAAAGAAAAAATCGAAATTGAGAAACAAAAGAAAGCAGACGAGGAAAGTTTTTTAAAAGAAAAGGAAATCCAGTTAAAACAAGAAGAAAAATTAGAAAGAGAAAGAGCAAAGGATATAAAATTATTTTTAAGAAAAGAACAGGCCATACTAAGAAAAGAGCAGGCGGAGAGACAAAAGAAATTTTTACAAGAATTAAAATTAGAAAAACAAATCGAAAAATTTAGAATAAGAGAGGTAAAAGAACTAGAACAACTAGAAAAATTAGCTTTAAGAGAAAAGAGAGAAGATTATTCAGGATTACAAGAGCGTATCGAAAAACTAAAATTAAAATATCAACAAATAAGAGATCAGAAAATAAGAGAACGAGTCGAGGCGCTAGGTGTAGAAACACAAGAAGGAGACGATAGAGCAAAATTACTTCAAAGAGAAAGGGAGTATACTTTAGCTAGGCAAAAAATTGAATTTGCACTTGAAAGTTTTTACAGAAGCGCGAATAGTTTAGTTTTTCAACTTAATAAAAGATATATAACTAAACATATGTCTATCTTGAGATGCATAGACAGAAGATTTGAAACTGGAGAGATTTTTATAAAATGGGATGAGACAATTGATGATGAGTGGTTAATACTAATTTATATTAAAAATAATTCCCCTGATGAAGGTATAGTCATTGAAGATAAAACAAATGAAGAAAAAAATATTTCACATGAATTTAAACCCAATGAAATTTTTAAAGCCTCAGATTTAATGGTAGATGCATTAACACAGTTGATTGCAAAAAAAAGATCTAAGAATAATTAAATTTGTTGGTCTTTAATAATTTTTTCTATTAATTTTATATTTTCTCCACTTTTAATTAATGGATAAATTGATTTTGCTTTTCTTAAGTCATCAACTGCTTTTTCATATTCCTTTAAGCTTAAGTATATTTGTGCTCGCCCGGATAATGCTCCAAAATGTCTTGGCTCTAGATCTAAAACTTTTTCAATATCGTCTAACGATTTCTCATAATCCCCTAATATGAATAGCAATGTGGCTCTCTTATTCCAACCCTCCGCCCACTTTGGGTCTTCATTAATCACATCTGTAAATAGTTTTAATGCCATTCTATACTGCTGATGGTACATGGAATAAGTTCCGTTCTCTAATTTGTTCGTCAGATAATCATTGTTTGGGTGTCTTGTCCAATTATTCCAAATTTGATCCTCTAGCTTTTCTGCTTGTTGTAAATTTTTTGCATTAAGCAATTCTTTAAACAATATATTTAAATTTTCCGAATACACATTATTTGTGCTGACAAATAAAAATATAATTATAAAACTTATATGTTTTTTAATCACTGACATATACAGATACTCCTCTCGAATTAATGTCTACATCAAATTTTTTATGTAATGGTGGAAAAGCCCTTTGAGAACAATCCAGTCTATCACAAGTTCTACATGAAACCCCAACAGGTATCTCTGATTTTTTATCATTCAAATCTAAGTTTTCCGTATAAACAAAATCTTTTGCATATTTGGCTTCACATCCAAGTCCAATAGATAACATACTTTTTTTTTGTCCATATCTTCCTATACCTTTTTCAACTGTTCTTGCTATACATACATACTTTTCACCATTAGTCATTTTACTCACTGCTGCCTGTATAACACCAGGTCTAGAAAAAGCCGAATACACATTCCATCGAGGACAAGCACCACCATAACGTGGTATTTCAATGCCTGATAATGAAAATCTTTTTGAAATATTACCAGCGACATCAACCCTCAAAAAATGAAAAGGAACTCCAGGTAATTTTGGATCATTCAAACATGTTACTCTATGTGTAACTTGTTCAAATGAAGTTGCAAAAGTATTTTGTAATAACTCCAAATCATATTTAAGTTTTTTACATTCAGAATGAAATAATTTGTAGGGCATTAAAATTGCTGCACCACAATAATTTAATAAAGCAACTTTTGTTAATTTTTTCGATTCTTCATTTGGATAATTAAAAGTATCAAGATAAGAATTTATTATATCACTAGCTCCCTCTTGTACAATTTGAGCTGCAGCATGTAATTTCTTTGTTTCTAAAGACAAATAATCAGACAATAGCAACTTTCTATTTTTGTTATCGTAAATTTTTGAGAATGGTTTTCCTTCCTCAGGAATTATATCTTGCACTTCAATTTTATACTCTGATTTTAAATAATCACATAAAGCAATATATCTTGTTCTATTATTTTGTTTTATTTGTTCAAAGATTTGATTTGCAAATTCCTCTAGTTTTGGAAAAAAATTTCTATTTTCTTGCAAAAAATCTGAAATTACTTCTCCAGGAAATGAGTTTTTTCTATTATCTACAATTTTTCCTGAAAGTTTTTCAATTTTGTTAACCAATTCATGATCTTTTTTTTTTAAAATGTCTCCTAATCTTATTAGAGCCTTACCAATTTTTGGATTACTATTTGCTAGATCTTTAACTTCTGGACCAACTATATCCAAATCTTCAAAAAGTTGATCATCAAGCAATTCTGAAATTGTGTTGACCATATTGATATCTGATTTATTTGTTAGATCGCTAATGTTGATGCTTAACTCCTCACAAATTTTTAAAAGTAATTCCCCGTCAATTTTTCTTTTACCTCCCTCGATTAAAGCTAAATAACTCGGTGAAATGTTAAGTTGTGAGGCTAGTTTGTTTGCTTGCATACCTAGCTGTCTCCTAAAAGCTTTTATTTTTGGACCAATATTTAATTCTGCTTGACTCATTTACTATATGTAAACTTTGTAAATTATTATTTACAAAAAATTTATTGTATTTACTAAACTTTTAACATTTTTTGTAGATTTTGTAAATATTGTAAATTATAAAGTTTACATGGACAAGAATACTATAAAAAACATTGAAACTAGTTCTCAAACTACAAATCACCAAGAACACCAAGAGCATAGAAGCAGAGGGGTTTATTTAAGAGATGACCACTGCGATTGGGGATCAAGTGGAATGAATGAGTTTACAGAAGAATACAACGAAAAGTAAAAAGAATTAGTTTTAAAGGAGGAATAATGTCAGCCGAGAAAATCTCGTACGAGTTGAAAAGATTTGCAGGAATACAAAGGGATTATAAACCAGAAGAAGTAGAAAGGTTAAGAGGATCCATTAAAATTGAGTATTCAATGTGTAAACAGCAATCTCAAAAGCTCTGGAGATTGTTAAATACAGAGCCATATGTAAACACACTAGGGTCTTTATCTGGAAATCAAGCGGTTCAACATGCAAAAGCAGGTTTAAAAGCAATTTATTTAAGTGGTTGGCAAGTTGCAGCAGACGCAAACAGCGCTGGAGAAATGTATCCTGATCAATCTTTATATCCTTACGACAGCGCACCTAAATTAGTTGAGTCTATGAATAATTCCTTAATTAGAGCGGATCAAATTCAACATATGGAAATCGCAGACGGAGATATGAAAAGCAGCGAAAGAACTGATTACATGTTGCCAATTATTGCAGATGGTGAAGCAGGATTTGGTGGACCGTTAAATGTATTTGAGCTAACAAAAAAGTTTATAAAAGCTGGCGCAGCTGGGGTTCATTTTGAAGACCAACTAGCTAGTGAAAAAAAATGTGGACACATGGGCGGTAAGGTACTTGTTCCTACTGGAACCATGGTCCGAAATCTAAAAGCAGCAAGATTGGCAGCTGATATTGCCGACGTTCCTCTCATTATTCTTGCAAGAACAGATGCCAACGCTGCGAAACTAATAACAAACGATTTTGATGAAAATGACAAACCGTTTTTAACTGGAGAAAGATCACCTGAAGGCTTTTATTATGTAAAAGATGGTATTGATCAAGCAATCTCAAGAGGGTTAGCTTATGCACCTTACGCGGATTTAATATGGTGTGAAACTGCAACACCTAACTTAGAAGAAGCAAAAAAGTTTGCTGATGCAATACATGCAAAATTTCCTGGCAAGATGTTAGCTTATAATTGTTCTCCATCATTTAATTGGAAGAAACATTTATCTGATGATGAAATTGCAACATTTCAAACTAAAATTGGAATGATGGGGTATAAATTTCAATTTATAACTTTAGCAGGTTTCCATACGCAAAATATTGCTATTTTTGAGCTAGCAGAAAAATATAAAAAGGAAGGTATGACTGCTTACTCTAGAATACAACAAAATGAATTTGCTAGAGAAAAAGATGGATATACCAGTGTTAAACACCAACGAGAAGTTGGTACTTCTTATTTTGATGCAGTTTCCAATACAATAAGTTCTGGAAAGAGCTCTACAACAGCAATGGCAGGCTCAACAGAATCTGAGCAATTTTAATTACTCTTTAGCTTTTGAATTTGATCCCAGGCTGAATTAATAGCTCTCATTTTCTTTTTACTTTCCTCAATAACTTCCTGAGGAACTCCTTTACTTAGAAGTAAATCTGGATGATGTTCTTTACTTAATTTTAAATATCTTTTTCTAATATCTGTAAGATTGTCATCGGGTTTGCTCTCTAATACCACATATGGATTGAGTCTATCTGATGATTTCCTGCCCTCAACTATTCCATTGAACTGGGCATCACTAAGACCAAATAATTGGGAAACATGTTGTATCATTCTAAATTCTTGATCACTTATATTTCCATCAGCTTCTGCAATATAAAATAATATATTAATGACTTCTTCCAACACATTTATATTTCCTTTATAGATCTGAGCTATTTGTTTTGCATATGGTTCGTAACCAGTGCTTTCTTCTTTAGCTTTATTAAAAATTTTTCCAACTTGATCTAATTCATGTTCTGGAATTTTGAGTTTATCTTTTACCGCTATTAATTCCTCTTTACTAACCTGACCGTCTGCTTTACTCAGTTTCGCTGATAAAACTATAAGAGCTAATGCAAAAACTTGTTGAGGTTGTGCAAAAGATTTAAATGATGATCTTGATCTTGATACTTTTCCACCAATTAAGGAACCTAATAGCATCCCAAACGGTCCTCCTAAAGAAAAACCGATCATCCCCCCAATTAAACTTCCCCAGATAGACATATAAAAAAAATTTAATATAATTTAATATATTTATGTTCTCAACTTTTTTAGCTTTAACATTTTTATTTTTAATGTTTATGTGGTCATTGGCTTGGGTAAATTATTATAATAAACTAGATAAAAGATTTGGTTCGTCTTTATGGAGATGGAGTTATGATTATCCAGTGCCAGGCGATAGAGACATTTCTTTTCTTGATGATAAAAAATTTGTCATTTTAAGAAGAAAGAGAAATAGAGCAGTTACAGTTATGTATTTTATTTTATTTTTCTCTTTTTTTATATTTTTATCTTTTGTAACCCAAATTTTATACGCTATTCAACATTAGTTTAGTTGATGTTTATTTTTTAAATACAAAAAGAACGCTACAATTTCATATCCAACATAAAATAATTGGTAAATGACTGGGAGTTTAAAAAATTTATAAAGAAACTTGTATTTTGGAATACTTTTCCAAATAAGTAAAAAAGCATCAATACCCACATAGATTTTTCCATCTTGTTCCACATGAAGTCTTCTCAAAAGCTCTTTATCAGTTTTTTTTGTTTCTAATTCAGCATTTTTATTTTTAGTAATGTCTATCCAATTCAAATTTTCTATGTTTTCTTTTTTATAAATATTAATTTCTGCTCTGCAGATTTTGCATGAATTGTTAAAAAAAACCTTCATAATCAAACTATATTTGAATATTTTATTTTTACAAATGTGCCAAATAAGCAGTTGATATATTAATAATCACTACTACATTCTTCAAATGTCAAATTTCTTCAAAGAAACAGATATAGATACATCACAAGCTGAAGCAATTGTTACTGAAACCTTAAAAAATTGTGATGACGGAGAATTATATTTAGAAAATCATAAATCTGAATCTATTGTTTTAGATGATAATAAAATAAAGAGCTCAACTTATAACTCTGATCAAGGATATGGTTTCAGAGCTGTAACAGGAGAGGTTGTTGCTTACTCTCATTCTAATGATATTTCAAAAGAATCACTAAGAAAATCAAGCGAGAATTTAAAAGATACGTTAAAGTCAAAAAAAGGAACCTATAATCACGAAATTCCTAAAACTAATAGCAAATATTACGAAAACATTAATCCTATAGAAAGCAAGACTTTCGACTCAAAGATAGATTTGCTGAACAGTGTTAATAACTATTTAAGATCAAAAGGGTCAATTGTAAATCAAGTAACAGCAAATTTTTTAGGTGAACATAAATCAATAGAAATTATTAGGTCTGATAATCAAGTTTTGAAAGATGATAGACCATTAGTCAGATTCAACGTTTCCGTAGTATTAGAGAAAGATGGAAAAAAAGAAACAGGTGTTTATGGAGTTGGAGGAAGACAAAGTTATGATGATTATCTAAAAGATGGAAGCTGGAAAGATGTTTGTGATGAAGCTTTTAGAATCGCAAATGTGAATTTAGAAAGCAAACCAGCGCCAGCAGGAGAAATGAAAGTTGTTTTAGGTCCTGGATGGCCAGCAATTTTAATTCACGAAGCGATCGGACATGGTCTTGAGGGTGATTTTAATAGAAAAAAAACTTCAGCTTTTCATAATTTAATGGGGCAGCAAGTAGCTAGCGAAGGAGTTACGATTGTAGATGACGGCACCTTACATCAAAGAAGAGGAAGTTTAACGATAGATGATGAAGGAACGCCTACTGAAAATACAGTTTTAATAGAAAATGGAATTTTAAAAAACTATATGCAAGACCGTTTAAACGCTCGTTTGATGGGAACTAAGTCAACAGGTAGCGGAAGAAGAGAAAGTTATAAACATGTGGTTTTACCAAGAATGAGAAATACAATGATGTTGTCAGGTAAATATTCACAAGATGAAATGATAAGTTCAGTTGATAAAGGTATTTTCGCTGTAAGTTTTGGGGGAGGACAAGTAGACATAACATCAGGAAAATTTGTCTTTAACTGCACAGAAGCATACGAAATCAATAATGGTAAAATAGGATCACCAATCAAAGGAGCTACATTAATTGGAGATGGACCATCAATTTTAAAAGAAGTTTCACTAGTCGGTAATGATATGAAATTAGATCCAGGTATTGGAACATGCGGGAAAGCTGGACAAGGTGTTCCAGTAGGAGTAGCTCAGCCGTCAATTCTTATAAACAAGATGACTGTTGGTGGAACAAAACTTTAATCTAAATGATAAAGGATCAGGAATTTTTAAAAGATATAGCGTCTTTTTGTATTGAAAACTCTAAAAAACTAGGAGCAACAGATGTGGGTGTAAAAGTAATTCACTCTGTCTCAGAAAATGTTAGTTTTAGAAACAAAAAATTAGACGAGTCAAATAGAGCAGATAGTTTTGCTGTCAATTTAACTACTTATATAGAGAAAAAAAAATCAAGCATTAATTCATCAGATCTATCTAAATCAAACTTAGAAAAACTAATAGAACGTTGTATTGATGCTACAAAAATCACCCCATCAGATGAAAATAATTCATTACCAGATAAAGATTTAATGTCTAAAGAGATAAGAGACCTTAATCTTTATGATGAAACACATTATCCAAATAATAAAAAGATTGAATTTTTAAAAAAAGTTGAAGAGACAGCATCAACGGACGAAAAAATAGTTAATACTGAAGCTGGTTTTACCGAAAATAAAAATAATTTTATACTCGCAAATAGTAATGGTTTTTTAGGTGGATACAAAACCTCAAATTTTTCGTCTTCATGTGTAGCAGTATCAAGAATTAATGGTGCAATGGAAAGAGATTATGAGTTTGGTAGCACAAGATTCTTGCAAGATATGATGAAACCAGAAGAAATTGGAAAAATAGCTGCCAACAAAGCAATAAAAAAGTTAGGTCCAAAAAAAATTAAGAGTGAAAAAATTGGAGTAATATTCGATAAAAGAATTTCCAAAGGTATATTAAGTACACTAGCAAGTGCAATTAGTGCGAGTGCTATTGCAAGAGGAACTTCTTTTTTAAAAGATCAAATCAATTCTGAAGTTTTTCCAAATTCAATTAATATCATAGATGATCCAAAAATTGAAAAAGGATTAGGTTCTCAAAATTTTGATAGCGAGGGTGTTGAAACAAATTCTCTGAAACTAGTTGAGAATGGCATTTTAAAAAATTATTTAATTGATACTTATTATGGTAAAAAGTTAAATTTAAAATCTAACGGTAGGTCTGGAGGAACAACAAACTTATACTTTGAAAACGGTGCCTTAAGTTTTAAGGATTTGCTAAATTCAGAAAAGAAGTTTCTATACATAACTGAGACTATAGGCCATGGAGGTAATATTATTACAGGAGATTACTCAGTTGGAGCCTCAGGATTTATGGTTGAGGATGGAGAATTAACTTACCCAGTAAGTGAAATAACTATTGCTGGAAATTTTAAGGAAATGTTCAAGAATATTACTTTGGCAAACGATTTAGAGATGAAATACTCTACAAATGCACCTACACTTTTGATTAATCAAATGACAGTAGCGGGAAAATAATTATTGAATTTTTTTTAGTCTATATTCCCATAAACCCATTCTTTTATAAGCTACTTTTATAATCAATGCTTTTTTCTTATCATACCATACTTCAAAATTTAATTTTTTATCATCAGGTAGATTTGGGTCAGTAGAAAATAGTCTAAAGTGTTCTACATCATATTCTTTATTATAAAGTTTAATTTTTTCTTTTCCTAAAAATTCTATGTTTTGTTTTTTTACACTTCCAGATAATGGACTTATTTGTGTCTCAGTTTGCAAAATTCTATGATTCCACCAATGGCCGATTATATTTTCTTTATCCGCCTCACCCTTATATGATGAACCATCAATTATAAACTTCTCTTTTTTTTCATCAAAAATTAAATTTACATATTTTCTCTTATTGTTTTGAAATGTTTCTGAGTTAAATGAAATTAATTGGTCTCCAATATATTCTTCAGTACCTCTACTATTTATGGAGAACACTGTAACACCCAATAATTTTACATTGAAATTAGTCTTATTTTTAACAATAAATTTATTTTCTTCTTTTTTAAATGTGTAAATACTTTCTCCAATTTTTTCATCATCTTTAAATATCTCCATTTCTATGTTTGTGTAATTTTTATAGTGGTCAGTATGTGCTTGCAAAAAAAGAGGAGATAAAACCAACAATATTACTAAGAATTTTCTCATTATTTCATATCAATTTAATTAACTTGTTTGAACTTTATATAGAATTTTTATGTTTAAAAGATAAATAGTCTAAAGAATTATGTTTTTAACCATTAAAAATATCCCCTCAAAATCTTGGAGCTCAGAAAAACCTTTAAATTTAAAACCTAAATTTACAACTTTTTTACTTTTATGTGTTGGTTTATCTTTGTTTGGGTTGGGAGAGGGTCTTTTATTAGTTTCTACTACTGGTAATTCTCCATGGTCTGTTCTTGCAGAAGGGTTATCAAACATATTAAATATTTCGATCGGATTATCTACATTCATAATAAGTATTATTGTTTTAGGGTTTTGGTTTCCACTAAAACAAAAACCAGGAATTGGTACAATTCTAAATATTTTAATTATAGCAACGATAATCGATTTGACACTTTTTCTTTTTGATCCTCCTTTAGCTACTTTTTCAAAATATATTCTTGCTGTATTTTCTGTTTTGCTTGTCGGTCTAGGAAGTGGGATATATTTAATTGCAAATTTAGGTCCTGGTCCAAGAGATGGATTGATGACAGGTCTAACAAAAAAAACTCAACTTCCTATTGCTTTAATTCGAGCTACTTTGGAAATTTCAGCTGTTATATCTGGTTGGTATTTGGGAGGAACTGTTGGTTTGGGTACTATAATATTTGCATTTGGTATAGGTCCTGCAGTAGCTTTAGGAATTTATATTGTGGATAAAGTTACGAAGTAAATGTTTTTAGTGGACAATTAGTCGATTGTTAATATTGAATAAAAATTGTAAATATAAATTATGTCTATAAAAAATTGGATGAAAGAATCAGCGAATATACTATTTGACGATAGTAAAAATGATTTAAGAGCTCTTCCCAAAACTGTGAGACTACAAATATTATTAGTTTTGAGTTTTATATGGACAACAGTATTTAGTTTATACGTATTTTCTTATGCTACTTTTGCATTTGGTTGGGCAGGGACATATGTTGCTCATATAGGTTTAATATTTGCTGTTTATTATACGTTTAAACAATTTCATAGAGCTGAAGCAAAAGCTGTTAGTGTTTTTAAGACAAAAAATTTTGATCCATTTAAAATAATGACAATTGTTTTTGTCATAGTTTTTATTTTCGTTTTCTCAAAAGGAATTGAAGTATTGACAAGAACAAACTCTTACTCAATTCCATATGACGGACCTAGTAAATCAGCGTTTGAAAAGTGGCTGCCTTTTACAAAAAATAAATCTGAATAATAATTTTAAGAAGCTTCAGATAATTTAGAGAGCTTTTTTCTCTCGTGAGGATCAAGCACAGCTTTCCTTAATCTGCATGAATTTGGTGTAATTTCTAGTGCTTCATCAGAATTTAACATACTCAATTGTTCAGCAATAGACATCTTTCTTACGGGAGTTAAAACAACATTTTCATCTGTTCCTTGTGTCCTCATATTTGTAAGTTTTTTACCTTTCATGACATTTATAATCATATCACCAGGTTTAGGTGATAATCCCACAATCATACCTGAATAAACTGGATCGTTATGAGTAACAAACATTTCTCCTCTTGCCTGTAGATTATAAATTGCAAATGCTACTGCTTTTCCTTGCTCCATAGAAATTAATGCACCATTTCTTCTGCCTTCCATATCTCCCTCAAATTTTCCATAGGAATGGAATATTCTGTTTATTACTCCTGTTCCTTTAGTTAGAGTAAGAAATCTACTAGTGTATCCCATTAAACCTCTAGTTGGTGCATGAAAGATTAATCGTTTTTTATTTTTTCCTGTATCTTTAAGATCTATTAACTTTCCTTTTCTTTTATTCATGGAGTCTATAACTTTTGAAGAAAACTCTTCGTCAAGATCCATAGTAATTTCTTCAATGGGTTCTAATTTTTCACCATTTTCATTTTTTTGAAATAAAACTCTAGGAGGGCTTACTGTCATTTCAAACCCTTCACGTCTCATTTGTGTCAATAATATTTCCAACATCAATTCACCTCTTCCGCTTATTTCAAATGAATCTTTGTTTTCATTTTCTGAAAATGAAATCCCGACATTATTTTGAGCTTCTTGAACTAATCTCTCTCTAATTTGAGTACTTGTAAGTTTTTTACCCTCAGTTCCAGCTAATGGAGAACTATTTACTGTAATCTTAATAGACATCGTTGGAGGATCAATCGGGGTTGCTTGAATTGGTATATCTACCTCAGTATCACATATTGTATCAGCAACATTTGCTTTTTCTAATCCAGCGATAACTACAATATCTCCAGCTTCGCCAACTTCTATTGGTACTTTTTTTGTCCCCTCATATCTAAATATTTTAGTCAACCTTCCCTCATCAACTTTTTCTCCATCAAGATTAATTGCCTTGATTTGTTGATTTGCTTTTGCAGTACCTTGTGAAATTCTACCAACTAAACTTCTACCTAGAAAACTATCTGCATATAAAAGAGTCGAAAGCATTGCAAAAGGCTTGGACTTGTCAAATTCTGCTGGCTTTACATGATCTATTACTAAATCTAATAATGGATTTAAGTTCTTTCTTGGGCCATCTATTTCGTTAGATGCCCAGCCAGATCTTCCACTTGCGTAAATAACTGGAAAGTCTAATTGCTCTTCGTTGGCATCTAAGCTTACAAATAAGTCAAAAGTCTCATTTAAAACTTCATCGGCTCTTTGGTCAGCTTTGTCTAATTTATTAATAACTACGATTGGTTTAAGGCCTTGTTTAAGTGCTTTAGCTAATACAAATTTAGTTTGAGGCATTACCCCTTCGGCTGAATCTATTAATAATAATGCACCATCAGCCATACTAAGAACTCTTTCAACTTCTGCAGCAAAATCCCTGTGTCCAGGTGTATCAATAATATTAATTCTAGAATCTTTCCAATTTATTGAAGCTGGTTTGGCAAGAATTGTAATACCTCTTTCCTTTTCAAGTTCGCCGGAGTCCATCAGTCTTTCATCAACAACTTCATTTTCTCTAAAAGAACCACTCTGTTTCATTAAGTTATCAATCAAAGTAGTCTTGCCATGGTCAACATGAGCAATTATGGTGATGTTACGTATTGATGTTGTCATTTGCGCGTTCTTATATATTCAAAATATTTTTTTTCAATTCAAAAAAAAAGGGCAGTAAAAACTGCCCTTTTTGAATTTTTTTTGAGTAAAATTGGGATTACATTCCCATTCCACCCATACCGCCCATACCACCCATTCCTCCAGGAGGCATACCAGCTGCACCAGCGTCTTTTTCATCTGGTTTATCTGCTATCATGGCTTCAGTTGTTACTAACAATCCAGATATAGAAGCAGCATCTTGAAGTGCTGTTCTTACAACTTTAACTGGATCAATAATACCTTCTTTAAACATATCAACATATTGCTCTGATTGTGCATCGTAACCATTGCTAGGTTTGTTGGTTTCTAATAATTTACCAACAACTACTGATCCATCAACACCTGCATTTGTTGTGATTTGTCTAATAGGTGCTTGTAAAGCGCTTTTGACAATTTCTACACCCGCTTTTTGATCATCACCTTTTACTTTTAGACTATCAAGTTCTTTTGAAGCATAAAGCAATGCACATCCACCACCAACAACAATACCTTCTTCAACTGCTGCTCTTGTAGCGTTTAATGCATCCTCAACTCTATCTTTTCTTTCTTTAACTTCAACTTCTGTAGCACCACCAACTTTGATTACAGCTACACCGCCTGCTAGTTTAGCAAGTCTCTCTTGTAGTTTTTCTCTATCATAGTCTGATGTTGTTTCTTCGACTTGAGCTTTGATTTGAGCACATCTTGCTTCAATGTCAGATTTCTTACCTGCTCCACTTACAATTGTACTATTTTCCTTATCAACTTTTACACGTTTTGCAGATCCAAGATCATTAAGTTTAACATTTTCAAGTTTAATTCCTAAATCCTCAGAGATAACCTGTCCACCTGTAAGAATTGCTATATCTTCCAACATAGCTTTTCTTCTATCTCCAAAACCTGGAGCTTTTACAGCTACAACTTTTAGACCACCTCTCAGTTTATTAACAACAAGTGTTGCGAGCGCTTCACCTTCAACATCTTCTGAGATAATCATTAATGGTCTACCTGCTTGAACAACTGCTTCTAAAAGTGGAACCATTGGTTGAAGATTTGTTAATTTTTTCTCGTGAAGAAGAATTAGTGGATTTTCTAACTCTGTAGTCATTTTATCACCATTAGTAATAAAATATGGAGATAAATATCCTCTATCAAACTGCATACCTTCAACTACATCGAGTTCTGTTTCAATTCCTTTTGCTTCTTCAACAGTAATTACTCCTTCATTACCAACCTTCTGCATAGCTTTTGAAATCATTGCACCAATCTCTTTATCACCGTTTGCTGAAATTGTTCCGACTTGTGCAATTTCATCACTATCTTTTACTTTTTTAGCTGACGAAATTAATTTATTTTTTACATGGTCTACAGCAGCATCAATCCCTCTTTTAACATCCATTGGATTCATCCCTGCTGTTACATACTTGCAACCCTCTTTAACAATTGCTTGAGCTAATATTGTTGCAGTTGTTGTTCCATCACCAGCTTCATCGTTTGTTTTGCTAGCAACTTCTTTAACCATTTGTGCACCCATGTTCTCAAATTTATCATCGAGATCAATTTCTTTTGCAACTGAAACACCATCTTTAGTTGTTCTTGGGGCACCATAAGATTTGTCTATAACAACATTTCTTCCTTTTGGTCCAAGAGTAACCTTTACAGTATTGGCAAGTATATCAACTCCCTTTAACATTGATGCTCTAGCATCTGAATCAAATTTTACTATTTTAGCCATTCTAAACTCTCCTTATTAATTATTTACCTGTTGCAATACCCATAATGTCAGATTCTTTCATTATGCTGTACTCTTTACCATCAATTTTAACTTCTGTTCCTGACCACTTACCGAATAAAACTTTATCTCCTACTTTAACGTCCATAGGTATTAGTTTTCCATCTTCAGTTTTTGCACCTCCGCCGACAGCAACAACTTTACCTTCTTGAGGTTTTTCTTGAGCTGTATCTGGAATAATTATGCCACCAGCAGTTTTTTCGCTGCTATCTAAAACTTCTATTAAAACACGGTCATGTAACGGTTTAAACTTCATACGAATTCTCCTTTAAATTAGCAGTCATATAGAGACATATTTAATAATTTTCAAGATCTTGAATAAAAATTATGGTCTAAAAAACCCAAGAATAAAGCATATTTTTAAGCTATACCTCAAGTATGCCCCAAAACTTAGACAAAGATGGATTAAGATCTAAAATAAATAGTTACGAATTATTTTTTATCGATATATGGGGAGTGATCCATAACGGATTACAAATTTTTGAAGATTCTATTGAAGTATTAGAAAATTTAAAAAAAAATAATAAAGAGTTTGTATTACTTACCAATGCTCCAAGACCAAATTCTACAGTTATTGATTTTTTAAAAAAAATAGGACTCAAAAAATATTATGAAGATGTATACACCTCAGGAGAAGCTTCATTAAAATATTTAATGGAAAATTTTCTAAATGCAAAATTTTATCATATTGGACCACCAAGAGATTTTGACTTATTTAAAAGATTTGAACAAAATAAAGTTAGTAATATTAGTCAAGCTGATTATTTTATTTGCACAGGTTTATTTGAAGATCAAGAGACAAAACTTGAATATTATAAAGATTTACTTGAGAAATTTTCAAATAAAAAATTTGTGTGTACTAATCCAGACCTAATTGTTGATAGAGGAGATGTTAGAGAGTTTTGCGCTGGATCAGTTGCAAAAATATTTGAGGAAATTGGTGGGAAAGTAATTTACTTTGGAAAACCTTATCCACCAGTTTATAATTTATCTGCTAACATAAATGGTAAAAATGTTTTATGTATCGGAGATAATATGAATACAGATATAAAAGGAGCTAATATTCAAAATTTTGACAATTTGTTAATAACGAGTGGTATACATAAAAAAGAATTAAGTAGTTTAAATATTGATAAATTAGAAAAAAAATATGGAGTGCGTGTGAATTACACTCAAACGAAATTAAAATGGTGAACAAAATTAAAATTTATAAAAATTTTGAGATTTTAAAAAAACATCAAAATGCCATGATACTAATTGGTAATTTCGATGGATTACACTTAGGCCATCAAAAATTATTCAAAGAAGCAAAAAAATATAAAAAAAAATATAATTCCAAAATTGGAGTGGTGACATTTGATCCAATACCAAAAATGTACTTTAATAAAAGTATTACAAATTATCGACTTTCAAATCTTAATCAAAAAGGCAGATATTTTAATGATTATAATGTTGATTTTTTAATAAATAAAAAATTTGATAAAAAATTCTCTAAAATATCTTGTCATAATTTTATTAAAAATATTTTATGCAAAAAGTTAAGCGCAGATTATATTTTTGTTAGTAATAATTTTAGATTTGGAAATAAGAGAGAGGGGGACGTAAATCTATTAAAAAAACTTCAAAAGAAATATGATTATAAATTAATTAACCCAAAACCATTATATAAAAAAAATAAAATTATTTCTTCAACATTAATAAGAAAATTAATCGAAAATGGTAATTTAAAAATTGCAAATCAACTTTTATCTAGAAATTGGTCAATAGAAGGTGTCGTTGAAAAGGGTAGAATGATGGGAAGAAAAATTGGTTTTCCGACCTGTAACATAAATATAAAAAACTATGTAATACCAAAAGTAGGAGTTTATGCAGTTGACGTTTATATCGAAAAAAACAGAAAAAAGATCAAAGGAATAGCAAATATTGGTTATAGGCCTACTTTTAATCAAAAAAAATTATTATTAGAGGTAAATTTATTTAAATTTTCTGGAAATCTTTATAATAAAAATCTAACTATTAATTTTACAAAATTTATTAGAGGAGAAACCAAATTTAAAAATATTGATGCTTTAAAAAAACAGATAAAGAAAGATATTAAAATTGCCAAAAGATAAAATATCATGAGCAAGGAACATATAAATCTACCTAAAACAAAATTCTCAATGAAGGCAAATTTGCCAAACAAGGAGCCAAATTACATTGAATTTTGGAAGAAAATTGACCTGTACAATTTGTTAAGAAAAAAAAGTAAAGGGCAAGAAAAATTTGTGCTCCATGATGGGCCTCCATATGCAAATGGAAATATTCATATGGGTACCGCTTTGAATAAAATTTTAAAAGACATAATTACAAAATTTCATCAAATGGATGGAAAGGACTCAGTTTATGTTCCTGGATGGGATTGCCATGGTTTGCCTATCGAGTGGAAAATTGAAGAACAATATAAAAAGAATAAAAAAAATAAAAATGATGTTCCGGTAATTGAATTCAGAAAAGAATGTAGGGAGTTTGCAAACAAATGGATAGATGTTCATAAAGGAGAATTTACAAGACTTGGGGTAATTGGTGATTGGGAAAACTACTATTCAACAATGTCATTTGATGCTGAAGCTCAAATAGTCAGAGAACTTGGAAAATTTCTTAAAGAAGGAAGCCTTTATAGAGGTTACAAGCCAGTTCTTTGGTCTACTGTTGAAAAAACAGCTTTAGCTGATGCTGAAGTTGAATACATGGATCATGTTTCAGATACTATTTATGCTGCATTTAAAGTGAAATTTTCAAATTTAGATATAATTAAAGGTGCTGACGTAATAATTTGGACTACAACTCCCTGGACTATTCCTGCAAATAAAGCATTAGCTTACAATGCTAGCCTTAAATATGTATTGCTTGAAATTAATGATAACAAAAATTTTGTTAACAGAAAAATTGTAATTGCAAAAGATTTATTAGAACCTTTTAAAAAAGATACCTCTATAGAAAATATTAAAGTTTTAAACGAATTTTTAGGAAAAGATTTAAATGGAACTATTTGCAGTCATCCATTTTCTAAAATGGAATATAATTATGATATTCCTATGCTTGAGGCTAATTTTGTCACTACTGAACAAGGAACAGGTATTGTACACTGTGCTCCGAGCCATGGACCAGATGACTTTAATCTTTGTTTAAATAATAATATCAAAGCAATTGAAACAGTTGATGGTGATGGAAAATATACAAGTGAAATTAAACTTTTTGAAGGTTTACATATTTTTAAGGCTAATAACTTAATTATAGAAAAATTAGATGAACAAAAAAATTTAGTAACAAATGGAAAACTAACTCACTCTTATCCTCATTCTTGGAGATCAAAAGCTCCACTAGTTCATAGGGCAACGCCACAATGGTTTATATCAATGGAAAGTCACGGGTTAAGAGATAAAGCATTAAAAGCTATCGATAATACAGATTTTTATCCTTCCAAAGGAAAAGAAAGAATAAAATCAATGATTGAAACTAGACCAGACTGGTGTGTATCAAGACAAAGAGTTTGGGGTGTGCCACTGCCAATTTTTATTTCAAAAAAAACTGGTGATGTTTTAGTTGATGATGAAGTATTTGAAAATATTGCAAAAATTTATGAAAAAGAAGGTTCTGATTGTTGGTTTAATGATGATTATCAGATCTTTCTTGGAGACAAGTATAAAGCAGAAGACTATGAAAAATTATCAGACATAGTTGAAGTTTGGTTTGACAGTGGATCCACTCACTCTTTTGTTTTAGAGAAAAGAGACGACCTCAAATGGCCAGCATCTATGTATTTAGAGGGCTCAGATCAACATAGAGGATGGTTTCACTCCTCATTACTTGAATCATGTGGAACAAGAGGAGTCGCTCCATTTGAAAGCATTCTTTCTCATGGTTTTGTTGTAGATGGAAAAGGTCTAAAAATGTCAAAGTCAACAGGTAACGTTATTGCTCCACAAGATATATTAAAAAAATATGGAGCTGATATATTAAGAATTTGGGTTGCATCTTCAAATTATGCTGAAGATTTAAGAATAGATTATTCAATTTTAGATCAACACGCTGAGTCTTATAGAAAAATTAGAAATACATTTAGATATCTATTAGGAAATATTCAAGATCAATACGAAAATCTCGATCTAGAAAAAGTTAAATTTGAAAACTTTGATTCTCTTGAAAAATTTATGCTTCATAGAATTTATACAATAAATGAGAATTTTAAAAATAATTTTAAAGTTTATAACTTCCATAATTTATACAAAGAATTACTAAATTTTTGCACAGTTGAGCTTTCTGCTTTTTATTTCGATATCAGGAAAGATACTCTATATTGTGACGCTTTAAATTCCGATAAAAGAAAGAACTGTATAACTCTTTTAAATATTATTTTGCAGTGTCTCCTGAAATGGTTTGCACCAATATTATCATTTACAACTGAAGAAATTTATCAACTAGTTAAAAAGGAAAAAGATAGCCAAAGTATCCATTTACAAAATTTCGTTTCAGTTCCTAATTCTTGGAACGATGAAGAACTTAGCTCAGATTGGGATTATGTTAAAAAAATTAGAGATGAGGCAAATATTTCAATAGAGAATATGAGAGCCGAAAAGTCAATTGGTTCAAGTTTAGAAGCAACAATTGAGATAAAATTAAATAAAGAATTTTACGATAAGGCAAAAAATATTAATTTTTCTGAAATTTGTATAACCTCATCTGCCTCTGTAATTAAAGATGAAAATTTAAAAAATAGTATTGATGTAGTTGCAAAAAAGGCCCAAGGAAATAAATGTCCTATTTGTTGGAAAATTTTTGAAACGAGTTGTGAAAGACCAAATTGTGGACTTTTAAATACTAATGGGAAATGAAAAATTAAATAAACTTCTTATAGGTCTTGTATTTTTAGTTGTTTGTTTTGCTTTAGATAGACTTTCAAAAATTTATATTCTAAATATCTTAAATAATGAGGGACAAGTTGATCTTTATATAAATCAATTTTTAAATATCTATTTAGTTTGGAATACAGGTATTGGATTTGGTTTATTTTCATCAGAAGATAAACTTTTCTATAATATCTTTACTGCAATTATAGTCATTATAAACTTAGTAATATTGTATTTCGCTTTCATTGAGTCAAAAATTAAATCATTTTTTTTAATGATAATATTAGGGGGCTCTTTAGGAAACTTATTTGACCGAGTTTATTACAGAGCTGTTCCAGACTTTATAGATTTAAATTATGCAGGATATCATTGGTTTATTTTTAATGTAGCTGACATATTTATAACAATTGGTATTATATGCCTTATTTTATCTGAATTTATATTCTATAAAAAAAAAGATGAAAAAAATTAAATTAAATTTTATTCTGATATTAGTCTTGGTACCATTTTTAACTTTTTGTGGAGGGTTGAGGGATGCGCTAGAGGGTAATAAAAGATCTGAGCAAAGTGATGAGTTTTTAGTAAAGAAAAAAAACCCGCTACAAATGCCTCCAGATATTAATAAACTACCAATGCCTGGAGACAATATTGAAATAAGTAGTCAAACAAATAATGATGAAATTAAAGATTTACTCAAAATAAAAGAAAAGAGCAGTACCAAAGACTCAAATAGCGGATCAGATTTGTTAAATAATATGAAAAAGAAAATCCAGTAATTAATGGAGACAAAACATATTATTTACAAAAATTTTAATAATAAAATTAAACAATTAAATAAAAAAAAACTTAATAATTTCATAAAGTTTAAAAATTTAATTGAAAAATATCCTTTATTAAAATCTCTAACAAATAATTATAATTATTCATTTCAGAAAAAAAATTTACTAAATTTCAAAAAATACTATGAGTATAATTTAATAGGAATGGGAGGATCTATATTAGGCGCACAAGCCATTTACGATTTTCTTAGTCATAAAATCAAAAAAAAATTTTTCTTTTATAATAACCTACAGAACATAAGAATAACAAAATCAAACAAAAAACGTGTAAATATAATTATATCAAAATCAGGTAACACCCTAGAAACATTATCAAATTTAAACCTGATCTTATCAAAACAGAAAAGAAATAAAAATTTAATAATAACTGAAAAAAAAAATAATATTCTTAGAGCTATAGCGAATAAACTGAGATCTGATGTAATTGACCATAAAAATTACATAGGAGGAAGATATTCAGTATTATCTGAAGTAGGAATGGTCCCGGCAGAATTGATGGGTTTAAATGAAAAAAAATTTAAACGATTAAATTATCTAATAAAAAATAAAAAATTTATTAATTTTTTAATTGAAAATGTCTCTTCAATTTACTCAAATATTATTAAAGGAAAAAAAAATTGTGTAATTTTAAATTATGATGAAAAATTAAATAACTTTTTGAAATGGTACCAGCAATTATCTGCTGAAAGTTTAGGAAAAAAGGGTAAGGGCTTCTTTCCTATAATCTCTACAATGCCAAAGGACAATCATAGTCTTTTACAACTTTATTTAGATGGTCCAAAAAATAATTTCTTTAGTTTTTTTTTCACTAGAGAGAGAACTCCACTTAAATTTAATAATGCATATTTAATTGATGGATTAGAACATTTAAAAAAGAAAAGTTTGGATCAAGTAATGTATGCTCAAAAAAAAGCTACGCAAAATGTATTTAATAAGAAAAAATTATCTTTTAGAAGTTTTGAAATTAAAAATAAAAGTGAGGAAACTTTAGGTGAACTATTTACATTTTTTATTTTAGAAACACTAATGCTTAGCTCCTTATTAAATGTAAATCCAATTAACCAACCTTCAGTTGAATTGATTAAAATAGAAACAAAAAAAATCCTAAAATAGCAATTTACCAAATATTATTTTTGATAAACCATATTTTTTTTCTCTAAGAACTTTAAAATCTTCTATAAAATTTTCATTAAATTTCTTATTTCTATGAATTACTATTAATGTACTTTTGTGAGCAATTTTTAAGTCAAAAATTTTCCTTAATAATTTATTTATATTTTTATCTTTAAATGGTGGATCCAGATAAATTAAATTAATTTTTTCATTATCTATATTTTCTTTAGAAATTTCATATGCATTTATTTCCCTGATGACTGAATCTTTATCAATTTCTAACTCCTTAATGTTTTTTTCTAAAATTTTCAAAGAGGGTTTGTAATTTTCAAAAAAAAAAACTTTTTTTACTCCTCTAGACAAACATTCAATCCCAAACGAACCAGAACCGGAAAATAAATCCAAAACTACGTCATTTTTGAATTTAATTTTTTCATTCTTAGAATGCTCTAAAATATTAAATATCGACTCTCTAACCATATCCTTTAAAGGTCTTGTTGTTTTATCTGTAGGATTATGAATTAATTTTCCTCTTAGTTTTCCACCAATTACTCTCATTTATCTATGACTTTATGGCCTATATCTGATCTATAAAAACCATCTTCCCAATTCAATTTATTAATCTGATTGATGATTTCTTTTCTACTTGATAAATAACTATCTGAGATATTAACAAAATTTACTACCCTACCTCCAACTGCTACAATTTTGTTTCCAGAACTTTTTGTTCCAGCATGAAAAATAAAATTATCTTTAGTTGATTTGAATTCTTTTAAATTTTTAATTTCAACATTCTTATTATATTTTTCAGGATATCCTTTTGAGCATAAAGCAATGCACATACTTTTTTTATTTTTCCATTTTATTTCGTGGGTCTTTAATTTTGAATTACAACAAGAATTTATTATGTCCAATAAATCACTGTCAACCAACGGTAATATAGTTTGGCATTCAGGATCACCCATCCTGACATTATATTCAATTAGGTATGGTTCATTACTTTTTATCATTAAGCCGGCATATAAAAAACCAACGTACTTCTCATTCATTTCACTTATAGCTTTTAACGTTGGCTCAATTATTTTGTTTAAAATTTTATTCTCTAAATCATCATTAATTAAGCTTGAAGGTGAATAAGCTCCCATACCTCCTGTATTTTTTCCAGTATCACCCTCACCAACTCTTTTATGGTCTTGAGCTGTATTAAAAGTTTTATAACTAATTCCATCTGAAATAATAAAAAAACTCATCTCATCACCTTCTAGGAATTCTTCGATTAATACTTGATTTGCTTTCCCAAATTTACCGTCAAATATTTCGTTAACAGCAGTTTTAGCCTCATCAACATTTTGACAAATATAAACACCTTTACCTGCAGCAAGAACATCTGCTTTTATAACAAGAGGAAAATTAGATGAAGATAAAAATATAAATGAGTCTTCTTTGGATTTACAAATTTTAAATTTAGCAGTTGGTATGTTAAATTTCTCACAAATTTGTTTTGTAAATATTTTTGAGCCTTCTAATTGAGCTACTTTTTTTCTAGGACCAAAAACTTTAATATTTTTTGACTCTAGGAAATCTACTAATCCTTCGACTAATGGTTTTTCTGGACCAACAATCACCAATTCGATTTGTTCTTTCTTAATAAAATTATACAAATCTTGAAAATTTTCCAAATTTAAATCAATATTTACAGATATTTCTTCGGTACCAGCATTACCTGGTATTGAATATATTTTTGTTATTTTTTTTGAATTACTTAAGTGATGAACTAGAGCATGTTCTCGTCCTCCACTTCCAATAATTGCAATTTTCATTTAGTAAATATATATCTTAAATATGTTAAATAAGTTAGCTAAATTAAAATACTTAGCAAATAATTTTGAGATCATTGAAGAAGGTGATCATGTGATTTGTGCTGTCTCACAAAAAAAAATACCACTTGAAAACTTAGCTTACTGGAACGTTGAGGAACAGGAAGCCTATTTTTCGTATGTTGAGGCCTCAATGAAAAGAGATTTATTAGATAAAAACTGATTAAGTTTTCCACCTATCGTGAGTCCAGATCCACTGGTCTACATTTTTTAAAATCATTTTTTCAAGTATCTTATTTAGATGTTCAGTGATTTCTTTGATTGATTTATTGTCCCTAATTTTAATCGGTTCTGAAACAAACATTTTAAAATAATTATTTTTTCTTCTCTCTATATAAATAGGCACTAGATCACATTTATATTTTTTAATTAATTGTGCGGGTATGGTCGTAGTACTAGCTGGTTTACCAAAAAAATTAATTTTTATTCCTTCCCTTACCCTTTGGTCTATCATTAAAGCTACTGAGTTACCTTTTTTTATATTTTCAATAATCTGTCTTGTGCCTGATCTTCCTTTTTTAATTTGATTTTTGCATATAAAATTTTCTCTAATTTCTTCCATGGTTTTGTTAAGGAATACGTTATTTAGCGGTCTATAAATAGCGCACAAATTTATACCAGCCTTTTCTATTTGGAGCGCCATTAATTCAAAATTATTGAAATGACCAGATATAAATACAGCTCGTCTTTTTTCTCTCTTAATTTTGTTTAGGTTTTCAAGCCCTTCTATTTCAATAAATTTATTTAAATTGTTATTTCTAAATGCTTTAAGAAAAGGATATTCAGCAAGTATTCTTCCATAATTTCCATATATTTTGCTGATAATTTTATTGTAATTTTTTTTGTCTACAATGCCAGATTGTTCCAAATTATTTTCAATTAACTTTTTTGATCTAAATATTGGACCAAACAAGCGCCCAATGAAATCTCCTAAATTAGATCCATTTTTATAACCAATTATAATTAGTATAAAAAAAAACAATTTTATTAAAATAAATTCAATTAAATAAAAAAACTTCCTCATAATTTCTTTAATAAAAAATTTTTAAATTCTTTTTCTTTTTCAATTTTTAATCCTATTTTTAAAAATTGGATATTCTTTTTTTGTATATTTGACAATCGATTGTAGTCTTTTTCGGTTGTTATAATTTTTAATTTATTACTCTTAGCTATATTTTTTATATTATTTATATCAGAATTTTTATATTTATAATGGTCAGGAAAAGTGATTGTTTTTTTTATCTTAAAATTATATTTTTTTAATGTTTGTTGAAACTCCAAAGGATTACCTATGCCTGAAAAAACTAGAAAGTTATTTTTAAATTTGAAAGACTCAAGATTTCTAGGAGTGTATTTAGCTCTAAATATTTTTAAATTTGGATTTAATCTCTTTAGAGTTTTCTCGAAAGTTTTATTATTTTTTTCACCATTAAGAAATGCAAGATCATAATTTAAAATATTTGTAATTCTTTCCCTTAATGGCCCGGCGGGCAAAACTAGCCCATTTCCAACTAGCTCTGAACTATTAAAACAAGCAATAGAAATATCATAATTTAAACTTTTATCTTGTAAACCATCATCTAATATAGCTAACTGGTAATTTTTTTTCTCAGCAATTCTCAGTGCGATATCTCTAAAACCTAAACAAATCAGATTTCCATATTTTGATAAAATATTTTGCTCATCAATTTGATCAATATATTTTTTTTTTATAAATACAGTTTTAAACTTATATTTTAAAATTTCATTTATTTTTAAAACTAAAGGTGTTTTTCCAGTTCCACCTAGGTAAATATTTCCAACACAGATTGTTTTTATTTTAAAATATTTTTTAAGACTTAAAGATTTAAAAAAATTGAAAATAATTGTTATCAAACTAAATGGTAAGAGTAATAATGATATGAAATTGAAACTATCCCAAAAAATGGGTCTTTTTACTTTCATTATAAATAATTTTTAATTTCTTTAACGTTATTTTCAAAAATTTTAGCACCTAAATAATTAATTTTATTAAGTTTACTATTTAATATTTTGTAATTATGATTTTTTACAAATACTTTTTCCATTTGATCGATATTTTTAATCTCTGAGGATATTTTTAATTTTTTTAATTCCTTATATATTTCTTTAAAATTATGTACTTTTCTACCATGCATCACGTAATTACCCATTCTTACAGCTTCTAATGGGTTTTGTCCTCCATGGTTTACTAAAGATCCACCAATAAATGTTACATTTGAAAGTCTTAAAAATTTTGACATTTCTCCGTATGTGTTAACAATATATACGTCACAATCATTAGATGGTTTATGTCCGCTTGATCTTTCGGTAACTATCAGTTTTAATTTTCTAAGTTGTTGCTTTATTTCCTCTGATCTATTTATGTGACGTGGAACCAATATTGTAATTAAATTCTTAAACTTTTTCTTCAATTTTAAATGTAATTTTCCAATAATTTTCTCTTCATTATAATGAGTGCTAGCTGCACAGAATACTTTTTTATTTTTAAAATAGTTTTTAACATTTTTCTTCAAACTTTGTTTATCATTTTTAAAATACTTTAAATTTCCTACAAATTTAATTTTTTTAACACCCAATCTTTTTAAATAATTTTGGGTTTCTTGATTTTGAGGTAAAGCTATACTTATTTTGCTGAAAACATTTTTTGCAAAAGATGAAAAGATTTGCCATCTTTTGAAACTTTTGCTCGTAATTCTAGCATTGATTAAAATAAGAGGTATTTTTTTTGAATTTATTTTTTCATACATATTCGGCCAGATTTCAGAATCTACAAATATTGCGATTTTTGGTCGCCAATAATTTAAAAAGTTATTGCATATAAATCCAATATCAAATGGATAGTAAATATGAGTTGTTTTCTTTAATGGTTTTTTTGCAATTATTGATGCAGAACTTAATGTAGATGAAGTAAGTAAAATTTTTTTTATAGATTTATCTTTTTCAAACTTATTTATCAAAGGGAGAATGCTCATGATTTCCCCAACACTTGCACCATGAAACCATACAGTTGTATCAGTCTTTTTTAAATTATAATAAGCGTATTTTTCTAAGATTCTTCTCGAATCTTCCTTTCCATTAATTATTCTAAAAAATAATATAAGTGGTGAAATTAAAAAAAAAATAATTCCTAATATATTATACAAAAAATACATTAGTTATTTTTTATTTGTCTCTCGTAGAAGTTTTTATAAAGCAATGAATTTTTGATTAGATCATCATGTTTCCCTGATGATTCTACAGAACCTTTATCAACAACATAAATTTTTTCTGAATTAAGAATAGTTGATAGTCTATGAGCAATAACTACTGTTGTTTTATTTTTTGTTAATTCCTCAATAGCTTTTTGTATTTTTTCTTCTGTTTCAGAGTCCAGAGATGAAGTTGCTTCGTCTAGAAGAATTATTTTGCTATCCTTTAACAAAGCTCTCGCTATCGAAAGTCTTTGCTTTTCACCACCTGATAGTTTTACTCCGTTCTCCCCTATAACAGTCTGAAATTTATTTTCTAATTTTTCTATAAAATCTGTACACATTGATATTTTTGCAGCTGTATAAATTTCTTCGTCACTTGCCTTTGGTTTGGCATATTTGATATTATTAAAAATAGTATCATCAAAAAGTGTTGTATTTTGATCAACAATAGATATTTCTTTCCTTAATGATTTAAGATTAAGGTTTTGTACTTTTTGATTATCAATTAGAATTTCCCCAGAGTCTGCATCATAGATTCTTGGTATTAAATTTAATATTGTAGATTTTCCCGATCCGCTGTGGCCTACTAAAGCTGTCATTTTTCTGCCAGCTATATCAATATTAATATCTTTAAGGACTATATTGTTAAGATTTGATTTGTAACTAAAATTAATATTTTGAAATTTTATTGATGCATCACTTATATCTAACATTTTTCCATTTTCATTTGTTGAAATTTTATTTTGTTGATCAATAATAGGTAATATTCTTTTTCCCGCAGATAGTCCTTGACCAAATGAAACATTTACATTCGCCAAAGATTTAACTGGTTGATATGCAAGCATCATTGCAGCTAAAAAAGAAAAGAAATTATTTATACTTAGTTGATCATTCATAATTAATTTACCAGAATAAAAAATTAAAATTGCAATCATAATTCCAGTTACAACTTCCATAATAGGTGTTGACCTTATAAATACACTATGAATTTTTATTGTTTTTTCTTTTAGGTCATTTACAAATTTTTCCGATCTTTCATTTTCATAATTTTCTCTTTGAAAGATTTTTATTATTTTGTGGTTTTTAAAAAGATCAATTAAATATTTGTTTAAATCACCAGATTTTTCTTGTGCTTCTGTTGCAACTTTTACAATACGCTTGCCTAATTTTTTAGCAGTAATTGATGCAATAGGAAGCATAATTAAAGCTATAAGGGAAAGCCTCCAATTTTGTAAGAACATTACAAATAATAAGCCAATAAGCGTTAAGCCATCTTTAAATAAATTTAAAACTGCGTTACTTAACATCCCAGTTATTTGATTTACATCAAAGTTAAGATTTGAGATATATTTACCTGAATGTTTATCTTCAATTTTTTCAGTATCAGCTTTTATGAAAGAAGATAACATATCGATTTGAATATTTTTTTTCACTTCCTCTGCAGTTTTTATCATTAAAATCTTAGCCACGTATAAGGATATTCCCTTGGTTGCAAAAGTTATTATGATTAAAAGTGGAATTATAAAAATTAAACTTTGGTCTTTATTTATAAAAATTTTTTCTATTGCAGGGTCGAGCAACCATGCTGTTGCTGATGTAGCACCTGCAACGAAAATAGAAAAAATTATGGCAAGTATTATTTTGTTAAGATGTTTTGTTGTGTAATCATTATACAATCTTTTAATAATATCGATATTTTTCATTAAGTTAATTTTCCCACTAACAAAATTATTAAAATAATTAAGCCCAAAAGATTGTTACTTTTAAATTTTGCTAAGCAGTCATTCCCACTTTCAGTTTTTAATTTAAGAGATTGAAAGATTAACAAATGGGTTAAAGGCACTATTAAGGCAATGTAATATAAATAATTAAAATTCATTTTATAACCAACAAGAAACAATGATATTAAAAATATAATGTAACAAAACGATATAAATTTTTTTGGGTTACTTTTAAATTTAATCGATGTTGATTTAACTCCAATTATTTCATCATCATTAATATCTTGATATCCATATATTGTGTCGTAACCTAATGTCCAAAATGTGGCTCCTAAATAAAATATAATTGGTATAATAGAAACTTCATTTTGAATGGATATCCATGCCAAAACTAGACCGTAATTAAAAGTTATACCTAAAAAAAGTTGAGGCCAGTAAGTAAATCTTTTCATTAGTGGATATGTAAAAGCCAATGGCATTGAAAGAAGAGCCATATAAATAGTAAATTTATTAAAATTTATTAAAACTAAAAATGCAATTAAGCATAAGATTACAGCATATATTGCAGCATTAAATACTGAAATTTTTTCAGACGCGATTGGTCTATTTTTTGTTCTTTCAACTAACTTATCAATTTTTCTATCAGTTATATCGTTAACAATACATCCAGCGGATCTCATTAGAACAGATCCAGAAAAAAATAAAAAAGCATAAATAAAATAAGTATTTAAAGAAAGAGAAAAATCATATGAAATTGTTAAACCCCAAACGCATGGCCAAAATAGAAGCATAAAACCAATTGGTTTATTAAGTCTTGTTAATTCAATAAAAATTTTAACCTTTTCAGACATAATTTACTTGTAAATAACAAAGCGTAGATTCATAATCAAACTGATTCGCATGAATATTGATTACACTGTTACCGCATTAATGTTTCCCGCCATTCCTCTTATTATGGCTGTCTATAGTAATAGATTTCATACATTAAGTGGTTTGATTAGAAAAATACACGACGAATATGTTTTTGAAAAGCATACTCCACCAGAGTGGAAGCAGCAGCTAATTAATTTAAATGATAGAGTAAAAAATTTAAGGATTACTATACTTTTTGCAGCATTTGGTTTCTTATTTAATATGCTTACAGTTTTTGCTCTTTATTTAGAGACATATTTTTTAGCTAGAATAATTTTTGGCTCTTGTTGTTTATCGATGATGGTATCAATAGTATTTTTTATAAGAGAAATACAAATCTCAACTAGAGCGTTAAGACTTCATCTTTCAGATATGGATGATCAATTTAAGGAATAATAACTGCTGGTCCTGTTAAAACTCTATTTTCTAAATCTATGTGAGCTTGTTTAGCTTCACTTAGTTTATATTTTTTAGAAACTTCAATTTTTATTTTCCCTGAGAGAACTGCATCAAAAACCAATTTAGCAGATTTTTCTAATTCATCTCTTGTAATTGTATAATGCATTATTGACGGTCTTGTAAAAAAAAGACCTTTTGTATTTATATGTTTTTTGACGTCTATAGTGTGAACATATCCAGATGCATTTCCAAATGCTACCATCATCCCTCTAATTTTTAAGCATTCTATTGATCCCTCAAAAGTTTTTGCTCCAACACCATCATACACAACATCTATCCCGTTTTTACCTGCTATTTTTTCAACTTCTTCCACAAAATTATGATCTGTGTAATTGATGACATGATGACACCCGTTTTTTTTTGCTATTTGAACTTTTTCTTTAGATCCAACTGTGCCAATGACTTCACATCCTAATGCATTAGCCCACTGGCATAATATTTGACCAACACCACCAGCTGCAGCATGAAATAAAACTTTATCACCTTTTTTTACAGCATATGACCTGTGCAATAAATATTCTGATGTTATTCCTTTCAATAAAATGCAGGAAGCTATTTCATCTGAAATACCCTCTGGCACAGTGACTAATTTTTCTTCTGGCATTATTTGTTTTTCTGAGTATCCACTTATTGGAGCAGATGCATGACTTACTCGATCTCCAACTTTAAAAAAACTCACTTCTGAGCCAATTTCCTCAACTACTCCAGATGCTTCTAATCCAAGTCCACTTGGTAATTCAATCGGATACAAACCAGTTCGATGGTAAACATCAATATAATTAAGTCCAACTGACAAATTTTTAACTAGAACTTCCTTTGGACCAGGTTTACCGATTTCAATATCCTTGTATTCTAAGACTTCTGGACCACCAAACTTTTCAAATCTTATAGCTTTCATATTTACTTTACGAAATTACCATTATGGTAATCATCAATTGCTTGAAGTATTTCTTGTTTAGTATTCATGACGAATGGACCACCTCTTGCAATCTGTTCTCCTATCGGTTTTCCAGATATTAGTAAAAATTTAGCGTTTGTTAAAGCAGTTACTTTTAAGTTTTCACCTTTAGATAATAAAATTAAGGTAGAGTCTTTAACACTTTCATGTTTATTGTTTCCAATTTCTATCTCACCTTCAATTAAATATATGAATGAATTGTGTGTGGATGGAACTTGATGATTAAAAGTTTTACTTTCATTTAATTCTACATCAAAATAAATTGGATCGACATTGTGTTTATTTATTGGACCTTCTGAATTTTCAAACTTTCCAGCAATTACTTTTACAAATTTATCATCATCCTTATGTGTGCTCATTTTATCTGAGTCAATATAATGGTATTCTGGTTTACTCATCTTCTCGCTGGCTGGCATATTAATCCATAATTGAAAACCATGAAGTTTTCCATCGTTCATAGCTGGCATTTCAGAATGAATTATTCCACTACCAGTTTTCATCCATTGCACATCTCCTGCAGTCATTTTTCCTTGACCTCCTGTACTATCTTTATGTTCAAAACTCCCAGCTAACATATATGTAACTGTTTCAATTCCTCTGTGTGGATGAGGAGGAAAGCCTGCAATATAATCATCTTTATTTTCTGATCCAAATTCATCTAACATTAAAAATGGATCATAATAATTTGGTTCAACACCGATACTTCTTTTTAATTTAACTCCTGCACCATCTGATGCTGGTGTTGGATCTATAATTTTTTCTACTTCTATATTTGTCATGTCTTTCATATAGAATATATCTAAATTAAATCAAGCAATTCTGATAAATTGCTTATTTGTTTTTTAGGTTCAAAATCTAATTTATCAAAAATATTATTATTTCTATTCAACCAAACAGTGTTGTATCCATAATTACCTGCGCCAGATACATCCCATGTATTTGCACTTAAGAATAAAACTTCATTCTTTTCAATATTATATTTATTTATTGGAAGGTCATAAACTTTTGAATCTGGTTTAAAAATACCAGCTTCTTCTACAGAAAAAATATCATCAAAAATATCTTTTAACTCATTACTAACAACAAGTTCATTTAAAAGGTCAGGTGTACCATTTGATAGAATTGCTAATTTATAATTTGATTGTTTTAATTTATTTAAAGCATCCCTTACTTCTTTAAATGGTGAAAGCACTTTATATAAATTCAATAGTTCTGATCTCATTGCATTATCAATATTGTAAAAATTCATAGATTTGTCCAAACTATCTTCGGTGATTTGCCAAAAATCCTTATGTCTTCTCATTAAACTTCTAAGCCAAGTATATTCAAGCTGTGTAGTTCTCCAATAATTAGCAAATCCTTCCCATTTATCGCCTAATCTTTCTTTGCATTTTTCGGCAGCAGAATTAACATCAAATAAAGTTCCGTATGCATCAAATATGATTGCTTTAATATTTTTCATAAATTAATTTAATAATAATGAGTAATATTAGAATATTTTATCCAGAAAAATTATCAATTAATTTAGAAACTAATTTAACTAAGTCTCAATCACATTATTTATTGAAAGTAATGAGGATTAAACAAGGAGAGATCTTTTCTGTTTTTAATGAATCTGGAGAATGGAAGTCAATTGTAACTGAAATTTCAAAAAGCAGTTTAAATTTCAAGGTTGTTGAACAGTTGAGACAAAAAGATAAAGAGCAAGAAATCTGGTTAGCCTTCTCACCCATTAAATCAAATTATTTTAACTTCATGATACAAAAATCAACTGAGCTTGGTGTAACAAAATTTGTACCAATTATTTCTGAAAGGACAATTGTTAGAAAAGTAAATAATGAGAGATTAAATAAAATAATTATAGAGTCTTGTGAGCAAAGTAATAGAATAAATATTCCTTCAATTGAAAAAGCTCAATCATTAGATAAATTCCTGTCTAACAATTCAGATATAAATTTAATTTTTGGAGATTTAAATACGAATAATAAAAAAATTAAAATTTCTAATTCAAAACCTAATTGTCTTTTAATTGGTCCTGAAGGGGATTATTCAGCCAGTGAAATTAAAAAGATTCTAAACTTTAAAGGGTCTCAATCGATAAAACTAAGTGATAACATTTTAAGGTCTGAAACTGCGGTTATATCCGCGTTATCTGTGATCAATTATTTGCAAAATTGATAAATTGTCGCGAATTCTCTAGTATTTTTTATAATATTTTCGATCTATATAGAAAACAAATGAAGAAACTATTTTTTGTTTTTATAGCATTAATTTACTCAGTTGAGGCGTTTGCAAACCAACCAAAAAATTGGCAATTGGGTTTCCAAGAGCCTGCATCGCAAACTATGAGAGATATAGTTTGGTTTCATGACTATATGTTAGTACCTATCATAGTTGCTATAAGTGCGTTTGTTTTATTTTTAATGCTTTATGTGATGGTAAGATTTAGAGCATCGAGAAATCCTAATCCATCTAAAAGAACACATAATGTTTTGGTTGAAATTGTTTGGACATTAGTTCCTTGTTTAATCTTGATCGTGATGGCAGTTCCGTCATTTAAAGTTTTATATTCACAAGATGCAATTCCTAAAGCTGATGTAACTATAAAAGCAATTGGATATCAATGGTATTGGGGATACGAGTACCCAGATGAAAATATAATTTTTGATGCTTATATGATCGAAGAGAAGGACTTAAAAGAAGGTCAGCCAAGATTGTTAGCAACAGATAATGTAGTCGTTGTTCCAGTAAATAAAGTAGTTAAAGTTTTAATTACAGCAAATGATGTGCTTCATGCATGGGCATTACCAGCATTTGGAGTTAAAAGGGATGCGATGCCAGGAAGAGTAAATGAAACTTGGTTTAAAGCTGAAAAAGTTGGCACCTATTACGGACAATGTTCAGAGTTATGTGGAATTAAACATGCTTTTATGCCAATTGAAGTTAAAGTAGTTTCAGAAGAAGATTACCAAATTTGGCTTTCAGAGGCGAAGATAAAATTTGCAAAAGATGAAAATTTAATTAATAAAAAACTAGTAGCGAGTAAATAAAAATGAGTTCAGAAACAGCACATATTCACGATCATCATACTCCAACAGGTTGGAAGAGATGGGCATATTCTACAAATCATAAAGATATTGGAACAATGTATTTAATTTTTGCAATTATTGCAGGAGTTATTGGAACAGCTTTTTCAGTTTTGATGAGAATGGAATTAATGCACCCTGGTGATGATGTTTTAGGTGGTAACTACCATCTTTATAATGTTTTGGTTACAGGTCATGGATTAATAATGATTTTCTTTATGGTCATGCCAGCAATGATTGGTGGTTTTGGAAACTGGTTCGTACCGATAATGATTGGAGCACCAGATATGGCATTTCCAAGAATGAATAATATTTCTTTTTGGTTATTACCCGTTGCTTTTATTTTATTACTTTCATCAATTTTTGTAGATGGACCTCCAGGTGCACAAGGTGTCGGTGGTGGCTGGACGATTTATCCACCTCTATCTTCTACTGCAGGTCAACCAGGTCCAGCAATGGATTTAGCAATTTTAAGTTTACACGTCGCAGGAGCTTCTTCAATTTTAGGAGCAGTTAATTTTATTACAACTATTTTAAATATGAGAACTCCTGGAATGACTTTGCATAAGATGCCATTATTTGCATGGTCAATATTAGTTACAGCATTTTTATTATTACTTTCGTTACCAGTATTAGCGGGAGCAATTACTATGCTTCTAACAGATAGAAATTTCGGCACAGCATTTTTTGATGCACAAACAGGCGGAGACCCAACATTATTCCAGCATTTATTTTGGTTTTTTGGTCATCCAGAAGTTTACATTCTAATCTTACCAGGATTTGGAATGATCAGTCATATCGTATCTACTTTTTCAAAGAAGCCAGTTTTTGGATATTTGGGAATGGCTTACGCGATGGTAGCAATTGGAATAGTAGGTTTTGTTGTTTGGGCTCACCACATGTACACAGTTGGTTTAGACACTGACACTAAAGCATATTTCTTAGCAGCAACTATGATCATCGCTGTTCCAACAGGAATTAAAATATTTTCATGGATAGCTACGATGTGGGGAGGATCTATATCATTCAAAACCCCAATGGTTTGGGCTTTAGGATTTATATTTTTATTCACAGTTGGAGGAGTAACTGGTGTAGTTCTAGCAAACGCTGGAGTTGATACTGCATTGCATGATACTTATTATGTTGTAGCTCACTTCCACTATGTATTATCTTTGGGAGCTGTCTTTGCAATATTTGCAGGCTTCTATTATTGGTTTGGTAAAATGTCAGGGTATGAATATTCTGAGTGGATGGGACAACTTCATTTTTGGTTAACTTTTATAGGTGTAAATTTAGTTTTCTTTCCACAACATTTCTTAGGATTGGCTGGAATGCCGAGAAGATACGCTGATTATCCGGATGCATTTGCTGATTGGAATTATATCTCTTCAATCGGTTCATATATTTCTGTAGTTGGCTTAGTGGTATTTTTCGCTAATTTAATCTACGCTTTTGCAAAAAAGAAAAAAGCAGCACAAAACCCATGGGGAGAAGGGGCCACAACATTAGAGTGGACAGTTCCATCACCACCGAATTTTCACACTTTTGATGAATTACCGAAGTTTGAAGATTATGAAGGCACTGAAAAATCTAGTAGTTAGTAACGTCTTAAGATATAAAAATTAAAATGGCTACGACGTATTCTAAAGTAAAAAAATCATATTTCGAACTAGGTATTATTCCTGAATTATTAAAGTTAATGAAACCAAGGGTAATGTCTCTTGTTATTTTCACTTGTGCTGTTGGTCTACTAACAGCTCCTACTTCAGTTCCATTTCAACAATCACTGATTGGGATATTAATTGTAGCCTTTGGTGCTGGAGCAGCAGGAGCACTTAACATGTGGTATGAAGCTGATTTGGATAAATTAATGTCTAGAACTTGCCTGCGTCCAATTCCAAGAGGAAAGCTAAACAGAAACCAAGCATTGTATTTTGGAACATTTCTATCAATTATTTCAGTTGTAAGCTTATACTTTGTTACAAATGCTTTATCAGCATTTCTATTGTTGTTTACGATATTATTTTACGTATTTGTTTATACAATCTGGTTAAAAAGAAAAACTCCACAAAATATTGTTATAGGTGGAGCATCAGGAGCTTTGCCACCAGTAATTGGGTGGGCAATAGCAACAAATTCTATTTCGTTGGAATCGATTGCTTTTTTCTCAATAATTTTCTTTTGGACACCATCACACTTTTGGGCATTAAGCTTGTACAAAGCTGATGATTATAAAAAAGCAGGTATTCCAATGCTCCCAGTAACTAATGGAATTCAGGATACCAAAAAGAACATTCTAATATATTCTTTGCTAATGATACCAACAATTGTTTTCCCATATTACATTGGATTTGTCGGTGAAGTATTCTTAACACTTAGCTTGCTACTTACATTTTATTATAATTTAATTTGTTTCCAGCTTTACAACTATAAAGTTGGAAAATTTAATATAAAGAAAGCTAGACATATTTTCAGCTATTCAATTATTTACTTATTTTTAATATTTGTTTTTTTCTTAGTGGATAAAGTTTTATGATTGTCAAAGATCAAAAATTAAAAAAGAAAAATTTATGGACAGCAGTTGGTTTGGTTGCATTTATAGTTTTCTTATTCATTTTCACACTATTTAATATTGGAGTATTTGAAAGACCTCTATGATTAAAAAAAATACTTTAACTCCACTAATTCTAACAGGAATTTTTGTCTTTATGTTGGGATTATCTTTTGCAGCCGTGCCTTTGTATGATTTATTTTGCAGAGTAACTGGCTTTGGTGGAACAACACAAATATCCAAAGAGGCTCCTAATATAGTTTTAGATAAAAAAATAAATGTAAGATTAGATACTAACGTTAACAGTGCTCTTGATTGGAATTTTGATGTTGATCAAAAAACAATGGATGTTCAGCCAGGCAAGGTATACAGAATTAAGTTTGAAGTTGAAAACACGGGAGATGAAATTTCATCTGCTGTAGCTACATATAATGTTTCTCCATCGTCATTTGGAGCATATTTTAATAAATTAGGCTGTTTTTGCTTTGAAAAACAAACATTAGATCCGGGGGAAAAGGCAAGTTACACCCTAGTTTTTTACTTAGATCCAGAATTAGTAAATGATCCAAAAACATCTAGAGTTGAAGATGTTACTATGTCATATACTTTTTTCTCATCTGAATATTATAAAAACGAAAAAAAAGAGAGTTAAAATAAATGTCTGCATCTGGTCAAAAACATGATTATCATTTAGTTGACCCTAGTCCTTGGCCATTGGCTACATCTATAGCAACACTAGTTACGGCTGTTGGATCTGTTTATTATTTTCATAGTAAAGTTATGTGGGCGATGGTTTTAGGTTTTTTACTTATAATTTATTGTGCCTTTATGTGGTTTAGAGATGTTGTAATCGAAGCTGAGCACAAAGGTCATCATACACCTGTTGTTCAAATTCATCACAGATATGGAATGACATTATTTATTGCTTCTGAGGTAATGTTTTTTGTTGCATGGTTTTGGGCATACTTTGATGCAAGTTTGTTTCCAAATGAATTCATGGGAAATGTATGGCCACCAAAAGATATTGAAACTTTTGATCCATGGGACATCCCACTTATAAATACTCTTGTCCTACTTTTATCTGGTACAACAGTAACTTGGGCACACCATTCTTTATTAGAGGATGATAGAAAAGGATTTATAAATGGTCTAATCTGTACAGTAATTTTAGGAGCATTTTTTACGTTATTGCAAATATACGAATACCAACACGCTACATTTAGTTTTTCAGGTCACATTTATGGAGCTACATTCTATATGGCCACAGGGTTTCATGGTTTCCACGTTTTAGTTGGAACTATTTTCTTAGCGGTTTGCTTATGGAGAGGTAAATTAGGACACTTTACTAAAGAACATCACTTTGGTTTCGAGGCCGCTGCTTGGTACTGGCACTTTGTTGACGTTGTCTGGTTGTTTTTATTTGCTGCAATTTATATTTGGGGAAGTTAATAGTTCTTGAAAAATAAGCTATCTTTTTCAATATTTGTCTACTTTTTTATTTTAGTATTCTTGTCATTAGGCACTTGGCAAATTGTAAGATTAAATTGGAAGCTTGATTTAATAAATTCAATTGATCAATCTTTAAAAAGTGATCCAGTAGAATTTAATGGAAGTAATCCAATTAACTTTAAAAAAATCAAATTTGAAGGAATATTAGATAATTCAAAAATAATTTATTTATATTCCTTAAATGAAAAAGGAGAGCCAGGATTTGATATTGTAAATCCAGTTAGTATTAACAATAAAAGCTATTTAATAAATCGGGGTTGGGTTCCAAGAGATCTTAAATCTAAAAAGTATGTTTCAAATGAGAACAAATTTGAGGGAGTTTTAAAATTAAAAAGCAAATTTAATTATTTCAAGCCAGATAATGACGTAAATAAGAATTACTGGTTCACTCTTAAAGATGAAGATTTGCTGACCTATACAGGAAAAGAATTTTCTCCTTTCATTATCAACAATATTAGCAAGCAAGAAGGAATTTATCCACAGTCAAAACAAATAGGTGCCAATATTTCAAACAACCACTTAAAATATGCTCTTACATGGTTTTCATTAGCCGTTTCCATTTTTTTAATATATTTATATTTTAGAAAAAAAAATTACTGATGGAATATATAAGCACTAGAAATAATTCTGATCATTTTTCATTTAAAAACGTATTTTTGAAAGGTTTAGCTGATGATGGAGGTCTTTTTGTACCAAAGTCAATTAAACCATTTAGTAAATATGAACTAAACAAACTAAGTGGTCTTAATTACAATGAATTAGCAGCAGAAATAATATTCCCATTTATTGGTGATTTTATGACTAAAGAAGAGTTAATTTCTATAGTATCAAAATCTTATTCAAATTTTAGAGCGGAGGATGTTGTAAAAATCTCTGATTTAGGAAATTTAAAAGTCTTAGAACTCTATCATGGTCCAACGCTTGCTTTTAAAGATATTGCAATGCAATTAATAGGAAATTTCTATCAATATCATCTAGGAAATAAGCAAAAAAAAATTAATATTATTGTTGCAACTTCAGGAGACACAGGTGCAGCCGCTATTGATGCTTTAAAAGGCAAAAAGAATTTAAATATTTTTGTATTACATCCAAATAACAGAATTTCACCAGTACAGAGAAGACTGATGACAATCCATGAAGAAAAAAATGTATTCAATATTGCTATTGAAGGGAACTTTGATGACTGTCAGAATTTGGTTAAAGCGATGTTTAATGATGCAACATTTTCCACTTCAATTAATATGTCAGGTGTTAATTCAATTAATTGGGCAAGAATTGTAGCTCAAGCTGTTTATTATTTTTATGCTTACTTTAAAATAGGAAATAGAAAGGCTCTGTCTTTTTCTGTTCCGACTGGAAATTTTGGTGATATCTATGCTGGTTATTTAGCAAAGAAACTCGGACTTCCAATTGATAAACTTATTGTAGCTACGAACAAAAATGACATACTTCATAGAGCAATTTCTGGTGGGGATTATTCTCAAAAGAAAGTTGAGGAAACAAATACCCCCAGCATGGATATCCAGATAGCAAGTAATTTTGAAAGACTTTTATACGATGTTAAAGACTGTAATTCAGAAGTTACAAAAGATGTGATGAGTAAGATAAAAAATAATACCTATCAAATTGACAATATTGACTTAGATGAAATAAAAAAGAATTTTACGTCTGAAATGTTAGATGAAAATGAAACAATCCAAATGATAAAAGATATAAATAAAGAATATAAAGTTGTAGTTGATCCACATACTGCAGTTGGAATTGGTGCTGCAAAAAAACTTGGACTAGAACAAAATTGTGTTGTTTTATCTACTGCACACCCATGTAAGTTTCCAAAAGCAATAGAAGATGCAATCTCAAAAACTGAAGAATTACCAGATAGTCTTAAATATGTTTATGATAGAGAAGAAAAATTTGAAGTTATATCAAATGATATAAATAAAGTTAAAGATTATGTGATTAATTCTATATGAAATTAAAAATAAAAGATCAAATCCCTGATATAGAAATTTTCCATCTAATAGATGGTGAACCACAAACTAGCAAAATTAGAGATATTTTAGGAAATGGTAAAGTTATTTTATTTGGATTACCTGGCGCATTTACTTCAACTTGTTCAAAACTCCATCTTCCTGGATATGTAGGTAATGCAGATAAAATTAAATCAAAAGGAATTGAGAATATATTTTGTTTATCTGTGAATGATCCATTTGTTATGAATGCCTGGGGAGAAGCGAATAATGCTGGAGGCAAAATTACAATGTTATCAGATCCGTATCTGTTATTTACAAAAGCAATTGGCGCTGAAGTAGATAGAAATTCAAAAGGAATGGGTATTCGTTCAAATCGTTATGCGATGGTTATTCAAAACTTAGAAGTAGTTAATATTCAAGTTGAGAAAGAGACTAAACAATGCGGTTTATCTTCAGCAGAGGGTGTTTTAGATTTATTATAATTAGTACGGCAGTTCTGTTGCCAGGTGTAGCTAAATTGTTGCAGATGACCTTGCTAATAAATCGACTTCATTATTAAGTTTGTCTGTTGAATGTGCCTTCACCCAACACCATTTAATCTCAAAAGTATTTGATAGATTGTCTAATTCAGTCCAAAGCTCTTTATTCTTAACTTCTTTTTTATTAGCCGTTTTCCAACCATTTTTTTTCCAATTATGTATCCACTCAGTTATTCCAGATTTTACATATTTAGAATCTGTAAATATTTGAACCTTGCTTCCTTTTGGAATTTTTTTTAAAGCTTTAATCGGGGCAAGTAATTCCATTTGATTATTTGTTGTTTCTTTTTTGCTTCCTTTAATTTGAATTTTCTTTCCATTTTCAATAATAATTGCAGCCCAACCACCATTTCCTGGATTTCCAATGCATGAACCATCTGTATAGATTTTAATCATTAAGAATAATCCTTAAATGAGCTCAGATTTCTATGAAAATTCAACTTATCTATATACTCCTTTGGATCTTTAATTTTAATGATAGCTTGTTTAGGAGTATTTAAATAATCATAAGATCTAGTCAAAAGATATCTTAAAGCTGATCCTCTACACAATGTATTTAAATTTCTTTTTTCTATTTCACTTAATTTTCTGACAGTTTGGTAGCCCTTTAATAAATTTGAAGATCTTTTTTTATCTAGTACAAATTTCCGATTTTTCTTTATAAAGCATAAAGCATTAATGCAGGTTGCCAGTTCATAGGTTAAAAATTCATTAGCAGAAAAATAAAAATCTATAAAACCAAAAAATTTACTTTTATTAAAAAAAATATTATCGATAAAAAGATCTCCATGAATTATTCCTATTGGTAATTTTTTCGGCCATTTTTTTTTGATATCTCTAAAATCATCTTTCATTAAATCTTTTAAGTTTTTTGATAATTTATTAATTTTATTGTCTATTTTATTTAGAATTGTTCCCCATGAATTTATTGATAGAGAATTTCTTCTATACAATTTTAAGCTTTTTGCTGCTTTATGGAGAATTGCTGTATTCCTGCCAACCTCGAAGCAATCTTTCCTAGTTAGTTGATCTTTTTCCTTTCCCTCTAAGAAGCTAACAATACATCCCTTTTTACTATTTAGATTAAGTAAATATTTGCCTTTTTTGTCTTTTATGGGCACTGGGCATTTTATTTTAAGTCTAGATAAACTAGACATAAGTTTAATAAAGTATGGAATATCTTTTTTTTGAACTCTTTTTTCGTAAATAGTTAAAATATATTTATTTTTTTTTGTCTTTAAAATATAATTGGTATTTTCAATACCCTTTTTTATACCTGAGTAATTTATAATTTTTCCAATATTATATTTCTTCTCAATAAATTTTATCTGATTATTATTAATTTTAGTATAAACAGCCATTAATTTAATTTTCCAGGAATCTTAAAAGTAATATTTTCTTTTACGATTTCAACTTCTTCAATGTTGACTGTAAATTGATCTTTTAACTCTGTTATAAATTTCTCAACAAGTATTTCTGGCGCTGAAGCACCTGATGAAATTCCAATCGTATTACATCCTTTAATCTTATCTATAGGCACTGGACTTTCTGAGTGTATTAACTCAGCAGAACTACAACCAGAGTTTTTAGCCACCTCAACTAATCTTACTGAGTTAGATGAATTCCTACTTCCTATTACAAAAAACATATCACATTTATCTGCTATTTTTTTCACAGCTGATTGCCTATTTGTTGTTGCATAACATATGTCATCTTTTTTAGGCTCTTTAATATCTGGGAACTTAGATTTAAGAGCTTCAATAATATCTTTGGTATCATCTACAGAGAGTGTTGTTTGAGTTATGAAGGATAGCTGTTTATTTGAGAAATTTTCATACTTTTTTGCATCCTCAATATTTTCAATCAAATCTATTGAGCCTTTTGGTAATTGTCCCATAGTTCCTATGACTTCTGGGTGATTTTTGTGTCCTATTAATAATATATGATGTCCTTGTTTATTTAAGTTTTCAGCTTCTCTATGGACTTTTGATACTAGAGGACATGTTGCATCTACAAACATCATATTTAAATTAGATGCTTCCTCTGGAACAGATTTTGGAACTCCATGGGCTGAGAATATTACTGGTCTAGACTTATCTTTAATTTCATCTAATTCTTCTACAAATATTGCACCTATCTTCTTTAAACCTTCTACAACATGTTTGTTATGTACAATTTCGTGTCTCACATAAACTGGAGCACCAAATTTATCTATACTCTTTTTTACAATCTCAATTGCTCTATCAACTCCTGCACAAAATCCTCTTGGTGCAGCTAAATAAATTTTTAAATTTTTGTTACTCATTTTCATCCTTTTTAAAAAACGGAATCAAAAATACTATACAAGCAATAAAAAAAAATAAGCTTCCAAACATGGCCCAAAAACTTCCTACACTTGAGATTATGAAACCAATTGAGGATACAATGAATAATATCCATCCAATTAGATTTATAGTTTTATTTTTCATTTTTTTTCTACCATGAATTCAAGTAAAATATGAGGAAAGGTCAATGAAGCCAATCCAACAAATATTATTTTAATAATACTTTCATCTATACCAAATTTTTCTGAAATAAAATAAAAAACTATTAAATACATTATTGCTGTAATTACTGTAAGTGGAATAATTTTTCGTAAAAAAATGGGAAATCCTTTCATCAAATTTTTATTTATTTCACTAATTAAACTTAGTGAGTGTCTTATAGAATGAAGAAAGCAGAAATAAATTGTGAAAGCTAATATAGGGTTAAAAAAATAGTTTAAAATAATTATTGAAAAACTATCTAAAAAAAGAATTGATCTTAAATCATTATTATTACCTCTATATATAACAAAATTACTTAGCACTGATAATAGAACTAAAAGAATTAAAAAATTATTAGCCACAATATTTTCGTCTATTGAAAAATTTAACATTTTAAAAATTTCGATTGTCTCAGCTTTATGAAACAGCAAGGGCGCTGAAATAACTAATGATCCTTTAATAAAATAAAAAATTTCTAAAAAATTAACATTTTTTGTTTCGATAAAGTCACTATCCTCTTTGCCAAAATGATATGCTGCAACTATTAAAAAAAGTGAAAGCAACAATATTGGACTTAAAATCCAAATTAAAATAACAAAAATAGCTATACCTATATAAGTTATATAGAACACTTCTGTATTTTTAATTTTATAAATTTTTAAAAGTTTTTTACCCTTTTCATGATCCAGCGCACCGTGAGAGATACCAATTGTAAGAATTAAAAAGAAACTAAAAAGTATAAACGAATTATCTCTCAATACCTCAAAAGCAGAAAAAAAAATACAGATATTAAAAAAAATAATAGAATGAAAAAAATTTATTTTGTTTATCATTATTTAAATACAGCTTTAATAAAAATCCATTTTGGCATCTTTAATATAATGGATAAGTCCTCGAAAATATTACTTTTATTGGAAAGAAAATTTATTACTGTTTTTGACTTGCCTTTAAACATTTTGAAGAAAATATTTGGCATGATCTCTGGCTTTTCAGCTAGGACTTTCAAAAAAATATTATCTAAAAACTTATACTTATTTTTTATATTGAAAGCTCTAGTTTGGGTTATTCTATCAATATTTTGGGTAATATATTCTGCTTGTTCTTGAATATTTAGGAAAGTATAGCCAGTACTCAAACGCGTCATACCGCCGGCAGTTCCAATATTAATCGAATTTTTATCGTTTTTAAATTTCGGATAAAATAATGGTATAGCCCCAACTTCTTTGTAATTAATTTTATATTTTTTTAATTTTAAAGTGTTTTCTATGTAATCAGTAATTTGTTTATCATAATCTTTTTCACTATCATCTTCCATTTTTGAAAACCAAGTAGTTTCAATTAAAGCTGATTTTTTTGAATAGGGTAGTGTATAGAAAAAATGAACGCTTTTTTTTTGATCACAATCAAAGTCCATTAAATTTATTATTTGATCATCAAAAAAATCTTTTTCAGTTTCAATCTCAACGCCTTGAAAGTGTTGCCATAAATTAGAATCTTTATTCTCAAGATTTGGCAAACTGTTAAATAAAATTGCGTTTTCTGTATTTACTTCACTTATATCTTTAAAGAATTGAATATTAGGATTTTTATTGATTTTATTTAAAATTTTTTTGTAGAATAGTCCACTATCAATACTTTCGTAAGGAGTTTCTTTACAATCTTTATATTCTACATTTCCTTTAAAATTGATTGTATAATCTTTCCATCTTTTTTTTACACAGTCATCAAACTTGTGAGGTACAGTTTTCCAATATGACCAAGTTTTATCTCTTTTATATTCATCTCTTTTTTCAATAATTGCTAAAGTCTTATTTTTAAGTTTATCGTGATACTCTAACTCATAAGCCAATGTTAAACCTGCACAGCCACCTCCAATAATTATGTAATCAAAATCTTTCATTATACTCGATATCTTGCATTATTATCTCATGCTCTTTTATTGTAAGTTTTTTATCTTCTTTTACAAAATATAATTTAATTAAATCACTAATAGATAGCACTGTATGTAAGACTTTTCCCAAATTGTTTACATAAATTTTTCCTGATTTATTATAATTTTCTAAGTTTCCTTTTTTTAAGATTTCATTTCCAATTTGCCTGTATACTCGTCTTGCAACCAAAATCGAAAATCTTAAAAAGAATGGAATTTTTTTAATTGATATAAAAGAATTATTATAAAATTTGTCAGCGATTTTTAGAATTCTTTTAATTTCATCAAAATTCTTTTTTATATAAAACCTATTATTGCTTTCATCTTCAATAACATCTCTTGAAATATTAGTTAATTGCATTGCAATACCTAAGTCAATCGCTCCTAAAAGTGCTGATCTTTCTTTGACATTTAAAATTTTTGCCATCATTAATCCAACTGTTCCAGCCACTCTATATGAATAAACAAATAGATCTTTGTCAGTGTTGATTTCTACTTTTGATTTTATATCAGCTTCTACGCCATCGAATAAATCATCAATTATTTTTTGTGATATTCCAAATTTGTTTATTAAAGCCCACATATTTTTAATTATTTGGTTATTTTCATTTTTTAACTTGAAATCTTCTTTGAAAGTATTGAAATTTTTTAATTTCGTATCAAGATCACCTTTTTCATCTGCTATATTGTCTATGTATCTACAAAAATCGTACAAATTAGAGCAATCAGAGTAGACTTGTTTTGGTAAAAAGAAACCTGCCCAATTAAAAGATTTAGCGTATATCGACAAATAATTTTGTTCATTCATTACAAAATTTTATCTAAGACCTTTGCGGATGATAGGACTCCTGGAACACCAGCTCCAGGATGAGTGCCCGCTCCAACAAAATATAAACCGTCATAAACCTCAGATTTATTATGAAATCTAAAGTATGCTGATTGAGAAAATTTTGGCTGAATTGAAAAACCAGAGCCATATTTTGTGTTTAATTCATTCTCAAAATAATCAGGAGTTAAATAAAAATCATCTACAATATTTTCTCTTAAGTTAGGTAATAAATTTTTTTCCATTTTATCTATTACAAGTTTTTTTAGATTTTCTCCTTCGATTGACCAGTTTATTCCTGATTTATTATTAGGTACAGGCACTAATACATAAAAGCAATCATGGTCTTTTGGTGCCATACTTGAATCTGTTGCGGTAGGTCTATGTAGGTAATAGCTTATATCGTTATTTAATTTTTTGTTTACAAATATATCATCCAAGTGTTCTTTGTACTTATCACCAAACTTTATAGTATGATGTTCAACATTTTCGTATTTTTTCTTTGTTCCAAAATAATAAACAAACAAACCCATTGAATATTCCATTCTATTTATCTTCCAATTAAATAAGGTGTTATATTTTTGATTATTTAGCATTTTTGAATAAACACCGGGAGGATCTGCATTACAAACTACGTTATCTGCTTTAATTTTCTCATCTTCACTTGTCACAACCCCGACAACTCTTTTATTTTCTGTAAGCAAGTTTTTAACTTCTTTACCTTTAATAATTATAACATCTTCTTCTAACATCAATTTCTCAAAACCTTTTATGATTTGTCCTGTTCCACCCATAGAATAATGAATTCCCCATTTTTTTTCTAAATACAAAATTAATCCATATATAGAGGTTGTAGTAAAAGGGTTCCCACCCACCAATAATGGGTGCATACTAAATATCCTTCTTAGTTTTTCATTTTCAATAAAACCACTAACCAAAGAATAAACAGATTTATAACTTTTTAAACTTAGCAATGCAGGAATTTGCTTAAACATAAATGAAGGTTTATCAAATGGCACATCTGATAATTCTGAATAACCCTTATCAAATATTTTTTTTGTAAATTTAAGTAAATTTCTGTAACCCACAACATCTTTATGATTAATTATTGCAATCTGTTCTTCCATTTTCTTTTCATTAGCTGAGTAATCAAAATGGCTTCCATCTTCGAAAACAAATCTGTACCAAGTATCTAAATCTTTTATTTTTATATAATCATCTGGATTTTTATTAAAAAGTTTAAAAATTTCATAAATTAAATAAGGAGCAGTTATTACAGTTGGTCCACCATCATAAGTAAACCCATTACTTTTAAATACTCTCGCTCTTCCACCTAAATCTTTTTGTTTTTCAATTAAAGTAACTTTATGACCTTTTGCTCGAAGTCTAAGAGCTGCCGCCATACCACCAAAACCTGATCCAATTACAATGGAATTCATATTTCTTAATTTACATTATTTTTATAAAATTTGATAAACTATCTTAGTTTAAGAACTGATTTTCTTTAATTCTGTCTTTGTTTCTTCAAGATTTTTATTAAACAAGTTGTCAAGTTTAGACTTATCAACAGATGTAGTAATAATTTTTTTTACAGATTCTACAGCAATATTAATTGATGTATCTTTAATTTCTTTAATGGCATTATCTTTCATTTGAGAGATTTTAGTTTCTGCTAGACTTTTCTTGAGTTCAGCTGATTTATGAAATTTATCATTCATTTCAATTACAAATCTTTCAGTTTCATCTTTTGACTGCTGCATAATCTTTTCACCCTCAATTTTTGCAGTTTCTAGCTTCTTTTGCGCCTCATCCAATAGTCTTTTAGATTCAGCTCGGAGTTTTTCACTTTCGTCAATTTCATTTTTGATATCAGTAATCATTTTGCTCAATAAATTATTAACATTTTGTGGAACTTTTAAATAAATTAGCGCTCCAAAAAATATTACAAAAGATACTGCTACCCAAAATGTTGCATCAAATGCCATTATGTTTTTCCATTTCTTTTTTAGAAAGATCTTCAACTATGGCTGAAAGACTACTTTTATTTATATCTTCACCAATTAATTGTTTAACTAGATCGGAGGATGTCTCAATTGCAATTTTAGTAACTTTCTCTTGAGAAGTTTTTTTTAATTGGTCTATCTCTTCTTCAGCTTTTATTATTTCTTTTTCGATATCCTTTTCTAAAGATAATTTTTTATTGTTTATATCGTCCAAAACTTTTTGTCTTTCACTATTAAAGAAGTTTTTCGCTTCAACTTTTGTATCATTGATAATTTTATCAAATTCTTTAACTTTTTTTTCAGTTTCTTCCCGTTGCTTGTCTGCAGTTTCGATATTCTCTAAGATTTGTGATTTTCTGGTTTCAAGATTGTTACTAATCTTTGGTAGTATGAACTTAGATAAAATTATAAACAATAATCCAAAAGTAAGTACTAACCAAAAAATTTGAGATATCCAAAACTCGGGATTAAGCTGGGGCATACCTCCACTCTCAGCGCTTTGAACGCTATAAGTAAAGATAAGACTTAAAGCTAGAATTTGAAAAATTATCTTTTTCAACATTAATTAAAACGCGAAAAGAATAATTAATGCAACAACTAATCCAAATAAACCAGTCGCTTCTGCTAACGCAAAGCCTAATAGCAAGTTTGGAAACTGCTTTTGAGCTGCAGATGGATTTCTCATTGCACCTGAAAGATAATTTCCAAAAATTATCCCAATTCCAACTCCTGCACCCGCAAGTGCAATTGCTGCTAGTCCTGCTCCTATCATTTTTGCTGCTTCTAATTCCATTATATCCTCCTTATGTTAATTAATGGTGTAAATTTAATGCATCATTCAAATAGATACATGTTAAAATTGCAAATACATATGCTTGAAGAAAAGCAACTAATATCTCCAAACCTGTTAATGCAACTGAAAAACCTAGTGGTAGCCAGCCCCCAACAATTCCTAAGCTAACTACGAAACCTCCAAAAACTTTCATCATCGTATGGCCTGCCATCATATTTGCAAACAATCTAACTGATAAACTAATTGGTCTACTTAAGTATGAAATTATTTCTATAACAACTATTAATGGCAATAAAACCATTGGAACTCCACTTGGCACAAAAAGTTTTAGATATCCAAGTCCATGTTTAATAAATCCAATTATTGTTACTCCTATAAATATAAATGCTGCTAATACAAAAGTTACAATGATGTGGCTAGTGACGGTAAAAGAGTATGGTATCATGCCAAACATGTTACAAAATAAAACAAACATGAATAAAGAAAATATGAAAGAAAAGTAAGGCTTAGCTTTCGATCCAGCTGTATCACTTATCATTTTTGAAATAAAAGAGTAACTGAGTTCCGCAAGTAATTGAATTTTATTTGGTATGATAGATCTTTTCGTGCCTAAATTAAAAATAATTAATATTGCTAATGAACTTATGACCATAAACAAACTCGCGTTTGTGAATGAAATATCTATGTTATTTATTTTAATTTCTGGACCAATTCGGTACACGTTGAATTGGTACATTGGATTTGCTGCCATTTGCCTACTATTTTTGCATTTTTTTTGCTGATCTAATAACGTTCATAATTCCAGCTACTACACCAATAAAAAAAAATATTAAAATTAACCAGGGTTTAGTACCAAACCAATTGTCTAAAATAAACCCAATAATTGTCCCAACAGCTACTGCAGATACCAATTCCGTGCTCATTTTGAAGGCTGACCCCATACTTGAGCCTTTATTTCCTTCTTCAGATTTTTTGTCTTTGTCAGTTTTATTTTTTGCAATTTTTAGGCGAGTTTTAAACTGGTCTTCATCCATTATTAAGCAACCATACTCTCAGCTTTTTGAAGATCTACAGCAACTAGTTGGCTAATTCCTTTTTCTGGCATTGTTACGCCGTATAGTCTGTCCATTTTAGACATGGTTAGAGCGTGGTGAGTTACAATAATAAATCTTGTAGATGTAATTTTAGTTAGTTCAGTTAAAAGATTGCAAAATCTTGTTACATTCGCATCATCGAGAGGTGCGTCTACTTCATCGAGAACACATATTGGAGCTGGATTAGTAAGAAACACTGCAAAGATTAAAGATAAAGCTGTCAAGGCTTGTTCACCTCCAGATAATAAAGTTATTGATTGTAATCTTTTTCCTGGTGGACTTACCAACATTTCTAATCCTGCATCTAAAGGATCATCAGAGTCTACTAGCTCTAGTTTTGCACTACCTCCATTAAATAGTTTGGTATAAACTTCATTGAACTTTCTATTCACTTTTTCAAAAGCATCTAGAAGTCTTTCCCTACCTTTCTGATTGAGTTCAGTAATACTTTCTTTTAACTTTATAATTGCAGTTACTAAATCTTGTCTATCTTTTTCCATTTTCTTAATTTCATCTTCATATTTTGAAGTTTCTTCGTCTGCTCTTAAATTAACCGAGCCCAATTTTTCTCTTTCCCTTTTTCTTTCATCAAGCAATTCCTCCTGTGTTACTGTATCTGGATATTCAGATACATCTTTTAAGTTTGAAAAATTCAGTATCTCTTCTTCTTTTAAATTAAGTTCTGTTGATACTCTTTCTAGCAAATCATTTCTTCTTTTATTCAAACCATCGATTGTTGCTCCAGAGCTTGCCTTTCGTTCTCTTATTTCAATAGACTCTTCTTTTGTTGCATTTAGATTACTTCTTAGTTCGTTAATCTCATTATCTAGCTCATCTATTAATATTTCATTATCACTTTTTTCTTTTTCAGAAATTCTTAAACTTTCTGATATTTGTCCTTTTCTTTCAGCTTGTGTTTGAGGTTGTTTTTCAAGGCTATCTAATTTTTTTTGTTGAGTATCTTTTCTACTATTTAATTCATTAATCATTTTTTCAGAATTTACCAATAAGTTTTTCCAACTTTCTATCTCTTGATCAATTATTTTAATTCTTTCACTTCTTTTTATTGACTCTTTTTTAATATTTTGATTTGTACTAAATGCTTCAGCGTATTCTTCTTGTAGACTTTTGATTTCTTCGTTTTTCTTAGTTACTGTTATCGCTAAATCGTTGTCATGCATTTCATTAATTTTCATTTTTAAAAATGAAAGATTTATTTTGCATTCATCTATTAAATTAGTTGCACCATTGATGTTGTTCTCTGAGAGCATTTCTTTTGCTTTATCTAACTGCTCACCTGCTAAATCAATAGTTTCTGAGTTCTTTTTTAAAGTATCAAGGTTTAGATTTTCTAGTATTCTCTCTAATTTATCTTGCTCATCTTTTAATTTTCCTTTTGCATTTACCAAATCTAAACCTGACAATTTTTCAGTTTCATAATATTTTGAGTCAACTGTAATTAAATTTTCTTTTTCTTCTCTAAGTCTTTTTTCATTAGAGTTTGCATCAATGATTATGCTTTTTTCTCTAACAATATCGTCATCAATTACACCTAAAGCCTTTCTAATTGATTGTATTTCATCATTAACCCTGTCTTTTTCCTCATCTAAACTCTTTAACTCTAGATTTAATCTTTGAATTTTTGACAAGTTTTCTTGATTTTTTTCTCTTATAGGATTTACATTTTTATTCTTTTCAATAATTTTCATGCTTAAATCCTCTAATTTATCATTGAAGGACTTAACTTGATCATCAGCCTCATTGTTGATCTCATTCTCTACTTTAATTTCATTATCAATTTCTAAAAGACGTAAATAATATAAACCTGCCTCAACTTTTTTTATTTCTTCTGAAATAGATTTGTATTTTGCAGCCTCTTCAGCTTGCTTTTGCAAATTTGCTAATTGTCTTTGCTGTTGTCTTCTTAATTCATCTGCCCTTTTTAAATTATTTTCTGCCGCGCCTAATCGTAATTCTGCTTCGTGTCTTCTAACATGTAAACCTGCTATACCAGCTGCTTCTTCTAAGATTGCTCTACGATCAGAAGGTTTTGCGGTAACCAATGCTCCAATTCTACCTTGACTAATAATCGAAGGTGAATGAGCACCTGTTGACAAATCTGCAAAAAACATTTGAGCATCTTTAGCTCTAACTTCTTTCCCATTTATATAAAATTTTGAGCCTTTATCTTTTTCTATTTTTCTTCTTATTTCAATTTCATCGAGCTCATTATATTGTAGAGGACCATCCTTGTTGTCATTTGATAAGCTCACTAAAACTTCTGCAATATTTTTTGATGGTTTGTTTGAAGTTCCAGAAAATATAACGTCTTCCATTCCTGAACCTCTCATGCTTTTTGCCGATGTCTCACCCATACACCATCGCAACGACTCCACTATATTTGATTTGCCACAACCGTTTGGGCCAACTATCCCAGTTAAACCTTTTTCAATTAGGAAATTTGTTTTTTCAGCAAAAGACTTAAATCCATTTAGTTGGATTTTTTTAAATTCCATTCACTGACTTATATCAGTTTTTCAATGTATTTTTTTAATTTTTTGTAGTTTGAGTGATTTTCAAACTTTTTTCCGTTAATTATGACTGTAGGAGTAGCATTCACTTTATACTTTTTAACACCTTCGATTCGGTCTTCTAAAATGTGATCCTCTATCTCTTTATCAGCCAAGCACTTATCAAAATCAAGATTATATTCAGTATTATCAATAAATTTTTTCATTGCTTGATTTGCTTCTAATTCATTTTTTCCCTTGATCCACTTATCTTGATTTAAATAAAGGTGATGCAAAATTTCATGCTCACCATCATTTCTACAATGCGCTAATTTAGTTGCATTAAATGCAATGATATCTAATGGAAAGCTTTTAAATTCTATTGAGATCAATCCTTTATCAATAAAATCTTCTTTTAGTTTAGGATAGATATTTTTATGAAAATTTGCACAAAAACTGCAAGTTAAAGATTCAAAAACCATTAACTTAACTTTTGACTCTGCATTCCCTACTAAAATTGGTTTAACTTCAGAATTAGCATTAATGAAATTAAAAAAGATTAAAATTGATACAAGTATTATTTTTTTCATTTTATCTTAAAGTGCTTACTAAGCTCTAAAAGTGAATTTTTTATTTTGTCATTTTTAATATTATTTATGCTCTTTATATGTTTATTTTTTGTCGCATTAATAGCGGTATTTTTATAGCTTTCTTCAATTTTTCCATCAAATGTATTCAATTTAATGTCATCTAAAACATGATAGCCAAAAAAAACATTAATTTTTTTTATTATTTCTTTTTTAGAATACTCAAGATCAACTTCATTTCCCCTCTTTACCAAAATATTTAAACGACTGCCCGACAACTTATTTGAACTTTTATATGACTTAGGAAAGCTTACTTTAAATAAATCTTTACCTACTAAATATTTCCAATTATCTAAAGTTTCATTATAAATCTTACCTTTTTTAATAATTATTCTTTTTGCTTCTGTGGGTAAAGTATCTTTAAAAGATCTTAAACCTTGAATGGAATTATATCTCTGCTTAGTATTATATTTTTGACTCATATGAATAATAAAAACATATCAAATAAAATTCTACATTGGTACGATAATAATAAAAGAATTTTACCTTGGAGAAAAAAAGGTTCTCAGAAGCAAAAAGAATATTTTACTTTTGTTAGTGAATTTATGTTGCAGCAAACTCAAGTAAAAACTGTTATTCCTTATTTTGAAAAATTTGTAAAACAAATTCCAACCTTTCAATCATTGGCAGATGTTGATGAAAAGATCTTAATGAAACATTGGGAAGGCCTTGGTTATTATTCAAGAGCAAGAAATCTAAAAAAAAGTGCTATTAAAATTCTTAAAGATTTCGATGGTAAGTTGCCAAAATCTTATGAAAAGTTGATACAATTACCAGGTATTGGTGAATATACATCTAAAGCAATAATGTCTATAGCATTTAACATTAAAACTATCCCTTTAGATGGAAATGTAGAGAGAATTCTTAAAAGAACTTTACATTTAAAAAAGCAGGGTGAAATATCTAAAGATTTTTTAAAAACAAAAATTAATTTTTTTGGACTGTCCGATCGTGCTAGCGATTACTCTCAAGCAATTATGGAATTAGGTGCTTTAATTTGCAAACCAAAAAATCCAAGTTGTAAAGAATGTCCATTAAGTAAAAATTGTATATCTTTAAAAAAAAATGATTTTGAATTAACTAAAATTAATAAAGAAATAAAAACTAAATATTTTGAAGCGACTATCTACAAAAAACAAAACAATTACTTATTGGTTAAAAATGATAAATTTAAATTTTTAAAAAATATGCCAATTTTTCCTATGACTGAAGTTCGAGAAAGTAAGTATAAATATTCAAATAATAAAAAAATTAATATAAAATTGTCTAATATGGAAATGAAAATTTTGTTAAATAACTCAAAAAGACCTCCAAAGATTAAAAATAAGATATTAATTAAAAAAGATAAATTAAGCTCAGAAATAATTCCATCATTTACTAAAAAAATATTTTATACCATCTCAAAATCTGAATGAAAAAAGTTGCAATTGTTGGAGCTGGTATATCTGGTTTGTATCTTGCAAATGAATTAAACAAAAATACAGAAATAGACTATAAAATATTTGAAAAAAAAGATCACCTCAATTTAAATGAAGGTTATGGTATTCAACTTTCAGTAAATAGTATTAATTTGTTGAATAAAATTGGATTTAAAAATATTTCAGCATCAGATGTTTATTATCCAACAAAAGTTAATTTTTTCCAGGCTAATAATATTAAAAAGATTTGTGAAATTGATTTAAAGCAATTCAATAATGTAAATGATCGTTACACAACACTTAAAAGATCAACATTAATAAAGTTTTTAATTGATAATATCCCTGAGGAAAAAATTCAATTTAAAGCCGATATTCAAAATATTGAATATAATAAAAAAATAAAGATTTCCTGGGATAATAATAATGAAAGTTTCGATTATATTGTAATTGCTGACGGTGTTTTTTCAAAATTAAAATCCCAAATATCTAATAATCATTTAAATCCAATTTTTAATGGCAACATTGCTTTAAGGGCAAATTTAAAACAACATGAAAAAGATAATATCTCAGTATATATGGGTTCAAATTTTCACTATGTAACTTATCCTGTAAATCAAAAACTCGAATACAATTTTGTTGCTATAATCAAAAAGAAGCTAACTAATGAAGAAATTGAAGATAAAAAAATTCTTAATTCTGAAACATTTATAAAATCTTTAAAAGACCTTATTTTAAAAAATTCTATTATAAATTTAGAGAGTTTAGTAAATTTAAAGTGTTTTCCCGTATTTGTGAGCAATGAACTACCCTCACTAAAATATCAAAATACTTTTTTGAGTGGAGACGCTTTATTTGCTTTTCCACCTTCTTTTGCACAAGGTGCTTCTCAAAGTATTGAAACGGCAAATGGTATTTTAGAAAATATTACAAATTCAAATAATGTTTATAAAGATAAAATAAGTAAAATATTACTAGTAAACAAAAGATCTAAACTAAATCATTTTGCCTTCCATTTAACTAATCCAATAATAATATTAATTAGAAATATTGTTTTGAAATTTTTATCAAAAAATAAAAAATTTCTAGAGAGTTATCTAGGAAAAATTTATAGAAATTAAGTAGTTGGCCTTAGTCTTTGCCTCAAATCATCAATTGGTTTGAGTGAATTACCTGATTTATAATACCAAAAAGTCCAACCGTTACAGCTCTCAGCACCTAATATTTGTGCAGCAACTTTATGAATTGATCCTTCTGATTTCCGATATTTTATACTACCATCAATCATAATTTTCGCATTGATTTGTTTTTTTTGATCAAAAATTTCAGTACCAGGTTTAATAATTCCTAATTCAACCAAAGATCCAAATGGCACTCTTGGTTTGGATCTATTATTTTTTATAGTATCTAAATATTCATCTTCAATAATTTTTGTATTTTTAATTCTTTTACTTGCAGCTTCAAAATAGTTTTTTTCTTTTTCTACCCCAAAATAATTTCTACCTAACTTTTTGGAAACTACAGCAGTTGTTCCCGTACCAAGAAACGGGTCCAATATTAAATCGCCCTTATTAGAGGATGCTAATATAATTCTGTGCAATAGAGACTCTGGCTTTTGCGTTGAGTGAACTTTATTACCATTATTTTTAAGTCTTTCTTTTCCATTACATATAGGTAAATTCCATGTAGATCTCATCTGCAGATCATCGTTTAAACATTTAAGTGATTGATAATTAAAAGTATATTTTGAGCCTTCACTTTTTGATGCCCATATAAGTGTTTCGTGCGCATTCGTAAAACGTGTTCCTCTAAAATTTGGCATAGGGTTTTTTTTGTTCCAAATCACATCATTTAGTATCCAAAAACCTAAATCTTGCATTTTTGAACCTACTCTAAAAATATTATGATAACTTCCTATGACCCATATAGATCCATTTTTTTTTAAAATTCTTTTACATTCTTTAAGCCATTGAACTGAAAACTCATCGTAACTTTTAAAACTATCAAATTTATCCCATGCATCGTCTACAGCATCGACTTTAGAACTATCAGGTCGACTTAACTCCTTTTTCAGTTGAAGGTTGTAAGGTGGATCTGCAAATATCAGATCAAAACTTTCAGCCGGAATTTTTTTTAATTCCTTGATACTATCTCCATTAATAATTTTATTTTTTATGTCTGAAATTATCATTTTATATTTTTGAATTAGACTCCAGTCAGGAGTCTACGTCAACCTGTGATTGAATTTATTGATTGATAATTGTTATTATTATTTTTTAAGACTCAATATCTTGTGTATTGGTTGGAAGGTTTTTCTATGAAATCTAGTCACTCCAAATTTTTTAATAGCTTTAATATGATCCTTGGTTCCATAACCTGCATTATTATCCCAGCCGTATTTTTTAAAAGAAAAAGACATCTTTTTCATTAGCTTATCTCTTTCAACTTTAGCAATAATCGATGCGGCTGAAATTTCAGGGATTTTTTCATCACCTTTTACAATAGTTTTAATAACATAATTTTTTAAGTCTGGTGGTTTATTACCATCTATTAAAACTTTTTTAGGTTTCAATTTGAGTTTCTTAATTGCTCTTTTCATCGAAAGTAGGCTAGCATTTAAAATATTAATTTTTTCAATTTCCTTTATTGATGCAGATCCTAACGCCCAAACTGAATTTTTTTTTATATATTTAGCTAAAGTTTCCCTCTGAATTTTGTTAAGTTTTTTTGAATCTTTAAGAATTTTTCTATTAATTTCTTTATTTAATATAACAGCAGCTGCATAAACTGGTCCTACAAGGCTTCCCCTTCCAACTTCATCAACTCCAGCAATAATTTTTTTCATATAAAATATTATTAAAAATTTAAATTTCTAAACCAGTTTCGTCTATTTTTTTTCTAATTTCTTTAAGATCGGCCCAAGAGTATTTTTTTTGCTCTGCTTGTCTTAGCAGATATGCTGGGTGAAAAGTTATCATTGTTAAATATGTCTTATTATTAATTATTACTTCCTTCCATTTTCCTCTTTCTTTAGAAATTTTAATTTTATTCCCGAAGAGAGCTTCCATTGCTGTGCTTCCCATTAAAATAAGTATCTCTGGATTTATAATCGAAATATGTTTTCTTAAATATTCAGAGTATCTATTTATTTCTGATATTTCAGGCTTTCTGTTATTTGGAGGTCTATAATTTACAACATTAGTTATATACACGTTAGTTCTATCTAAATTAATAGCTTTCAACATTTTATTTAAAAGCACTCCTGCATCACCAACAAAAGGTTTTCCTAATTCATCTTCTTTTTGTCCGGGTCCTTCACCTACAATCATTACCTTTGAAGATGAATTTCCATCACTGAAAACAAGATTTTTTGCACTTTTTTTTAGTTCACAATCTTCAATCTTTTCTATTTCAACTCTAAGTTTTGCTAATTCCTCAGATTTTTCCTCATTAGGAGCATTATTTTTAAATCTATTTATTGGCTCATTACTAAATTCATACTCAATACCTAGTTCGTTTAATAGATCATTATCTAATATGTCATTTTGATTTTTTTCATTTAAAGTCATAAAGTAAAAAATGTTCTTAAAAATTTTTTGTTTTATAATATTAATTCTATATCAAACAAATCTCTATTCAAAAGCTGCGAATGAAAAAGAATTCAACCAGAAGTATCTATCAAATTATCTTTCAGCATTATTATCATTTGATAATCAGAAAAATAATGATGCTCTCAAGTTTTTTGAAAATTCAAAAATATTAATTCAATCACATGATAGTTTTTTGCAAGAATATGTATTTTCTTTACTTTTGGATGGACAGGTTAAAAAAGCAATTAAACAGGTAAAATATTCTAATACCTCAATAGGAGGAGATTTTTTTGAAGGAAATTTATTGTTAATTTTAGAGAGCATTAATAAGAAAAAGTTTAAACAAGCAGCTTTGAAGTTAAAAAAATTGGAAAAGTTCAAAGAGGACGACTCATACAAATTTATAATTTATTCAAGCTTAAAAAGTTACATTGATCTTTTTATATATAAAAAATCTGACATTGTTGAACAATTTGGAAAATTAGATTTGATAAACATGGCTTTTCAAAATTGTTATTTGAATTCCAAAAAAACTGAGCCTTATTTTTTAAATTTAATTAATGATCCTCAAAGTGATTACTCTAGATATTCTTTTTTTTATTTGAGTAACGAAGTGTCTAATAACGACTTTGCAACAGTTGATAGTTTTGCTGATACAATAGATCCTTTGAGAAGTAGTTTGCTTATTTCTCAAGTAAAAAAATGGATAGATGAAAAAAAATATAAAAAATTAACACAGCATTTCTCATGTCAAAATGAAAATGATATTTTGGCAGAATTCTTTTTTCTGATATCTAATTTTTATTCGTCTCAAAATAGATTTGATTATTCAAACATATATTTAAATATTTCAAATTATTTAAATCCAAAATTTTATTTTAATTTATCTCTAATAGCTGAAAACTATCAGTCTAATAATAATTATAATCTAGCAAAAAAAACTTTTGAAAAATTTGATGATAAAGATGAAATATTTTTTTGGTACAAAACAAAGAAGATTGCAAGAATTATCGCAGAGGAAGAAAATTATGATGCAAGTTTGAACTATATATTAAACAATCTTGAAAAATTTAATAATAAATCGACAAAGATGATTTATGATTTAGCAAATATTTACAAAAACTTTAAAAAATATGATGAGGCTATAAATTATTATACTTTGGCGTTAAAAAATTTGGATAAAGATTCTATGGCTTATGCAGATGTTCTTTATCGAAGAGGTGGAGCGTATGAAAGATTAAAAAATTATGATTTGGCGGATAAGGATTTGCTAAATTCAATTAAAATTAGACCTGACGAACCGTATACACTTAACTATCTTGCTTATAGCTGGTTAGAAAGAGGATATAAAATTGAAGAAGCAATAGAAATGTTAAATCAAGCTTATAAAGGAAAAGAAGAAGACCCTTACATAACTGACTCAGTTGGCTGGGGTTACTATTTGACAGGAAATTATATTGAAGCAGAAAAATATTTAAGAAAAGCTGTTGAATTGTTACCAAGCGATCCTGTTGCAAGTGATCATTATGGAGATGTTCTTTGGCAATTAAATAGAAAAATCCAAGCTAATTATTTTTGGAAAAGTGCTTTAAATAGCGATGAAGCAGATGAAGAATTAAAAATTAAAGTTAAGGAAAAATTATATAATGGCTTAAACAATAATTCTTAAATGAAGTTTCATAAAATAAAATCATTTGCAAAAGTAAACTTAACTTTAAAAATTCTAAATAAATACTCAAATGGTTATCATAAAATTGAAAGTTTAATATCTAAGATCAATTTGGCTGATGAGATTTTAATAAAAGAGATACAAGGTTCAAAAAATAGAATATCGTTTAGTGGGAAATTTTCCTCAAATATTTCAAATACGAATACAATTTCAAAACTACTAAAAATCTTAAATAATCAAAATTATATTCAAAATAAAAAATTCAATATCAAAGTAAAAAAAAATATACCCCAATCCTCTGGTATGGGAGGAGGATCAATGAATGCAGCATCCATTTTGAACTATTTATTTAAAAAAAGAATAATCAAAACTGCAAAAAATAATTTAATAAAAATTGCAAATAAAGTTGGTTCAGATGTAATTTTGGGTCTTTATGAGAGTCCAATGATCGTACAAGGTCACAATATAAGTAAAATTAATAAAAAATTAAATTTTCATTTGTTAATAATAAAGCCTAATTTTGGATGTTCTACTAAGATGATTTATGCAAAACACAAAGGATTTTCAAAGAGCCTATTCAATAAATCAAACAAGATTGACAGACAAGATCTATTAAAAGTTTCGAATAACGATTTAGAGAGAGCAGCTTTTAAAAAATATCCAATTTTAAGAAAGATCAAAAGTTACTTGCATAATTTAGATAATATTTACTTTGCAAATATGACAGGGTCGGGTTCTACTATAATTGGTTATTTTTTAACCAAAAATGCGGCAATAAAAGCTCAAAAAAAATTAAAAAATAAATATAAAAACTATTGGTGTATTTATTCTAAAACTATATAAAGCTTTTTTTTTGTGTTATACGAAAAACATCTTGGGGTGTAGCCAAGTGGTAAGGCAGCGGTTTTTGGTACCGCCATTCCTAGGTTCGAATCCTAGCACCCCAGCCATTTATGAAAGCTTTACTTAAAAAAATTTTTCAAAACAAAAAAATTTCAAGCGATAAAGATCTCAAATTTCTAGATTTAAAAAATAATAAGGGAGTAAATAAAATATTTGGTGCAATAAATAAATACAATGAAACTAGCGAGATTAGATATGTTGGTGGTTGCGTAAGAAAAATTTTAAATGATGAAAAAACAGATGATATCGACCTTGCAACTAATTTAACTCCTGATCAGGTTAAGCAATGTTTAGATAAAAACCAAATAAAGTTTTTTGAAACAGGTATTGAACATGGCACAATCACAGCAGTGATTGATGATCAAAATTTTGAAATTACAACATTAAGAAAAGATGTAAAAACAGATGGAAGGCGTGCAGTCGTAGAATATACAACTAATTGGAAGGAAGACTCATTAAGGAGAGATTTTTCAATAAATTCAATATATTCAGATTTAGATGGGAATTTATATGATCCAAATTCTGGTCATAAAGATTTAAATGTTGGAATGATTAAATTTATAGGTGATCCAGAAACTAGAATAAAAGAAGATTATTTAAGAATTATTAGATATTTAAGATTTTATACTGAATATAGCAAAATCGATCATGAAATTAATATAATAAAAATAATTAAAAAAAATATAGAGGGTTTGGGAAAAATATCAAAAGAAAGACAATTCAATGAATTAAAAAAAATTCTCAAATTGGATAACTTTTTAAAGTTATTTAAAAATAAAACCTCTTGTGAATTATTTTCATTGATTTTCCCTCAACTAAAAAATTTTAAAAAATTGAGCAAGCTATCAAAACCACAAGAAAAGATATTAAAAAATAAAAGTTTAAATTTCGTACTTTCTTTTCTTGTAATCGATGAAACCGACAATTCTGACTATTTTATATATAAATATAATTTACCCAATGAGTTAAAAGATAAAATTAATTTTCTAAAAAATAATTCACTCAATAAAGATAGTACTAAAATTTTTAACAAGAAAGATTTACAAAAAATATTTTATTATGAGGGTAAATCTAGCACAATGGATTTAATTGATTTCAATTTGTTATATTTTAAACAAAGTAAAAAACTTTCAGAATTAAAAACTTACTTTGAAAAATTAGATAAACCAGAATTTCCAATAAAAGCTCAGTTATTAATAAATGATTATGGATTGAAGGAGGGAAGGGAATTGGGTCAAAAATTAAAAAATTTAGAAATTAAATGGATTGAAAATAATTTTAATTTATCAAAAAAAGATATGGAAAAAGTTTTGTCAAATTAAACGTATTTTACGTCTACAATCTCAAAATTTTTTGTTCCTGCTGGTGTATTTATCTCAACAAGATCCCCTTTGTTTTTACTTATGAGACCTTTTCCTATTGGTGATTGAAAATAAAGAAGCCTTTGTTTTAGATCTGCCTCGTCTTTACCAACAATTTTGTAACTCATTTTTTCATTTGTATCTAAATTTTGTAGGTAGACTGTTGATCCAAATATCACTTTTCCGTCATTACTAATCTTGGTGATATCAATTACATTTGCTCTCGCAATTAAATCCTCAACTTCTTGAATTCTTCCTTCGTTATGTGATTGCTGTTCTTTTGCAGCATGATATTCAGCATTTTCTTTCAAATCTCCATGTGATCTTGCTTCAGCAATGGCTGCAACAATTTCGGGTCTCTTTTTTTCTTTTAAAAAAATTAATTCACTTTTTAATTTTTCTAATCCTTCAGTAGTAATTGGTTCTTTATCCATAATTTACCATTTAGCTGTTGGTGGTAATGACATAAGTATAGCTTCAACATTTCCGCCAGTTTGTAAACCAAATTTTGTCCCCCTATCATGTAATAAATTAAACTCAACATATCTACCTCTTTTTATGTATTGAATTTCTTTATCTTTAATTGTCCATTTTAATTTATTTTTTTTCTCGATTATTTCATTAGAAATATTTTTAAAACTTATTCCCACTTCTCTTACAAAAGAAAAATCTTTTTCCCAATCATTTTTTTTATAATCAAAAAATATTCCACCAATACCTCTTGGCTCTTTCCTATGTGGTAAATAAAAATATTCATCACACCACTTTTTATATTTTTTATAATAATTTTTGTTGTGTTTATCACATGATTTTTTTAGTTCTGAATGAAACCAATTTTCTAATTTCTTATCTTTCATACAAGGTGTAACATCCATTCCACCTCCAAACCAACCAAATGAAGTAACTATATACCTCGTGTTAAAATGCATCGCAGGCACATGAGGATTTCTCATATGCATAACAACAGATATTCCAGATGCCCAAAATTTAGAACTTTTTTTAGTGCCTGGAACTTTATTTTTAAATTCATTTGAAAATTTTCCATAAACTTCTGAAAAATTTACTCCAACTTTATCAAAAATTTTACCATTTTCTAAAATTCTGTATTGTCCACCACCTTCATCATTACTTTTACTTCTATTCCAATTTCTAATTTTAAATTTGGTTTTATTACCTTCTTTTTCCTCAATTTCTCTACAAAGCACTTCTTGTAAAGTTTTGAACCAATTTTTTGCTAATTTCTTTTTTATGTATTGATCCATTTATCCTAACTGTCTTATAAATTCTGAAGCTCCTATGGCTACTGATATTGCAATGTTTAACGATCTTTTGTTTTTTAGCATTGGAATCTTAATTCTTTCATTAACCCTAGAATGTACATCTTCTGGAACACCTGCACTTTCTCTGCCAAAGAGCAATATATCATTACGCTTAAATTTAAACTTTGTATAAACTTTGCTAGCTTTTGTCGTCATTAAAACTACTCTATTTTTACTATTTTCATCAAAGAATTCTTTAGGGCTCTTGTAAAATTTAATTTCACTGTAATCTAAATAATCCATAACAACCCGCTTGAACCTTTTATCGCTAAATAAAAACCCACAAGGTTCAATGATTTCTAAACTAGCCCCTAAGCAAGAACAAGTTCGAATTATTGAAGCTGTATTTTGAGGAATATCCGGCTGATATAGAGCTACTTTTAGACCGTGTTTTGAAGGTTTCTGTGTCATTGTTACCATAGAAATATCTCTTTTTTATTATATGAAATCATATATTACCAAAGTTATAAAATATTAAAGATGTCAGATCAAAAAGACGAAAAAAAGACCAACAGAAGAGATTTCTTGTTTACTGCTACTGCCGCCGCAGGTGCAGTTGGAGTAGGTGCAGCTGTTTGGCCATTAGTCGATCAAATGAACCCAGATGCCTCTGTAAAAGCATTGGCAAGCACAGAAGTAGATGTGAGTTCAATGCAACCCGGACAATCTTTAACAGTTCTTTGGAGAGGTAAACCTGTTTTTATAAAAAGAAGAACGGATGATGAAATTAAAAAAGCGAGAGCAGTTAACGTCAATGATCTTAAGCATCCTGAAAAAGATGAAGATAGAGCAAAAAATCCAGAATGGCTAGTGATGCTTGGGATTTGTACTCATCTAGGATGTGTTCCATTAACAGATAAAGGTGATTATGATGGTTGGTTTTGTCCTTGCCATGGTTCACATTATGATACATCTGGTAGAATTAGAAAAGGACCAGCTCCAACTAATATGGAGATACCCAAATACGAATTTGTAAATACTAACACGATTAAGATTGGATAAATATGAGTGATCACGAATACACACCTAGTTCAAAATTTGGTAAATGGTTTAATGATAGACTGCCTTTGCTTACATTGGCAAATCACTTAACAGATTACCCTACACCAAAAAATTTAAATTACTGGTGGACTTTTGGTGGGATATTAACTTTTTGCTTAATTACCCAAATAGTTACAGGATTAGTTTTGGCTATGCACTACATTGCTCATGCAGATATGGCATTCAGCAGTGTTGAACATATAATGAGAGATGTGAATTATGGATGGTTGTTAAGATATGTTCATGCAAATGGTGCTTCCATGTTTTTCCTAGCGGTTTATATTCATATTTTTAGATCTTTATTTTATGGATCATATAAATCTCCTAGAGAAATAATTTGGATACTTGGAATTATAATTTATCTTCTGATGATGGCAGCTGCTTTTATGGGATATGTTCTTCCTTGGGGACAAATGAGTTTTTGGGGAGCAACAGTAATAACAAATTTATTTAGTGCAATTCCACTTGTGGGAGAGAGTATAACAACTTGGTTATGGGGTGGTTACTCAGTTGATAATCCAACTCTAACAAGATTTTTTACTCTTCATTACTTGATACCATTTTTAATATTAGGGCTTGTAGTACTTCACATATGGGCGTTACATGTTCCTGGAAATAACAATCCAGTTGGTATTGATATTAAAAAACCTTCTAAAGATACAGTTCCGTTTCATCCATACATCGTAATTAAAGATGCTTTTGCGTTATTAATGTTTTGTATTGTTTTTGCGTTGTTTGTATTTTATCAGCCAAATATTTTAGGACATGCTGATAATTACATCGAGGCGGATCCACTTGTTACTCCCGCTCATATAGTTCCTGAGTGGTACTTATTACCTTTCTATGCGATCTTAAGATCTGTTCCTGATAAACTTATGGGTGTTGTTGCAATGTTATCAGCTATTTTAATTTTAGCTGCTTTACCATGGTTGGATACGTCAAAAGTTAGATCAGCGGTTTTCAGACCGTTATTTAGACAGTTCTACTGGATCTTGGTAGCTGATGTTTTAATTCTAGGATACGTGGGGGCGATGCCAGCTGAAGGATTGTATTTGTTAATAGCAAGAGTTGCTACAGCGTATTACTTTGCGCATTTTTTAATTATTCTTCCAGTTTTAGGATGGAAAGAAAAAACTACCCCGCTGCCTTTGAGTATTACAGAGCCAGTTTTAGGAGGTTCGCCAAATTTAGCTGCAGCAAGGAGTGATGATAAAATAGAAAAATCAATAAAGTGAGAAAGTTAAAAAATATTTTTTTTGTATTAATATTCTCAGTTATAGTAATAAATTCATCTAACTCTGCTGAAAAATCACCTCCCTTTTTAGAGACTAAATGGACTTTCAAAGGTCTATTTGGAAAATTTGATAGATCATCATTACAAAGGGGATATCAAGTATATACAGAAGTATGCGCATCTTGCCATTCTATGAAATATTTAACCTATAGAAATTTGGCAGAAAAGGGTGGACCAGAATTTTCTGAAGCAGAGGCCAAAGCAATAGCTGCAAGTTTTGAAGTAACAGATGGTCCAGACAGCACTGGAGAAATGTTTGTAAGACCAGCCAAATTATCTGATAAATTTGTGATGCCATATGCTAATGAGCAAGAAGCTAAAGCTGCTAATGGGGGTGCTTATCCACCAGATATGTCTGTTCTAGTTAAGGCAAGAAAAGGTGGAGCAGATTATGTCTATTCCTTATTGTTAGGATATTCTGAACCACCAGAGGGTGTAGAACTTGATGATGGTGTTTATTATAATAAGTACATGTATGGTAATAAAATTAAAATGCCAGCTCCTTTATCCGATGATTTAATTGAATATACAGATGGAACAAAAGCTACAGCTGAGCAAATGTCTAAAGATGTTACAAATTTTCTGATGTGGTCAGCAGAACCACATTTAGAGCAAAGACATAAAACAGGATTTAGAGTTATAGCTTATTTGATAATATTGACTGTATTGGTTTATTTTACAATGAAAAAGATATGGTCACGTGTTGAACCTAAAGTTTAGAACATCCCCATCTTTAACGATATAATCTTTACCTTCTAATCTCATTTTGCCGTTTTCTCTTGATTTCAACCAACCGCCACTACCAACGAAATCTTGATAAGACACAGTTTCTGCTCTTATAAAACCTTTTTCAAAATCTGTATGAATTATACCTGCTGCTTGAGGCGCCATGCAATTTTTGTTAATTGTCCAAGCCCTTGTCTCCTCAACTCCTGAAGTGAAAAACGTCTCTAAAGATAAAAGGTCATATCCTTTTTTGATTAATAAATTTAATCCAGTATCATCTACGTTGATCATTTTCATATAGTTTTTTCTTTCTTCATTTTCTAGTTCATTTAATTGATTTTCTATTTCAGCTGAAATAGTTAGAGTGTTTTTAGAACCATATTTTTCAATAAAACTTTTTGTATAATCGTTGCCTTTATCAATGCTATTTTCATCAACATTGCAAACATACAATTTAGGTTTTATTGACAATAATCCTGATAATTTAACATCCTTTTTGTCAAATTCTTCGTATAATTTATTTATATCATCATTATCATTAATTAAATTCTGAGCTCTTTCTAGAATTTGGTTTTGATTTTCGTCATTATTTTTTTTATTTTTCTTATCTAGTCTTTTTTGAATAGATTCCAAATCTGCTAAAGACATTTCCGTTTCAATTATTTCTAAATCTCTAATAGGATCAACTGTTGGATTTACATTTTGAATATCATCTGAGTCAAAACATCTAATTAAATGAATAACAGCATCTACTTCTCTTATATGGGATAAGAATTTATTACCCAATCCTTCACCTTTAGAGGCTCCTTCGACTAATCCTGCTATATCAACAAAAGATATTGTAGTATTTATTTTTTTTTTAGAATTTGAAATTTTAACCAATTCATCTAACCTATAATCTGGTACAGGAACTACGCCTATATTTGGATCTATCGTACAGAAAGGAAAATTTGCTGCTTGAGCTTTACTTGAATTTGTAAGTGCATTAAATAAAGTAGATTTACCAACATTTGGTAAACCAACTATACCACACTTAAAACCCATTTAATTATTGTTAACTTTGCTTGAGAATAAATCTAATTTTTTATCTATCAAAATAGCAATAGAGTCTATTATATTGTGAGTAATTTTTTCTAAGTGTTCTTGTTCATCATCAGAAAAATCATTTAAAACAAAGTCTGATACTGACATTTTATTCTCTGGCTTTCCAATCCCAATCCTCACTCTTGAATAGTCTTTTCCAATAAATTTATCTATTGAAGCAACCCCGTTATGACCTGCACTTGATCCACCAAATTTTGCCTTTATTTTTCCAAACTCTACATCTAGATCGTCATGAAAAACAATGACATCTTCTGCATCTATTTTGAAATATTCAAGCAATTCTCTTATACATATTCCTGAGTTGTTCATGAAAGTCAGAGGTTTGATAGCATAAATTTTCTTTTCCCCAATATTACCTGTTGTAAGTAAACCCTTAAATTTTGGCTTTTGCTTTGAAAGACCAAATTTTTGATTTATGGCATCTACAACTTTAAAACCTATATTATGTCTATTATTATGACTGTTTGGGGTTGGATTGCCCAAACCTACGAGTAACAACATTTTATTTTATTATTATTTTCACAGATTATTATTTTTTCTCTGCTGGAGCTTTTCCTTCTTCTTTTCCTTTATCACCATCTGCAGCTTTTTCTGCACCTTCTTCAGGTTTAGCATCTCCATCCGCAGCTGCCTCCACAGCTTCTCCACCTTCTCCCTCAGCTTCTGCTGGTTTTTCAGGTTCTTTAACAACCGTTGGTGCTGCGACGGTTGCGATTACAAAGTCTCTTCCTTGAATTGTAGGTGTTACATTTTCAGGTAAATTTATAAAAGATATTTTAATACTTGCTCCAATATCTAAGTTATTTAAATCTACAACTAACTCTGTTGGTATGTTTTCTGTAGGACATCTTAATTCAACTTTTCGTCTTACTATATTCAAAACTCCACCTCTTTTTAATCCTGGTGATAATTCATGGTTTATAAACTTAACTGGAATTTCTAAAATTACTTTTGCACCTTTAACAATTCTTAAAAAATCTAAATGTATAGGCTCATCTGTAACTGTATCAAAATCAATAACTCTTGGTAAAACTTTTTGTTCTTTCCCATCAATATTAATTGAAATAATATTTGATAAAATATTTTCTTTATTTAATAAATTTTTTACTTCTTTAACAGAGACAGAGATTTTTTGATTTGGCTCCTCTCCTCCATAAATTATTCCTGGAACCATACCTTTACTTCTAAGAGATTTTACTTCACCCTTAGTTTTTGTTTCTCTTATTGTGGCTGCTAATAAACTCATAAAGTGTCGGGTTTTTAACTTATGAAACTAAATTTTACAAGTAAATTATTTAAATAGATCTGATACTGAGGTAGAATTTGATATTCTTTTAATAGCTTCTCCAACCAAATTAGAGATTGTTAATACCTCAATATTCTTAGCTTTTTTAACTTTCAGTGAATTATCTATTGTATCAGTTACAACTAAATTTTTTATCGAAGATCTCTTAATTTTTTCAACAGCATTACCACTTAATACACCATGTGTTACATACACATGGACATCTTTAGCTCCTCTTTTTTTTAATTCAGAAGCTGCATTTACAATTGTTCCACCAGAGTCGATTATATCATCAACTAATATACAAGTTTTATTTTTCACATTTCCAATTACATTCATTACTTCTGACTTTCCAGGAGCAGGTCTTCTTTTGTCTACTATTGCTAAATCTACATTTAATAATTTTCCTAAAGCCCTTGCTCTTGCGGTGCCACCGACATCTGGAGCAACACAGATTATATTATTTTTTTTTAATTTCTTTTTTATATGTCTAGCAAATATTGGAGTTGCAAATAAGTTATCTACAGGAATATCAAAAAATCCTTGAATTTGTCCTGAATGTAAATCAACTGTAACGACTCTATCTGCACCTGCCTTTTCAATAAGATTAGATACAAGTTTTGCAGATATAGATGTTCTAGGAACCACCTTTCTATCTTGTCTTGCATATCCAAAATATGGGATCACTGCAGTTATGTTTTTGGCCGATGATCTTTTTAAAGCATCAATCGATAGTAGTAATTCCATTAAATTGTCATTTGCAGGAGATGAAACGGATTGAATTAAAAAAATACTATTGCCTCTAATATTCTCATTAATTTCGATATAGATTTCTCCGTCTGCAAATTTTCTTATATTTGAATTTACTAGTCTATTTTTTAAAAATTTAGATATTTTTTGACTAAGATGTTTATTACTGTTTCCTGTGAGAATTTTCATCCGAGATAGCCTATTTAATCATAATTGCAGAAATATTTCTACCATAATCGTTATGATTATTTTTTTTTGATCTTCTAGAACTAAAAAAGTTATTTTCTAGAGCGTAGGTATCCTTCCTTATTATATCTATTTTTTTAACTCCATTTTCATAAAATTGAGATTTTATATATTTGCTTAAATCAAAATAAATTTTTTTCTTTTTAAATGTGAAGAAATTCACATTTTTTTTATTTTTATCCTTAAACAATTTAAAAAAATCATTTTTTACTTCGTAGTTATTCTTTTTTATACATGGCCCAATGCAAGCAATCATATCTTTCTCTGAGCATCCATTTTTTTTTAAAAGTTGGATTGTTTTTTTTACTATTCCTTTAAAAGCACCTTTCCACCCAGCATGTATTGCACCAACAAATTTTAGCTTTTTTTCTATAATTAGAATTGGTGCACAATCTGCAGTGAGTATACTAATCGCAATATTTCGCTTATTTGTAATCATCGCGTCTCCAGTCAATCTTTTTTTTGGAATACCACTTATTTTGTAAACTTTGTTACTGTGAATTTGATTAAGAGAAACTAGATTTCCACTTGTGCAGCCAATTTTTTTTGAAACTATTTTTAAATTTTTATTTATATTAGCAATTTTATCTTTTGAACCTTTTCCACAATTTAAACTTTTATAGATTCCTTTTGAGGTGCCACCCAATCTATTAAAAAAATAATGCGAAATGGTTTTTTGATCTCTAAAAATTTTTGATTTAATCACTTAAAACCCAAATTAAAATTATTTTTGAATTTGCTTACAAATAATACTTTAAATAAAGAGCCCATATATTTTTCATCAATTAATCTTTTTATTCTATAAAATATGTCAGCTTTCTTACTAAATTGTAAATTTCTACTTATTATCTCAGCTCTTTTTAATATCCCTAATTTAATTAAGAAATTACCTTGAGTTGTTATTAAAGATTTCAAATTAGAATTTGCAAACTCTTTCTTGTACATTTTAAAATTTATTAAATGAGTAATATCTGAGTTATAGGGATTATCTAAAAAACTAATTTTTCTGTGCTTTTCAACACTTTGCAAAGTATTTTTCATTTTTCCACTGGTAAAGCCATAATCTATCATCAATAAACCACCATTATTTTTAAAAATAAAATTCGCTATTTCGTTTACAAATTTCATTGCTGACGGTGAATATTCAACAAATTTTTCTTTTTTTATATCCTTACCTAAATATTTCTCAATTATTTTTGATGGTACTTTTTGATCACAAACTTCAAACTTATTTTTTTTATATTCTACATATTTTTCATACCAATTATTGCTTTTCTTCAAAAACTGTTTGATAGGAAATGCATCAAAAAACTCATTAGCCAAGAATATAGTTGGAGCTTTTGGAATTTCTTTTAAATTTTTAATCCAACTTACTTTTTTCTTATCTATTTTACCCTTCTGAATTTTTATCAGTAATGGGCTTTTTTCTAAAATTAAAAAATTAGCAGATAAATTAATTTCATTAAAATTATTTAGAGTTTTTATAATTTGTGACATCATCTCACCATTACCTGCACCTAGCTCTACAATATTAATTTTTTTTGGCTTTTTTAAATTCTCCCAAAATGAAATTAGCCAAATAGATATCATTTCTGAAAAAAGAACAGAAATATTGGGAGATGTTATGAAGTCACCTTTTTTTCCGAAAGGATTATTTTTAATGTAATAACCATTATCTTTGTCATACAAAGATTTATAAATAAATCTATCTAATGAGATTTTTTTATTGTGTCCTATTAGCATTTTTATAATAGATGATAATTAATCCGCAGGTTAGTGCTATACAACTTATTATTTGCCCCATACTCAAATTTAAAAATAAATAACCTATTTGTTGATCTGGTTCTCTGAAGAACTCGATAACAAATCTGAAAAATGAGTATAAAACTAAAAAATATCCTGAAATAATCCCAGGTGTCTTTCTTAATCTATTAAACAACATATTTAAAATAATAAATAGAACAACTCCCTCAAATATCGCCTCATAAATTTGTGAAGGATGTCGATTTAAATTATCAATTTTTATAAACTTTACCGACCATGGTACATTTGATTCTATGCCATAAAGTTCTGAGTTTATGAAATTTGATATTCTTCCTAAAAAAATTCCTATAGGAGAACAAACAGCAACCACATCTAAATAACTAAAAATATTTTGATTTTTATTTTTGCAGAAGAAATAAGTCCCTATAATAATTCCAATTAGTGCACCGTGAAAAGACATGCCTCCTTGCCAAATTTTTATAATCTCAACTGGATTACTAATAAAATAAATTGGGTCATAAATAATTACATATCCAAGTCTTCCACCAAGGATGATACTTATGATTAAATAAGTTATATAATCGTCGAAGTATTCTTTTTGAGTGCTATCTTTGATTAGTTTGTTTTTCGCAAAATACCAACCAAATACTAAGCCAAATATATAAGACAAGGAATACCATCTAATTTCTAATGAAAAGATCTCAAAAGCAACTGGGTCAAAATTATTAATAAACATTTAATTGTAATATTATAAATATTACTTAAACTTTGATAAGAAATTATTATGTCAAAATCAAGATTCGTATTTGATAAATTTGCAAAATTTTTGGAAGAAGGACTGGTCAACTACAAGGATTTTAGTGATGAAGTCGTAAATATTTTACGATCAAAAAAAGAAGAAATTATCCTTAAAATGAATTTAGTAAGCAAAGATGAAATCGATATGTTAAATAAAAGAATTGAAAAGTTAGAAAAAAAAATTGCTGAAAAAAAAATAAAAAAAAAAACTAAACGGGCAAAGAAATAATAACTTTTAATCCACCTAAACTAGACTTATCAAATTTAAGATTTCCACCATGTGATTTTACTACATCTGATGATATAGCTAAGCCAAGACCAACACTAGACTTTGTTTCTGATCTACTTTTGTCAATTTTATAAAATGGTTTTAAAACATTATGATGTTCTTTCTGTGGTATGCCTGGACCATCATCCTCAATTGAAATACTAATAGTTGATCTTCCTTTTTTTAGATACAATTCAACATTATCAGCAAATTTTAAAGAATTATCTATAAGGTTATTCACACATCTACTGATTAAATTTTTTCTTCCATCAAAATAAACCCTCTCTTTTATAAAATATTTTATATTTGGTTTCTCATATTTTTTACAAATATCTTCAAGAAGAACAGAGATATCAAATGTTTCAGTTTTATCTTTTGCTCCAGATCTTGCGAATTGAAGATATTCATTTAACATTTTTTCCATTTCATCAACATCTCTTGAGAGTTTCTCTACAACGCTTTTATCTTTAATCATCGCTATTTGAAGTTTTATCCTTGTCAAAGGAGTTCTTAAATCGTGGCTGATACCGGATAGCATCTCAGATCTTTGGTTAAGATGTCTAATTATTCTTTTTCTCATTTTATCAAACTCTAAACCAGCTTTTCGGATTTCAAGTGCTCCAGAAGGTCTAAATTCATCAATATCTTCTCCTCGACCAAATCTTTCAGATGCCTCTGCAAGTTTAGTTATGGGTCTAGTTTGATTCTTTAAAAAAATTATTGCTACAGCTATCATTAGCAATGCTGGCAATGTTATCCAAAGACCAAATAATCTAGCCGAACTCGTAGTTAGTCTATCCCTTGGAATATAAAATTGAAAATATCCTTTTGAATATCCTATTCTCAAATCAACAACTTCTTTGAAGTTTGTTGTATCAAACCAATAGGTTAAATTTTTTTTCTTTAATTCTCTTCTTAGTGATCGATCCACTGGACTGAACCATCTTTCTGGTATTTTATTTGGTAAGATTTTATCTTTTTCATATTTAATGTTAAAACCCAAATGTTCTTTGAATAAAATTATTATAAAATCTTTATTCGTTTCATCGTTATCATAAGCGTCTACAAAAGTTTTGACTTCAGAAACCAATGCTCTTGTCATTCCAGAATTAGTTTTGATCCATAGACTATCAAAAAAAACTAGCGAAATAGTGATTTGCATAACAACTATTGGAACAGCAACTATGAGTAGACCTCTATAAAAAAGTCTTTTAGGTAGAATATTTTTTATATATTTACTCAATCCATAAAACATAACCTTCACCTCTTATTGTTTGTAAATAATTTGGGCTTTTAGGGTTTTCTTCAATTTTCTTCCTAAGTCTTGTAATGATTACGTCAACTGATCTTTCTTTATCAATTTTTATAAGATTTCCAATCTCTTCTCTTTTAAAAATTTTTCCAGGAGAGTTCACCATTTTATCCAAAATAATTTTTTCTGTATTATTGATTTTTATTGATTTATCATTTTTCAAAATAAACTGCTTGTTGAGGTCTATTTCAATTTTACCAAATTTAAATTTTCTTTTTGTATTTCTAAATTTTGTTTTGTTTAAGATATTATTAATTCTAAGTATTAATTCTTTAGGCTCAAAAGGTTTTGGAAGGTAATCATCTGCACCAATATCTAAACCCTCAATTCTCTCTGAGGCTTCACCTTTCGCTGTTAAAAGAATTATTGGGGTTGAAATTTTGTCTTTATTTTCTTTTGTAAACTCTAAACCACTTTTGCCTGGCATCATTATATCAAGCACTATTAAATCAAATTTTATAACCTTAACTTTTTCAAGAGCATCTTCGGCACTATTTGAGCTGGTTACGAGATAGTTATTTTGAGAAAGATATTCTTTAACTAATTCTCTTATACCATCATCATCATCTACAACTAAAATATGTGCTTTAAATTTTTCCATTAATTATTTTTTTTAAAACATTGTCAAAACTGACAACCTCGTTTGCTTTTGATGCGGAGAATGCTTGATAAATTCTTTTTTTTTGAGCCGAGAAAATTTCATTAAATAATTTCTCTCCTTCTTCTGTTAAGTAGACATGCTTTATTCTCGTGTCTACTTGGTCTTTTTCATATTTTATAGCTTTTAGATTTATTAAATCTTTCAAAACCCTATTCAAACTTTGCTTTGTAACTTTCAACTTTCTTAAGAGGTCTGATATTGTAATACCCTCATATAATGAAATTAAGTGAATAACCTTATTATGTGCGACACCTATGGAGTATTTATTCAATACATTTTTAGCATCTGAGACTGTCTCTCTGTAGCCAAGAAATATTTTTTCAATATATTGTTTAAGATCCTCATCTTTTAAATATAAAAGTTTTTTCATATTGGTAAGTTATATTGACATATTATATATACAAATATATTTTTTTATAAAATTAAATAATGATACCTTTCGATAAACGATCAGGAAAAATTTGGTACAATAATGAGCTTGTTGAATGGCAAGATGCAAAATGCCATGTAATCAGTCACGGACTTCATTATGCAAGTTTAGTTTTTGAAGGTGAAAGAGTATACGACGGAGAAATATTTAAGCTAGAAGAGCATACAGATAGATTATTTTATTCTGCAAAAAGATTAGACATTAATATTCCTTATACAAAAGATGAAATAAATGAAGCTTCTAAAAAAATAGTAGCGGTTCAAAATATTCAAAATGGATATGTAAGACCATTTGCATGGAGAGGAAGTGAAATGATGGGTGTGTCTGCTCAGAAAAATACAATTAATGTAGCAATAGCGACATGGGAATGGCCCGCATATTTTGATCCAAAATTAAAAGCTGAAGGAATAAGATTAAATATTTCTAAATGGCGAAGACCGGCTCCAAACACTATTCCTTGGGATGCAAAAGCAGCTGGATTGTATATGATTTGCACTCTTTCAAAACACGAAGCTGAACAACAAGGGTATTCTGAATCATTAATGTTAGATTTTGAGGGTAATGTTGCAGAAGGAACAAGCGCAAATATTTTTTTTAAATATAAAAATAATGAACTACATACACCAACACCAGATTCATTTTTAAATGGTATTACAAGACAAGCTGTAATTGAATTAGCCAAATCAAAAAATATTAAAGTTCATGAAAGAAAAATTTCTCCAGATGAACTAGGTAATTTTGATGGATGTTTCTTAACTGGAACTGCAGCTGAAATAACACCTGTTGCAAGTATAGCAGATCATAAATACAAAATTTGTGATGTTATATTAGGACTATCAAAAAGCTTTGATCAGTTAGTTAGACAAAAAAAGGCTGCTTAATCCTTATTATCTTCAGATATTGCATGGTCTATTCCTTTTCTAAGGTAATCATATCCAGTATAAAGTGTTAAAAATGCGGATAGCCATAAAATAATGATGCCAATTGTTTGAGCATTATAATCTTGAAAATTTATTAATTTATTTCCTGTTTCCCCAGTTAAAAGTATTGCTATCGAAAACATCTGCAAGAATGTTTTAAGTTTTGCTAAATTAGATACTGGAAGCTTTATTTTCCCTTTAGCTAGAAACTCTCTTAATCCTGAAATTAGTATTTCCCTTGTAAGAATTATAATAGCTGCAATAACTTCATAATTTTTTATTGTTTGGTCCATAACTAATAAAATTAATGCAGTTGCAACAATAATCTTATCAGCTATTGGATCTAAAAGTTCTCCAAGTTTAGACTCCTCTTTAAACATCCTCGCCAAAAGGCCGTCTAAAAAATCTGTAAATGAGGCAATTAAAAAAAGAGCAAATGGTATAACGTCTCCATAAAATCCAGGAAGGTAAAACGTAAAAACAAATATTGGAACAATTATTATTCGTCCAATTGTTAAATAATTAGGTATTTTAAATTTCATTCGTGAAAGAAGTTATATATTTTTTTTGCAACTTTTTCCTCTACTCCATCAACTGATTTTATTTCATCTAAACTAGCTGATTCCACAGCTCTAGCTGAACCAAAATGATTTAATAATGCCCTTTTTCTAATAGATCCAATACCATCAATCTGATCTAATAATGATTTGCTTATACCTTTTTTTCTCTTTGCTCTATGAGCACTTATAGCAAATCGATGGGACTCATCTCTTAATCTTTGTAAAAAGAATAATGTTGGATCATTTTTTTCGAACTTGAACTCTTTTCCATTATGAAAAAATGTTTCATTTCCACTATTTCTCATCTTTCCCTTTGCTATAGCTATAATAGGAATTTCATGTAGACCAAGCTCATTCATCGCTTCTCTTGCCACTGAATATTGACCTTTCCCTCCGTCAATTAAGACTAAATCAGGAAAAGTTAGATAGTTATCTTTCTCTTGAACTGCTCTTTTAAATCTTCTGTTAAGAACTTCTTTCATCATTCCATAATCATCTTGAGCATTTGTTTGAATTTTTATATTAAATTTTCTATACCTTTTTTTAACGAACCCTTCATCTCCATAAGTAATTAAAGCGCCCACACTATTTGTGCCTTGAATATGGCTATTATCATAAACCTCAACTAAATTAATATTAGTTTCAAGATTGAATTTTTTTGATACTGCATCGAAAAGATCTCTATTGTTCTGACTCTCGTAAAGTTTTCTATTCAAACTATCTTTTGCATTATTAATTGCTTGATTAATAACTTTTAGTTTCGTACCTTTTTTTGCAACAGTAATTGTGATTTGTTTACCTTCTTTTTGTGTAAGTGTTTTTTCAATTAATTCTTTTTCTTTAATTTCATTTGATAAAATTATTGAAGATGGCACACTTTTATTTTCATAAAATTGAGAGACAAAAGAATTAATAATATCACTTAGATTTTCTTCTGGATCATGCTTTGGAAAAAAAGCTTGATTACCCCAATTTTGTTTAGACCTATAGAAAAAAACCTGAATACAGGTTTTTCCAGACTCTTTGTATCCCGCAATAACATCTGCTTCGACTAAATTTGCTTCATTAATTCTTTGAGAAGATTGAATAATATTTAATGATTTAATTCGATCTCTTAATATTGCTGCTTTTTCAAAGTCTAAATCCTCACTAGCCTTTTCCATTTGATTAGATAAGCTTTTCTGAATTTTTCTAGATTTGCCTGACACAAACTCAATAGCATCATCAACAGTTTGTTTATAATCACTCTCAGTTACGTAACCAACGCAAGGTCCTGAGCACCTTTTAATTTGATAAAGTATGCAGGGTCTCTCTCTATTTTTGAAAACAGTATCATCACAAATTCTGAGATGAAATATTTTTTGTATCATTTTTATAGTCCAATTTGCAGATCCAGCTGATGCAAACGGTCCGAAATAAAATCCTTCTTTGCCTTTTTTCCCTCTGTGTCTTTTGATTTGTGGCCATTTATCTTTGTCGCCTATAAAAATAAAAGGGAAAGATTTATCATCTCTTAGTAAAATATTAAATTTTGGTTTAAATTTTTTAATTAAATTTGCTTCTAAAAGTAAAGCTTCACTTTCATTTGAGGTGGTAGTAATTTCGAGTCTTTTTGTCTGAGAGAGCATTCTCTCAGTCCTAATGATATGACTTTTCTCTGATACATAACTTTTAAGTCTGTTTGGAAGGTTTTTTGCTTTACCCACATAAAGAATTTCTCCTTTTGAATTTAGCATCCTATAAACACCTGGCAACTTAGGAACCAAGGGCAATTCTTTTTTAATTACTTCTTTACCTATATCAGAGCTGATCATGGCTTCTTTTTTTAGAAATTTGGATCCCAACTGAGCTGCAATCCTTCATGATTTCTAATTTTTCGATTTGAAGAGTAATTTTATCTATTCTTTTATCTTTGAATAGCTCATCAAAAACATCTTCTGCCAATGTTTCAAGAAAATTGTAATGTTTGTTTTTTACTAGTTTTTTTATTAATTTTACTATTTTAGCATAGTTAACTATCGATTTAATATCTTTATCATTCGATGGCTGTTTATCTTGATAATTTACTTCTAAATTAAATTTTACTTTTTGAGGCTTTTCTTTTTCAAAATCAAAATAACCAAGTTTTAAATCTAACACTAATTCTTTTATTAAGACCTTCTTTTCATAGTTAAATAGGCTTTTATTTTTATCTATTTTTACAACTTTAAGATTATTTTTTTTCATATTTACATTCTAGATTCTATAAATTTAATAATTTCTGGATGGTAATAACTAAAACAGCTATATTTAACAAGTTGATGGCCTGCAGCACTCTTTTTCATTTCTTTCTGTAATTTCTTATCAAGAACTACAAATTTTTTTTCACTTGTTAGTTTTTCTTTACCTTCTGGCCAAGCTTCTTCCCATCCACCTTTCATTTTCTCTTTAACTTTACAATTTTTTCCATTGACAAAAATTTTTCTATTTGTGTGACCAGGTGTATCAATCCATTTTATACCCGAGATATTTCCTAAATCTTTTTTCATCCAGACACTATTGCTACGCCAATCTCCCTCACCATCTACGGGGCTATGAAAAACTAGAGCATCTATTCTTTTAAAACTTTTCAGTTCGTCAATTTGCATTTTTCTAATTGGAGTGTTTGGATTTCTATCCCAACAATTAGGCATGAAGGAAATAGTTGCATTAAAGTCCTCTGGATAAAGACCTTTGTGTCTAAGTGTATCAATACCTCCGCAAGACAATCCAGACATAAATATTTGATTTCTTGGAGTTCCTTTTGAAACTAATTCATCAATTATTTCTTTATTTACATCGACTCTTTTACTTATTCCCCAATTTTCTAAAATACAATCATACCAAGGTTTGTGAAATGCACCTTTGAATTTCCATGCACAACCATATCCATCATCTCCACCTGCTTTATGTAACCTTCTATTAAGCATTAAAACCAGTTCTTTACCTTTAATTTTAGTTCCAGATATTTGACCTAATTGTTTTGGAAGAAAATCTTTACATTCTCCCCATTTCTTTTTGACTGTCCATCCTCCTGTATTATAGATCATTATGATTTTATTTTCTGGATTTGGAATATCAGTTCCTTTTATTACAGTTACTTTTTTTCCATCACTATAAATAAATGCATCTACCTTGATATCTCCAGTTTTACATTCTCTAGCTTCTGATAAAGAAATTAATGTAAAAAATATTGAAATTGTAAGTATTAATTTTTTCATTCCTTACCACCCATTATGTCTGGAGTTTGCCAGTTTAAGTTTTGGCCACTATCAATTGCTAAAACTTGACCGGTAATAGATCTATTTTTAATAAAAAAGTCAACAGCATTGCAGATTTCTTCTACATTTGTCTGTCTTTTAAGAGGTGTTGCCATGTATTGTTTTTTAAAATGCTTGTCAGACTGTCTTTTATTTTTAATAGTTGGACCTGGAGCAATTCCATTCACTCTAATATTTGGAGCAAGACTCATGGCGCTAGTTTTTGTTAAAGTATAAAGACCAGTTTTACTTAATGTATATGAAAAAAAATATGGAGTTAACTTGAATATTCTTTGATCAATTATATTAATAATATTATTGTTTTTGCCTCTAGCATTTTTAGCAAAACCCTTTGATAATAAAGCTGGCGCTTTTAAATTAGCTTTTAAATGGCTTTCCCAACTTTTTGTTGTGAAATTTTCAAGTTTATCGTTCTCAAATAATGAAGCATTATTAATTAAACAATCAAAATACTTCAATTTTGATTTTGAAAATTTAAGCATTCTTTCTATTTCTTTTTCTTTAGTTAAATCTGCTTTTACCAAATAAATTTTTGTACCACTTTTATTTAAATCTTTTTTAAGACTTTCTGCTTTGGACTTTGATTTGTTATAATGGATAACAATTTCAATATTAGGCCCAGATAATTTTTTAGCTATCGCAGCCCCCATACGAGTTGCTGCTCCAGTAATTATTATCTTCCGTGCTTCCATTTTTTATCTCTTTTTTTTGTGACCCTTGTGCCAGGCATACCTAGTGTTGATCTACCTTTAGGATAAATTTTATTTTTAACATCGTACTGTCTAATTTTGGGGTTTAAAGTAATTTCTAATTCAGTACTTTGAAGTTTTCTCATCTCATCTCTAATTTTAGCGGCTTCCTCAAATTCCAAATTAGATGCGGCTTCTTTCATCTTTTTGTCTAATCCTTTTAAATGTTTTTTAAGGTTACCACCAATATTGGAACCCTCACTTATTTTAACGTAATCTTTCTCGTAAACACTTTCTAAAATATCACTTATTTCTTTTTTTACAGATTTAGCATCGATTTTATTTTTCTTATTGTACTCTAATTGAATCTTTCTTCTTCTCTCAGTTTCTTTAATTGCTTTCTTTATACTTTTTGTTTCCTTATCGGCATAAAGAATAACTTTTCCATCCACGTTTCTTGCAGCTCTTCCTATTGTTTGAATTAGTGAAGTTTCTGATCGCAAAAATCCTTCCTTATCAGCGTCTAGTATTCCAACTAATGCGCATTCTGGAATATCTAAACCTTCTCTTAATAAATTTATTCCAACTAGAACATCAAATACACCCATTCTAAGATCTCTCATAATCTCTATTCTCTCAAGTGTATCTATATCAGAATGAAGGTATCTTACTTTTATCCCATTTTCATGAAGATACTCAGTTAAATCCTCTGCCATTTTTTTTGTAAGTGTTGTAACCAAAACTCTATAATTATTTTCAACTACTTTTTTACATTCATGCATAAGGTCATCTACTTGATTTTTAGCTGGTCTAATCTCAACTGGTGGATCAATTAAGCCTGTAGGTCTTATGACTTGATCAATAAACTTACCTTTAGTCTGTTCCAATTCCCATGGGCCAGGAGTTGCTGAAACAAATACAGTTTGTGTTCTCATCAAATCCCACTCTTCAAATTTTAAAGGTCTATTATCCATGCAAGATGGCAATCTAAAACCGTACTCAGCCAATGTGCTTTTTCGAGATCTGTCTCCCTTAAACATCCCATTAAGTTGGGGAACTGTAACATGAGATTCATCTACAAAAACTAATGTGTTATCAGGAAAATATTCAAAAAGAGTAGGTGGTGGCTCTCCTGGTTTTCTACCAGATAAAAATCTTGAATAATTTTCAATTCCCGCACAAGATCCAGTTGCCTCAATCATTTCTAAATCAAATTTAGTTCTCTCCTCTAATCGTTGCGCTTCTAATAATTTATTTTCTGCTTTATGTTTTTTTAAAGTTTCTTCTAATTCTCTTCTTATTTTTATAATTGCTTGCTCTACAGTCGGTTTAGGAGTGATGTAATGAGAGTTAGCATAAACTTTTACTAGACTAAGATCTCTAACCTGGTCTCCTGTCAAAGGATCAAATTCTTCAATCTTCTCTAGTTTATCACCAAATAAACTTAGTCTCCATGCTCTATCCTCTAGATGAGATGGAAATATTTCTAAATATTCTCCTCTTGCTCTAAATGTTCCTCTAAAAAAATTTTGATCATTTCTCTTATACTGAAGAGCAACAAGAGATTTTATTATTTGTTCTCTATTATATTCATAGTTTTTCTGAAGAGTTAAAGTCATTTTGCTGTAAGCTTCAACTGATCCCAAACCATAAATACAAGAAACACTTGCAACTATTAAAACATCGTCTCTTTCAAGAAGAGATCTTGTTGCCGAGTGTCTCATTCTATCAATCTGCTCGTTTATAGAAGCTTCTTTTTCGATGTAAGTATCTGATCTTGGTACGTAAGCTTCTGGAGTGTAATAATCATAGTAAGATACAAAATACTCAACAGCATTATCTGGAAAAAAAGTTTTCATCTCACCGTAAAGTTGAGCTGCCAAAGTTTTATTTGGTGCCAATATTAACGCTGGTCTATTCGTAGCTTCTATTACTTTTGCCATTGTAAAAGTTTTTCCAGATCCAGTTACTCCTAATAATACTTGATTAAACTCATTTTTTTTAGCTCCTTGGACAAGCCTTTTAATTGCATCTGGCTGGTCACCAGCCGGGGTAAAATCTGACTTTATTTTGAATTTTTTTCCACCTTCGAGTTTTCCACCGATTTTTGGGTTTTTACTCTGAATGTCTGTAATTAGGTCTTGATATGTATTCTCCATATATTAAACAACGTAATTGAATAATTTCATAATTCAATGAGCATAATATCTAATAATTTAAAAAGAATTAAACCATCTCCAACTATTGCAGTTACTCAAAAGGCAAGAGAATTAAGAGCTGCAGGAAAAGACGTAGTTGGACTTGGGGCAGGGGAACCAGATTTTGATACTCCTATCAGTGTTAAAAATGCAGCTATTAAAGCAATAAGAGACGGAGATACAAAGTATACAGCAGTTGATGGAACTCCAGCATTAAAAAAAGCAATTTTAAAAAAATTTAAAAGAGAAAATAAACTAAATTATAAACTAGATGAAATCACAGTTGGAACTGGAGGGAAACAAGTTCTCTATAACACTTTTATGGCAACTTTAAATAAAGGAGATGAAGTTATTATTCCTGCTCCATTCTGGGTTTCATATCCGGATATGGTTCTCTTAGCAGGAGGAAAACCAAAAATAGTAAAATGTGATGAAAAAGATGGATTTAAAATTACACCTGCAAAATTAAAAGCTGCAATTACAAAAAGAACTAAATGGATAATCCTTAACTCACCATCTAATCCAACTGGATCTGGATACAGCAAATCAGAAATTCAAAAATTAGCTAAGGTTTTAATCAAAAACAAAAAAGTTCATATTTTGAGCGATGATATTTATGAGCATGTTAAATATGATAATTTTAAATTCTTTACTATTGCACAAATTTCAAAATTAAAATCGCGAACATTAACAATGAATGGGGTGAGCAAGTCATATGCAATGACTGGGTGGAGAATTGGTTATGCAGCTGGACCAAAAGAAATAATTTCTGCAATTAGAAAAATTCAATCTCAGTCAACTTCGAATCCCTCGTCAATTAGTCAAGCAGCAGCTGTTGAAGCTTTGAATGGAAAACAAGACTTTATTAAGAAAAGAGCAAAATCATTTAAAGAAAGAAGAGACTTTGTTGTAAAAAGTTTAAATAATATTGATGGTATTAGCTGTATAAAACCTAATGGTGCATTTTACGTATTTCCGAATTGTAAAAAACTTTTAAATAAAAGAACTAAACTTAAAAAAGATACTGATTTTGTCCAAAAGCTTTTAGAAAAACAAAATGTTGCAGCTGTTCAGGGCTCAGCATTTGGTTTAGATGGATATTTTAGAATTTCATATGCGACTTCAATGGCAAAACTTAAAATAGCAATGTCTAGAATTAAAAAGTTTTGTGAGGATTTAGGATAAACCTATTTTTTTTTATTTAGTCCAATTAGTGAAGAATTTCTAAATCTTAAAATTACAATTGCTAAAGCAATTAAAACAATAGCACCTGCTTCATATAGTAATATCTCTGGATTTAGAGATTTTCCTTGTAAAATAATAAATCTAGCAAGTGCAGTTATAGCAATAAATAACGGTAGTGTAATTTGAATTGATTGGCTTTCCCAAAATACCCTAACCATTGCAAGGACTTCAAGATATAAAAAAAGTAAAAGCAGATCGGCTAAAGTAACTCTTTGCACGAGTATCATCTGGTACATTTCTTGCCCAAAAGCAATAACTGTACTAACTAAAATGATTACTAATGCTACAAGCTGGATTTGCTTTACAATGTTTTCCATTTATATTCTTTTATAATTTAAAATAACTTTTTATTCTATACTGAAATAGCTTGTAATTATTGATATTATACTAATCCAAGTCTAACTACTGATTTTGCTGCATCCTCAATACATCCTCTAGCCGGCTGAAATTTAAATCCCAATAAATCCTCAGCATACGAAGCATCAGTTTGCATTTGTATCCCTAAATCTGGAACCATCATTTTTGCACTCGTATCTAGATGACTAATTATTCTTACTAAAAAGTTTGGCAACACTCTTTTTGGAAGTTTTTTTGAATATTTAGGTAATGCTTCAGCCATAATATTAGAAAAATCTATCATTCTTTTGACCTCAGAGCCAATTATTAGTCGTCTTCCACCAACATCTGGTCTTGTTAAAGAATTAATGTGAGCTTTCACTACATCTTTCATATCTGAGACTAAAATACTAAAATCCGGAGCACCTGGATATTTACCTTCTAGAAATAATTTAACATAACTTATCGAAGTTTTTTCTTTAGTATCTAAAGCGTCTCCAAATACACCTCCAGGACATATACATACCAACTTATTCTTTAAACCTTTATTCTCCATAAATTCCCAAGCTGCTTTTTCAGCCTTGATTTTTGAAACAAAGTAATCATTACAACCTTTCCAATTAGCATCACTCCAATCATTTTCACCAAATGTATATGGATTTGTCCTATTAGGTTTTCTAAACATTGTTGCAATTGAAGAAGTTTTAATAATACGTTCAACTCCCGCATTAACAGCAGCTTTTAAAACTCTTATAGTTCCATCTTTAGCTGTTGGAACAAGACTTTCACGATCTCTAGAGGTCTTTAAAGGGAAAGGAGAAGCCACATGCATTACATACTTACAGCCTTTTAATGCATCATCCCAACCTTCGTCTTTTAAAAGATCTAATTCTACAAATGATAATTTATCAATTGATGCATATTCATTTATCGTTTTTTTTGTTTGCTCTATTAAGCCAGAATCTCTAACAGTGCCTAAAACTTTATATCCCGATTTTAATAATTCAATTGCAGTGTGTTTAGCGATCCATCCACTTATACCCGTTAACAATACTGTTTCATTCATTTATTCGGATAAATGTTTTTCAGCCTCTAATGCTGCCATACATCCCATACCAGCTGCTGTAACTGCCTGTCTAAATACTTTATCTTTCACATCACCAGCAGCAAAAACTCCTGGTATATTTGTTTCCGTAGACTCTGGTTTTGTTATTAAATAACCCTCATTATCCATTTCTAGTTGGTCTTTAAATAATGAGGTTGCTGGATCATGCCCTATAGCTATGAACAATCCATCAATTTTTAATTCGTCTATTTTATTTGTTTTAACATTCTTAATTTTTAATCCAGTTACATTTTTAGGATCATTATCTCCAATAACTTCATCAACAACAGAGTCCCAAATTATTTCAATTTTTTTATTTTCCATTAATTTCTTTTGAAGTAATTTTTCTGCTCTCAAACTATCTCTTCTGTGTATAAGTTGAACTTTTGAAGCAAATTTTGTTAAAAACATAGCTTCTTCAACTGCAGCATTTCCACCCCCAACAACTGCTACAGTTTTGTCTTTAAAGAAAAATCCATCACATGTTGCACATGCAGATACACCAAAACCTCTGAAGTTTTGTTCTGAGTCAATATTTAACCATCTAGCTTGAGCTCCTGTTGAAATAATTATTGAGTCTGCTTCATAAATTTGGCCGCTATCTCCAACAGCTTTAAATGGCTTAGATTTTAAGTCCACTGATGCAATATGATCTTGTATCATTTCAGTTCCAACTACTTCTGCCTGACCTTTCATTTGATCCATAAGCCACGGCCCTTGTATTACATCTTTAAATCCAGGAAAATTTTCAACATCAGTTGTTGTTGTTAATTGGCCACCAGGTTCCATACCATGAACTAATATTGGTTTTAACATTGCTCTTGCAGCATAAATTGCTGCTGTATATCCAGCGGGACCTGACCCAATTATTAACACTTTTGTGTGTTTAGTTGGATTTTCACTCATATGAAAGCTATATAATGATTAATGACTAAATTGAAAGGTATATTATTAACAGAAGGTATGCATGGGATGATTAGCCAAGTAGAAGGTTTGGCTAAAGCTTTAGATTTAAATTATTCTCACCACACAGTTGAAACAAAAGGTTTCTGGAAAGTTATACCACCAAAATTCACTCCTATATCCGACTCAGTTTTTAAAAAAATTGAATGCGAAGATGTTGATTTAATAATTTCATGTGGAAGAAAAAGTATTATTCCATCATTATTCTTGAAAAAAAATTCAAAGAAAAAAGTATTTAACATTCATATTCAAAACCCAATGATAAAACTTGATAATTTTGATTTAGTTGTAGTGCCTGAGCACGATAATCTTGATGGACATAATGTATTGAAAACAAAAGGAGCTATTCATTATTTAACAAGTGAAGAAATTGAAAAAGACAAAGAATATTTGTTTAGTATTTCAAGCAAATTGAGGGATAAAAATATAATTTCTTTAATTATTGGTGGTCCTACCCAGTATTATGATTACTCAGATAGAAATATCCAAGAAATTTTTTCAAAAGTAAATTATTTAGTTAAAGAAAATAATCTTAATTTAGTGGTCATACCTTCTATGAGAACGCCAAAGGGAACTATAGAACATGCAAAAATATATTTTGGAAACGATCATTTAGTATTAGATGGTGTTGATAAAAAGGCCTATTTAAGTGCGCTTGGAATATCAAAACATATAGTTATTACGTGCGATTCAAGCTCTATGATTTCAGAAGCAGCTTTAACAGGTAAGCCAATTTATATTGCCACTATTCCACCTAAAAAAAGCGATAAAAGATTTAAAAATTTTAGAAAATTATTTCAAGAAATGAAAATTGTAAGAGAATTAGGAGAAAAATTAGAAAATTGGAACTATGAAAAATTAGATGAAACGAATAGAGTAGCAAATATCATTAAAGATAAAATTCATTTATAATGGCATTTTTAAATTCAATATTAAAAAATTCGTCAAATCACAAAACTCCTTTTGAACATTGGGAATTAAATCAACCACTAACTGAAGGCCAAGTTCAGGAAATTGTAAATGCTGATATAGCTAATCCGATAGAACATAATTTAAACTATGATGGCACAAGAGCAATTGATGGAGGTGAAGGTAAGTTTAGAGAAGGCATATCAGACGGAGGCAAAGCATTAAAATTTAGATGTTTTGTTACAAAAGAAAATTCAAATCAATTTCCTAATCTTGTTGAATTTATTAAAGAACTTCAAAATCCATCGACTTACAAAAAAATTTCTGAAATGATAAATAAAGATCTTTCTAATTCATATGTAAGAGTTGAAGTTATCTGTGATAGAAAAGGATTCTGGTTAAAACCACATTGCGATATTAAAGAAAAACTGATGTCATGTTTATTATTCGTAAACAAACATAATGAAAAAGAAGATTTAGGCACAGATTTTTATGATGAAAATTTAAAATTAGCAAAAACTGTTCCATACAAAGATAATTATGGTTATTTCTTTTCAAGTGGTCCTAACACTTGGCATGGTATGGAAAAAAAAGAAATAGTAAAAGAAAGAAGATGTCTTCAAGTGAATTATGTTACATTTGAGACAGATTGGAAAGTTAATTAAAATTAATTATCTTGCAAAGATTTAACTCTTAACTTTGTTGTTTTTAAAGATTTTATTGCTTCTAAAAATGAATAGGCTGTAGACATATTCGTACAATAAGGGATTTTGTTTGCAAGAGTTCCTCTTCTTAATGCTCTTGCATCACTAATCCTGTGTTCAGAATTTCCACCTCCAGTATTTATTACCAAAGATATTTTTTTAGAATTTAAAACATCTACTATATGTGGTCTACCACTGCTCACTTTATTAATTTTTTTACATTTCATTCCATTTTGTTTTAAAATCTCTGAAGTTCCTTTGGTTGCAGAAAGTGTGAATCCAAGTTTTATTAATCTTTGTGCAATACCTATTATTTCTTGCTTGTGAGAGTCTTTTACTGATAAGAATGCCATTCCTTTAGTTGGCAATGAATTAGAAGCAGCAATTTGACTTTTTGCAACAGCCATTCCAAAATCATCATCAAAACCCATTACCTCACCAGTAGACTTCATCTCAGGGCCAAGTAATAAATCACTATCTGGGAATTTATTAAATGGAAATACAGCTTCTTTAACAGCAAATTTTTTATTGGTTTTATATTTTAATTTATATTTACTTAACTTTTCTCCAGACATTATTCTTGATGCAATTTTTGCAAGCGGAATACCATTTGCTTTTGAAACAAAGGGAACAGTTCTGCTTGCTCTAGGATTAACTTCAATGACAAAAATTTCATCATTTTTAATTGCGAATTGAATATTTAAAAATCCTTTAACTTTTAAAGCCAAAGCTAATTTTCTTGTTTGTATTTTAAGTTCTTTTAAAAGATTTGTCTTTATTGATACCGGTGGCAAGCAGCAAGCAGAGTCCCCAGAATGAATTCCTGCTTCTTCAATGTGTTGCATTATTCCAGCAACATAAACATCTTTTCCGTCAGAAATTGCATCCACATCCACTTCCATTGCACTATCAATAAATTTGTCAATTAAGATTGGATTTTGATCCGAAGCTTTGAAGGCCTCATTAATAAATTGATTCAATTGGCTTTTGTCATGAACAATTTCCATTGCCCTACCTCCTAAAACATAAGAAGGTCTTACAACTACAGGCAATCCAATTTTTTCAGAAACATTAATAGCCTGATTAAAATTGTAGGCTATTCCACTTTCTGCTTGCTTTAATTTAAGTTTTATAAGTAACTCTCTAAATCTGTCTCTATCTTCTGCAAGATCAATCGATTTATATTGTGTCCCTAAAATAGGTAATTTATTTTCGTCTAAAAATTTAGCTAATTTGATAGGAGTTTGGCCTCCAAATTGTGCAATAATACCAATTAGATTTCCTTTTGATTTTTCTTTTAAAATTATATTCTCAACATACTCTTCAATCAAAGGTTCAAAGTATAATCTATTGCTTGTGTCGTAATCTGTAGAAACAGTTTCAGGATTGCAATTTATCATTATTGTTTCAAATCCTGCTTCTTTCAAAGAAAAGCTAGCCTGACAACAGCAGTAATCAAACTCAATACCTTGACCAATTCTATTTGGTCCCCCACCTAAAATTATTATTTTCTTTTTATTACTTGGCTCAGCTTCGCATTCAGTTTTAATAGAGAAATTTCTTTGATACGTAGAGTACATATAAGGTGTGAAAGATTTGAATTCAGCAGCACAGGTATCAACTTTCTTAAAAACAGGCATAACTTTTAGCCCTTTTCTTCTTGATTTGACAATTGTTTCTTTTTGACCAGTTAATTGTGAGATCTTTTTGTCAGAAAAGCCTATTGATTTTATTCTATTAAATTCCTCAAAAGTTTTGGGCAGTCCTTTTGAATTTAATATTTTTTCTTCATCAATTATTTCCTTAATTTGATTTAGAAACCAAGGATCTACCTTTGATAATTTATATATGACATTTAAAGATATTTTTTTTCTAAAAGCCTCAGCGACTAATAATAATTTATTTGGAATATTGATTTTTAAATTTTTTAAGATTTCTTTTTTTGAATATTTAAAAATATTATCTAATCCTGATAAGCCGGTTTCAAGTGAAACCAAAGCTTTTTGAAAAGATTCTTTGAAGTTTCTCCCAATTGCCATTGCTTCACCAACAGATCTCATTGAAGTTCCTAAAATTGCTTCAGTGTCAGAAAATTTTTCAAACGTGAACCTTGGAATTTTTGTAACAACATAATCAATTGTTGGTTCAAAAGAAGCTGGTGTTACTTTTGTTATTTCATTTTGTAGTTCATCTAGAGTATAACCAACTGCTAATTTTGCGGCTACTTTTGCAATGGGAAAGCCTGTTGCTTTAGAAGCTAATGCAGATGATCTTGATACTCTGGGGTTCATTTCAATAATTACCATTCTTCCATTTTTTGGATTTATGGCAAATTGAACATTTGAACCCCCTGTTTCAACACCAATTTTTCTTAAGCAAGCAATTGATGCATTTCTCATTACTTGATACTCTTTATCTGTCAATGTTAATGCTGGTGCTATAGTAACAGAGTCACCCGTATGAGTTCCCATTGGATCAACATTTTCTATTGAACAGATAATTATACAATTATCATTTCTATCTCTAACAACCTCCATCTCAAATTCTTTCCAACCATCCAAACATTCTTCAACTAGTACCTGATTTTGAGGAGACTCGTTCATTCCTTCTTTAACAATCTTAAAAAAATCTTTTTTCGTTCTTGCAATTCCTCCACCTAATCCACCCAATGTAAATGAAGGTCTTATAATTGCAGGAAGACCAATTATTTTTAAACATTTTTTTGCGTTTGAAAATTTATTCAAAACCTCAGACTTTGGTAAATCAATACCAATATCAGACATATTCTTTCTAAATTTTTTTCTATCTTCAGCATTAGCTATTGCCTTAGAGTTTGCTCCGATAAGTTCAATTTTATACTTTTTAAGGAAACCAATTTTCTCTGCATTAATTGCAAGATTTAATGCTGTTTGACCCCCCATTGTAGGTAGAATAGCATCAGGCCTTTCTTTTTTGATGACTTCCTCAAGTACTTCCAAAGATATTGGTTCGATATAAGTTTTGTCAGCAATACCAGGATCAGTCATTATAGTTGCTGGATTTGAGTTGATTAATATTACTTTATAACCCTCGTCTTTCAATGCTTTACATGCTTGTGTACCTGAATAATCAAATTCGCATGCTTGACCAATAATAATTGGGCCAGCTCCAATAACTAAAATTTTTTTAATGTCTTTTCTTTTTGGCATATTTTTTTACGTCTTTAATAAAATTACTAAATAAATATTTACTATCTTGTGGTCCAGGATTAGCTTCAGGATGATATTGAACTGAGAAAACTGGTTTATTTTTTAATCTTATTCCTTCTATAGAATTATCAAATAATGACAGATGCGTTATTTCTGTATTTTTTTTTAAACTTTGCTTAACAACTTCAAATCCATGATTTTGACTAGTAATTTCAACTTTCTTGGTAATTAAGTTTTTGACTGGATGATTTGCGCCTCTGTGTCCCAACTTCATCTTTTTAGTTTTTGCATCTAAAGCTAAAGCTAATATTTGATGACCCAAACATATCCCAAATAATGGAATATTTTTTTTTATTAAATTTTTTACAACTTTAATTGCATATTTTCCTGTTGCAGCAGGATCTCCAGGACCATTTGACAAAAAAATTCCGTGAGGTTTTAGATTAAGTATATTATTTGCATTTTCTTTACAGGAAACAACTTTAACTTCACAATCGAAATCAGAAAAATACCTAAGTATATTTTTTTTAATTCCATAATCTATTGCCACAACTCTTAATTTTTTCTTTTTATTCTTTTCATAACCCTTATTTTTTTTCCAAGTTTTATATCCTTTCCAAATATATGTTTTATTAGTTGTTACCTCTTGAGCAAGATCCATCCCGTTTAAACCAGGCCATTTTATTGATTTATTTATAAGTTTATTAATATTAAATTTACCATTTTTATTGTTTGATATTGTTCCTTTTGGAGCTCCTTTATCTCTTATAAAATTTGTTAAACTTCTAGTATCTAGACCAGATATGCCTACTATTTTATTTTTTTTAAGCCATTTATCTAAATTTAGAAGAGACCTATAATTAGAAGGATTTGTTATTTCTGAATTAAAAATAACTCCTCTAGTCCATATTTTATCAGATTCTATGTCTTCATTATTAGCTCCTACATTACCAATATGAGGAAATGTAAAATTTATTATTTGTCCAGCATAAGATGGGTCAGATATGATTTCTTGATAGCCAGTTAATGACGTGTTAAAGCATACCTCTCCTGTTGCCTCTCCCATATATCCTAGTCCAATTCCTTTAAAGACTGATTTATTTTCGAGAACCAAAATAGCTGTATTAAAATTTGAGATATGTGAGGTTTTGTTTTTTCGTTTTAAAGTCAATTACAACTCATGAGTTAAAGGTTAATACAATAAAACGTATTTATCCGCAACAGATCTATAATAATTTTTTAAAAATACAATTTTTTCTTTTGAACAATTTTGTCTTTGAAGTACATTCTAGCATGTCCCTGAGAGATAAAATAGATAGCGATTACAAAAATGCTTTAAAATCAAAAGATAAGAATAAGATATCAACTTATAGGTTAATTTTATCTGGAGTTAAGGACTTAGATATTAATAACAGATCTGGCCCAAATAAAAAGGAGACAGATGACGAGGATATAAAAAAACTCCTAAAAAAAATGATCAAACAAAGATCCGAATCAATTGAAATATATAAAAAAAATAACAGGTCAGATTTATTAGAAATTGAACAAGGAGAGCTTGATGTTTTATCCGAATATTTACCTAAGCAATTATCTGAGGCAGATACAAAAAAAATATGTGAAGAAATTATAAAAAGTTCTGGAGCATCTTCAATTAAGGATATGGGTAAAGTAATGGGTGAATTAAAAAAAAACTATTCTGATACAATTGATTTTTCTAAGGCAGGTCAGATTATTAAAAATTTACTTAATAGCTAATGAAATATCCAAAGGAATATTTAGACGAAATTAAAAATAGGTTAAAAGTTTCAACAGTTGTTTCTAAAACTGTTAAACTTAAAAAAAGAGGTAAAGAGTTTGTTGGTTTGTCTCCATTTAAAACAGAGAAAACTCCATCATTTACGGTTAATGACGAAAAAGAATTTTACCATTGTTTTAGCACAAGTGAACATGGAAATATTTTTGATTTTGTAATGAAAACCCAAAACCTTAGATTTAGTGAAGCAGTTAAAATGCTTTCAAATCTTGCAGGTATGCAACCTTATATGTTTTCAAAACAAGATGAGGAAAGAGAGAATAAATGGAAATTATATAAATCTATATGTAGTAATTTTTCTGAATTTTATAAAAATGAATTGTTTAAAAACGAGAACTCAAATAAAGCAAAAAATTACCTTAAAGCAAGAGGACTATCTGGTGTTGATGTGAAAAATTTTAATCTTGGCTTTGTTACAGAGGATTTAGATTACTATGAAATCCTAAAAAAGGATTTTGATGAAGAAATTATCAAAGATACAGGTTTGTATTACTTTGATGAGAAGAAAAAAAAATATATATCAAGATTTAGAAACAGAATAATTTTTCCAATAAATAACATATCAGGAAATATAATAGGTTTTGGAGGAAGAATTGTAGACGATAATAAAAACTTAGCTAAATATATTAATTCACCTGAGACACCTTTTTTTAAAAAAGGATCAAATTTGTATAATCTTGATAAAGCAAGAAAGTTATCAAACAAATTAGAAGATGTTTATTTGGTAGAGGGTTATATGGATGTTATTGGTTTATCAAAATATGGCATAGAAAATACTGTTGCAAACTTAGGAACCGCTTTGACAAGCAAACAGATACAAATTTTAAATCAATTTTATAATCATATAATAATATGTTTTGATGGTGATCAAAGTGGCTATAAAGCTGCATTAAGAGCTGCAGAGAGCATTATAGATGAATTAAAACCTGATAAAAAAATTTCTTTTTTACTATTAAAAGACAATTTAGATCCTGACAATTATGTAAATAAATTTGGTAAAGAGAAATTTTTAGAAATTTCAAATCAGGAAACTATACCTATACATAAATTTATTTTTGAACATTATATGAGTCAAACAACTGAAAGTCCTAGTTCAAGAGCAATTTTCGAAAAAAAACTAAGAGAGATTGCATCAAATATTAAAGATGGTTTCGTAAAAAAATATACTTTAGAGTATTTTCTTGAGAAAATTTCAGAGTTAACACCAAATATTAATTCAAAAATTAGAAAAAATTATAAAACATTTGCAAAATCTCTTGCCAAAACTAAAAGTTATTACAACGAGACAAAATCATTAAAATCTTTTGAAATTAAAGAATTTTCTTTTTTATATGTATTAATTGCTAAACCTAAATTAATTTATGAAAACTTTCATCTAATTGATAATGTCAAATTATATAGTGACGAAAATAAGCAATTATTTGACGAGATTTTAAATCAATCGGAAAATTTATTGAACTTAGACTTACAAAAATTAAATGTGGATAAAAATCTTATTAATAGAGTTATGAATTATGCTTCAGTTAAACATATAATTTCAAAAAACTTAAATGATGATGAAAAAATTTTAGAAATTTTTATTGAGATTATACAAGATCTTAAAAACTACGAATTAGAGCAAAGAATATCTGAATTAGAATCAAAGTTTTCAAAAGATATGAGCGAAAGCACATTTAATCAGATAAAAGAGTTAAAAAAACAACAAAAATTCAACTAAAATTAAAAAAAATCACATAGATTTTTTTGTATTAGACATTATATAAGTCCTTCAAACATTTTAAATTGTGGAACGTATAATAACAAAATCATTTGCAAGATTAATGGGTCGAGGAATTCATCGTGGTTTCATCACTCATGAGGAATTGAACAAATCGCTGGGAAAAAGAAATTTATCAAGCGAAAATTTAGCACAAGCATTTATTCATATACTTGATGAAAATATCATCTTAGTTGAAAAAAAATCTGATTATAAAGTTTTAAGAAAAAAAGATGCATCATCTAAAGAAGAAGGAAAAACTTTAGAGAAAAGTGACGACCCTATAAGAATGTATTTAAGAGAAATGGGTGGTGTAGAGCTATTATCTAGAGAAGGAGAAATTGCAATTGCAAAAAGAATTGAGGCAGGAAAAGATGTAATGCTCAATGCTTTATCTCAAAGTCCTATTACTGCGCAACAATTTTCTGATTGGGACGTTAAGCTACAGAATGATGAAATTCTAGTTAGAGAAATTATTGATATTGATACAAATTATATGGAAGATGATGATGGAAATAATGGGACAAAACAAAAAAAACAAGACGAGGAACAATCATCTGAGGAGACAAATAATACTGATGATGATGAATTTAATCCTACTTTGGCTGCAATGGAAACAGAAATCAAGCCTAAAGTTTTACAAACTGTTCATAATTTAACTAAAGAATACAATAAACTTACCAAATACCAAAAAGAAAAGCTTGAATGTGTGCTAAAGTCACAAAAGTTTTCAAACTCAAAAGAAAAGAACTATAAAAAAATCGTCGATGATATTATTGAACATATAAAATCACTTCAATTATCGCCATCAGTTTTAGAGGAATTAGTTCAGAAACATTATTCTGAAAATAAAAAAATTATCTCGCTTGAGGGAAATCTATTAAGGCTCGCTATGGAGTCAAAAATATCCAGAGATGAATTTATAAAGTTCTACATTGGTAATGAAATTAATCCTAATTTAAAGGAATTCTTAGATACCAATGAAGTTTGGAAAAAATTTTTCCAAAAAAATAAAAGTGAATTTAAAAATATTAGAGATAGATTAGTTGAGATAAGCAACAAGCTTGGAATATCTGTAACAGAATATAAAAAACTAGTAAGCCGTATTCAAAAAGGTGAAAAGGAGTCAAGAATTGCAAAAAAAGAAATGGTTGAAGCAAATTTGAGATTAGTAATTTCAATTGCAAAAAAATATACTAATAGAGGTTTACAGTTTTTAGATTTAATCCAAGAGGGTAATATTGGTTTAATGAAAGCGGTAGATAAGTTTGAATACAGAAGAGGATATAAATTTTCAACATATGCAACATGGTGGATAAGGCAAGCAATAACAAGATCTATAGCTGATCAAGCTAGAACAATTAGAATCCCAGTTCACATGATTGAAACTATAAATAAAATTGTTAGAACTCAAAGATTGATACTTAGTGAATTTGGTAGGGAAGCGACTCCAGAGGAGCTAGCAAACAAACTACGCATGCCTTTAGAAAAAGTCAGAAAAGTACTGAAAATTTCAAAAGAACCTGTTTCACTTGAAAAACCAGTTGGAGATGAAGAAGATAGTAGTTTAGGAGATTTTATTGAAGATACAAAAGCTTTGGCACCATTAGAACAGGCAATTAAATCAAATTTAAGTGAAGCTACTACAAAAATATTATCAACTCTAACACCAAGAGAAGAAAGGGTTTTAAGGATGAGATTTGGTGTTGGAATGAATACCGATCATACACTTGAAGAAGTTGGACTTCAGTTTTCGGTAACTAGAGAAAGAATTAGACAAATAGAAGCTAAAGCTCTAAGAAAATTAAAACATCCAAGTAGATCTAAACAACTAAAAAGTTTCTTAGAAAGTTAGGGCCGTTAGCTCAATAGTAGAGTACTGCATTGACATTGCAGGGGTAGTTGGAGCGTAACCAACACGGCCCACCAATATTAAATTATCTTTAATTGCTTACATAAAAAAAATGGTATAATTAATAGTTCAAATTTGGGCCTGTAGCTCAGTTGGTTAGAGCAGTACACTCATAATGTATTGGTCCCAGGTTCGAGTCCTGGCGGGCCCACCAAATTAAGCAAAATCAATGTTTATAAATTATAGTTTTTCAATAATTAATTAAAAATTGTATTATCATTATAAATAAAATGAAGTTCAAAATAAAAATTAAACCTAAAATATCATACTATGTTTCAATATTTGTCTCTTCAGCAATTCTTCTTTACTTTGCATATAAAGGAGTTGTAGCATACTTAATTCATCGAGAATTATATGGCGGTGGATTAGATACATTGGTCTTATTAAGAGTATCTATTTCAGGAATAATGCTTCTTTTAATACTTTTATTTATACAGTTTATAAAAATACCAGACTTAAAAAGTCATCGTACAATTTTAAGAGGAGTCTTTATCGGATGGACAAGTGTTTTTATAATACTTGTGATTGTTAATTTGAGTTCAATTTATTTTATTTTATTAACTGGAATAGTTTCTTTTTTTTCATTAATTACTTTGTTCAGTTTAGAGGACCAAATTAAAGAAGAAAAAAATACCCTTACAGAAAAAGAAATTTACCTTCTGCAACAACTCGCAAAAAAAAAGTAGCTCTGTTTTGAAAAAAATAATTTTTTTAATTTTTTTTTTATTTTATCAAAGTATTGTTTATTCTGAAGAAATGATTTTAGATCAGTTAAAAAACCCCAAAATAACAAATCAATTTCAAAAGTGGAATTTTATTACCGATCAAGTAATGGGGGGTGTTTCTACAGGAAAATTTATAGTTGAGAAAGTTGATGGTGAGATGTGTTATAGAATGACAGGGGATGTATCCACTAAAAACAATGGTGGATTTATACAAATCAGAGCAAAATTAAATCCAGAAATTAATAGTAAAGATTATGAAGGAGTATACGTTAAAGTTTACGGTAATGAGAAAAATTATAACCTTCATTTAAGAACTGGTTTAACATTAGCTCCATGGCAGTATTACAGTTTCACTTTTACGACAACAAAAAATTGGATTGAAATTAGGGCACCATTTGAACAATTTAAAAAATCTAATTTTTATCAACCAAAAAGTATAGTGGGACAGAATATAAAGTCAGTAGGTTTGGTTGCAGGTTTTTATGATTTCAAATCAGATATTTGTTTAAGTGAAATTGGATTTTACTAGATTACTTAATCAAATATTCCTCAAGCGTTTTGAACAATGCATTTATATCGCCATCATTGTTTTGTATAATAGAGTTAAATTCCTCTTTTTGTGTTCTAGCTAAACTTAATCCCTCTACAATTAAATCCCTTATTAAAGGTCTATCAGAATTCTTTGTATAAATTCTCCAATCTATTTTTACTTGAGGTCTCTTTTTTGTCGCCTCTAATACGCTATTAACTATAGTATATTTATCATTAATTTTTTTTTGTGATACTACATTAATTTTCGGATTTGTATAATCAACCAATCTACTTGAGAAACTTTTTAAAAAATAACTTCTAAATAGTTTTTGATATTTGGATTTTTGCTCTTCATCAATAGATTTTCTATATTTTCCTAAGGTGTACATGCCTATTCCATTTATATCTACACTTCTTTCTGCAATAGCATTTAATTTAATTATTTTTGATTCAACTGGATCTTCACTGGACAATACCGAGGCTGCTTCATCAACTATTTCATTTATTAAAGAGCTAGGATCTTTTGCAAGAGATACGTTTGAAAAATTGGAAAAAAATAAAAATATAATTAAATATCTAAGAAATTTCATCTATTGAAAAATTATTGGGTATCTAGTTCTTCCCAGTCATCATCGCTGAGTGTATCAGTAGTTTTATCTATATTTCTAATTTTTCTGTATCTATCCTGCAAATATAAACTTCTAACTGATGCATAAAGATCAACAGAACTGTTTTCAAGACTATCGAATGATTCTAAATTTTTTGCTCTAAAATCAACTCCACTTAATAATCTTGATGCATAATAATCTGCTTCGGAAAAGTATTGAGTGTCATTAGCTACTGTAACATTATACCACGCATCCCCACCTATAATATTAACCACGGATCCAATTGAATCCCTTACAGTAGTTGGACCTAAAACAGGCAAGACAAAATAACAACCAGGACCGGCTCCCCAAACTCCTAGTGTTTGCCCATAGTCTTCTTTATCACGTTTTTTTAAACCATAATATGAAGCTACATCAAATATTCCTGCAATTCCAAGAGTTGAATTAATAACAAATCTTGCTGAGTTTAATCCTGCATCTTTGAATTGACCTTGAAGTACATTGTTAGGAATAGTTACAACATTACCAATATTACTTAATGCATTGCTTGTGCCAGATCTAATAGGTTGAGGAAACATTCTGTAACCTTTTGCTAATGGCTTAAAAATTATTTTGTCTAGTGTTTGGTTGAACGCAAAAATTCCCCTGTTAACTTTTTCAAAACAATCACCAATTTCTTTGTATCCATTTTTATTTTCATTTAATTTAAGTTTGCCATCATCCCCAGCATTTGCATAACTATTAACAAATGCAAAGATAATAAATATTAAAATGGATAGTTGTCTACTCATGAATTACTTATATTATAAATGAGTGTAATATAAAGGTAAATTGTTTGAATTTATGCAGAAAAATGTTGAAAAAATGTCCATAAATTACTCTCCTAATTTTAATACAAAAAAAAGAAGTAGATCAAAGATAAAATACCTAATTTATCATTATACAGGAATGAAATCTGAGAGCGCAGCTATAAAAAGATTAACAAACCTCAACTCTAAAGTGAGTTGTCATTACTTAATTAAGATTAATGGAGAAATTGTGAAAATGGTTCCAGATTTATATGTCGCTTGGCATGCTGGAATTTCATCTTGGAAAAAAGATGTATCTCTGAACTCAAATTCAATAGGAATTGAAATTTCAAATCCTGGACACGGATATGGTTATAGGAATTTTAATAATAAACAGATTTTATCAATTTTAAGTTTGTCTAAACAATTAAAAAAAAAATATAAAATAAAAAATGAAAATATTTTAGGACACTCTGATATTGCTCCATTAAGAAAAAAAGATCCAGGAGAAAAATTTCCCTGGAAATTACTGAATAAAAAAAAAATAGCTTTATGGCACAATTTAAATAAAAAAAAATGTAAAAATCTAAGAAAAAAAAAACTGACAGACAATAAAAATTTTTATAAATTGCTATTTAAATTTGGTTATAAAGCATCAAAAAATAATAAAGAAAAAATCAAAATATATAAAAGCTTTCAAAGAAGATTCAGGCCAAAATTAATTAGCAGCACTGTTGATCAAGAGTCTTATGAGATTCTAAAATCCTTGATTTAATTGAATAAAATTTAGTTGAAATTTAAAAAAAAAAGAATATTTTTTAAATGCCAGATAAATGACTTATCGCTTTAATTTTAAAGAGGAAAGTCCGGGCTCTACAAAGACACAGTGCCAGTTAACAGCTGGCGGGGGAAACCCTAGGGATAGTGCCACAGAAAATAAACCGCCTTATCAAGGCAAGGGTGAAAAGGTGTGGTAAGAGCACACCGGCTAAGTTGGTAACAACTAGCGCATGGAAAACCCCACTGGGAGCAAGACTGAGTAGAGATGACATTGTTAGAAATAACTAAAAGCAGTCTTTGGCTAGTCATCAGGGTTAGTTGCTTGAGCTTTAAAGTGATTTAAAGCCTAGATAAATGATAAGTTTAGAAGACAGAACCCGGCTTATAGTTTATCTGGCATTTCATTAAAATAAATCCAAATAATTATTAATTTTTACATTAGAGTTCTATTATTTTAGCTATTGACGCTAACAAATAAAACCCATAATATCCCATAAAAACCCAAAATTTAGGAAATTATGGTTTATGTTTTTATCAACCTACGAAAACAAATTGGACAAAAAGGGAAGGGTTTCGGTGCCTGCATCGTATAGATCATATTTATCAAACATTGGTTATAATGGAATAATTTGTTACCCATCATTTAACAATTTATGTATTGAGGCATGGCCACAAGATCGAATTGAAAAAATATCTAATGCAATAGACTCATTAAATCCATTTGAAGAGAAGAAAGATTATTTTGCAACATCTATATTATCAGAAAGTATAAATTTACAATTTGATAGTGAGGGTAGAGTTCAAATAACGAAAAAATTACTAAAACATGCAAGAATTAAAAGCAGCATGTTATTTGTTGGTCAAGGCAAAACATTTCAAATTTGGGAACCAACATATTTTGAAAAATTTAGGGCAAACGCTAGAAAAAAATCTAATATTAATCGAGCAAGTCTTAAATGGGAAAAGCAATTTAATAACTAAAAGGGGAGAAATATGACAATAAACTTTAAAACACCAGATATAAAAGAGCTAAAACCTAGAATTCTAGTATTAGGAGTAGGAGGAGCGGGTGGAAATGCAATCAATGGAATGATTGATGCGGGCCTCCAGGGTGTTGAGTTTATTGCAGTCAATACTGATGCTCAGGATTTAAGATTAAGTAAGGCACAAACAAAAATACAAATGGGATTAAATTTAACTAAAGGGCTAGGAGCAGGTGCAAAACTAGATATAGGCCAAGCTGCTGCAGACGAGTCTTTAAATGAAATTGTAAATATATTGCAAGGTGCAAATATGGTTTTCATTACAGCCGGAATGGGTGGTGGGACTGGAACTGGATCTGCTCATGTAATTGCTAGAGCTGCAAAAGAACTTAATATCCTAACAGTCGGGGTTATAACTCTACCTTTCTTATATGAGGGTCCTTCAAGAATGAGAAAAGCTCAACAAGGCTTAGAAGAACTGCGAAAACACGTTGATACTATTATAGTTGTTCCAAATCAAAATTTATTCAAGATTGCAAGTGAACAAACAACTTTTGAAGAATCTTTTGCTTTATCAAATGATGTTTTGCTTCATGGTGTTCAAAGTATAACTGATTTAATGGTTAGACCGGGACTTATTAATTTAGATTTTGCTGATGTTGAAACTGTTATGAGTTCGATGGGCAAAGCTATGATGGGCACAGGTCAAGCTGAAGGAGAAGGCAGAGCAGTCAAAGCTGCTGAGTCAGCAATTAATAATCCATTAATTGACGATTATTCTTTAAAAGGAGCAAAAGGACTTTTGGTCAATATCACTGGAGGTAAAGATTTAAAATTATTTGAAGTAGATGAAGCTGTGAATAAAGTAAGAGCCGAAGTTGATCCAGAGGCAGAATTAATTATAGGAGCAATAACTGATGATAATTTGGACGGGTTAATGAGAGTTTCAATTGTTGCTACGGCACTAGATGGACAACAACCTGAACCTAAATCGGTAATTAACATGGTACATAGAATTCAAAATAGAAATCCAGGTTATTCTGAGTTTTCAAATTCTGCATCAACTCAATCTTTCCAATTTACAAATAACAACTCAATAATTACTAATGGAGCTAACGCTCTTAAAATAGAGGAAGAAGAGAAAAATGTAGAATTGAGTTCTAAAAGTATAGATACTAATTATGCAAATGAATCATCAAGCACTATAAATAGTGCGGATTTAGAGCAAACCGAAGCACATGTAGCTAGCTCAGTAAACTCTGAATTTGAAAGCAATATAGATGAGCAAGTATCTGAAAATAATGGTTTGGAGAATTTTGAGTTGAGTGATGATGATGCTCCCGAGCTATTTAATTCAGATGCTAACGAGGAGTTATCAACTTCACCACAAGAGATAAACTCTGAGGAAGAAGAAGATTTAGAAATACCAGCATTTTTGAGAAGACAAAAGAATTAATGGTCTTCAAAAAAATAAATGAATGCCACCATAAATCTGGAAAAACATTTTCCAGTATTACTAAACGAATTAATTAGTATTATTTCCCCTCTTTATGGTGGCACATTTATCGATTGCACATTTGGAGCAGGTGGTTATTCAAAAAAAATATTAGAAAAAAATATAAATAATATAATAGCAATTGATAGAGATAATTCTGTCAATAGTATAGCCACTCAATTCCAAAAAAAGTATAAAAATAGGTTTAAATTTTATAACAAAAAATTTTCAAATATCGACCAAATCAAAGAGGATAATATTAAAGCAATTATTTTTGATCTGGGCTATTCATTAAATCAAATTTCTGATCTTAATAGAGGAATATCTTTTCATAGTAAAGGTAAACTAGATATGAGAATGGGAATAAATGATTTTTCTTGTGATGATGTAATTTCAAAAATGAGTCAAAAAAGTCTTTTCAAAATCTTTAAGTATTTTGGTGATGAAAAATATGCAAAACCAATATCAAAGAAAATAGTACAATTAAGAGAAAATAAAAAAATAAAAACTGAAAATTTAGTAGAAATCATAGAAGGAATCAAAAAAAAGAAGACCGGAAAAAATAAATCAACTAAAATTTTTCAAGCACTTAGAATTTTCGTTAATAAAGAGATAACTGAGCTCATAAATGGCTTAATAAATGCTTATAATATTTTGCCAATTGGTGGAATAATAGCAGTTGTCACTTTTCACTCAATCGAAGATAAAATAGTTAAGTTTTTTTTTAAAGAATACTCAGAAGTAAAAAATTCTTCTAGGTATTTACCGAAAAGTATTTCAACTAAAAAGTATTTTAATTTAACCAAAAAGAAACCAATAATTCCATCACTTAGTGAGATTAATATTAATCCTCCCTCAAGGTCAGCAAAACTTAGATTTGCTTATAAATTAGATAATGGATGTAATTTTAAAAAATTTGTTAGTAATTTTAATTACTTAAAAGATATAGAAAATTTAAACTTTGATGCATAAAAAAATTTTTTTATTTATACCAATTATTATCCTTATAATTTCAACAGCTCTTACAAAAAATTCTACAAAAAGGCTTGATAAAAAAATTTTTGAAATTCAAGAAGAAAATAGAGTTCTTAATGATATTTATGAGTTAGTTTTATTTGATTACAACTATCTTACATCGCCAAACAAGTTAATGGAATATTCTAAAATATATTTTGATAATGAATTAAAAAAAAAGGAAATCACAGATCTACAAATTTTAAAATTTAAAAATGAATAATATTGATGAAAATTTCAAATTTGAAGAAAATAGATCAAATTTAAAAATATCTTTTGAAAGAATATCGTTTATTTTCTTTATCTTTTTTATAATAACAATAATTTTTACGTCTAAAACTATCTATTTAGGATTTAAGAAAACATATCAAAATCAAAGCGTAAAAGAAAAAGAGAAATATAGAGCATCTATCATGGATAGAAATGGAAATATTATTGCTAAAACAGTTCGTGTTACCAATTTAGGCATAAATCCAAATCAATTAATTAACAAAGATAAATTATTAATTTCTTTAAAATTAATATTTCCTGACAAGAATTTTGAAAAAGAAATAAATGGAAAAAAATTTTTTTATGTCAAAAAGAAAATATCTCCAGAAAAACTTGAAAAAATTAAATTATTGGGAGAAAAATCATTTAAAGAGGAAGAAAACATTGCTCGCGTTTATCCTAACGGCAATCTATTCAGTCATATATTAGGACAGATTGATACAGATAACAACGGTGTATCTGGTATAGAAAAATCTTATGACTATGAATTAACAACTTCTAATAAACCGTTAAAACTTACTTTGGATACAGAGATACAATATTTGATAAGAGAAGAATTGTTAAAATTTCAAGAAATTTTTAATAGTTATGGAAGTGCAGCTATTTTAATGAATGTTAACAGTGGTGAGATATTTTCAATGGTTTCTTTACCAGATTTCGATTTAAATAAAAGAGAAGATATTTCTGATAAAAAATTTATCAATAGATCAACATCAGGTGTCTATGAACTTGGATCAGTTTTTAAAACATTTACACTGGCTGCTGGGCTTCAAAAAAATGTTATCCAAGAAGATACACTTTTTAAAAATTTACCAAAAAAAATAAAATGTGCTGGAAGATCAATCTCTGAATATGATATGGATATTCCATCTAGTCTTACTGCAGAAGAAATATTAATTAGATCTGGAAATATTGGTTCAATCAAAATTGCTCAGAAAGTCGGTTTAGAAAATTTTAAAGATTTTCTAGAAAATTTAGATTTATTGAACAAAATACAATTTGATATTGAAGAAGTTGGAAATCCAATTCCTTTTAAATGGGGAAAATGTAAATTAGCTACATCAGCATATGGGCATGGTATAACAACCACACCACTTCAACTTGCAAATGCTTACGCGATAATTTCAAATGGTGGATATAAAATAAAACCAACCTTAATTAAACAAGAGAAAAATCAGAAAAGAGGTGAGCAAATAATTACACAAGAAAATTCGAATAAAATTAATGAAATATTGAGAAAAATTGTAACATCCGAACAGGGCACAGCTAATTTAGCAAATATTGCTGGTTATGAAATTGCTGGAAAAACAGGAACAGCTCAAAAATCTATAAAGGGTAAATATTCTAAAAAAAAAATAAATACTTTTGCTTCAATTTTTCCAATATCTTCTCCAAAATACGTTTTAATTGTATTGTTAGATGAACCAAAATTGAGTGAAACTTATATTTATGAATATAATGATGGTAAAAAGAGGAAGATAATAGGTACACCTTTTAATACTGCTGGCTGGACTTCCGTTGAGGTTGCCAAAAATATAATTGAAAAAATCGGGCCTATTTTAGCCATAAAATATTAAGAAATTTCATAATGATATTAAAAAGCTTTTTTAAAAATCTTAAAAAAGATTTTAATAATAAAATTTTTAATGGATTTGAATTTAATTCAAAAAAAATAAAAAAAAATTATATATTTTTTGCAATACAGGGTAGTAAATTCAATGGAAATAATTTCATAAATGACGCCATTAAAAGAGGTGCCAGAATAATTGTATCAAATAAGTTTAAAACTGGAATCAATAAAGGCGTATTATATATAAAAGTAAGTGATCCTAGATTAGCCTTATCAAGTTTTGCAAATAAATATTACAATAAAAAACCAAATAATATAATTGCTGTAACTGGTACAAACGGTAAATCATCTATAGTCAATTTTTATTACCAGATATTAAAACTTAATAAAAAAAGAGTAGCCTCAATTGGAACTTTAGGCGTCAAATCAAATGGCGTTAATTCAAAACTTAATAATACAACCGTTGATGCTATTACAATTAATAAAATACTTGCAAATTTAAAGAAAAAAAAAATTGAAAATGTAATTTTAGAAGCATCAAGTCATGGCCTTCATCAAAAAAGATTACATGGTATTAAATTTAGCACATCTATATTCACTAATTTAAGCAGAGATCATTTGGATTATCACAAAAATTATAAAAATTATTTTAATTCAAAATTAGTCTTATTCAATGAGTTGACTAAGAAAAATGGAAATTTGATATTTGATAATGATTTAAAATATTCACTGACCTTTAAAAAAATAGCCAAAAGAAAAAAACTAAATTTATTAAACATTGGTACATCAGATAGTCATTTAAAAATTAATTCAATTAAAATTTTAAATAATTACCAACATATAAAGTTTACTTTTCAAAATAAGGCATACCAATTTAAAACAAGCCTAATTGGAAAAATACAAATTAAGAATTTGATGATGGCTATTGCAGCAGCAATTAAAAGTAATCTAAAAATTGATGATATTGTTAAAAAACTTAAGTATATTAAACCCGCAAAAGGAAGACTAGAGATAATCGGAACAACAAAAGATAATTCAATTTTTATTTTAGACTATGCTCATACTCCAGAGGCTCTTAAAACAAGTATAGAAAATATTAAAGATCAATTTGGTTTAAGAAAAATTAATATTGTATTTGGATGTGGTGGTGACAGAGATAAAGAAAAAAGACCAATAATGGGCAAAATTGCTAACAAACTATGTAATTATATTTATCTTACAGACGATAATCCTAGAAGTGAAAATCCAGAAAATATCAGAGCAAGTATTAAGAAATCAATTTTACCCTCTAAAATGATTGAAATACCATCAAGAAAATTAGCTATAAAAAAAGCAATTTTAAATAGTAAGTCTGATGAGGTTTTAATTATTGCAGGAAAGGGACATGAAAACATTCAAGAATATATTAAGAAAAATAAATTTTCTGACAAAGACAATATAAAAAAATCAATAATTTTAAAAAATAGAATTTTATCAAATGATTGGAAATTAAATATACTTAAAGAAATTATAAATAACAAAAAATTAGATAGATTAAAAAATTTAAAAATTAGCACTAATTCGAAAGAACAGAATAAAGGTAAAATTTTCCTTGGAATTAAGGGGAAATCTTTTAATGGAAATGATTTTGCAGACGAGGCTCTAAAAAATGGAGCAAAATTAGCAATACTTCAAAATAACAAAAAAGATAGTAAAAAAAAGATTAATGTTAAAAGTACTCAAGAATTATTAATTAAATTTTCACAAAAGATAAGAATTTCTTCTAATGCATCTCAAGTTGCAATTACAGGATCCTCAGGTAAAACTTCGCTGAAGGAATTGTTAGGACAATGTCTTCAAAAAAATTATTCCACAACATTTTCAAAAAATTCATTCAATAATAAATTCGGTTTACCGATTTCATTAATAAATTTAAATAAGAATACGACTTATGGAATATTTGAAATTGGAATGGATAAAAAGGGAGAAATAGACTATTTATCCAAAATAATTAAACCAGACGTTGGAGTTATTACAAATATTAGTTATGCGCACGCCAAAAATTTTAAATCTTTATTGGATATAGCTAAAGCCAAATCAGAGATTATTTTCAACATAAAAAAAAATGGTACAATTGTATTGAATAAAGATGATAAATTTTTTAATTTTTTTTCAAATTTAGCAAACAAAAATAATTTAAATATCATTTCTTTTGGTAAACACAAAAACTCTAATATTAGATTATCTAAATTAAAAAAATCTAAGAAATCTTATATCATTTATATTGACGTAGCTTCTAAAACTTTTAAATTTAAAATTAATAATAACTTATTACATTATTTGGATAATATATTGGCTTCCATAGCAGTTTGTAAAAGTTTAAATATCATTGATAAAATAAAAAGTAACTTTTTTTCTAATTATAAAATACCAAGTGGTAGAGGAAACATAAAAAAATTCACTGTCGGCTCTAAAAAAGTTAATATAATAGATGAAAGTTATAACTCAAATCCATTATCTCTTAATTTCTCAATTAAGAAATTTGATAATTTAAAAGTAAATCCAAATAAAAAATTTATACTACTAGGTGACATGTTAGAATTAGGAAAATTTTCAAAAAAACTCCATTTTGAAGCTGCAAAAGATATCAATAAGGCAAAGTTCAAAAAGTTGTTTGTTTATGGGAATTATATCATAGAAACATTTAACAAAATTAGAACACAAAAAAGAGGAAAAATACTTAAATCAACCAGTGAAATTCTTAATATAATAAAAAATGATTTAAATAATGGTGATTTTTTAATGATAAAGGGCTCAAATTCTACAGGACTAAACCAAATAACTAAACAAATTGGATCAAAATCTTAATGTTGTTTGAACTTTTTTCAATTCTAGTAGATCAATTTAGCTTTTTGAATGTTTTTAAATATTTAACAGTAAGAACTGGTCTTGCTATGTTTACAGCTATGGTTGTTGTTTTTTTAGTTGGAAACCCATTAATTAATTTTTTTTCTTCAAAACAGATTCATAATCCAATCAGAGAAGATGGACCTAGCGATCATATAATTAGAAAAATTGGAACACCTACAATGGGAGGACTAATAATTTTACTAGGTGTTTTTTCAGGAGTATTACTATGGGGTGACTTATCAAATCCTTACAATTGGTTTTTAATATTTATTGCAGCTTCTTTTGGATTATTGGGAGCTTATGACGATTATAAAAAAATAAAGTTAAAAAGTTCGAATGGAATTTCTTCTAAACTAAAGTTCTCTCTACAAATTATTTTAGCTTTGATTGGTATATTTATACTTTATATCACAAGTAATTCTGATCAAATAAACAATCTATATTTTCCTTTTTTCAAAAACTTAGTAATCAATCTTGGCTGGTTTTTTATACCTTTTTATATGTTCATATTAGTTGGAGCTTCAAATGCAGTTAATTTAACAGATGGTTTGGACGGATTAGCAACAGTTCCTGTGATGTTAGTTGCTGCTTGTTTTGCATTTATTAGTTACGTCTCTGGTAACATAATTTTTTCTGATTATCTTCAGATTGCATATATAGAGGGTGTTGGAGAAGCTTCGATATTTTGTGGATCAATAATCGGGGCTTGTTTAGGTTTTTTATGGTTTAATGCACCACCAGCAAAAATTTTTATGGGAGACACTGGATCTTTATCATTAGGTGGTTCACTGGGAGCGGTTGGTATAATAACTAAGCACGAAATTGTGTTAGCAATAACAGGTGGATTGTTTGTTTTAGAAGCTATTTCTGTAATAGTTCAAGTTATTTCCTATAAATTAACAGGTAAAAGAGTATTTAAAATGGCTCCAATACATCATCATTTTGAAAAAAAAGGATGGCCAGAGTCAACGGTTGTAATTAGATTTTGGATAATTTCTATTATTCTAGCGATGATTGGATTAGCAACTTTGAAACTTAGATAATGAAATTAAAAAATGAAATTTTAAGTAAAAATTTTTTAATTTATGGTTTTGCAAAATCTGGAATTTCATCATTAAAATATTTAAAAAAGAAAAATAGGTGTTTTATTTTCGACGATGATAAGAAAAAAATAAAAAATAAATATAAAAAATTTTTTATTTCTAAATCAAAATTATTAAATTATAATTTTGATTATATAATTATAAGTCCCGGTATTAATATAAATAGATGCCAGTTATCAAATTATTTAAAAAAGAACCAAAAAAAAGTTATTACTGATTTTGATATTTTTTATAAATTTAACCCTGAAGTTTTAACAATTACGATTACTGGCACGAATGGAAAGTCAACTACAAGTAAGTTGCTTTATGATATTTTAAAGAACCACCACTATGATACTAGGTTAACTGGAAATATCGGAAATCCTATTTTAGATGAAAAAAAAATCACTAAAAATACCATCTTTGTTATTGAGGCTTCTTCTTATCAGCTAGCTTATAGTAAATATTTCAAATCAAAATTTTCTATAATCATTAATATTTCCCCAGATCATTTAGAAAGGCATAATACAATGAAGAATTATGTATTATCAAAATTAAAGTGTGTAATAAGACAAAACGAAAATGATATAGCAATAATAACAAACACTAATTTATTGAAAGACTTATTAAGACCTAAAAATATAAAATCTAAAATAATATATGTAAGTAAAAATAAGTATGCATATTTAAAAAATAAATTAAGTAATGACAATTTTAAAAATTCAGCAAATTTTCAAAATTTAAATTTTCTATTTGAGTTATCGAAACAAATGAAGCTTAATTTAAAAACTGTAATAAAAACTATAAATAAATTTAAACCTTTAAAGTTTAGACAAGAAGTTATCTATCAATCAAAATATTTAAAAATAATAAACGACTCTAAGTCAACAACATTATCTTCTACTATTCCATTTTTAGAAACTAATGAAAAAATTTTATGGATCTTGGGAGGATTATTTAAAAAGGGTGACAAATTTAATTTAAATAAAAAGTATTTTAAAAATTTAGAAGCATATATTTACGGGAAAGATAGACATGTTTTTTTCAAACTATTTAAAAATAAAATTAAAGTTAATCTATCAAAAGATCTGAGAAATACTCTTAAATTAATTCCAAACCTTAAGGATATAAAAACAAAAGTTACAGTTTTATTCAGCCCATCGGCCGCATCATTTGATCAATACAAAAATTTTGAAGAAAGAGGTAGACAATTCAATATGTTAATTAAAAGATATTTACCAATTAAATGAATAAATATTTTGATACATTTTATGATTGGTGGAAAAACATCGATAAAACAATTTTTTTAATAATAAGTCTATTATTTTCACTAGGTTTGTTCTTTTCTTTAGTTTCAACTTCAATAATTGCATCAGATAAATTAAACACAAATTCTTATTATTTTTTTTTAAAACATTTAATTTTTGTTTTAATAGGAATATTTTTAATTTTATTTTTATCTCTACTAGATCAAAAAATTTTAATTAGGTTATCAGTCGTATTATTTGTTATCACATTTATAAGTTTATTCTTAGTTCCTTTAATTGGCGTGGAGGTCAAAGGGTCAAAGAGATGGTTAGATATTGGATCATTACCTAGGTTTCAACCTATTGAAACTTTAAAACCTTTTTTTGTTATTGTTATTTCACTAATAATTTCATTAGAAAAAAAAAATCTTTACATAAAATATCTCTTTAGTTCAGTCATTTTAGTTCCAATTATTATTTTACTTTTATCTCAACCAGACTTAGGACAAACATTATTAATAATATCTGTTTGGCTTGCCATTATTTTTGTTTCAGGAATAAATTTATTACTTTTTGCAATCTCATTATTAGCTGTAAGTTCATTAACTCTATTTTTAGTCTTTTTGGTGCCAAAGTTTGAATACATAAGAATAAGATTAATGTCATTTTTAGATAATTCTAGCGGTAATAATTACCAGGCTGATAAAGCAAGCGATGCAATATCCAGTGGAAGTTTTTTTGGAAAAGGAATAGGTGAAGGAACTTTAAATTCAAGAATACCAGAAGCACATACAGATTATATAATTTCTGTAATTGCTGAAGAATTTGGAGTAATTATCTTAATAGGTATAATATTACTTTATTTAGTCTTATCTTATAGAGTTTTAAAAAAAATAAATTTAACAAAAAATAATAATTTTAAACTTATATTAGTTGGTAGTATTTCAATAATATTATTACAAACTTTTATTCATATTGGTGTAAATATAAGAATGCTTCCTACAACAGGCATGACTATGCCTTTCTTAAGTTATGGAGGATCATCAATTATTGGTACGTCTATATTAACTGGAATAATTTTAAATCTAACTAAAAGAAAATTAATTTAAATGAAGAATGTACTGTTAGTAACAGGAGGATCTGGTGGACATGTAATACCAGCCATTTCATTACTCGAACATTTAGAAAGAAATTTTAATGTTAAAATTGTTTCTGATATTAGGGGTAGTAAGTTTATTGATCAAAATAATTACGAATATGTTATTTTAGACGTACCTCATTTATTTTCAAACCCTTATCTTTTTCCATTAAAATTAATAAAATATATTTTTAATATAATAAAATCATTAAATTTTTTAAAAAACAATAAAATTAACATTGTGATTAGCATGGGTGGATATATGTCTATCCCATTTTGTATCGCTGCATACTTAAAAAAAAAAAAAATTATTTTATTTGAACCAAATAGTGTATTGGGAAGATCAAACAAAATAATGTTAAAATTTTCAAATAAAATTATTTGTTATGATAGAAATCTTAAAAATTTTCCAGATAAATATGTTTCAAAAAAAATAACAATTGACCCAATTCTTCGAAATCAAATTTATAAATTAAGAAAAAATTCTAAATCTAATTCAAAAAAAACAAAAAAAATTCTTATTATTGGAGGAAGTCAAGGAGCATCTTTTTTTGATCATAAAATTACTGATTTTATAGTCAATATTTCAAACTTATTCCAAATTGAAATTCTTCAACAAGTATCAGATAAAAATATGAATACTTTAGTAAGCAAAAAATATGAAAAAGCTAAAATAAACTTCAAAATTTTTAATTTTACTAATGAAAGTAAAAATATTTATGATGGAATTGATTTAGCAATAACCAGGGGTGGGGCGAGTACTTTAAGTGAACTTTCGTACTTAAATATACCATTTATTGCAATACCTCTACCGACTGCAAAAGATAATCATCAATTTTATAATTCAAATTATTATTATCAAAAAAATTGTTGCTGGATTATTAATCAAGACGAATTTGAAATTGGGAAGTTATCAAGTTTAATTTCTAAAATATTTAAAAATGATGAATATTACATTAAAAAAATTGATCATATGGAAAAATTAAATGAAAAAAATACTTGGAATAATATAAATAATCGTATTATGGAAATTATTAATGAAAATTAATTTAGGAAAAACAGAGTTAATTCATTTTGTAGGCATTGGGGGCATTGGCATGAGTGGATTAGCACTAATAATGAATAGCCTTGGTTTTAAAATTCAAGGCAGTGATATTGCCAATAATAAATATTTAAATAATTTAAGAAAAAAAAAAATTCCTATATATTTAAAACACAGTAAAAATAATATTAAAAATTGCACAATTTTAGTAATTTCTTCAGCAATTAAAAAATCAAATCCTGAGTATAAACAGGCAAAAAAATTAAATTTACCGATTTATAAACGAGGTGAATTACTTGGGCATATTGTTTCTCTGATGAAAAATATTGTTGTTACAGGCTCACATGGAAAAACAACAACAACATCTATTTTATCAACTATTTTAAATTTTGCTAAATTAGACCCTACAATAATTAATGGTGGTGTTTTAAATTCAATAGGTAGTTCAGCTAAATTAGGAAAAAGTGATTGGAGCTTGATTGAGTCAGACGAGTCCGATGGAAGCTTTCTTCAAATACCTTTTCAATATTCAATAATAACTAACATAGATCATGAACATTTGGACTTTTATAAGAGTATAAGAAATCTAAAAAGTAAGTTTATTGAGTTTATTGACAAAACGCCATCAGTTGGAAAAGCATTTATTTGTTTAGATGATAAAATTTTAAAAAGCACCTTGTCAAAAATTAAAAATAAAAATTTTTATACATACGGCTTAGATAAAAAGTCAAATTTTATGATTGAAAATATCTTACAAAATAAAAGTTACTCAAAATTTGATGTTAAGATTAAAATACCTGGAAAAATAAAAGCTATTAAAAATATAATAATTCCTTTACTTGGATTGCATAATATTAAAAATGCTACTTCAGCATTAGCTGTTGCATTTTCAATAGGTGTACCTGATAGCCTAATTAAATTAGGTTTAAAAAGTTTCAAAGGAGTTCAAAGAAGATTCGATTATTTGTTCAAAAAAAACAGTGTGCCTTTTTTTGATGATTACGCACATCACCCAACTGAGATTCTTTCAGTATTGGATGGAGTAAGAAAAGTTTATAAAAATGAGGAAATTGTTTGCATCTTTCAACCACATAGGGTTTCTAGAGTAAACAGTCTAAAAGTTGAATTTTCAAATTGTTTTAGAAAAGCTGACACAGTTTTACTCTGCCCCATTTATAAAGCTGGAGAAAATATTAAATTAAATTTTTCGTATACATCTTTTGCTTCATTAATCGCAAAAAATTCAAAAGTTAAATTAATTATGTTAAAAGATGAGATAGAATTAAAAAAAATTACTAATAATTTAGCTTTTGGAAATAAAATTTTTATAGCAATGGGTGCAGGAACTATTTCATCTTGGGTTAGAAAATTAAACTAATATGAATATAAAGGATCTTGAAAATTTTAAAAACAAAAATCATTCTGAACTTTTTTTTAATTTTGATATAAAAAAACTAAATTGGTTTAACATTGGTGGTAAATCTAAAATATTTTTCAAGCCAAAAAATTTAAAAGAATTAAAAGAATTTTTATTACTATACTCAAATAGAGGAAAAATATTTGTTTTGGGACTTGGTTCTAATGTATTATTTAAAGATGAAACATACAATGGTGTAGTCATAAAATTAAGTAATAATTTTTCTTCAATATCAAAATTAAATAACGAAACTATAATCGCAGGATCATCTTGTTCTCAAAAGAAAGTCTCAGATTTTGCGATGAAAAATAATATTGGTGGATTTGAGTTTATGTATTGTATTCCTGGATCTATCGGAGGGGGAATTAAAATGAATTCTGGGTGTTTTGGTAAAGAATTTAAAGATTTAATAGTTTCAATACAATGTATTGATTATTACGGAAATATAAAAGTCATACCATCTGAGAAAATAAAGTTTAATTATAGAAATACAGAATTAGATAAAGATTTGATATTTTTAAGCGCTACATTCAAGGGGAATTTGTCAGAAAAACTAAAGATAAAATCTTGCATTGATGAATTAATTGAAAAAAAAAATAATACTCAACCATCAAAAATAAAAACTGGCGGAAGCACATTTAAAAATCCAATTGAACAAACTGAGAAAAAAGTATGGGAATTAATTAAATTATCAGTTCCAGAAAATATTAATTTTGGAGATGCTACTATATCTAAGATGCACTCGAATTTTTTTGTAAATAAAAATAATGCTACTTTCCAACAAATGAACTCCTTAATAAATTTTGTAAAAAAATGTGTAAAAGAAAAAACTGGCATAAATATTACATTAGAAATTCAAATAGTAGATTAATGAAAAAAATAATAATTTTAGCAGGAGGTTATTCAAAAGAAAGAGAGGTTAGTTTAAAAACAGCAAAATCAGTTTTTACAGAATTAAATAAAATTAAAAAATATAAAATTAAAACTTTGGATCCTAACGGCAATTTTGTAAAAGATCTGAGAAATTTCAAGCCTGATATAGTATTTAATCTATTGCATGGAAGGTATGGAGAAGATGGATATATTCAAGCTATTTTAGAGTCTGAAAAAATAAAATATACACATTCAGGGGTTTTGTCCTCATCTTTAGCTATTGATAAAGATATTTCAAAAAAAATTTATATAAAAAATAATATTTTAACACCTAAATACATAAAGTTTAAAACAAAAAAAAAAATAAACAAAATGAAATTTTTAAAAATGCTAATCAACAAAATTGGTTTTCCACTTGTTATTAAACCAGTTAATGAAGGCTCCAGCGTTAACGTTTATATTTGTAATTTAGAAAATTTTTTTAAAAACCTCAATAAACTAAAAGATTACAGTGAAATTTTAATTGAAAAATACATTTCAGGAAGAGAAATACAGGTTGCAATTTTATCTGGAAAAATTCTTGGAGCAATTGAACTAAAACCTAAAAGAAAATTTTACGATTATGAGGCAAAGTATAATCCTAAAGCTAAAACAGAACATATTATTCCAGTCAAAATGAGCAGAAAAAATTACAAAAAAGTTTGTCAAATTGCTCTAAAAGCTCACAAATTACTTAATTGTAGAGGCGTAACAAGATCAGATTTTAGATTTCACAAAAATAAATTTTATTTGCTGGAGACAAATACACAGCCAGGAATGACATCACTATCTCTCGTGCCGGAAATTGCAAAATTTAATAACATCACTTTTAAAAATTTGATAGAAAAA